>NZ_CP060034.1:3231465-3877758 GCF_023208195.1 Nocardioides sp. InS609-2 | reverse complement strand
TTCGGCAAGGTCAACGAGTGGCTCGTGAATCATTCAGCGGACCCGATCGACTGGACCATCCGCGACTGATCGCCGCTCGCGCCATACCTCCGCCTATGACTGTCAAGAAGTAAGGCCGCCATCGCCGATCCGACGCTCGTTGACGGCGATCTTGCACTCTCCCCTCTCCCCCGCTTGGCCCGGCCAGCAGCGGAAGCGTGCAGCCATGGCGAGCGCCACGCACGCGACAACCGTGGCCCGAAGAATTTTCGACAGAGTTGATCGCTCCGCACCAACCCGCTCCCCTAGGTGAATAGGGGGTAGGCGGCCGGGGACGACGAGTGATGAGTCGGCGGAGCTGAAGCGGCTGAAGCGTGAGAACGCTGAGCTCAAGCGTGCCAACGCGATCTTGCGGAGTGCTTCGGCTTTCTTCGCGACCGAACTCGACCGGCCACAGCGTTGATCGTGCAGTACATCGACTCAGTCGCAGGCAACCGCGACGGGGACGGTCTGCGATGGGGTGTCGAGTCGATCTGTGCCCAGCTCACCGAGCTGGGCGCCAGGATCGCCCCGTCGACCTACTACGAGCACCGTGACCGCCCGCCGAGTGCCCGCGAGGTCAGGGACGCCGACCTGAAGCCGAAGGTCGCCCAGGCGTACATCGAGAACTACGGCGTCTACGGTGCCCGGAAGGTCTGGCTGACCCTCACCCGGGAGCGCCTGGCGGTGCGCCGCCGATCGCACGCTGCACCGTCGAGCGACTGATGACCGAACTGGGCCTGCGCGGAGCGGTGCGCGGCAAGGTCAAGCGCACCACGATCAGCGACCCGCATGCTGCGAAGCCGCATGATCTGGTGGACCGCAACTTCCGGCCGCTTGCACCAGACCGGCTGTGGGTCGCCGATTTCGAGCGCCACGAGGCGCTGTTGAACCGTGCGGTGGTGAAAGGACACCGCCTCCGGTCCGTCGTAGCGGGCCGGGTGAAGCTGAGGGCAGCCTGACCCCCGGGACGGGGGTGAGGGTGGAAGCAGCCCTGACAACGACGGGACGGGCCAGTACTGCCAGATGGCCTGGGTCCGGCTAGCAAGACGGGAAGGCGTACGTGAGGAACCAACGGCTGAACGCCCCTCAAGAGAGCCACCAGCTCGAACCTGGCGGATCTGGGCTGGATAGCAGCGCGCACCCCGATCACGACACCGCCGAGCGCGGTGTCGGTGTGATGGTCGAGGGAACTTCTGGACTGGGTGATGTCGCCGGTCGGGAGGCCACGGTGAAGGTCTGCGGCGTAGCCGTGGCGATGCTGCAGGGGCATAGTTGGGCGCCGACCCCGTCGAACGGTTCGACAGTGAACGTGGGAACCATCTCGGCGGTCCCCTCCCCGGCCAGCATCCTGCTGGTCGTCGGGAAGGCCCGTCGCCGGCCGATGCTGCCGAGGTGGGGCGGAGGACCCGTAGTAGTCCGAGGCCGGGAAAGCCGGTCACATGGCGAAGGGGTCCAGCGTGTTCGCAGCAACCACGCACCTTCAGGAGGTCGCTGGTGAATACCGGCGAACCGGCACTCGATGTCTTCCCCGAGCGGGAAGAGGCCGAGTGGCGGGTACTGAGGATGCAGAAGAAGCTGCACCGATGGGCGGTGGCCGATCCTGGCCGTCGCTTCGATGACTTCGCCAACCTTGTCTACGACCCGGCGTTCCTGGTCGTGGCGTGGCACAGGGTGCGGGGCAACAAGGGCGCACGGACCGCCGGTGTCGACGGGGTCACTCCCCGCGGCGTCGACCGGGACGCGGTCGACCTGCTGGCCGGGGTCCGTGAGGACTTGAAGGCCGGTGCGTTCGTGCCGCTGCCGGTGCGGGAGAAGACGATTCCGAAGGCGTCGGGCAAAGTCCGAAGCCTGGGGATCCCGACTACCCGTGACCGGGTCGTGCAGGCTGCGTTGAAACTGGTGCTCGAGCCGATCTTCGAGGCGGACTTCAAACCATGCTCCTATGGTTTCCGCCCGCGGCGCCGGGCCCAGGACGCGATCGCCGAGATCCACTTCCTCGCCTCACCTCCTCGGAACTATGAGTGGGTGTTCGAGGCAGACATCAAGGCGTGCTTCGACGAGATCGACCACACCGCCCTCATGGGCAGGGTGAGACATCGTGTCGGGGACAAACGGGTCCTGGGCTGGGTGAAGGCGTTCTTGCGGGCCGGGGTCCTCACCGAGGACGGCATCAACCGCGAGACGATCACCGGCACACCTCAAGGCGGGATCCTTTCACCGCTGCTGGCCAACATCGCCCTGTCCGTGCTGGATGAGCACTTCGCCGCCAAATGGGAGGGGCTCGGACCGGAATGGACGCGCGCCAAGCACCGACGTGCCGGTGGTGCGGTCATGAAGCTCGTCCGCTACGCGGATGACTTCGTGGTCCTCATCCACGGACAACGCGCCGATGCTGAAGCGCTGTGGGACGAGGTTGGGGCGGTGCTCGCGCCGATGGGCCTGCGCCTGTCGGTAGAGAAGACGAGGGTCTGCCACATCGATGAGGGGTTCGACTTCCTCGGCTGGCGCATCCAGCGCCGGACCTGGCGGAGCCGGACCGGCAAGACGGCGATCTACACCTACCCGTCGAAGAAGTCATTGGCTTCGGTGATGGCCAAGGTGCGGACGCTGACGCGTCGTGCGAAACATCGAACGCTCGCCGACCTGCTGCGCCGGTTGAACCCGGTGCTGCGGGGTTGGTGCAACTACTTCCGTCACGGCGTGTCCTCGCGGACGTTCGGCTACGTCGATCACTTCGCCTTCTGGCGGATCGTCGGCTGGCTCCGCAAACGACACGTCGGGCTGAATATGCACACCCTGGTCCGGCGCTACCTGCCCGGTTGGCAGATCCGCGCCGGAGGAATCGAGATGTTCCGACCGGAAGCGATCGTTATCGAGCGCTACCGCTACCGGGGCACCAAGATCCCCACACCATGGTCGAGCGCACCGACAAAGGGATCACCCGCACCAACGGCATGACCACGTGGAGAGCCGGATGCGGTGAAAGTCGCACGTCCGGTTCGGAGGGCGGGCCAGGGAGACCCACCAGCCGAAAGGCTGGCAGGGCGCCCCGGTCCGACCCCTACACCGAGCACTGGACCGGTGAAGGGAAGCTGTATGTCCGCGTTCAAGGACGTCTACTCCAACCGGATCGTCGGCTACTCCATCGACTCTCGGATGAAGTCCCGGCTCGCCGTGGCTGCGCTGAACAACGCCGTCGCCCGCCGCGGCGACGTGGCCGGCTGTGTGGTCCACACGGACCGAGGATCGCAATTTCGTAGCCGGAAGTTCGTCCGTGCTTTGGGCCAAAACAGCATGGTCGGATCGATGGGCAGGGTCGGCGCCGCAGGTGACAACGCAGCCATGGAGAGCTTCTTCAGCCTGCTCCAGAAGAACGTCCTTAACAGGAAGCCCTGGGCCACTCGCGAGGAGCTGCGGATCGCGATCGTGACCTGGATCGAAAGGACCTATCACCGCCGCCGCAGGCAGGACTCGCTGGGCCGATTGACCCCCATCGAGTTCGAGATCATCATGACCACACCGGCCACTCAGGCCGCGTGACCCAACCTGTCACCTGATCGTGCAGCAGACCCTTTCGTCAGCCGCTTTGCTGTTCGGCGTCGGCGAGTGCTTGTGCTGCGTTGATCAGCCCTAGGTGGCTGAAGGCTTGAGGGAAGTTGCCCAAGAGTTCACCGCTGGTGGGGTCGACCTGTTCCGCGAAGAGTCCGAGGGGTGTGGCGTATCCCGCGGCGCGCTCCAAGGTCTGGCGGGCGCGATCGAGCTGGCCGGACAAGGCCAGGGCGTGGGCCAACCAGAACGTGCAGAGCAAGAACGTGCCTTCTGGCTCGGCGAACCCGTCTTCGCTGCGGTAGCGGTAGAGGAGGCCGCGTTCGTCTCGTAACCCCCTCTCGATCGCGTCGATGGTGGACAGGATCCGCGGGTCGTCGGGGGGCAGAAAGCCGACAATCACCATCAGCAGGGTGGATGCGTCGAGGTCGTCAGAGCCGAAGGACTGAGTGAATGCGTGGGCCGAGTCGCTGTAGCCGGAGGTCAGGATTGCTGTGCGGATCTCGTCGCGGGCATCTCTCCACGAACTTGCGCGAGCGGGGTCAACGGCGAGCTGTTCGGCCATCGATAGGCCGCGGTCCAGGGCCACCCAGCACATGAGCTTGCTGTGCAGGAACGGTCTGGGCGCACCGCGGATCTCCCAGATGCCTTGGTCGTCTTCGCGCCACAGCGCCGCAGCTTGATCGACTGCCGCGATCAGAAACCGCCCGGTTGCCTCGTCCATGTCGCCGAGTTCGCCACGCAGGGTGTAGGCCGCGTCCAGGAGGGCGCCATACACGTCGAGCTGGTATTGACCCCAGGCATCGTTGCCCACTCGGACCGGTCCACTGTTCCTCCAGCCGTCCAGATGTGGGAGCTCTCGCTCGGTGAGGTCTCGCTCGCCTCCGATCCCGAACATGATCTGGAGGTGGAGGCCGCGGTCGAGTTGCGTGGCGGCGGCCCTGGCAAGGAAGGAGAAGAATCGTGCCGCCTCATCTGGACAGGCCGCGACGAAGAGGCCCTGCAGCGTCATGCTTGCATCGCGGACCCAGGTGTATCGGTAGTCCCAGGTCCGGCCGCTCCCCACTCCTTCGGGCAGGCTTGTGGTTGCGGCGGCCACCACGGCCCCGCTGCGCGCGTAGGTCAGGCCCTGCAGGACTACCCCGCTGTGATGGACCAGGTCCCGCAGAGGTCCCCTATAGCGTTGATGCAGGACGGACCAACTGCGCCAGGACGACTCGGTGCCCTTCAACCGCCGCCGGATCTTCCGCGGCGTCCAAGCCTTGGCCGCCGGTCCCCAGGCGTCGCCCTGTCCCAACGCGAATGTGAGTTCCTGCCCTTCTCGCAGCGTGATCATCCCGGTCGCGCATGCCTCGCTGATGTCCAGGTCCATCTGGGTGCTGAGGACAACAACGGTGGCGCCGCCATCAGCGACGACCGCGCGGCCATCGGTAGCGGTCAGGCGCGGGTGCACCAAACCGAATTCCGGTCGGGGTGCGAACTCCACCCGCACCAACACAGACCCACGTGTGCAACGCACGTGTCGCAACAGGACCCCTGGCGCCGTACGCCCGAGTTCGTGTCCCTGTTCCCGCGCCCCGAGGGCCATTGCATCGGTGACGACCAGCTCCCCCTCGGGGCAGGTCCACGTGGTGTCCAGGACCAGACTCGTGGCACGGTAGGCCCAGGTCGAGGTACATCCAGGCGCTTCCGGAGCGATTGAGAAGTGACCCGCCGAGTCGTCCAGGAGACGACCCAGGACCGAGGGGCTGTCGAAGCGTGGAAGGCACAACCAGTCCACCGACCCGCCTGAGGTAACCAGCGCGGCCGAGCCACAGTCGGACAACAGCGCGTGATCTCGAAGGGGGATGTCACTCATGCCCCCATGAGACACCACCTCAGCGTCACTGCCTACGACGGCGGATGACGAAAGTGTGACGCCCAGCCAATCTCCGTGGCAGATCCCTGCCCACCGGCCAGCACCTTCGTTTCGGGTCCCAGCTCAGCCAGGCCGAGCACCTCGGCGACGGTGGTCGGCGTGCGAGGACGGCTTCATCACTCGGCCCTTGTGGCTGCGTCGACGAGCCCCCGGGAGCGGGCCGAGGCCGAGCGCCTCGCGAGCACCGTGTAGAGGACTCCCGCAGTCAGACCGCCCGCGAGCCACGAGATGTCCACGTTGCCGAGCATCTTCGCGCCGGGTCCCTGCAGGGCAGTCGGGATGCCGAACTCGAAGAACCAGGCGGCGAAGATGCCGACCAGGAACGAGATCATGGCGTCCCACTTGATGTCGCCGAGCCGGGAGCGGCCGGGTGCGTCGTACAAGGCGTCGATGTCCACCTGCTGACGACGGACCAAGTAGTAGTGCACGGCCATGATCGAGGCCCATGGTGCGACCCATACGACGAGGCTGGCCAGCCAACCGTCGAGAGCGTGCGCGAAGCTCTCCTGGAAGATGAGCACGATCGTGAACACCGACGCGAAGGCACCCACGAGGTAGGCCATGTTCCTGCGCGACACCTTCAGGTCGACGGTGAGGGCACAGAGCGCGCAGCTGTAGATGTTGAGGATGTTGGTGGCGATCGGGCCGTGGATCACCAGTAGCAGCACGGGGATCGCGAGAGCACCGAAGACCGTGACGATGAGCTGACCCGGGTCCGCCTGCTTGCCGATGGTCGCCACCGACGCGCCGAGCACGCCCAGCCAGACGACGGGAATGAATTGACCGAGCACGCTCGCGACGTACAGCTTCCGCTTGGGGACCGAGGGCGACACGAAGCGCGAGTAGTCAGAGGCGTACGCGAGCCAGGTGATGCCCCAGCCGATGCCGATCGCGGTCATGACCGTGCTCATGGCGCTCAGCCGGTCTTTGCCCTCCAGTCCGGCACCGGCGTACCCCCAGTCCACGTCGAGTTTGGTCCACGCGACGACGCTCATGGCCAGGAGTACGACGAGGGTGACGGGGACGGTGTACCTCTCGAACGCGGAGATCCAGCGGAAGCCGTTGGCCGCAATCCAGGTCTGCAGTGCCATCACCACCAAGACGATGGCGATCTTGACGCCCGTGCCTCCGGACATCCCGAGTTCGCCGAGCAGCGCGACCACGAGGTCGAGCACGATCCAGGTGTTGATAGCGCACCAGCCAGCGGAAGTGATGCCCTGGATGATCGCCGGCAGGTAGGCGCCGCGCCGACCGAAGGCGCTGCGGGCGAGGACCATCTGGCTCACGCCGGTCCGCTGACCCATCAGGACGAAGAACCCGAAGACGGCCATACCGACCAGGTTCCCCAGCACCAGGACGAGGACCGTGTCGGCGAGGCCGAGACCGAGCACGATGCCGAGGGCGCCGAGCACCCAGTTGATGGGGGCGATGTTCGCGCCCGCCCAGATCCAGAACTGTTGCATGGCGGTCGACTCGCGCGCACCCTCGGGGACAGGGTCGAGCGCGTGCTCGTCGTACGCCGAGTCGGGTGCTGAGTGTGCTGTCATCGTGTCTCCAAGGCTGCGGTGGCGGGCGTGGGTCCGGTGGGGTCCTCGACCCCGATGTCTTCGTTCCAGATCTCTGGGCTGCGGTCGATGAACTGAGCCATGAGGTCGATGCACTCGGGGAGGTCGAGGACCTCGAGCTCGACGCCGTGAGAACGCAACAGGGCTTCGCTTGCCTCGAACGTGCGGTTCTCTCCGATCACGACGCGTGGGATCCCGTAGAGGAGGATCGTCCCGGCGCACATGGGACATGGCGAGAGCGTCGTGTACAGCGTCGCGCGACGGTACGACGACGCCGGAAGTCGGCCGACGTTCTCCAAACAGTCGGTCTCCCCATGTCGGATCACGCTGCCCTGCTGAACCCTGCGGTTACGACCGACCCCCAGAACCTCGCCGTTCACGATGAGTGCGGCGCCGATGGGGACGCCGCCTTCCTCCAGCCCTAGGCGAGCCTGCTCGACCGCCAGCTTCATGACGATGAGGTCGTAGTTCACGGGAAACCTCCTGTTCGGGTGCCCACCCTCGTTGTGGGATAGCACCGAGTGTTCGCCGTCACATCCGACCGCCGGCAGGGACAGTACGTCGAATATTTCCGCACGAGCCTTGACAACTCGTCCAGGTAGATCGAGCGTCTTGGCATGCTCATCCCCCTCGCCGAGATCCTCACCCTCCCGGCAGTCGCCGCAGGGGCACCGCTCGTGCTGCACGGCACGCCCGAGGACTGCCTGATCCGGTGGGTGCACTCCTCCGAGGTCTTCGAAATGGGTCCCCTGCTCCGCGGCCAAGAGCTGCTCCTGACGACGGGCCTCGGGCTCAAAGGCAGCTCTCCCTCTGACCTCGAGGGCTACATCGATGCCCTCGCCGACGCGGGGCTCGCGGCGCTGGCCCTGGAGCTCGGGCGCACGTTCGCCGAGGTGCCCGCCGCGGTGACCCGCGCCGCGAAGCGACGTAACCTCCCCCTGCTCGCTTTCCGCGGGGTGGTCCCGTTCGAAAGCGTGGTCGAGGGGTTCCACGAGCTGGTCATGCACCGGGACCGCGCAACCTTGCGCGTATCGGACAGGGTGTGGCGCGAACTACTGGACGTCGTACTCGCCGGCGACGGCCTGAACGCACTGGTCAAGCGGGTCGCCCACCTCGCCAACGCGCGGTGCGTCCTCCTGGCCCGCGACGGCCGCGTCGTGGCAGCCAGCGATCCCGGGGCGACACAGGACTCCCCTACCGCTGCCAACAGCCGTACGGTCGACCTCGGAGGCACCGCCTGGGGATCCCTGGTGATCGCGGGCAGCACGAGCCAGACGCACACGGCGATCCTCGACCGGGCCGTCAAGGTCGTGAGCCTCGAGCTGCTCCGCACCGGCACGACCCTGGAGACCGCAGCAGTCGCCAACAACCTCCTCCGGGACATCGCGGACAGCCGCCTGCCCTCAGTGGAGGAGCTGCGTTCGAGACTTGAGATCGCCGGCTTTCCCGCCGAGAAGGGGCGGCCCATCGTCGCCCTGTGTGTCGCCAGTGACCGACGCATCTCGCCGCCGGTCCTCTCGGCGGCCGCGCATCGCGCTTCGCGCGAGACGTTCGGAGCCTGTCTGGTGGGTCACCTCGACGACGATGTCGTCATCGTCGCCCGGGTCCCCCGGGGCAGCGAGCAACGGCTCCGCGAAGCGCTCGGCAAGATGTGCTCCTCCTTGTCGGAGACCATCGAGCAGACGACCGGCCACGCGATCGTCACCGTGGCCGCCGGATCACCGGTCGGCGACGTAGACGGACTGACCGCCACCCTCACCCAGTCCCGCGAGGTGGCTTCGATCGCCCGCAGGCTCGGTGCCCGACGACAGCCCCTGCATGCACGCGACCTGGGTATCTACCGGCTGCTGGCACGCTTCGGCAACGAACCCGAGCTCGCCGACTTCCTGCGCGAGCAGATCGGCCCCCTGCTCGACCACGACGCGACGTACTCCTCCAAACTCGTGCAGACACTCGACACATATCTCCAGCACGGCCTCGCCAAGACCGAAACCGCGACAGCGCTGGGCATTCGACGACAGACCCTGTACAACAGGCTGGACCGCATCAACGCCGTCCTGGGCCGCGATGCTCTCACTGCTCACGAAAGCAGGACCGCGCTCAGCCTCGCTCTCCACGCGTGGAGACTACGGACAGGTCTCGATCCCAGCCGGAGCGGCGGCTGAACCCGGCGGCCTCCGCCAGCCTTGCTCGCCCCGTCCACCACGCGGTTCGTCACGAGCACGGGCCCTGCCCAACGTGCGGCGGCGTGCCGACCCCGTCGCCACCTCGGAGGCCGATTGGCCGACGGCCCGGCGAGGAGGCGCCACGCGGTGACTCCCACGGTGGTAGAGCGCCCGACCGACAGACGGCATCAACTTGCCGTCGCGCGGGTCTTCGGCGTGGACCGATGTGATGTCCTGGGAAGTTGGTCAGTAGGAGGCCTATGGTGCTCCGCGAAGCGATCACTCATGGCATCGAGTCCTGGGGCGTGGGTGGTGTGCGGTCCCGGGTTCGCCGTCTACTGGCGGTGACCGCGAGTGCCGTGAGCGCCAGGCCGAGGAGGGCCCATCCTCCGGGACCGACCGTGGCGACGAGGTCAGCGAGTTCGCGTTGCACGCGGGCGGCGAGGTCGATGACGGGGTCCTCGGTGGCGCCGCCGCCGAGCACCCGCACCTCCCAGGCGCCGTACCAGCCGACATAGGCCCCGGCGAGGAGGAGCACGCCGCCGCTCGCGCGCGGCAGCCAGCGGCCGGTGCCGCGCAACGTTCGCACCAGACCGTCCGAGGCCAAGGCGACGGCGATCGCGACCGCGCCGACCACCGCCCCCATGCCGAGCCCATAGGCCACGAACAAGCTGGCGCCGGTGGCCATCGAATCAGTACGGAAAGTCGCCACCACCACTGCCAGGAACGGAGCGATTGTGCAGGTGAGCGACGCCAGCGCGTAGCCTGCGCCGAACCCTGCCATCGCCCCGAAGCTCCGGGTGAGCGGGCGTGGTGCGGCAGCGGCACGCCGCCGGAATACGGGGACCCTCGGTGTCTTGCCGAGGACGAGAAGTGCCCCGACCAGGGCCAGGGAGAACCCGAGGGCGATGGTGAACCAGGGCAGGTATTGCTGCAGCTGTGAGGCGACCGGGGCGACGACGAAGCCGAAGATCCCGAACACAGCCACGAATCCGACTGTCATCGAAACCGTCAGGCCGAGCGCCCGCCCCACGGCACGAGGTCGCGTGGTCGGCTGGTCCCCGAGGATCAGGAGCGAGAGGTAGGCGGGGAGCAGGGCGAACCCGCACGGGTTGACCGCGGCCAGCATCCCGGCACCGAGGGCGACGGCCAGCAGGGGCGAGTCGAGCACTTGGACTTCGTCGATTCTGCGGGTCGGCTCAGCTGCCGGCCAGGTCGCCGACGACATCGAGCAACTCGGCGTCATCAAGGTAGCCGCTGGTCACCGTGCGACCCTCGGCGTCGAGCACCACGTACGTGCTCTGCTCGGTGATGCCGAAGTGACGCCACACCTCTCCGTCAGGGTCGGCGAGCTGGGCGATCTCCCGCGCCGGTACGTCGGCCGCGAAGTCGTCGATGGCCTCGCTGTCGTCAAGACTGCCCACCCCCACGAAAGCCACTTCGTCGGCGAATTGGTCTGCGGCAGCACTGACCCCTGCGATCTGACGGCGGCAGGTGGGACACCACGGAGCCCAGAACCACAAGACGGCCGGCCTTCCGGCCAGGGAGGAGCCCTCGAAAGCAGCCCCGTCGACCGTCTGGGAGGAGAAGTCCAGCACCGCGGGAACCGCGGCGGGCGGATCCTGCTCGCCCTCTCGGTCTTCCTGAGGATCGACCTCACCGGACTCGGATGGGCCCTCGGGCGTCGACCCGCTCGTCTGATCGGCCGATGCCGGCGCCGCCCTATCCCGGGAGGTCGATGTGGCCGTCCCGCAGCCGGAGATGGTCAGGCTGAGGACGATCGCAACGAAGGCCAGACCAGGAGGACGCACGCCCTCAGCGTCTCATGTCGACGGTCGCGATGACCTTATCAACCGGTGACGGCCCGCCTGGGACCATCCAGACTGCGCCCACCCCCGGCGTTGAAGCGAGCGCTCGATCTCCTCGGGGGGCGCCCTTCACGTAGCCCGTCTCCTTGGACAAGGTTGTGCGCAACCGCGAAATGGCATGTCGCAGTCAGACGACACCGTCGGTAGCCCGCTCACGCTCCTCGTGGCCGCTACGCGCTGAAGGCGCGTCGAAGTCGCCGGCCCGCGAGCTCGGCGGCGACGCTGACGACGAACGAGGCTGCGAGCAGGGTGGTGATGACGGGGAAGCGGAAGATCGCGAGGTTCTCCGCGAACAGCCGGCCCAATCCTGCGGCGCCGACGACACCCACGATGGCGGTCTCTCGGACGCAGATCTCGAAGCGGTAGAGCGTGTAGGTGACCAGATAGTGCACCGAGGGTGGCGTGGTCGCGGCGGTCGAGGCCAGCCAGCGGCGCACGCCGACGACCCGCAGGGCGTCTCGCGGCCGGGTATCTATGCTCTCCCAGGCCTCGGCGACGAGCCGGCCGAGAATGCCCCCTGTGTAGATGCCGAGGGCCAGGGCTCCGGGCAGGATGCCGGGAAACAGGACGAGAAGGGCGATCACCGCCCACACCGTGGGTGGGACCGAGCGCAGCTTCAGCAGCACGACTCTGGACGCCCACCACAGGAAACCCCGGACGAGGCCGGTCAGCAGCGAGGTGTGCTCGTCCATCGGTCCCCGGTGTGGCCGGGTCGCCCAAGGGCCGACCAGCATCGTGACGACCACGGCGACGGCCATGGCCAGCACTGCCATGGCCAGGGTGTCGAGGACGGCACCGGTTAGCGTCGGCCAGCCGCCCGGCGGCAACACGGGGGGCCACATGTCGTCGAGAAGTCGGCCGGTCAGGTCCCGGGTGCGCGGGGAGGTCAGCCCCGAAAAGGAAACGTCCGAGGAGACCCAGGCCCAGGCCAGGGCCGGGGCCGCGAGGAGGGCCGTGCCGCGGGCCCACCAGGACCGCTCGGCCCGAGCTGATCGGCGCGTTGCACCGTCCCCGGCGCCGGAAGGCACAGGCAGGGTGGGTCGACGGCGGCGCGCCTTGCCGCCGGACCAGTCCGCGCAGCTCACCACCGCCAGATCGCCTCGCAGCCGGGTGCTCCACAGGTCGGCCACGGCCGAGAGCAGCAACACCGCGCCCACCAGGGTCCAGACCTGGTCCCAGTTGCGGGACTGGAGGCTGACCACCAGCTCTTGGCCGAGCCCGCCGATCCCGACGACGCCGAGGATCACCGCCGAGCGGATGGCACACTCGAATCGGTAGAAGGAGTACGACAGGAGGATCGGCGCCGCGGCCGGGAAGAGCGTGTAGGCCAACGCCGACACGGGTCGTGACCCGGTGGCGCGCAGGGTGCGCACTGGGCCGGGGGGTACGCCGTCCAGGATCTCGCCGAACACCTTCGCCGTCTGCGCCCCGAACGGCAGGGCGATCGCGAGCACCGCGACCAGCGGATCGAGGCCGAGGACACTCACGAACAGCAGCGCCCAGATCAGCTCGTGGATCGATCGGACGGCCACCAAGGCGCCGCGCAGCACCACGCGTACCCACCGCACGACTCGCGGGGGGCGTTGGCCCCAAGCGACGTCGCTGAGCACCAGACCACCGAGGAGCCCGACCACCAGCGCAGCTGCCGTGCCCAGGGCGGCGAAGACCAGCGTCACCCCCGCGGCGTCGAGCACCACGGCAAGGAAGTCCGCCGACAGGTCGGGACGCAGCGCGGAGGCCATCAGGTCCGCGACCAGGGGGATGCCGCCGCGGTTGACGACCTCGGAGCCCGCCGGGACGGCTCGCCGCCAGGCCCAGACGAGCGGCAGCACGACCAGCAGCCCCACGACGACCCGCCGGCCCGCCACTGCTCTCGGGCTCACCCTCGGGTGAGCGGGTTGGCCGGTGGCGGCCTGATCCGGGGCGGTGCCAAGATCCGTCACGTCAGCGCGTACAGATCGTCCAGGACGCGGTCGTGGAGGTCGCCAGAGGGCAGGTCGAAGACCACCCGGCCGTGCTTCAACCCGATCGCCCGGGTGCAGTGTCGCCGGGCGAGGTCGGGCTGGTGCAGGCTGACCACGACCGTGGGCCGGCTGCCCGCCGCGCTCAACAGGTCCAAGATCCTCGCGGCCCGCGTCGGGTCCAGGCTGGAGACGGGCTCGTCGGCCACCACGAGGTCGGGGGCCTGCACCAGCAGTCGGGCGATGGCGACGCGTTGACGTTCCCCGCCGGAGAGTAGCTCGGTGCGTTCGTGGACCGCCCAGGAGAGTCCGACCCGGTCCAGCGCGTCGAGGGCGACGTCGTCGGCGCGGGGCCAGGCGAGCGCGGCCAAGGCCCGGGCGGTGCTCCAGTGCCCGAGTCGACCCGCGTTGACGTTGTGCAGCACGCGTACCTGCTCGATCAGGTCGAGGCGCTGGGAGACGGTGCCGATCCTGCGCTGCACGCGCCGTAGCCGGGCGGGTGGGAGGCCGCTCAGGTCGACGCCGAGCACCTCGACGGTGCCGGCGGTGGCGGTCAGCGACCCGTTCAGAAGTGAGAGCAACGTGCTCTTACCGGCGCCGCTGGCACCCAGGAGTGCCACTCGCTCGCCCGCGGTCACCGTGAGGTCGATGTCGACCAGCGCCTCGACCGAGCCGAACCGGCGCCCGGCCCGGCGGAGCCACACCACGGGCACCGGCTCCGTCACGCGAGTAGTCCCTGCTCGGCGGCGATGGCCTCGATCTGGTCGTAGTTGGCGTTCTCGGTGGCCACAAACGCTTCGGCGCCGAAGAGGTCGAGGATCTTGGCGTCGTCGGGGTTGGCCGCGTCCAGGCCGAACAGCAGGTCGGTCACCGACCGCGTGGTCCCGGCGCCGTACACCTCATCGAGGTCGGGTCGGGCCAGCCAGTGGTAGTCGGCGTACCCAGGGGTGCGCCACAGGACGACCACGTCCCGCAGGTCGACCTCATCCGCAGCCCGGGTCGCGGCCCACACCTGCTCGTTGACCGCGCCGACCTCGAAGCTCCCGGCGGCGACCGCCTCGATCGTGGCGTCGTGGGAGCCGGAGAATCCGGGCTCGCCCTTCAGGTCCTCTTGGTCGAGCCCACCCTGGGCCATGAAGTACTGCGGCATCAGCCGGCCCGAGGTGGACGTCTCGCTGCCGAACGTCAGGGTGTGACCAGCCAGCCCGGCCAACCCGGTGACGTCCTCGAACGGCGCCAGCCCGGCGGCCGAGTTGGCGATGAAGAGGCTGTGGAAGTCGGCGTCGATGTCACGTTGGGCGATCGCCGTCGCGCCCTCGACCCGGACCCGGGCCTGCACCCCGGTGAGACCACCCATCCACGCCAGGTGGATGTCGCCGACCTCGAAGGCGCGCACCACGGCGGTGTAGTCGGTCACCGGCCTGTAGGTGACCTCCAGCCCGGTGGCCTCAGCGAACCGGGACGCCACCGACGGGTAGAGCCGGTTCAACAGCTCGGGATCCTGGTCGGGGATCGCTGAGATCCCCAACGGGCTGCCGCGCTCGGCCGCGCCGCCCCCGGCCGACCCGTCCTTGCCGCCGCAGGCCGTCAGCAACAAAAGACCTGCCGAGCCCAGCAAAAGGGACCGTCGCGGGATCTGGGCCATAGTGGTTTTCTCCGTCGGTGCTCGGCGCGGTGTGGTCAGGTGCTGGCGGAGTCGACATGATCCGGTGGTGCGACGCCCGCATGCGCGCGGGATCGGCCCAGCCACGCGCCGACCACGGCGAGGCAGAACAGGTAGGCCGCCGAAGTGGGCGTGCCCCCGAGGAACGGATCGGAGAACCCGAGCTGGGCGTGCAACGACAGCCCGGCCAGGGCCGAGAGGACGGCCGCGGCAACTGCCAGGCGGCGTACACCGGACCGTGCCGCGAGCACCAGCAGCGCACCGGCGACCACCAACACAAGACCGCCGACCATGTTGTACGCGCCCAGACTCACCGAGAGGTCGCTGGAGCCCAGATCTGGCCCCCGGGTCGCGAGCGGGTCACCGAACGACCGCACCGCACTGGAGAGGCCGACGAGCATGGTCAACCCGCCCCACACCTGGCCGAGCACCCGCCCCGTGGTCCGCCCTGCGCGGACCGCGTCGGTGGCCAGGATCCGGCCCCCGGCGCTGACCAAGAGAATGAGGTGGGCCCCGATCATCAGCCAGTAGGACCACGGCCACTCGTTCGGGGCGTAGGCCACCGACAATCCGATGGCCACCGATTGCACGATCCCGAGCGCGGCCGCGAGCCGGACCCAGGAGCCGGTGAGCAGCAGCACCGCCAGCGCCGTCTCGAGGACGAGCACAAGCCAGCCGAACGGCGTGAAGTTCGGCAGCACGAGGTGCTCGACCACCCATGAGTACGGCGGGAACACCGGGTGACTGACGGCGTAGGCGGTGAAGTGATAGAGCCCGTTGTCCGCAGACTTACCGAAGTCGGGGGCCCGCTTCCAGGACACGTTGTAGAGCCACATCAGCCCCAGCAGGATCCGCAGCGCCGTGGCCCCCACCGCATGGGCGCGGGGTGCCTCGTCGGCGGCCGGCGCGAGCAGCCACCCGACGGCGCTCATCATGCCCGGGCGCGTGGTCGTGGTCTCAGGCACAGCGGAACACCTCTCTGCCGGTACGGGCCGAAGCGTCCTGGACGGCTACCGTGTCCCGCACCACACCGAAAACCTCTGCCAGCGGCAACGGCGCGTCCGCGATGCGCATGTTCGGGTTGGTGACGGCCACCGGGTGCCACCAGGCGCCGTCGACGGCCAGGGTGGGTTCCGGCTCCAGGTTGTCGATCGACACGTGCACACCGCCGTCGGCGAAGCCCTCCGCGGCCACCGGCCGGACAAGTCGGTCGTCGCGATCGATGCCCTCCTCATCCAGCCGACGGTGCAGCGCCTCCACACCGGCCGGGTCCTCCTCGTACAGAGTTGCGGCTACCCGGACCCGGAAGCCGAGCGAACGGGCCAGCCCGATCCCGGCCACAGCGCGCTCCCACGACCCCGCCCCGCGCTGCCGATCGTGCAGGGCGGCAGTGGCCGAGTCGAGGCTGACCTGCAGAGTCACCGAGCGGTCCAATGACTCCAGCAGCTGACGGCGGCGACCCCGGCCGAGGATCATCGCATTCGTGAGCAAGGTGCGCTCGGTCCCCTCGGCTGCGGCCAACAGGTCGCCGAGGTCGGGGTGCATGAAGGGCTCGCCACCCGTGAGGAAGACCTCCCGCCCGCCCATGGCCCGGAACTCCGCGAAGACGTCGCGAGCCACATCCGGGGAGAAGCGTCGGGCGTCCGCCCGCGTTGAGGACTCCGCGCAACAGTAGTCGCAAGCCAGATTGCAGTCGAAGTTGCTGTAGACCCACAGTCGCTGCCCCACCGGAGTGCGCGACCCGCGGCTGAAGACCGTGCCCGACTCGATCTCGGCGAGGGCGCCAGCCTGCGAGGTGGCCCCCAGCTTCCGGACGGCGAACCACCAGGGACCGCCCGGGGTCTCACCGACCTGGGCATCGACGTCATGACCGACAAGGTCTGCCCAGACCGGAAGATCGGTGAGCACGCTGGGCTCGGCACTGCGCACGCCGAGCAGCTGACCGGCCTCCAGGCGCCGCATCGCCCGAGTGATCAGGAGGAGCAGCCCGCTGCCACAGTCCATGTCTCCCCCGTCCACGAGCACCGCGACGGCACCGGCAGGCGTGGCGACCGGCTCAGCACCGGCGCGGGTGTTGGCGGATGGCGACATTCCTCCACACTAGGCCCCGGCCCACTCAGTGGGCTTCCGCAGAAACTTACGATGTGGTGACCGCATGACCGACGACGGCAGCCCCGGCGAGCTCCCGCGCTAGGCTCCCTGCCATGTCCGGACCCGTCCGCCCCGTCGATGCCGCGGACCGCCTGAACTTCTGGGAGGACGTGCACGACAACAAGGATGTGGACGACGTTTCCTGGTGGCAGTCGGTGCCGGAGCTCTCGTTAGATCTTGTCGACCAGACCGGAGTCGGGCGAGACCAGCCGATCATCGACGTCGGTGCCGGCTGGTCCACGCTGGTCGACCACCTTCTGCAGCGGGGGTTCCGCGACCTCACTGCCATCGATCTGTCCGCCACCGCGTTACGGACCGTACGGAACAGGATCGGTGAAGCGGGCACGCAGGTTGTCCTCGACGTCGCGGACGTGCTCGACCTGCGGCCCACACGCCGGTACACCGTGTGGCACGACCGCGCGGTCTACCACTTCCTCACCGAGCCCGACGAGCGCGAGGACTACCTCGCCTCCCTCGAGCGCAGCCTGAAACCCGACGGCTGGGCGGTGGTGGCGACCTTCGGACCGGACGGCCCAACCACCTGCAGCGGACTGCCGATCGTGCGCTACACCCACCGAGAACTGGCCGCCCAGTTCCCCGGCTACCAACTCGTCGCGACCAGCGGCGAGGAACACCTGACACCCTGGGGTAGCACCCAACAGTTCACCGCCGTTTTGCTGCGCCGCCAGCCCGCCGACTCGGACTGAGGCGGCTCCGGCCCGATTTATGCCTGCGAGTCCGGGAAGAGAATGGGTCTGCTGCACGATCAGGGATGGACGGGTTGCGGCTCCACCGGTGGACCAGTCGGGCGGCTGATCACTACGAGCATGGCGATCAGCACGAGTGCGCCCCCCATTGCCGTCCTCACGCCCAAGGCCTCACCAAAGACAGCGAAGCCGAAGAACGCCGCCCACACCGGTTCGAGAACCATCAGCACCGCCGCCTGAGAGGATCCGAGGTGTGCCTGCGCCCAGGTCTGCACGAGAAGTGCGACAGCCGCGGCCACGACCGTGAGGTAGCTGAACACGACCCAGTCCCGCCCGTGCGGGAAGGTCACACCGTCGACGGACGCGATCAAGGTGAACACGACACCCATCGTCAGCAACTGTACAAAGGTGAGCGGAAAGGCGGTCGCCGGCGTGGTCCAACGGCTCATCGCGACGATGTGCACCGCGTAGAGCGCGGCGGCGAGGAGCGTGATCAGTTCGCCCGGTCCCAACGCCCAGCCACGCAATGACATGAACGCCACTCCGACGCCTGCCGTCACAGACGCGATGAGGGCGCGTCGGTCGATCGGGGTCCGCAGCAGCGCGGCGGAGAGGAAAGGCGTGAAGACGACGTACATCGACACGACGAACGCCGAGACCGTGGCAGCCGTACGCTGTAGACCGACGAACTGCAGCAGCTGCGCGACCGCGTAGCAAAGACCAAGGCGGATGCCGAGGTCCAGGCATCGGCGGTCCATCCTCCGGACGAGGCCAGGTCGCACCGCCAAGATGACCGTGGCGGCGCCGAGGAATCGCAGGCCGAGAAAATCGGTCACGGACATGCGCGTCAGCAGGTCCTTGGACATCGAGAACGTAGAGCCCCAGATCGCGGTGACCGCGATCAAGGCTAGAGCAGCGGTGGTGAGCGTGCGGCGATCCGTGGGGGTCGCCTGCACGCTCACATTTGCACCGACTTCACTTCCAGGAACTCCTCGATGCCCCACCGGCCGAGCTCGCGTCCGTTGCCTGAGCGGCCGTAGCCGCCGAACGGTGCGGCGGGGTTGGAGGCCCCCCCGTTGACGTCGACCTGCCCGGTCCGCAACCGCCGTGCCATCTCCAGCGCACGGTCCTGGTCGCTCGACCACACGGCACCGTGCAGGCCGTAGTCGGAATCGTTAGCCATGGCGACCGCTGCGTCGTCGCTCGCATACCCCTGGACGGTCACGACGGGGCCGAACACCTCGTCACGTACGATTTCGGCGTCGGGTGCCACGTCGGTCAGAACAGTGGCCGCCACGAAGTGCCCGCGCTCGAAATGTTGCTCGTCGCCTCCGGCGATCAGCCGCGCGCCTGCGCCGACTGCGCGCTCGATGAAGCCCGTGACTGACGACCGTTGGCGGGTGTCGACGACGGGGCCCAACCAGGTCTGCTCAGAGCACGGATCGCCGACGGTCAATGCTTTGGCGGCCGCGGCCGCCACCTCGAGCGCCTCAGCCAGGGCCGCATGCGGCACGAGCAGCCGGGACCAGGCTGTGCAGGTCTGGCCGGAGTTCAGCATTCCACCCTCGATGCTGGCGGTGACAGCCTGCTCGAGGTCGGCGTCGTCCAAGACGATGCTGGCGGATTTTCCACCCAGCTCGAGGGACACGCGCTTCACGCTGGCTGCGGCCCGCGCTGCGATGCGCGCGCCGACAGCGGTGGAACCGGTGAATGAGACGACGTCGATACCGGGATGGACGACGAGCGCTTCCCCCACCACCGACCCTTTCCCCGGAACCAGGTTCAGCACGCCGTCGGGCAGGCCGGCCTCGATCGCTGCGTCGACCAGCAGGTACGCCGACAGCGGGGTGATCTCGGCTGGTTTCAGCACCACTGGACTGCCGGCGACGAGCGCGCCACCGACCTTGCACAGCACTTGGTAGAAGGGGTAGTTCCAGGGTGTGATGCATCCGGCCACGCCAGCTGACTCGCGCAGCACGAGCGAATTGCCGACGCGCTCCTCCCAGGAGACGTCGGCAGCGGCGTCGAGGTAGGACGAAAGCACCGCGAGGCCTGGGTCGACGTGCGCGGTCCGCGCTATCGCCACCGGCGCGCCCACCTCCGCGACTGTGGTGTCGACGAGCAGGTCGTAGCGCTCGCGCAAACGGTCGAGCCAGCCGCGCAGGACGGCGACGCGCTCAGCGACGGAGGCAGACGCCCACTCGGGGAGGGCATCGCGGGCGGCCGCCACGGCGAGGTCCACCTCAGCCGCACCGCATTCCGCACTGGAGCCGACGGCCAGCTCGGTGGCGGGGTTCTCGACCTGGACCATGCCGCCACTGGCCGGGATCTGCCAGCGGCCGCCGAAGAACGCCGCGTCGCGTGCCCACTCTGCCCGGGGCTGCGTCATCCCGTGATCCCGACCCGCTCGGTGACGGCAGCAGCGTTGGTGGCGGAGAGGGCCAGTGCACTCTCCCGCAGGGTACGACCGCTCGCGGTGCTGTCGGCGGCCACCGTCTCCACCAGCCGCCGCATCACCGCGTCGATCTTGGCGTACGACGACTCGGCGGTCGGCTCGATGTCGCCGAAGACGATCCACCACCACCAGGCGTTCGTCATCACGTTTGCCAGGAAGTCGGGCACGACGGCGATGCCGCGTGCTGCCAACGTCGCTTCGGCGTCAGGCAGCGTGGGCATGTTCGCGCCCTCCACCACTACGCGTGCCTGGATGCGCGACGCAGCGGCCTCATCGATGACGTACGACATCGCGGCCGGGACCAGGAGGTCGCACGCCACGGCTAGCCAGTCGTCGCGGTCACCGGTGACGTCGTCCGGTCCGAGAGCCGAGCGGTCGATGACACCCAACCCGTCGCGCGCTGCCAGCAACGTCTCGACGTCGAGCCCGGCATCGTTGCGGATCAGGCCGACGCGGTCGGCGACCGCGACGACACGCACGCCGTTCTCGACCAGGTAGCGGGACGCCGCCCCGCCGATGGAGCCGAACCCCTGAACCACGGCCGTCGCCGACGTGGCGGGAATCCCGAGGCGTTCGGCAGTGGCCAGGCATGCCTGGGCAACTCCGTAGCCGCCCACGAGATCTCCGAGGGAGATCCCGCCGATCGTCACCGAGAACGCTTGGGCCAGTCGCTGTCGAGCGGCGTCCGCGTCGTCGAGAGTGGCGAAGACTGCTTCGACCGTGGAGGCAAGCCCGACCTCGGCGGCCGCCTTGTCCAAGGTCTCCTGCCGCAGCCCGAAGTCTTCGCCGGTGTTCCACTGCTCCCGAACAACCGGGAGCACCGCAGCCAGGAAGCGGCGCAAGACTTCGGGCGCCTGCGGGTCGGCGGGGTCGACGTCGATGCCACCCTTGCCGCCTCCGAGGGGCACGTACACATCGTCGGGGTCGTAGACCAGCGCCTCCTTGCGGGTCATCCCCTGTGCGAGTCCGCGCACCTCCTCGAGCGTGCAGCCCTGTCGCAGCCGCAGCCCTCCGCTGGCGAGCCCCCGCACCAGGGTGTCGATGACGACATACCCTCGACGGCCGGTGACCGGGTCGGTCCAGGTGATCTCGAGCAGCGACCCCCTTGTTGTTGTCGCGGCCAGCGGGGCGGGGGTGGACGTGGCAGTGCTCATGCAGAGACTCCTTCGTGCATACGTACGTGGATGACGGTGGGCCGGTCGGCGATCAGCGCCTCGGAGACGGCGGACCCGAGGTCAGCGGGGTCGTCGATCATGACGCCGGCGCAGCCGAGCGCGCGACCGAGAGCCGCGAAGTCCGGCGCCGGGAAGGTGACCGCGTGCACTGGGTCGTTGCGGTCGGACATCTCGTTGCGGATTTCGCCGTAGCCGGAGTTGTCGACGACGACGACCGGCAAGGCGATGCCAAGCTCCGCGGCGGTGGCCAACTCTTGGACGGTGAACATGATGCCTCCGTCGCCGAGCAGCGCCACGACGGGACGACGCGGGTCGGCAACCTTGACGCCGATGCCGGCCGGCAGCCCGAACCCGAGCGTGCCGAAGCCGGTCGGGAAGAGGAACGAGCCCGGCGTGTACGTCGGAAGGTTGGTCATTGCGCCGAAGTAGCAGACCATTGCGTTGTCGGCAGCGATGACCACGTCGCGAGGCAGGACCGCGGCCAGCGCCTCAACAATTCCTAACCACTCGCTCCCCTCGATCCGGGCCTCGCTGCTCTTCTGGGCACGCCAGCTCGTGACGTCGCCGGGCTCCCCGCGCAACTGCGCGGTGGCGAGCCGAGCCTGCAGCGCCTGCAGCACCGCACGTGAGTCACCGACGAGCGAGACGTCCGGCACCGCATTCGTGACGATGCCGACAGGGTCGACGTCGATACGGACAAGCTTGCCGGCGACTGGCAGCGGGCCGTACCAAAGGTCGGCAGGTGCCAACTCGGTGCCGACTGCCAGGACGACATCGGCCTCGGCCACCAGCTCGCGCACCGCCGGGAGGTGGATACCAGCTCCCAGGGCGAGCCGGTGGTCTTCCGGCAACACGCCCTTGCCGTTGGTGGTGGTCACCACGGGTGCGCCCAGTAGTTCGGCCAGCCTCACCAGTTCGTTGGCTGCGGGCTTGCTACCTCCACCGGCCAGGATGACCGGCCGCTTCGCCGACGCCAGCCGGCCGACCGCCTCGTCGAGCAGCGCGAGCACGGGCAAGGTCGGTGCGGTCGCGACCGGTGGCACAACGATGACGTCGCCGGTTTCGGCGAGCACGTCGAGGGGCACCTCGAGGTGCACCGGCCGAGGACGCCCCGCGGTCATGATCGAGAAGGCCTGGGCCACCGCGGTCGATATCTCGGCGACGCTGGTGGGCCGCAGGCTGGCCGCGGCCACCGCGGCGAGTGCCGTGCCCTGGCTCTTCATCTCGTGCAGCAAGCCGTTCCCGGTCGCTGGGTGGCGTAGCGGGAGGCCTGGCGACACCACGAGGACCGGCACCGAGTCCGAGTACGCCTGGCCTACGGCTGCCGCCGCGTTGAGCAACGCCGGACCGGTAGTCACGACTGCGACGCCGGGGCGACCGGTGGCCCGTGCGTAGCCGTCGGCGGCGTACCCGGCACCCTGCTCGTGCCGGGTCCCCACGTGGCGGACGCCCCGCTCGGCCAGGTGCTTGTAGATCTCGAGGTTGTGGGTGCCCGGGATCCCGAACACCACGTCGACCCCGTGAGCCACCAGTGATGCGACAAGCGCCTCACCCCCTGTCATCGCGACCATGCCCCTTACCTTCCAGCCGACGAGTCGGCGTAGACGACCTTGCCGAGCCACTGACCGCCGTCGACACTCAGCACGTCACCGTTGATGTACGCGGCGCGCTTGCGGTCGAGGAGGAACGCCGCCGACTCGGCGACTTCCTCCGGGCTGGTGAAGCGGCCTGCCGGAACGCTGGCCAGGACGCGGGCCCGGTCCTCCTCGGTCGGCCACAGGGCAGCGCCGGCGCCCTCGGTCTCGGTGGGACCGGGTGAGATGCAGTTGACACGAACGCCTCGGCCGCCCCACTCGGAGGCCAAGGTGCGCGTCATCGCGAGCACCCCGCCCTTGGCCGCGGCGCTGTGCACCGTGCCAGGGTGGCCGTGCCAGGCGTAGCTGGCGATCACGTTCAAGATCGCGCCCCCGTCAGCCTTGAGCATGTGCCGCGCAGCGGCGCGCGAGGCGTAGAACGTCCCGTTCAGCACGATGTCGACCACGGCCTTCCACCCGCCGGGCGACAGGTCCTCGGCGGGGCAGGTGAAGTTGCCGGCTGCGTTGTTCACCAACGCGTCTAGGCGGCCGTGCTCGGCGACGACGCCGTCGACAGCAGCAGTCACCGCGTCGGAGTCGCGGACGTCGCAGGTCACGGTCCCGGCCTGGACGCCGTACATCTCGACCATGCGGGCAGTCTCCTCCAGCGGCTCTGGCCGGCGGCCCAGCACGACCACGTCACCGCCTCCAGCGGCGTACCTGAGCGCGATCCCTCGACCGATGCCGGACCCCCCGCCGGTGACGAGCGCCACCTGTCCCGTGAACTCCGCGGACGTCTCGATCATGCGATGGCTCCTGTCAGCTTGGGATCAGTGGGTGTTCGCGCAGCGATGGTGTCGGAGAGGATGACCAGCGCGTCAACCGCGACCGCGTCATCAGGACCCACGCGGAGAGGATTGATCTCGGCCTCGAACACGAGGGCGTTCTCTGCCACGAGGCGGGAAATGGCGACGACCGCTCGCGCGGCGGCCTGTACGTCGACGCGAGCGCGTCCACGCCACCCGTCGAGGAGCGGGAAGGCCCGCAGCGAGTGCAGCATGTGCAGAGCCTGCGACTCGTCCACCGGCCCAAGTGCGATCTGCACGTCCTGGTACAACTCGGCCTGGACCCCTCCGAGGCCGACGAGGACCACCGGCCCGAAAGAGGCATCGCGACGGGCACCGACGATCAGCTCGACCACGTCGCGACGTTGGTCCATCTCTTCCAGCACGTACTCGCCCTCACCGAGCCGGGCGGACATGTCCTGGTAGGCGGCGACGACGGCAGCCTCCTCGACGAGGCCCACAGCGACTGCACCGACCTCGGTCTTGTGCTCAATCCAACCCGCCTTCAAGACATAGGGTGCCTTCAGCTGCGACATCGCGTGCAACAGGTCGTCTGCCGAACGCAGTGCGCACGCCGCCGGGTAGCGGACCCCGTAGGACTCGAGCAGGTTGCGTCCGCGGAGGTAGCTCGCGCTGGCTCCGACAACGCCCTCGGGCCCGGCCGGGCCGACGATCGGCGCGCCCGTGTGCTCGGCGAGACTGGCCGCCAACCCGAGCGAACGCGCCACCGCGTCAATCGTGTGAAGCGTCGGCACGGACTGGGCGCGCATCGATCGGACTGCTTCGGAGTCGTGGCTCATGGAATGGACGACTACCGGACGCTGGTGGGACGTCACGGCTTCTGCCAATGACTCGACGACCTCGAGCTCACGCGCCAGCAACTCGGGTGTGTCCGCCCCATAACAGCCGAAGTAGCCGGACAGCACCACAGCGTCGACCTCCCCGCTTTGGATCAGCACGTCGACCACTCGGGAGTAGGCGGCGAGGTCTCGCTCGCCCGCACCGGCAAGGTCGACCGGGTTGGTGACTGCGGCCTGCGCGGGCAGGAAGCTGCTCAACAGCTCTGAGGTCGGAGCCGACAGTCGAGGGACCGAGAGGTCGTGACGCGCCAGGCTATCCGCTCCGACTGCTCCCTGGCCGCCGGAGTCGCTGACCACAGCGACACGGCGCCCCTTAGGCAACGGACTGCCATGCAGGAGGTGCGCCAGGTCCACCGCCTCGGCCGGACTGTTCACCAGGACCGCACCGGCCGCGCGACAGGCGGCGGCCACCACGTCGAGCGACGAGGTGAGCGAACCGGTGTGGGAGCGAGCGGCTGTGCGGCTCGCCTCACTTGCCCCGACGGTCAGGACGACGACCGGCTTACCCGCAGCACGCAGCCGTGCCATCGTCGTGACCAACTCGCGGCCGTCCCCGAAGTTCTCGAGGTAGAGCACGACCGCCTTCGTGGCGTCGTGGTGCACGAGGTCGGACAGGAGTTCGGCGGCCGTCACGTCGACCTGGTTGCCAACAGACACGAAGCGCGACACGCCGAGCCCCGCGTGCGCTGCCAGGCCCGCCATTTCGAGCCCCAGCTGACCGGACTGCGAGATGATGCCCAGGCTGCCGGGTGAGAAGGTGCCCCATGCCAGCTCCAAGTCGTGGGTAGCGTCGTAGAGGCCCAAGCAGTTGGGGCCGATCATGCGCGCACCTGACGCACGGACCTGCGATGCGATGCGCCGTTCCAGTCCCGGCTCGTCGTGAGCCTGGTCGATGCCGGTGGTGATGCCGAGGAAGCCGCGCGTACCCATGGACAATGCCTGTTGCACGAGGCCGGGGACGGTCGCTGCAGGAGCGCACAGCACCACCAGTTCGGGAGCGTCGGGAAGGTCGGCGAGGGAGGGGACAGACTCGACTCCCTCGATCACGGCCGACTTGGCGTTGACCAGGTGCACAGTGCGGGTGCTCGAGCCCCGCAGTGCCCCGCGCGCGAGCCAGTATCCCCACTTGGCCGGGTTGGCGGAGGCACCGACCACGGCGACCGAGCGAGGGTCGGAGAATACGGAAAGGTCGCTCATCGGCGCTGCACCGCACGCGAGATGATCAGGCGCTGGATGTCGCTGGTGCCTTCCTCGATCTCCTCGAGCTTCGCGTCGCGCAGCCACTTCTCGACGAGGAACTCTCGCGAGTATCCCCACCCGCCGTGGGTCTGGAGGGCAGCGTTGGTCACCCAGGTGGTGTTCTCGGACGCGGTCAGCTTGGCGATTGCCGACTCGACGGCGACGAACTCGCCCTGGTCGAACAACCGCGCTGCGCGCATGGTGACGAGGTGAGAGACGTCGGTCTTGGCGGCCATGTCGGCGATCCGGAAGGCTACCGCCTGGTGCTCGATGATCGGCTTGCCGAACTGCTCGCGCTCGCTGGCGTACTTGATCGTCGCGTCGAGCGCAGCACGCGAGAGACCGGTGGCGCCGGCGCCGATCAGGATGCGGGAGGCGTCGAAGGTGCGCATCAGGCCGTAGAAGCCCTTGCCCTCCTCGCCGAGGCGGTTCTCCACGGGGACTCTCACGTTGTCGAGGAAGACCTCGGCGTTGACGATGCCGCGCTGTCCCATCTTCTGCATGGGTTGTCCGACGCTCACGCCGGGCATGTCGCGCTCCACGAGGAACGCGGTGATGCCCTTGGAGCGCAGGCTTGCGTCGACGGTGGCGAACACGATGATCCACTGCGCGTAGGGAGCGTTGGAGATCCAGGTCTTCTGGCCGTTCAGGACGTAGTCGTCACCCTCGCGCACCGCCCGAGTCTTCAACGAGGCCGAGTCCGACCCCACGCCCGGCTCGGTCACCGCGACCGAAGTGACGGGAGGATTGTTGCCGGTCAAGGGGGTCAGCCACCGCTTCTTCTGCTCCTCGTCTCCAAGGGCCTCCACAGGCCCAGCGAAGAACGCGCTCGAGGTGAGGAAGTTGCCGATGCCGATGTCGCCGTAGCAGAGCTCCTGCTGGACCAGGCACTGCGTGACCAGGTCGGTCACGCCGCCACCGCCGTACTCCGTGGGCAACATGTAGGCGGAGAGACCGATCGAGGCGGCCCGCGCCCACAGGTCAAGAGGTGACTGCGTGTCCGCCTCGTCCACCTCACGCGCTCGTGGCCGGATCTCGCGCTCTGCGAAGTCGCGGGCCAGCGCGACGAACTCGACCTGCTCCTCGGATAGCTCGATGCCATCGCGAACGATGTGAGTCATGTTCTCTCCTTATCGGAAGCCAGCGCATCAACACTAAACTGACGCGTCAGTTAAATCAATGGACAGTCTCACCCATCGCGACCGATGGCCAAAACTTCTGTGGGGCAACAGGCATTCAGTGCAGCGGCTGGGTTCAGGCCTCGCCGGCTCGTCGTGGGATCAAAACACTCAGGCACGTCACACAACCCTCGAGCTTCTCGAACTCGCTGATATCCACGACGCGCGCCGTAAAGCCCAGGTCCGTGAGCCACTCGACGGTGCGGGGGGCGCTGGCGCTGATCAGCACCTGGTCCCCGCCGAGTGGCACGACATGACAGCCGCCCTCTTCGACCACCGGACGGTACGGCGGAATCGCACCGGACTCGAACAGGTTGTCTAGCGCCAAGAACGTGCCGTCGGGCAGCGCCGTCACGGCGGACTTCAGGTGCAGCACCGCCTGCAGCCGAACCGGCACGACGGTGCGGCCCAACGGGGCAACATGCTCGCGGAGCTGACGGATCCCGTCCGCGTTGGTGCGCCCGCCTCGGCCCACGTACATGGTCGTCCCGACCTGCAGCACGTCGCCTCCGTCCAGCGTTCCGGGGCCGGCGATGCGAACGACGTCAAGCCCGAGCTCGCGAACAGACTTCTCGGTCCCTGCCAACTCCCCGCGCCGACTCTTCGCACCGTTGCGCGTCAGGACAGCGACGCCGTCCACCACCACCACCGAGTCCTCGACGAAGGTGGCGTCGGGGAACCCCGGGGCCGGATCCACTTCGCGCACCGTCCACCCGGCGGACGCGAGAGCGGCCCGATAGGCAGCATGCTGCTGAGCGGCTAGCTCGACGTCCACGGGCACGCGGTCGATGTGCGTGACGATGCCATAGCCGAGATCGTCGGTGGGACGACGGACGAGCGCGACAGACGTCAGGGCGACCATCACAGCCTCCCTGCGGTGAGCACTCGGGCGAGGAACTGACGGGTGCGTTCCTCCTGTGGATCCTCGAAGATCTGCTGCGCGCTGCCGCTCTCGAGGATGCGGCCCTGATGCAGGAAGCAGACCTGCGAGGCGACCTCGCGCGCGAAACTCATCTCGTGCGTGGCCAGGAGCATGGTGAGGCCGTCCTGAGCGAGCTCACGAACAATGGCGAGCACGTCGCCGACGAGTTCGGGGTCGAGGGCAGCCGTGATTTCGTCCAGCAGCAGAACCTGGGGGTTCGTCGCCAGCGCGCGCACGATCGCCACACGTTGTTGCTGGCCGCCGGAGAGCGCGTCGGGGTAGACGTTGGCCTTGTCCTTCATCCCCACGCGGTCCAATAGGGAAAGTGCCTGACTCTCCGCCTCAGCCCTGGGTCGGCCCGCGACCTTGAGGGGGGCAAGGGTGACGTTCGCCAACACGCTCATGTGGGGGAAGAGGTTGTACGACTGGAAGACCATGCCGACGTTGCGGCGCAATCGGTTGACGTCCACGCCCTGTCCGCTGACGACGTCACCGTCCACGCGAATCTCGCCTCGGCTAATCGGCTCCAAGGCGTTGATGCATCGCAGCAGCGTCGACTTGCCGGAGCCCGAGGCGCCGATGAGGCAGACGACCTCGTGCTTCGAGACCTCGAGGCTGACTCCCTTGAGCACCTCGTGGTCACCGTAGAACTTCTGAACGTCATTGATCTCGAGGAACGTCACGACGAACTCCCGGTGCGCTTGTGCTCCCTCGCCATCAAGTGGTCGACGAAGCGGGCCTGTGGAATGGTGATGAGGACGAAAAGCAACGCGACCACGATCACGGGTGACAGGTTGAAGGCGTTGGACGCCGAGAGCCGAGCCTGCGTGAAGGCGTCGGTCACACCCATGACCCCGATGAGGGCTGTGTCCTTCTGCAGGCCGATGAAGTCATTCAGCAGCGGGGGCACGATGCGGCGTATCGCTTGCGGAATGATCACCGTCCGCAGGGTCATGCCGTACGACAGACCGAGCGACCGGGAAGCGGCCCATTGACTGGGATGGATGGACTCGATGCCGGCGCGGTAGACCTCGGCCACGTATCCGGAGTAGGTCAGCGTCAGCGCGATGACCGCGAGCCAAACCGGCGAGAGATCCTTGACCACCGGCACTTGCGCAAGTTTCAGGCCGAAGCCGACGAGGTAGAGCACGATGATGCTGGGTATCGCACGGAAAGTGTCGACGTAGGCGATCGCGATCCAACGAAGAGGCCGTCCGGCGCGACCCGGCAGTAGTCGCATGACCGCGATCAGTAGGCCGACGACGAGCACCAGCACCTGCGCACCCGCAGCGACCCGGACATTCACCCAGAACGCGTCGGTCACATTCCAGAAGCTGGACTTCAAGAACTCCCAGCGCAGGAAGGTGCTGGTAATGGCGCCATCGCTCGCGGTGGCGAACCACACCAGGCCCGCGAGGATCGACACCGCCAGGGCATAGCCCATCCCGGTGTGCGCGTGCTCCCGGCCCGTGGCCGCGGCGTGCCTCGCTGCGGCGAGCTCCCCTCGGGACACATGGTGGGTGCGGCTGCGTGCGCTGCCGAAGGCCCGCAGTGCGGGCACTACGGGTAACAGTGCAGCGACGGCGAGCAGCCCGAGCACGAGCGTGACAACCAGCGAGGGGTCGCTCAGCATCCGGTGCAGTGACCGCAGGCTGGCCGCGCTGGCAAGGCCGCACGCGACCGTGAGCACCAAAGCCACCGCTGCGATCGGCACCACCGGCTGCGGAGGTGTCGGCGGCGCCGACACGTCCGCGGCACTGGGTGGGGCACTGGTCACGGCACCGCTCACTTCAACGTCCATACCGGCACAGCAGCCGGGTCTCCGCCCAGTTCGGGACCGAGCCACGTCGCGGACAGCTTGTCCAGCGTGCCGTCCTCACGCATGGCCTCGATCGCCCCACTGACGGCGTCGCCGTTCGACGAGTCCTGGGGGTAGATCGCCGCATAGTGCTCACCGGTCTCGAACTGACCGACCACCTCGAGCGAGCCTCCCGAGTTCTTGGCAAATCCCAGCATGATGGCGGTGTCCTGGACGACGGCGTCAGCAATCCCGGAGCTCACCCCCGTCACCATCGAGGTCGTGTCCTGGAACAGCTGGGGCTCCTCGCTTGGCTGCAGGGTGCTCTGTGCCCACGTGACCGCGGTCGTGCCGACCTGGACCCCGATCTCCGCATCGCGGAGCGTGTCCTCGGTGATCTCGGTGTCGGATGGGGCCAGCACACCGAGATTCGAGTCGAAGTAAGGGGCGGAGAAGGCGACCACCTCTTCACGCTCCGGCGTCACGGAGATCTGTGCCATCGCCATGTCGTAGCCCTGCGTCTGACCGGCCACCAAAGCGTCGAACGACACATTTTCCACCCTGACACTGTCGAGTCCGGCCCGGTGGGCGATGTTCACCGCCAGGCAGAACTCGTACCCGCCCGTGGTGGTCTCCGGGGTCTCCCCCTTCCACCACCCCGGCGACGGCAGGTTGGTCTGAACGGTCAGGACACCCTCGGTGATCGGATCGAGGGAGATCGACCCCTTCTCACCGTAGGTCTCGCACTCACCGAAGCTGCCGGCGCTCGCGTTGCCCGCACCCTCGCCGCTCCCGTCGCCGCCGCATGCAGCGAGCGTGCTCAGGCTGACCGTGGCTGCTACGGCCAAAAGAAGTGTCTTGACGTTTCGCACAGACCCTCCGCATTGTTGACTGGTTCGTCAGTTATTGACGTGTCGGAGCGTGCCGCCATCCCCTTACTCTTGTCAAGGGATGTCCGCCAAAAGGCTCCTCGATCTGCCATCGGGGCCAGCAGGACTGACTGACCCGTCAGCCGGTCTAGAATCGAACGCCGCGCGTCGATCGAGTTGGGGGATACGAAGATGGCCAGAATCAGCGTTGAGGTCGAAAGACGAGAGCAAATCTTGTCCGCTGCATGCGAGGTGGTCTCGGAACTTGGTTTCAAGTCGCTGCGCATTGCCGACGTGGCTCGACGGGCGGGGACGAGCACGGGAACCGTGCACTACTACTTCGCGACCAAGACAGCGTTGATGCACGCTGCGTTCGAATGGAACTTCGAACGCTCGTTGAGCCGGCGACGCCCCATCCTCACCGCCGCATCTGATGCCAGGGAAAGACTTCGAGCGTTCATCGACTCCTACCTGCCTGCTGACGATGTCACCGTGCTGGCTTGGCACGTCTGGGCCGAGCTCTGGGTCGAAGCCCTGCACGACACAGAACTGCAGGAGCTCAACGAGCGCGTGTACGGAGAGTGGCGGCGTATCGTCGCTGGCATCATCCGCGACGGCCAGGATGCCGGGCTGTTCCCTCCGGACGACCCGATCCTTGCGGCAAACGCTCTGATCGCCATGATCGACGGGCTTGCCCTGCAGGTTCTCCTCGCCTCCACCAGCATGAGCATCGAGCGCATGCGCGCGGTCTGCGACCAAGTACTGCGAGCGATGGGGTTGGGCGACGGCTGAGTCGCGACTTTTGACGACCTGCCTACGGCACGAGAGCGACCCATGGACGGAATTGCCTCCCCGCGCCTGCGCTGCCGCTGCTCCGGACCGGACGGGACCTTCCACCGGTTCACCGGGACCTAAACGGGCTCCGACGCAGTCGGCTGGCTGGTGCTCTGCATTCAGGCAAAGCGAGCGGACGACGGCGAGTATCGATAACTCGGCCACGAGGGGCACGGTGGTGACGACTACCAGTACGACACTCTCATCCGCGCCAGCGCCGAGGCCACGAAGTCATCGCCGATGAAGTCGCGCTGGCCGGCGGACAGGGCCCGCCAGGTCTTCACGGCCCGCCCGCGTGCGGGAGCCGAGGCCGTCGATTCTCGGCACGACACCCCGGCAGCCCACTTCGAGCAGGGCATCCCAGCGCACCTGGTCCGCGGAACCGGTGGCCACCAGTCAGGGCAACAGGGCCTCGTCCACGATGGTGAGTACGTCGCGCCACCGGCCGAGATCGTCGAGGTCGGCGACCACCAGACCAGCCGTGGCGCCGCTGCCGGCAGCCTGCCGGCGCAGGGACAGATGGGGGGCCCGGGTGGCCGGGGACTCCACGTGTTCGATGACCAGGCCACGCGCCCCGAGGGCCGCCGCTAGGGCCTCCCCCACGAGCCGGCTGTGCGCCAGCACCGCGACATGGGACGACGGCGCGGCCTGGCCGGGTCAGGCACGAGCGCCAGTGTGCACATCACGCCTTGCCGCGTCGTACGAATGCCGGGGTCCACCGCTGGGCGGTTCGCTGACGCGCACGGGTGCTGACCCGTAGCATTCCCGTAGGTGGGAACCACATTCTTGACGTCCGGGGAGGGTCGATCATGCGCACACAGGGGACACGCGTCTGCCTGATCGACGACCACGCGCTCTTCGCCGAGTCGTTGCAGATCGCGCTCGAGCTCGAAGGGCACGAGGTGCGTCGCATCCCGCTGCCGAAGGACCTGCACAACGCGACCGCGCTGCTCCCGACCGTGCTGCGCTACAAGCCGTCCGTCCTGCTGCTCGACCTCGACCTCGGCAACGCCGACGGCTCGGCGCTCATCGAGCCGGTCACGCGTGCTGGCGGCGCCGTCGTGGTCGTCACCGGCAGCACCGACCGGGCCCGCTGGGGCCTGTGCATGAGGTACGGCGCCCGCAAGGTGCTGCCCAAGACCGGGCCGCTCAACGACATCCTCGCCACCATCCGCCGCATCTCCGAGGGCCGCACCGTCACCACGGCGGAGGAGCGCGACGAGTTGGTGCGCTTCTGGAGGGACGAACGCAAGGAGGTGCAGGAGCTCCATGAGCGCCTGGGCCGCCTCACGCACCGCGAGTCGGAGGTGCTCGGCATGCTCATGGAGGGCAACCAGGTGCGCGACATCGCCGCGCACAGCACAGTGTCGGAGGCGACGGTCCGGACACAGGTGAAGTCGATCCTCTCCAAGCTCGAGGTCACCTCCCAGCTGGCCGCCGTCGGGCTCGCGCACCACGCGAGCTGGAACGCACCGCACAGCTCGTAGGCCCCCGGATGTCCCTCATATGAGGCATGCCCGGTCTCGGTGGTACTGCCTACCGTTGTGAGTGAGTCAGCCGGCCTCGTCACGACCCCAAGCGTGACGATGCAATCCGGCCCCGTCGCCCGGTCCGCCCCACAACCCCAGGGCCAGGAGACGGGGTCGGTGGCTGTGTGGGTCAGGCTGTGGGTCAGGCCCCGCGGCGGAGGTGGTACGGCGCGGGCGAATTGGGCGCCGTGCGAGCGGCCGGGATCTCGGCATCACTGTGCGGGCCCGCGCTGGCGACCGGCGCGCTGACGACGCTCTTCGGCTGGCGAGGGCGGCGACGGCGGCGACGGTCGGTGCCGAACATCTCGCTGATGCTCATCAGGGCGATGATGGCGGCCGGCACCCCGATGACGACGATGCGCGTGGCCCGGTCGGTCAGCGCGATGAACGCGTAGCCGACGTACGGGATGGAGGCGACGACCCGCGGTTGCGTGGCCGTGTTGAGCTTGAAGGTCCACGGGTCGGGCGTGGCGTTGGCGTCGCCCTGGGTGCGGAACTCGTCACCGTTGATGCTGACGATCCGGTGGGTGACCAGGGTGGTGACGCCCGACTCGGCCGGCGGGACGTAGGAGATGGTGTCGCCCACCTCGAGCTCGGAGACCGGGACGGTCTGTTCGAACACGACCGAGCCGCGGTCGTAGGTGCCGGCCATCGAGCTGCCGGTGATGACGTAGCGCGAGAATCCGAACGCCGCCGGCAGGATGAAACCGAGAGCCACGAGCATCACGACGAGGCACAGCACGTTGACCGCGATGCGCCGGGTGCGGCTGACGCGGCGACGCCGGTTGATGCTGATCTCGATGCTCACAGGCGTGCTCCGTGGCTTACGTGCAGATGCTGCTGCTGACCTCTCAAATCTAGGCTGCGGCGGGCAACACGGGAACCACGACTCGTCCACCGTTGGGTAACAGAATCAGCGCCTCGGGAGCAGGATCTCGACCCCGGCCTCGCTGAGCACCTCACCCGACAGCCGCCCGCCCAGCGCCTCGACCATGGCCTTGGCCGAGTCGGCGCCGGCGCGTTCCTGCGGCTTGGTGCCGCTGCGGGGGCGTCCACCCTCGATCCGGATCCGCACGTGCTCGGGCTGGCCGGCGAAACGCAGGCTGACCGGGCCCGCTGCCGTCGCCGTGACGTCGGCCAGGACGTGGTCGAGCAGCTGCTCCACCGGGCCCGGGGTGAGTCGCGCGTCGCCACCGCCGTCGACGTAGGCCCGGACCTCGATGTTCTCGGGCAGCCGGTCGCGCCAGTGCTGGGCGATGCGGGAGCCGAGGGCAGCCAGGCTGATCTCGGCACCGGCGACGAGGCTGCGGCCGCGGGCGAACTCGAGCAGGTCGTCGACCACGCCGTCGAGGCGCTGCACCTCCCCCACGCAGCGCGAGGCCGTGCGGCGTACGTCGTCGCTCAACTCGGTGCGCATCGACAGCTCCTCCAGCTCCAGCCTCATACCGGTCAGCGGCGTGCGCAGCACGTGCGAGGCGTGGTGGAAGAAGGCGCGGTCACGCTTGATGGAGTCCTCGAGGCGGACCGAGCTGGCTAGCAGCGAGGTGGCGATGGCGGCGGCCTCGGGGATCGACGACTTCGGCAGCTCGAGGTCGAAGCGCCCGCGACCGAGCGCCTCGGCACTCTCGGCGAGTGCGACGAACGGACGCGAGAGGTAGCCCGCGAGCATGAACCCGACCGCTCCGGCGAAGAGCAGGAGCATCAGCAGCAGGGCGGCCAGCGCCCCCACGTTGCGCCCGAGGATGTCCTGGATGACCGTGCCCGACTGCCGGACCGTCACCATCGTCTGCCCCATGGTCTCGCGGCCGACCGTGTCGGCGGCCTCCTGCGCCACGTCGTAGCCCGCGCCCATCGCCGTCACCGGCGGGAGACCCGCGCGCTCGACGGTGACCGAGGTCCGTTCGGCGGCCATCGGCTCGAGGAACGCCGTGGTCACCGGGTCGCCGTCACGCTCGGCGCTGCCGACACTCACGGCGATGAGCTGCGCCGTACGTTCGAGGGAGGCGGACTCGCGCTCCTCGATCAGGTCTCGGAGGGTGAAGGCGCGGACCAGCCCGGCCACGAGGAGTACGACGACAGTCAGAGCGACGAACGCAATGGTCAGCCGCTCACGCATCGTGCGAGCTGCTCTCGAGGCGGAACCCGACGCCCCGGACCGCGACGACCCGATCGGTCGCCCCGGCATCCTCGAGCTTCTGCCGCAGCCGTCCGATGGTGACGTCGAGCGTCTTGGTCGAGCCGAACCAGTTCTGGTCCCAGACATCGCTCATCAGCTGCTCGCGCGAGACCACCTGGTCGCGCTCGCTGGCCAGGAGGGCGAGTACGTCGAACTCCTTGGTCGTCAGCGCGATCTCGCGGTCGTCCAGGCGCACCCGGCGGGCGCCCTCGTCGATGCGCAACCCGGTGACCCGGAGCGTCGACTGGGCGGCGCGCGGCGTCTCGCGAGGCAGGCTCCGGCGCAGCAGGGCGCGCACGCGGGCCTGGAGCTCGGCCAGGCCGAACGGCTTGGAGAGGTAGTCGTCGGCACCGTAGTCGAGCCCGACAACGCGGTCGAGCTCACCGGCGCGGGCGGTGACGATCATGATGCCGCCGTCGAAGCCCTGCTCACGCAGCTGGCGGCAGACGTCCAGGCCGTCCATGTCAGGCAGTCCGAGGTCGAGGATGACCAGGTCGACGTCGCGCTCCTTGACAAGCTGGAGGACGCGGGCGCCAGAGTCGAGCCACGTGACGTCGTGGCCCTCGCGCTGGAGGGTGCGGACCAGCGGAAACGCGATGTCTTCCTCGTCCTCGACGAGGACGACCTGATGGCCCATGGCTTGAAGCATAAGCGGGAACGTATCGTCCCACCTGGCTGTTGACGCACTTGCGCCCCTGCGCTGGACGGTCAGGTGAACAGGTCGCCGTGGGCGGCCACCCGCTCCAGGACCTGTTCGAAGCGGAACTGCTCCAGCCCCAGCGGGTCGTCGGCGCCCTCCTCGACCTCGGTCCAGGTCAGCGGTGTCGCGACGGTGGGCGTCTCGCGCCCGCGCAGGGAGTACGGCGACACGGTGGTCTTGCTGCCGGCGTTCTGCGACCAGTCGAGGAACACCTTCCCGCCCCGCCGCGCCTTGGTCATGGTGGCCGTGACCAGCTTCGGGTGCTCGGCCTGCAGCTCCTCGGCGACCTCCTTGGCCAGCGCCGTCGTGCCGTCGCTGTCGCGGCTGCGGGGCACCGCGGCGTACAGGTGGAGGCCCTTGCTGCCGCTGGTGACCGGGCGGGCGTCGAGGTCTCGTTCGGCCAGCTTGCCGCGCACCAGCAGCGCGACCTGGGCGCACTCGTGGAGGCTGGCCGGCTCGCCGGGGTCCAGGTCGATGACGAGCCGATCGGGCTTACGGGGGGCGCCGGTCCTGGTGACGGTCCACTGGTGCACGTGCAGCTCGAGCGCGGCCAGGTTGACCAGCCACGTCAGCGTCGCGAGGTCCTCGATGATGGGAAAGACGAGGGTGTCGGACGTGCTGTTCTTCGCCCGCGAGCCGGTGGTGGGCACCCTGGCCGTGCGCACCCAGCTGGGCGTGCCGGCCGGGACGTTCTTCTCGAAGAAGCTCTTGTCGGCCACCCCGTGTGGCCAGCGGATCCGGGTCACGCAGCGGTCGCGCACGTGCGGCAGGAGCACGCCGGAGACCTGGGCGTAGTAGTTGAGCACCTCGCCCTTGGTGGTGCCGGTGCGTGGGTAGAGCACCTTGTCGAGGTTGCTGATCTTGAGGGTGCGGCCGCCGACCTCGACGTGGACGTCGTTCACCGGGTGCCTCCGAGGTCGTCGGGGCCGAGGTCGGTGCGCACGCCCTGGAACGACGGCTGCCGGAGCCGCTCGTAGCCCAGCCCGTGCGTGTCGATGTCGACCACGACGACCGGCTCGACCCAGGTCGTGCCGGTCGCGTCGACGCGCGGCACCTCGTCGTCGAAGGGGCTTTCGGAGCGGGTCAGCGGGGCCAGCAGCCCGGCGAGCTTGCGCGAGGTCAGGCCGGCGATGCCGCTGCCGACCCGGCCGCGGTACATCAGCCCGCCGGCCGTCGGCTCCCCCACCAGCAGCGCCGCCAGCCGGTCGGTGGTGCCAACCTGGGGGCGCCAGCCGCCGACCACGAACGAGCCGCGGTGGCGGTGCGCCAGCTTGCGCCAGTGCGGGCTGCGAGTGTCAAACTCGTAGCGCGAGTCACGACGCTTGCTGACCACTCCTTCCAATCCCTGCTGGCGGGTCACGTCGAGCAGCATCGCGCCGTCGTCGTACGACGCGGGGACCTGCCAGCTCGTCTCGGCCAGGTCGAGCCCGGCGAGCAGGTCGCGGCGCTGCTCGAGGGGTAGGCGGCTCAGGTCGCGGCCGTCGAGGCGCAGCAGGTCGAAGGCCATGAAGGTGGCCGGGACGGTCGTGACGAGGCGGGCGACCTCCTTCGCGTTGCGCAGGTGCATGCGGTGCTGGAGCACCCGGAAGTCGGGCAGGCCGCGGTCGTTGAGGGCGATCACCTCACCGTCGAGCAGCAGGTCACGATCGCCGAGGGGTGACGTGCTGAGCTCCGGCCAGGCGGGTGTGACGTCGTTGCCGTTGCGGCTGTACATCCGCGAGCCGGCACCCGTGGTGTCGAGCAGGATGCGGACGCCGTCCCACTTGACCTCGTGCTGCCAGGCGTCGCCGGCGGGCACGTGGTCGCCCTTGGTGGCGAGCATGGGTCGCATGGGCGGCATGAGGTCATCATGCCCAACGGGTCGCGAACCCCCACGCGGATGTCGGCGGTGTCTGCAAGGCTCCCGGCATGAGCGAGCACGAGCAGACCATCCGGCGCTACTGGCAGTGCGCCGAGGAGCGTGACTGGGTGGGCTTCGCGGCCGTCCTCTCCCCCGACGCCGTCTACGACATGTCGCAGACCCGCGAACGGGTGATCGGGCGTGACGACTACGTGAAGTTCAACGTGGACTACCCCGGCGACTGGCACCTGTCGGTGCGCCGGGTCGTGGCCGACGAGCGCGGTGGCGCGAGCTGGCTCGACTTCACGGTCGGCACCGAGACGATGACCGGCATCAGTTTCTTCACCTTCGACGACGACGGGCTGGTCGCCGCGGTCGACGACTTCTGGCCCGAGCCCTACGAACAACCGGCCCGGTCCGACGTGGTCGAGCGCTACTGATGGATGCGGTGGTCGCGGTGTTGCGGCGATACTGGCCCGACACGATCGACTGGGAGGTATGAGCATGCGCGCGATCTGGAAGGGCAGTGTTTCCTTCGGCCTGGTGTCGGTGCCGGTGAAGCTGTACGCCGCCACCGAGTCCCATGACGTTTCGTTCCGGCAGGTCCATGCCAAGGACGGCGGCCGCATCAAGTACCAGCGCGTCTGCGCGATCGACGGCGAGGAGGTCGCCTACGCCGACATTGCCAAGGGCTACGAGACTGAGGACGGCGAGATGGTCATCCTCAGCGACGACGACCTCGCCGAGCTGCCGTCGGCGTCGTCGCGCGAGATCGCGGTCGAGAAGTTCGTGCCGTCCAAGCAGATAGACCCGATGCTGTTCGAGAAGAGCTACTACCTCGAGCCCGAGACCACCGGAGCCAAGCCCTACGCCCTGCTGCGCCAGGCGCTCATCGACGCCGACCGGATGGCCGTCGTCACCGTCGCGCTGCGTCAGCGCACCTCGATCGCCGTGCTGCGCGTGCGCGACGACGTGATCGTGCTGCAGACGATGATGTGGCCCGACGAGGTCCGCAAGCCCGACTTCTCGGTCGACGTCGGCGAGGTCAAGGACGCCGAGGTCAAGATGGCGCACATGCTCGTCGACACCCTGGCCGGCGACTTCGACTCGTCCGAGTTCGAGGACGACTACGCCGGCGCCGTCGAGGCGCTGGTGACCGCCAAGATCGAGGGCGGCGAGGTCAAGAAGACCGCGACGTCCACCAAGTCGTCGGGCGAGGTCGTCGACCTGCTCGCGGCCCTGCAGAAGTCGGTCGCCGCGGCCAAGACCGCGCGCGGCGAGAGTGACGACGAGGACGAGAAGCCCGCGAAGAAGACGCTCGCCAAGAAGGCACCGGCAAAGAAGACGGCCGCGAAGAAGACGGCGGGCAAGAAGACGGCCAAGAAGGCACCGGCGCGCAAGAAAGCCAGCTGAACTTCGTCCCTGGTCGATGTCGAAGTTCGGCCGCACCGTTCGACGTACCCCCGACAACACCCACCACCACAGGGAGGTAGCCGCGATGCGCTACATGGTCTTCGTCAACATGCGTGAGGACGTCGGAGCCCCGACGCCCGCCCTCGTCTCCGCCATGAACGAGCTGATGACCGAGGGCTTCGCCAGCGGCGTACTCGTCGACGTCGGGGGTCTCTGGTCGACCGGCGCCAGCACCGAGTTCGTCGTGCGCGGCGGCCAGGTCACGACCACCGACGGCCCGTTCGCCGAGGCCAAGGAGGTCGTCGGCGGCTACGCCGTGATCGAGGTCCGCGACGACGACGAGGCGCGCGAGCAGGGCCGCCTGATGGCGACCGTGCACCAGCAGCACTGGCCGGAGTGGGAGGGATCTGTCCACGTCCGCCGCATCGCGAGCCCGAGCGACGGTCCGCCCCCGCGTGACTGACGCTCCCTCCGGCTCCCCCGACGGGCAGGCGACTCGCGCCGTCACCGCCGTGTGGCGGCGCGAGTCGACCCGTCTCGTCGCGGCGCTCGTGCGGATGACCCGCGACGTGTCGCTGGCCGAGGACCTCGCGCAGGACGCCCTGGTGGCGGCCCTCGAGCAGTGGCCTGCCGACGGCGTCCCGGCCAACCCCGGCGGCTGGCTGATGTCGGTCGCCAAGCGCCGCGGGGTCGACCAGTTCCGCCGCAACGCGACCCTGCGTGACAAGACCGCCCAGCTGGGCCATGAACTCGAGGAGGCGACGATGCCCGATCTCGACGCAGCCATCGACCACATCGAGGACGACGTGCTCCGGCTGGTCTTCCTGACCTGCCACCCCGTCCTCTCCGCCGACAGCCGGGCGGCGCTGACCCTGCGACTCGTCGGCGGGCTCAGCACGGCCGAGGTCGCGCGCGCCTTCCTGGCCCAGGAGACCGCCGTCGGCCAGCGCATCTCGCGCGCCAAGAAGACGCTGGCCACCTCAGGGGTGTCGTTCGACCTGCCGACCGGTGCCGAGCGCACCCAGCGCCTCGACGACGTGATGGCGGTGGTCTACCTGATCTTCAACGAGGGCTACACCGCGACCGCCGGCGAAGAGTGGCTGCGGCCCGACCTGTGCCACGAGGGCATCCGGCTGGCCCGGATGCTGGCCGTGCTCGAGCCGACGGAGCCCGACACGCACGGGCTGCAGGCGCTGCTCGAGCTCCAGGGCTCGCGCACTCACGCCCGCACCGCCAGTGACGGCACCCCCGTGCTCCTCGACGACCAGGACCGCGCCCGCTGGGACCACCTGCTCATCCGACGCGGCCTGGCCGCGCTCGAACGCTCCACCACGGTCAGCCAGGGCGGCGGCCGCCCGGTCGGCGCCTTCACCGTGCAGGCCCACATCGCCGCCTGCCACGCACGCGCACGCTCCGCCGCGGACACCGACTGGCGCCAGATCGCCGGCTGGTACGACGCCCTCGCCGCCGCCGCGCCCGGCCCCGTCATCGAGGTCAACCGGGCCGTCGCCCACGGACGCGCTTTCGGCCCCGACGCCGGGCTGGCCGTGCTCGATGCCCTGACCGCCAGTGGCGGGTCCACGGTGCTGGCCGGCTCCCACCTGCTGCCGAGCGTCCGCGGCGACCTGCTCGAGCGCGCCGGTCGTCGGGCAGATGCCTCGGCAGCCTTCAGCGAGGCGGCCGTCCTGACCGGCAATGCCCGCGAGCGCGAGCTGCTGACCCGGCGCGCCGAGGAGAATTCCTGATCCTGATGTCGAAGACCGGGTGTGCCGTTCGACGAACTCACGAACCTCACTCACCATCGACCCAGGAGCAGACATGTCCACCACCACGAAGGACGCGACCGTGAGCACCAACGAGACCCGGTACGCCGTCTCCGCCGACGGCACCCGCATCGCCTACGACGTCACCGGCACCGGCCCGGCGCTCGTGCTCGTCGACGGGGCGCTCTGCCAGCGCTCGATGGGCCCGGCCCGCGGCCTGACCACGGAGCTGTCCGGACAGTTCACGGTGCACACCTACGACCGACGCGGTCGCGGCGAGAGCGACCCCGGCGCGTCGACGTACATACCGGAGCGGGAGATCGAGGACCTTGCCGCCGTCATCGACGCCGCCGGCGGCTCCGCGCACGTCTTCAGCGCGTCCTCCGGTGCTGCCCTCGCGCTGGCTGCCGCGGCAGCTGGTCTGCCGATCGAGCGGCTGGTCGCCTACGAGGCGCCGTTCATCGTCGACGACACGCACGCGCCGTGCGACGCCGACCTGGGCGAGCGCACGCGGGCCCTCGTCGACGCCGACCGGCGTGGCGAGGCCGTGAAGCTGTTCATGCGGCTCGTCGGCGTACCGCGGCCGATGCTGGCCGTGATGAGCGTGCTCCCGGTCTGGAAGAAGCTGACCGGCGTCGCGCACACGCTGCCGCACGACTACGCCATCGTGCTGCGGCACCAGCAGGGCACGCCGCTGCCCGACGGCCTGTACGCCGCCAGCACCACCCCGACGCTGGTTATCGCGGGCGGCAGGTCAGCCGAATACATGCTCAACTCGCAGGCCGCCGTCGCCGCCGCAGTGCCCGACGGCCGGCTCGAGGTGCTGCCCGGACAGACACACATGATCAAGGCCAAGGTCGTCGCGCCGGTGGTTGCCCGCCACCTGGCTGGCTGACGCCGGAACGCGAAGGCAGCGGGTCATGGGAAGCAACCTGACGGTCGACATCTTCCTCTCGGTCGACGGCTGGGCCGGTTCGGACGGATTGCCGGGTTAGTTCGGCTACTTCGGCCCGGAGCTCGAGCAATGGGATGAAGGCCGACGGCGACGTGCCGTTGCGCACGATGGGCAGCCTCTCCTCGGCCAGGTAGCTCGTCAGCGCTGGCCTTGTCGACCGGTTGCGGCTGATGACCTTCCCCCTCATCGCCGGGCCGGCCGGGCGCGAGCCAGCCTTCGCCGACCTGGCGTCCGCCGCGACCTCGAGCTGGTGGACACCAGGCCCTGGACGGCCGCGTGCTGCTCGTGGAGTACCAACCGACCGGGGAGGACATGCCGAGGGGCTGGGCACGGGACAGTGCCCAGCCAAGGCCCGGGCGCGCGCAGACTGATGGACCGATCGTCAGCGAGTCCAGCGACCACTCGAGGACGATCGGATCACGAGACCGAGGGCGCCTTGGACGTGTCCAGATGCCCGGCCAGCAGCTCGGACGTCAGGCGGGGGCCGACGCGGCTGCCGAGGCGAGCCTGGCTGACCACGCGATGAGCGTCTCGATCATCTCCGGCGGCGCGGAGTCGATCGTCACCGGAGCCTCGAGCATGACCACCCCGAAGGCCGCCCACCGGACGTCGTTGGCCTCGATCTCCAGCCGGCAGGACGTCTCGTCGGACGCCACGATCGTGGCCCACGGGCCGATCCGCGCGCTGACGTGCGACTCCGGCGCCTCGACGGTCACGACCAGGCGCAAGGTCTCGCCCCGCGAGAGCCCCTTCCTGACGTACGCCGCGGCGTCGCCCCCGGGGATGTCTCGGGGCCGGAAGATGGCTCGGGTGCCCTCGGGGTCGCGAAGCCGGTCCATCCGGAAAGACCGCCAGTCCTGACGATCGAGGTCGTAGCCGAGCAGGTACCACTTGCGGCCGACCGTCACGAGCCGGTGCGGCTCCACGTGCCGGCGCAGGTCCTCGCCGGGTGCACTGCCGCCCTTGGCGGTGTAGCCGAACCGGAGACGCTCCTGGTCCCGAACTGCCTGAGCGACCGCTGAAAGCACGCTGGCCTCGACCTCGGGTGCCTGCGAGAACGGTGAGTCGACGGTCGCGGCACGCAGCGCCTCGGCCCGACGCCGGAGGCGGGTCGGCAGCACCTGCACCACCTTCGCCAGTGCCGAGAGCGACGCCTCGGACAACGAGCCACTCAGGCCACTCGCCGTACCGCCGAGGGCGACGACCATGGCGATCGCCTCGTCCTCGTCGACGACCAGCGGCGGCATGGAGCCACCGGGGCCGAGCTGGTAGCCGCCCTCGACGCCCCGGTTGGAGTGCACGGGGTAGCCGAGGTCGCGCAGCCGCTCGATGTCGCGCCGAAGGGTGCGCTCGGAGACCTCGAGGCGCCCGGCGAGCTCGGTGCCGGCCCAGAAACGGTGGGTCTGCAGCAGCGACAACAGGCGCAGGGTGCGGGAGCTGGTGTTGGCCATGGATCCAGATTGCCACGAATACCGGTCAGAAACTGACCGGATGGATCCCTAGCGTGGGAACCACAGGAAGCAACCACTCGAGGAGCACACATGAGCACCGTCGTAGACACCCCGCAGCTCGGCGCATACCCCGGCGAAGGGGACGCGCCGATCGCCGGACGCGCCCGCACCGCTGCGCTGATCAGTCTCCTGCTCGCCTCCACGATGGAGCTGATCGACACCACGATCGTGAACGTCTCGCTGCCAAGCATCGAGGCCGACCTCGGGGCCACGGGCTCGCAGCTGCAGTGGATGGTGGCGGCCTACCCGCTCGCCTTCGCGGTGGCGCTGATCACCGGCTCGCGGCTCGGCGACGCGTTCGGCCGCAAGCGGCTCTTCGTGGGCGGCCTGGTCGCCTTCATCGCGATGTCGGCTGCCTGCGGCCTGGCGCCCAACCCCGAGACGCTGGTCGCCTTCCGCGCGCTGCAGGGCCTCGGCGCGGCCGCGATGATCCCGCAGGTGATGTCCAACATCCAGGTGATGTACGCACCCGAGGAGCGCGCGAAGGCGATGGGTGCCTTCACCGGCCTGGCCGGCATCGCGACGGTCGCCGGGCCGGTGCTGGGCGCGGTGCTCACCGAGGCAGACATCGCCGGCAGCGGCTGGCGCGCGATCTTCCTGGTCAACGTCCCGGTCGGCTTCCTCGCGTTGTACGCCGCGCTGCGGTTCATCCCCGAGTCGCGCTCGTCGGCCCGGCCCAACCTCGACCCGCTGGGCGTCCTCACGCTGGCCGGCGGACTGCTCGCCGTGCTCTACCCGCTGACCATGGGCCGCGAGCAGGGCTGGCCGGCCTGGGTGTTCGCGCTGGTCGTCGTCGGTGGCCTGCTGCTCACCCGGTTCGTCGTCAGCCAGCGCCGCGCCGAGGCTTCCGGTCGCGAGCCGCTGGTCGCGCTGAGCCTCTACAAGGAGCGTTCGTTCGCGGGTGGCTCGTCGGTGCTGATGCTGCTGTTCGTCTCGATGGGCGCCTACTTCCTGGCCCAGACGATCTACCTGCAGGCAGGGCTCGGCTGGTCGGTGCTGAAGGCTGGCCTGACCGGCATCCCGTTCGCGGTGACCACGGCCGCCATGGCCGGCTTCGGCGTGGTGGTGCTGGCGCCGAAGATCGGTCGCAAGGTGCTCCAGATCGGTGCGCTCGTCCTGGCCGCGGGCGCCGTCGTACTCGTGGTCACGGTGCAGTTCGCCACGCCCGACACGACGTTCTGGATGTTCATCCCCGGCTTCGTCGTCGCGGGCGCCGGGTTCGGCCTGATGGTCGCACCGATCGGCATGTTCACCGTGGCCGACGTCCCCGTCGAGCACGCCGGGTCTGCGTCTGGTCTCTTCAACACCACCGGCCAGCTCGCCAACGCGATCGGTGTCGCAGTGCTCGGCTCGGTCTTCTTCGAGATCGCCGAGCGCTCGACGTCGCGACTGCCCGACGAGATCTTCGCGCCGGCCTTCCAGGTGACGCTCGGCCTGGTCGCGGTGCTGATGCTGGTGGCGTGCGTCGCCTCACGGGCCTTGCCCGCGGTCGCGCCGGAGGAGCCGATCGAGATCCACTGATCCATCCAGAGCCGGCGGTCGTGGCCCACCAGGGTCACGGCCGCCGCTGCGTCATTCGCCGCGAGCGGCCGCCGAGTCGGGCGAGCGGCGGTCGACACGGTGGAACAGCGCGTCGGTGGCACGTGGTGCGACCAGGTTGAGCAGCTCGCCGAACTTGCCCACGACGCCGTCGACAGTCACCGGCCGGTCCTCCAGCGCCCGCAACACACGCCCGGCCGCCTGCTCCGGCGAGGCGCCGTGGCCGGCGTACGCCTCGGTCGGCGTCACCATCGGGGTGCGCACCAGCCCGAACCGCATGTTGGTGAAGGTGACGTTGTCGCCGTAGGTCTCGCGCCCCGCGATGCGCGACCAGCTGTCGAGCGCCGTCTTGGAGGCGATGTACGCCGCGAACTTGGGCGCCTTGAGCTGGACGCCCCACGTGACGATGTTGACCACCTGCCCGAACCGCTGGGCCCGCATCGCCGGCAACAGTCCCATCGTCAGCCGCACCGGGCCGAAATAGTTGACCGCCATCGTGCGCTCGAAGTCGTGCAGCCGGTCGTGGCTGAGCGCCAGCGACCGGCGGATCGACCGGCCGGCGTTGTTGACGAGGTAGTCGACACCGCCGTGCTCGGTCAGCACCGCGCTCACCAGCGCATCGACGGAGTCGGCGTCGGTCAGATCACAGGCATGCACCCAGGCTCGTCCGCCGCCGGCCCGGATGTCGTCAGCCAGCCGTTGCAGCTCGGGCTCGCGCCGCGCGACGAGCAGCACCGACGCACCTCGGGCAGCCGCCGCCCGGGCTGTGGCCTCGCCGATGCCCGACGAGGCTCCGGTGACCAGGACCCGGCGGCCGGCGAGCGGGCTGCGCGTGTCGCCCGCGAGGCGCCGCCGTACGCGTCGTACCCGCGCGCGGCTGGTGGCGAAGAGCAGCCCCATTCCTAGGTGGTCTCCCACCGGAAGAGCCGGGCGGCCAGCAGGGTGACGACGACAGCGAAGCCGGCGAGTACGGCGAGGGGCAGGCCGATCGCCGCAGGCCCCTCGCCACGCACCATCACGTCGAGCATGCCGTCGTTGAGCCACCGGAGCGGCAGGCACTTCGACACGATCTGCAGCCATTGCGGCGATCCCTCCAGGGGAAAGAACGACCCGCTCAGGAACGACATCGGCAGCACGATGAAGTTGGCCATGTTGACCGCGCCCTCGGTCGACTTCGCCACGGCTCCGGCAAGCAGGCCGATCGCCATGAAGCACAACGTGCCGACGATCAGCAGTGGGATCGCCGCCGGCCAGGCCCCGGTCAGCTTGAGCCCGAACGCCACCGCCCCGAGGCCGAGGAAGATTGCCATCTGCGTCAGCGCGATGGCGATGGTGACCACCACCCTCGCCGCCACCACGGTCGTCGTGGAAACCGGCGAGAGCTGCAACCGGCGCAGCAGCTTGGAGTTGCGCCAGCCGTTGAGGGTCGCGGCCGCCCCGAACGACGCACTCATCGCGATCGCCCAGCCGAGCAGGCCAGGCGTGACGAACTGGATGGTGCGCAGCGAGTCGTCCTCGACCGCCTGCGTCTCGAAGCCGTAGGTCGGTGGCTGACCGGACATCGCGATGTTGCTGGCGTCGACGAACGACCGCAGCGTGCCCTGCGTGATGCCGGCCTTCACCTGGTCGGTCTGCGTGTAGTGCGCGACGAGGGTGCCGCCGTCCATCTGCACGGCCACGTCGGCATGGCCCTTGCGCACCTTCTTGATGGCGGCCGTGAGGTCGTTGGACTTCTCGATCTCGAAGGTGTCCTCGAAGGCCTTCTTGGCCTCCTTCGGCAGGTCGTCGATCAGGCTGACCTTGCCGACCTCGATGAGCTCGACCTGTGACTGGCTCTGGTCGCTGAAGATGCCACCGAAGAGCACCAGGAACATCAGCGGGAAGATGACGGCGAAGAACACCGACGTGCGGTCGCGCAGGAAGCCCTTGATGATCGCCTTCGACAAGGCCAGGAACGCGTTCATGCGGGGTCCCCGCGGAAACGCGAGTGCAGCAAGCGGTTTCGTGGGGTGCTCAAGCGCGGTACTCCCGTCCGGTGACGTCGAGGAAGACGTCCTCGAGCGTGCCGGAGGCCACGGCGATCCCGTCGAGGTGACCGCCATCCGCCAGCCTCGTGAGTACGACGGCCGGCTCGCGTGTCGTGAGCACCAGCCCGTCGGTGTCGGTGTGAGCCTTCTCGATGCCGGGCATCGACTCGGCCTCCCTCTGCTCGAGCTGGCCGGCGGCCACGGTGATCCGGGTCGGCGCGTCGAGCGACCGGATCAGCTGGCGCGGGGTGTCGAGCTTGAGCACCTTGCCGTGGTCCATGATCGCGACCCGGTCACACAGCACCTCGGCCTCGTCCATGTAGTGCGTGGTGAGGACGACGGTGCGGCCGGAGTCGTTGAGTCCGGCGAGCAGGTCCCAGAGGTTGCGCCGGGCCTGCGGGTCGAGCGCCGCCGTCGGCTCGTCGAGGAACACCACGTCGGGATCGGGCACCAGCGCGCAGGCGATCGACAGCCGCTGCATCTGGCCACCAGACAGGTCCTCGACCCGGGAGTCGACCTTGTCCTCGAGTCCCACGCGTTCGAGCCACTCGTCGCCGCGTCCCGGCGGGACGCCGTACAACGCGGCGAAGGTGTGGATCTGCTCGCGGGCCGTGAGCCGTTCGAAGAACGACGACGCCTGGAGCTGCACCCCCATCCTCGGCAGCAGTCGCGGGTTGCGTGGCCAGGGCTTCTCCCCCAGCACGGTGACGGTCCCCGCGTCCGGCTTCCGGAGGCCCTCGATCATCTCCAGGGTGGTGGTCTTGCCCGCACCGTTGGGTCCGAGGATACCGAAGAACTCTCCTTCGGCGACCTCGAAACTCACCCCGTCAACCGCTCTTAGCTCCCCGTAGGCCTTGGCGAGGTCAATGACCTCGATGGCTCCCATGCGTTCGAGGCTAGCGCTTTGGCGTCACCCGGTGGCAAGCAGGGCGCGGACGACACGCAGGCCCACGGACATGCGCGCGAGGTCGGGATTGTCGTCGGAGCAGATCTCCTCGAGCGTCGCGGCGGACCGCCCCACCTGGTCGGGATCGGCGTCCTCCCACGAGGCAACCCGTGCCGGCGCGGACTCCGCGTCGGTCGTCGCCTCGAGCACCTGCGCGGTCAGCTGTGCATGCACGGCATACAGGTCGTCGCGCAGTGCGGCCCGCGCCATCGTGGCCCAGCGGTCATCACGCGGGAGGTTGATGATGCGGCCCACGAGCGCCGGCAGGCCGAGTCGCTCGCCGAGCGCGAAGTGCACGCGCGCCACCTCGGCCGGGTCGACACCCTCGCGCTCTGCGGTCTCGACGACGTTGAGCAGTGCGTACGACGGCGGCAGCACGGCCACCCGGGTGGCGAGCTCCTCGGGCACCCCTTCGGCCACCAGCGAGTCGCGACGCTCGACGAACGCACCGAGTTCGCGTCCGCTCATCAGGTCGGGCAGCTCGGCCATCACCTTCTGCACCTTCACCTCGAAGGCCGTGACGGTCGACTCACTGTCGAGCGGAGGACGCCGGTTGTTGACCAGCCACCGCGAGGCGCGCTCGACCAGGGTGCGCATCTCGATGCGCATCCGTGTCTGCAACGTCGCGGGCAGCACGTTGTCGTAGGACTTCAGGTCGTCACGCAGCTGTAGCGACCCGAAGATCTCGCGGGCCACGAAGTTGGCCCGGGTCAGGTCGGCCGCGCTGGCGCCGGTCTCGCCGGCCAGCCGCGGCCAGAACGTCATGCCGGCGCCGTTGACCAGGTCGTTGACGACCTGGGTCACGATGATCTGGCGGCGCAGCGGGTGGTCGAGCATCTGGGTGCGGTAGCCCTGCCGCATCTTCGACGGGAAGTAGGCGAAGAGGTCGGCGCGTAGGAACGGGTCGTCGGGCAGGTCGGAGGCCAGCAGGTCCTCGGCCAGCACGATCTTGGTCCAGGCGAGCAGCACCGACAGCTCCGGCACGGACAGCGCGTCACCGCGCTCGAGGAGGCGGCGTACCTGCCGGGTGGTCGGCAGGCCCTCGAGCTCACGGTTGAGCACGCCGCGGCGCTCGAGCGCCTTCATCCAGTCCTCGTGCACGTGCAGCAGCCCGGGCGCGTTGGCGGCGGCGTTGGCCAGCGCGAGGTTCTGCTCGTAGTTGTCGCGCAGCACCAGCTCGGCGACCTCGTCGGTCATCTCGGCGAGCAACGTGTTGCGCTGCTTGCCGGTCAGGTCGCCGTCGGCCACGACCTTGTCGAGCAGGATCTTGATGTTCACCTCGTGGTCGGAGGTGTCGACGCCGGCGGAGTTGTCGATGAAGTCGGTGTTCATCCGGCCACCCTCACCGCGCCGGGACGACCGGGCGTACTCGATGCGGCCGAGCTGGGTGAAGCCCAGGTTGCCACCCTCGCCGACGCACTGGGCGCGCAGCTGCCCACCGTCGACGCGGATCGCGTCGTTGGCCTTGTCTCCGGCGTCGGCATGCGTCTCGTCGGACGCCTTGACGTAGGTGCCGATGCCGCCGTTCCAGAGCAGGTCGACCGGCGCCAGCAGGATCGCCTTCATCAGCTCGGCGGGCGTCATGCTCGGCACGTCGCCGGAGATGCCGAGGGCGGTGCGCACGGTGTCGTTGAGCGGGATCGACTTCAGGTTGCGGCTGAAGATGCCGCCGCCCGAGGAGATCAGGCTCTTGTCGTAGTCCTGCCAGCTCGAGCGGGGCAGGTCGAAGAGACGCTTGCGCTCGGCGTACGACGAGGCGGCGTCAGGCTCTGGGTCGAGGAAGATGTCGCGGTGGTCGAAGGCGGCCACGAGCCGGGTGTGCTCGGAGCAGAGCATGCCGTTGCCGAACACGTCGCCCGACATGTCGCCGATGCCGACGGCGGTGAAGTCCTCGGTCTGGCAGTCGATGCCGCGCTCGCGGAAGTGCCGCTGCACCGAGACCCACGCGCCGCGCGCGGTGATGCCCATGACCTTGTGGTCGTAACCGACCGAGCCACCGGAGGCGAACGCGTCCCCCAGCCAGAAGCCGTAGTCGTTGGCCACGCCGTTGGCGATGTCGGAGAACGTCGCGGTGCCCTTGTCGGCGGCGACGACGAGGTAGGAGTCGTCACCGTCATGGCGTACGACGCCGGGCGCCGGCACCGTCACGCCGTCGACGAGGTTGTCGGTGACGTCGAGCAGCCCGCAGATGAACGTCTTGTAGCAGGCCACGCCCTCGGCGAGCCACGCGTCGCGGTCGGAGGAGTCGGGCAGCTGCTTGGCGAAGAATCCGCCCTTCGCGCCGACCGGCACGATCACGGTGTTCTTCACCATCTGCGCCTTCACCAGGCCGAGCACCTCGGTGCGGAAGTCGTCGCGTCGGTCGGACCAGCGCAGGCCACCACGCGCCACCGCGCCGAAGCGCAGGTGCACGCCCTCGACCCGCGGGCTGTAGACGAAGATCTCGTACTTCGGCCGCGGCGCGGGCAGGTCGGGGATGGCCGACGGCTCCATCTTGAACGACATGTAGTCGTGCACGCCGCCACCGGTGGCGGGCTGGAAGTAGTTGGTGCGCAGCGTCGCGTTGATGTGGGTCAGGTAGGAGCGCAGGATGCGGTCGTGGTCGAGGCTGACGACGTCGTCGAGAGCCCTGGCCAGCTTGTCCTGCACCGCTTCGACGAGGGCGACCCGGGCCTCCGCGTCGGCCGGCAGGTGGTCCTTGCCGGGGTCGAAGCGGGACTCGAAGAGCTGGACGAGCAGCCGGGTGATGTCGACGTTGCCGCGCAGCGCGCCCTCGATGTAGTCGAGGGCGAAAGGCGAGTTGCCCTGCCTCATGTACTTCGCATAGGCGCGCAGCACCGTGGCCTGGCGCCACGTCAGCCCGGCCCCGAGCACCAGTGAGTTGAAGCCGTCGATCTCGTTGTAGCCGTCCCAGACGGCACGCAGCGCGTCGACGAACAGCCTGCGGGCGGGCTCGGGCAGCTCACGGCCGTAGCGAAGCCCGAACTCGTAGATGTAGGTCTGGCGGGGCAGGGCACTGAGCTCGTAGGGCCGCTCGTCGACCACCTCGACACCCATCGACGACAGCATCGGCAGCACCTGCGACAGCGACAGCGGCGGTCCGATGCGGAAGACCTTGAGCCGGGCCTCGCCGCGGCCCGCGTCGACATGGGCGTAGAGCGCGAGGTCGAGCCCCACGCCGCCCGTGATGGCTTCCAGCCGGCCGAGGTCCGTGGAGGCGGTGGCCGGGCTGAAGTCCTCCTTGTAGGCCTCGGGGAACGACTCCAGGTAGGAGCGGCCGAGCCGCGAGCCCCGCTCGTCGCCGTACTCTCCGATGACGGCGGCGATGAAGTCGTCGCGCCACGAGCGCGAGGCGGCGGCCAGCCGGCGCTCGATGTCGGAGGTGTCGATGTCGCCGATGTGGCCACCCTTGGGCGGGTGTACGACGAAGTGCACGCGCGCCGTCGACGACTCGTTGACACGTGCGGTGAACTCCACGGAGTCGCCGCCGAGACGGTCCTTGAGGATCTGCGCGAAGCGCTCGCGGACGCCGGTGTTGTAGCGGTCGCGGGGTAGGTAGACGAGCACCGAGACGTAGCGGCCGTAGGTGTCGCGACGGACGAACGCCCGCAGCTGACGCCGCTCGCCGGCGTACATGACGTTCTCGGCGATCGGCGCGAGCTCCTCGACGGGAGTGTGGAAGAGCTCGTCGCGCGGGTAGTTCTCGAGGGTGTCCATCAGGGCCTTGCCGGCGTGGCTGCGCTGGTCGAAGCCCGCAATGCGCTGCACCTCGGCGGCCTTCTCACGGAGCAGCGGGATATGCGTCAGCGACTCGGTGTAGGCGCCGCTGGAGAACAGCCCGAGGAAGCGGCGCTCCCCCACGACCTCACCGTTGGCGTCGAACTTCTTGATGCCGACGTAGTCGAGGTAGGCCGGCCGGTGCACGGTCGCCCGCGAGTTGGCCTTGGCGAGCACGAGCAGCGTCTTCTCGCGTGCCTTCGCCTTGACCAGCGTGGGGAGCTTGCCGAACGACGTCGACATGTCCTGGTCGGCGCGCAGGATCCCGAGGCCGGTGCCGGGTACGGCGCGCAGCAGCACGTCGTCGCCGTCGTCCTCGAGCTTGTACTCGCGGTAGCCGAGGAAGGTGAAGTGGTCGGCAGACAGCCACTTCAGCAGGTCGCGTCCCTGGCGCAGCTCCTCGGCCGACAGCGGCGGCGGGGACTCGACGAGCTCGTCGCCGATCGCCTTGATCTGGGCCTGCATCCTCTCCCAGTCCTCGACCGACTCGCGGACGTCCTGGAGGACCTTGCGCAGCGACTGCTCGATCTCGGCGGCGCCCTCGTCGCCGGCGATCCGGTCGATCTCGACGTGCATCCACGACTCGGCCAGCGCCTGGTCGTCGGGGGCGACCTCGCCCTCCTCGACGGCGCGCACGCTCTCGAGGGTGCCGGTGATGTCGCGCAGCACCTGTAACTGGGGGTGGATCACGGCGTGCACGTTGCGCTGCAGGCGGCCGAGCTCCATCGTCACGGAGTCGACGAGGAACGGCATGTCATCGGTGACGATCTCGACGACCGAACGACCGCCGGCCGACCAGCCGGTGTCGGAGAGGCCGGGCGTGCTGACCCGGACGACCGCGCGGCCCTGCGGCCGGCTCTCGGCGAGCTTGTAGTGGCTCGCCAGGGCGCCGTACAGGTCGGTCCCGCTGCGCTCGGAGACGTCCTCCGGAGCGACGTGGCGGTAGTAGGCCCGCAACAGCGATCCCACGACCTCGTGCGGTGGGCCACCGGTGCCCGAGCTCTTGTGGGCGACGTCCGTCGCCCTGGCGATCAGTTCGGCCTTGTCATCCTCGATCGTGGTGGGCACAAGCCGACCCTAGGACTCGTGACGACAGCCACACAACACGGGTGGCTGTCAATCGGTATGCGCCATGATGTCGGCCATGAGCAAACGACTGACCCATGATCTGACGTACGACGCGCCGCTGGCCGATGTCGCCGCAATGCTCGCCGACCCGGCGTTTCGTGAGCGGGTGTGCGACGCCCAGGGCGTGCTACGCCACGACGTGACGATCGAGGCCTCCGGCGAGGGCAAGCACGTGCGGATCGACCAGGTGCAGGCGGCCAGGGGTCTCCCGTCGTTCGCGGCCAAGTTCGTCGGCGACGAGATCTCGATCGTGCAGGACGAGGAGTGGTCGGCCGCCGAGCACGCCGTCCTCACCGTCGCTATCCCGGGCAAGCCGGGCGAGATGGCCGGCACCATCACGCTCGTGGAGTCGGGCGGCGTCACCACCGAGACCGTCGACCTGACGATCAGGGTCGGCATCCCGCTGGTCGGCGGCAAGATCGAGGGCGTCGTGGCGGACATGCTGCTCAAGGCACTCAAGTCGGAGAACAAGGTCGGCCGCGACTACCTGTCCTGATCCGCGGCGGGGGCGGCGTCCTGGCGGCGGCGCAGCCACACCACGATCCCGAGCAGCAGGAACGGCCCGAACGCGAGCAGCAGCGTGAGCACCTGCTCAAAGGGATGCAGGGCCCCCAGGTGGAGCGGCGTGATGTTCATCGCCCTCCATTCTCGCGCGCGTTCGGAATGACCGGCACACCTCCCCTGGTTGATGGAGTGTTCAACCAATTCCACCAGAGGAGACACGCATGCCTGATCTGTTCGAGGCCCTGACCGTCAAGTCCTGGGAGCTGCCCAACCGCCTGGTGATGGCGCCCCTGACCCGCAACCGAGCCGACTCCGACGGGGTGCCGGGCGACCTCGCCGTCGAGTACTACTCGCAGCGCGCCTCCGCCGGGCTGATCATCACCGAGGGCAGCCAGCCCAGCGCGCGTGGGCAGGGCTACCTCGACACGCCCGGCTTCCACTCCGCCGAGCAGATCGCCGGCTGGCGTCGCGTCGCCGACGCCGTACACGCCGAGGGCGGACGCATCGTCGCCCAACTGATGCACGCAGGCCGCATCTCTCACCCCGACAACACCGGCGGCCAGGAGATCATCGCCCCGAGCGCGATCGCGGCACCAGACCAGATGTTCACCGCCGGCGGCCCCAAGCCGTTCCCGGTGCCGCGCGCCCTCGAGACCGACGAGATCCCCGCTGCTGTGCAGGAGTACGTCACGGCTGCCCGAAACGCGATCGAGGCCGGCCTGGACGGAGTCGAGGTCCACGCCGCCAACGGCTACCTCATCCACCAGTTCCTCGCCCCGGGCTCCAACGAGCGCACCGACGAGTACGGCGGCTCTCCGGCCAACCGGGCCCGCTTCGGCATCGAGGTCACGCAGGCAGTCGTGGCGGCCATCGGCGCTGACAAGGTCGGCATCCGGATCTCCCCAGCCCACAACATCCAGGGCGCCACCGAGGAGGACCCGGCCGACGTCGAGGCGACGTACACGGCGCTCATCGAGGCCATCGCTCCCCTCGGGCCGGCCTACCTCAGCGTGCTGGCCGACCCGAAGCTCGACCTGGTGCAGGACCTGCGCGCGGCCTTCGGCGGCGTGCTGATCGCCAACGACGGCTTTGGCGACGTGACGACCCGCGAGTCCGCCCAGGAGATCCTCGACAAGGACCTGGCCGACGCGGTCGCCATCGGCCGCCTGTTCATCGCCAACCCGGACCTGCCGGAGCGCTGGGCGACCGGCGCCGAGCTGAACGAGCCGAACCCCGACACGTTCTACGGCGGCGGCGCCGAGGGCTACACGGACTACCCGTTCCTCACCCGCTGACGCACACGCAGGAAGACCCCGCCCGGACTTCCCGGGCGGGGTCTCTTGCATGAGTACGGCGGCTCAGCCCATGTGCGGGTAGCGGTAGTCCTTCGGCGGGACGAACGTCTCCTTGATCGACCGCGGGCTGGTCCAGCGCAGCAGGTTGATCGCGGCGCCGGCCTTGTCATTGGTGCCGGACGCACGACCGCCGCCGAAGGGCTGCTGCCCGACGACGGCACCGGTCGGCTTGTCGTTGATGTAGAAGTTGCCGGCGGCGAAGCGCAGCTCACGACCGGCCCAGGCGATCGCCGCACGGTCCTGGGCGATGATCGCGCCGGTCAGGGCGTACGGCGCGAAGCTCTCCATCTGCGCCACGACCTGCTCGAACTTGCTGTCGTCGTAGACGTGCACGGCCAGGATCGGGCCGAAGTACTCGTCGGAGAACACCTGGTCGGTCGGGTCGGTCGAGACGACCACGGTCGGCCGGACGAAGTAGCCCACCGAGTCGTCGGTCTGGCCGCCGGCCACCACGGAGAGGTGCTTGTTGCGGGCCACCCGGGCGAGCGCCTTCTTGTGCTTGGCGAACGCGCGGTCGTCGATCACGGCGCCCATGAAGTTCGACAGGTCGGTGACGTCACCCATGGTGAGGTTCTCGACGTCGGCCAGGAACTGGTCCTCGAGCTTGTCCCACACCGACTTCGCGACGTACGCACGAGAAGCGGCCGAGCACTTCTGGCCCTGGAACTCGAAGGCGCCACGGATCATCGCGACGCGTACGACGTCGGGGTCGGCGCTGGGGTGGGCGACGATGAAGTCCTTGCCACCGGTCTCGCCGACGATGCGCGGGTAGGTGCGGTACTGGTCGATGTTGGCGCCGATCGTCTTCCAGAGGTGGTGGAAGGTCGGCGTCGATCCCGTGAAGTGCACGCCCGCCAGGTCGCGGTGCGTCAGGGCAACCTTCGAGACGTCGAGTCCGTCGCCGGGGAGCATGTTGATGACGCCGGGCGGCATGCCGGCCTCCTCGAGGAGCTCCATCGTGAGGCTGGCAGCGAGCTGCTGGGTCGGCGACGGCTTCCAGATGACGGTGTTGCCCATCAGTGCCGGAGCGGTCGGCAGGTTGCCGGCGATCGCGGTGAAGTTGAACGGCGTGATCGCGTAGACGAAGCCCTCGAGCGGGCGGTGGTCGGTGCGGTTCCAGATGCCGGGGCTGTTGGCGATCGGCTGGTCGTGGTGGATCTGCTTGGCGTAGTGCACGTTGAAGCGCCAGAAGTCGATCAGCTCGCATGCGGCGTCGATCTCGGCCTGGTAGGCCGTCTTCGACTGCCCGAGCATGGTCGCGGCGTTGATGCGCTGGCGCCACGGACCGGCCAGCAGGTCGGCGGCCTTGAGCAGGATCGCGCACTTGTCGTCGAACGGCATCCGCTGCCACGGCAGCGCGGCATCCTTGGCGGCCTTCACGGCGGCCTCGGCGTCCTTGGTCGTGGAGTTCTTCATCGTGCCGAGCACGTGCTGGTGGTCGTGCGGCTGCACGACCTTGATCTCGGCACCGCCGCCGTTGCGCTTGCGGCCGTTGATGTGGGCGCGCAGCGTGTGCTGCTTGCGCTCCAGCTTCTCGAGCTCCACCACCAGGGCGTCCCGTTCGGGGCTGCCCGGTGCATAGGTGAGGTTCGGCTCGTTGATGGGAGCCGGCGGGGTAGTCACTGCGTCCATGCCAGCGAGGGTAGCGACCGGCGGGCCCTTGTGCCGACTCGGCGGGGGCTACCGCAGCAGGTGCGGGATCTCCTGCGCGGCGAACCACGCCAGGTCGTCGTCGGGGTCTGCGTCGTCATCGGTGTCGACGTGTACGGCGACCACGTCGCGCCACGCGATCTCACCGTCGCCGTCGTCACTCGTCTGGTCACTCGTCTGGTCACTCGTCTGGGCCACAAGCACGCAACGGCGACCCGGGCCGTCGAGCAGGGCGGCGGAGAGGTCGGCGGCGGTCATCAGAGCGTCGTACTCGGACTGTTCGTCGTCGCCATCCGGAACCACCCGCTCGGCCGAGGCCGGTACGGCGCCCGCGGTGTGCCAGGCGCCGAGCAGGTCGAGGGTGGCGGCGAGGTAGCTGCGGGTGCTCACTTCTTGCCCTTCGACGTCGATGCCTTCTTGCGACCTCGCGGGGCGCGCTGCCGGGCGGGGCTCGCGGAGTCGACCAGCTCGTCGAGCGCCTCGAGGACGCACTGCCCGAGCACGTCGGCGTCGGGCAGCAGGTCGCGGTCGGCGGTGATGCCCCAGAACACCCGCCCGTCGTACGACGTCACGCCGATCGCCAGCGCGTGACCCGGGAGGAGCGGGTGGACGGGGTAGCTCTCGAGCATCCGTGCGCCCGCGGCGTACAGAGGGAACTGAGGGCCGGGCACATTGGTGACCGAGAGGTGGAAGCCCCGGCGCAGCTCCTGCGCGGCGACCCGGGAGCCGAGTGCGTGGAACGTCGTGGGCGCGAAGCCGGCGATGCCGGCCAGCCGCTGCGCGCCGACGGCACGGCCTGACTTGCCGTGTCCGTGGAAGCCGTAGCTGACCTGGTGCAGGCGGACGACGGCGCTGGGCTCACCGATCGGCAGGTTCACCTCGTGGCCGGCGATCTGGGTGCCGAGCGAGGTGGCCTCGAGCTCGTCGTCGATCACTGACATCGGCACCATCGCCTTGAGCTTCTTCATGCCGCCCAGCGACTCGGTGCGGGCCATCAGCCAGCCTCGCAGCGCGCCGGTGACGGTGGCCAGGATGACGTCGTTGACGGTGCCCCCGTGCACGCGCCGGATGCGCTGGTAGTCCTTGAGGTCGGTCTCGACCGTGACGAACCGGCGCTGCTGCGACAGGACGCCGTTGACCGGCGACTCCGGCACCGGCCTCCGGTTGGACAGGGCGCCGGCGACGGTCCCGACGCGGTTGAGCGTCTGCTCCGCGGTGCGCAGGGCGGTGCCGATGTTGCTGCGCACGGTGTTGAGCACGGTGAACGGGTCCTGCACCGACTCGGCCAGCGCGTCGGTCACCAGCGAAGCGGGGGTGGGCCGCGAGCGGGCCCGCCACTCGTCGTGGCCCAGCGTCTTCGGCTCGGGAGAGTCATCGAGCAGCACCTGTCCGAGGTCGACGGTTCGCACGCCGTCGACAAGGATCTGGTGGGACTTCGAGAGCACCGCGACCCGTCCGCCGGCGAGCCCCTCGACGAAGTAGACCTCCCACAGCGGCCGGTGCCGGTCGAGCGGGCGCGAGATGATCCGCGCCGTCAGCTCACGCAGCTGGTCGAGACTGCCCGGACGCGGCAGGGCCGAGCGGCGTACGTGGTAGGCGAGGTCGAAGTCCGGGTCGTCGACCCAGACCGGGTTGGCCAGCCGGCCGGGCACCGCCTGAAGCCGCTGCCGGTAGCGCGGCACGAACGCGATCCGGTCGCCGATGAGCTCGACCAGCCGCTGGTAGTCGAACGCGCTCTCGCCCGGGTCGAATATCTCGAGGGTGGCGTTGTGCATCGGCGTCGTGGGCGACTCCGTGGCCAGGAAGGCCAGGTCGCGCGGACGCAGCCGCTCGCTCATGCGTGCCCCCTGTCCGCCAGGTGTGACCGGTGTCGGCTCCGTTTGCCGCCTCGTGGGATTCTGGCAGACGCACGCAGTGAAGCGCGCGAGCCCACGGTTGGTGGGACCACCGGAGCACGAGGAGTTGTACGAAGATGTGGCGCACCACGATGGGACTGCTGGGCCTGTGCCTGGCGGCTGCCACCCTGACCGGCTGTTCCGACGACTCAAAGCCCGCAGACGAGCCGTCCGGCGACGTCGTCTCGTCGGTCGACATCACCTTCTCCGGCGACACGGTCGAGCCCAACGGCGAGCGCATCCAGATCAAGAAGGACGTGCCGCTGACCCTCAACGTCACCGCCGACGCCCCCGGCGAGATCCACGTCCACTCGAACCCCGAGCAGGAGTTCGAGTACGACGAGGGCGAGACCGAGCTCGAGCTGACGATCGACGCGCCGGGCGTCGTCGAGGTCGAGTCGCACACGCTGGAGAAGACCATCCTCCAGCTCGAAGTCCGCTGAGGTGGACCGCAGCACTCTCGCGCACGGCATCGGCGGGGCCAAGGACCTGCCGATCTCGCCCGAGCTGGCGATCGCGGGCGCCGTCGCGGCGCTCACCATCTCGTTCACGGTCCTCGCCCTTGCCTGGCGCACGCCCCGCTTCGACGCGGCCACTTCCGGCCGCCCCGCTCCGCGCCTGCAGGCGCTCGTCGACGCACCGTGGTTCGGCCTCGCCACCCGCACCTTCGGCATGCTGCTGTTCGTCTACACGCTGCTGGTCGCCGTGGTCGGCAAGGACCTACTCACCAACCCGTTCTTCGGCATGTTCTACGTGCTGCTCTGGGTCGGCCTGATCCCGGCTTCCCTGCTGCTTGGCCCGGTCTGGAAGACGATCAGCCCGGTCCGCACCATCAACGCCGGCTTCGCCAGACTGGCCGGCAGCGACGCCGAGTCGGGTATGTACGACTACCCACGTCGCGTCGGCTACTGGCCCGCAGCGGTCAGCCTCTTCGCGTTCGTCTGGCTCGAGCTGGTCTACCCCTACTCCACCGAGCTCGGCCCGGTGCGGCTGTGGTTTGCCGCCTACGTCGCCGCGATGCTCATCGGCGGCGCCCTGTTCGGCAATCGCTTCTACGCGTACGGCGACCCGTTCGAGGTGTTCTCGACGCTCGTCTCGAAGCTGTCGGTCTGGGGCCGTCGCCGCACCCCGGGCGGCCGGGGCCCCGGACTGCTCGTCGTACGCATGCCGCTCGCCAACCTCGACACCGTCGTGGCCGCACCCGGCCTGGTCGGGGTGATGGCCGTATTGTTCGGGTCGACCGCCTTCGACTCGTTCAAGGACTCCAGCCGGTGGGTGCGGTTCGTCCAGTCCAGCTCGATCAGCACGTCGTTGCTCAACAACCTTGCCCTGCTGGCGTTCTGTCTCGCCGTCGGAGCGGTCTTCGCGATCGGCACCATGGCCACCGGCGTCAGCAAGGACGCGCGGCGCAGCGAGCTGCCAGCCCTCTTCGCGCACTCGATCGTGCCGATCATCGTGGGCTACTTCTTCGCCCACTACCTGACCTACTTCGTGGAGCAGGGCCAGATCACGCTCATCCAGATGAGCGACCCGTTGTCGCGGGGCGACAACCTGTTGGGCACCGGCAACTGGTCGGTCAACTTCTGGCTGTCGTTCCACCCGACGTTCCTTGCCAACAGCAAGGTCGTCGGGGTCGTGATCGGCCACGTGCTTGGCGTCATCGCGGCCCACGACCGGGCCGTCAAGCTGCTGCCGCCGCGGCACCAGCTCACCGGTCAACTGCCGCTGCTGTTCACCATGGTCGGCTTCACCGTCGGCGGGCTCTACCTGCTGTTCGCCGCCTGAACCCCGTACGACGGTCTGCCGCGGCCGCCATCGTGGCCGGGAACATCGCGTCCACCAGACCACTCACCGCGCGGGTCAGCGCGCTGTCGGCCGTCTCGGCCAGGCTGCGCCCGCCGACCAGGGCCCGGTCGACGCCGGGCCGGTCGTCGGGCAGGAAGTGCAGCCCCGAGATGCGAGCGAAGCCCTCGACCATGCCGGCGATGTCCTTCTCCGACCAGCCCAGGCTCGGGCGCATCCGGTTGACCGCCACGCGCACCGACAGCCCGCCGGTGAGGTCGCGCAGGTCGACCAGCCCGCGGGCCAGCCGCGAGAGCCCGACCGGGTCGGCGGACCCGACGACCAGGATCTCGTCGGCGGCCTCGATCGACTCCAGGGTCATCGTGTTGCGGGCCGGAGCGGTGCCGAAGTCGGACCCGCGGTCTTGCTCGACGCTGAACCCCGTGTCGACCACGACGTGCGACTGCTCGCGGCCGAGCTCGAGGATGTCGGTGACCGCTCCGGCGCGGACCTCGACCCAGCGGTCGGCACGCGGCAGGCCGGTCAGCACGCTGAGGTGCTCGTCGACCGCGCGTCGTACGCTCGTGAACCGCTCACGGAGCTGACCGCTGCCCGCCAGCCGAGCCGCCGACAGCACGCCCGAGACCTCGTCGAGGATGCCGAGGTGCTGGGCCACGGCGCCGGCCCAGGGGTCGGCATCGACGAGCAGCGTCGCCGCATGCCGACGCGACAGCTCTGCCGCAATGGCGGTGGCGATGGTGGTGCGGCCGGGAGCGCCGGCCGGTCCCCACACCGCGACGACGCGGTGGGTGCCAGGCTCGGCAGGCACCGGCGGCTCCGCGGCGAGCTCGTCGCGGATGCGAGTGTCGGCCAGGTCCTCCACGCTCGACACCGACTCGGCCAGCGAGCCGAGGCCCGAGACCGGCACCAGCGTCGCGATGTCGAGTCGGGCCGCCCGCGCGACGGTCTCGTCGTGCTCGGGGTCAGGGACGACCGCGACCGGGCGCACGGCATGGCGTCGCAGGTGTGAGATGGCCGAGGCATCGAGGCCTGGCGCGTCGAGCGAGAGGACAACGACATGGGCCTGGCCGTTGCCGGCCGAGGCGAGCAGGTCGTCGACGTCGACGCACCTCTTGAGTACGACGACATCGTAGGCGTCGGAGAGCGACTCGAGCGCCGCAGACTCCCAGGCCGCGCCCGACGCGAGCAGCAGGACACAGATCATCGTCAGCCCCGGCCGACCAGCATCACCCGGCCGGCGCCGCTGGCCAGGATCAGGTCGGAGAGATCGGTGTCGTCGGGGATGCCGAGCACGAGCTGCCGGTCGGTCGACGAAGAGCCGAAGTCGGAGGAGCCGACGGGGCTGTCGATGACGGCGACGTCCTCGACGGCCAGCGTCGCGGTGGCCTTGTCGTCGCCGGAGTCGGGGACGATCCAGACGTCGACGCGCGAGCCGGGGCCGACCGACGTCGGCACCTGGGAGCCGGGCACCGAGACCGAGAGAGCGACCGTGCCGGCGTCGTCAGCGGTGCCGAGGGCGGCGCGGGGCAGCAGCTCGCCGTCGCCCACGCCTCGGGTCAGGACGAGGTCGGCGGGCAGCTCGTCGGCGACGCGGAGATAGCGCTCGGCGTCGGCGGGGTCTGCGAAGCGCACCCGGGCCTGTTCGAGGTCGCCCGCGTCGACCGCCACTCCGGGAGCCAGGTCGCCGGCGACCCCCCACACCGCGATCGAGTCGTCGGAGCCGCCGATGATGCGGGCGCCGGCCACCACGGAGGCGGCCACGATGGCAACGCCGATCCACAGGCGGGGGTCGCGCCAGCCAGGTGGCTGGGCCCGGACAGCGGACGGTGCGTCGTTCTTCCCGAGAGTCACCCGCACATCATGCAACGTCGACGGCGACCCGCGCAGAGGGTTGTCCACAGGCTCCGGCAGGACCGTTGTCCACAGGAGGTGGGACGAACAGCGATTCACGGCCCCCGGAGTGGCACGATGGGGGCATGGCCGGCACCCCCCGCTTCCTGACGCTCGCCGACGTCGCCGATGTGCTCAACACCTCGAGCGCACAGGTCTACGCGCTCGTCCGCCGCGGCGAGCTCTCGGCCATCAAGATCGGTGGCCGGGGCCAGTGGCGCGTCGAGTCGGCACAGCTGGAGACGTTCATCGAGCAGATGTATGCCCAGACGCGCGACTTCGTCGACCAGCACCCGTTCGTCGAGGCCGACGCGGGGCGCGCTGTCGAGGAGTAGCTCCTTCTCAGCCGACTTCTGAGTCGAGGGTGACCTTCACGTCGCGCTCCTCGCCGTTGCGCACGATCGTGAACTCCAGCGTCTCCCCGGGCTGGTGCGTACGGATCGAGACGATGAGCGAGATGCCGTCGGTCACCCGCTGGCCGTCGACAGCCACGATCAGGTCGTCCTCGAGCAGCCCGGCGTCCTGCGCCGGAGTGCCGTCGTTGACCTTGTCGATGCGGGCGCCGTCGGTGGTCTGGCCACCGGTCTGCACCTGCGCGCCGATCACCGGGTAGCGCGCCTCGCCCGTCTCGAGGATCTGGTCGGCGGTGACCCGCACCTGCTCGATCGGGATCGCGAAACCGACGCCGATGTTGCCGGACTCGCCCGACAACCCGCCACCGGTGGTGGCGATGGCGGAGTTGACGCCGACGACCTGTCCGCCGAGGTTGACCAGCGGACCACCGGAGTTGCCGGGATTGATCGCTGCGTCGGTCTGCACCGCATTGATGTAAGACGACTCGTCACCCGACTCCCCCGTGGTCACCGGGCGGTTGAGCGCCGACACGATGCCCGCCGTGACCGTCTGGCTCAGCCCCAGCGGCGAGCCGAACGCCACCACCGGGTCGCCGACGTGGAGGTCGCGGGAGGCACCCAGGGCCGCGGGCTGCATGTTGGCTGCGTCCTTCACGAGCAGCACCGCCAGGTCGTAGACCGCGCTGCGCCCCACCACGGTGGCCGGATAGGAGTTGCCGTCGGAGTCGACGACCTCGATCGGGCCGTCGTCCGATGCGGCGCTGGCGACGACGTGGTTGTTGGTGATGACGTGACCCTGCCGGTCGAGCACGAACCCGGACCCGGTCGCGCCGGCTTCCTTACCCTCGAACTCGGCGATGATCTGGACGGTGCTGGGCAGCAGTTCCTGCGCGACCGCGGCCACCGAACCGTCGATCGGGTCGAGCGGCGTGTCGGTGCGGGTGTCGACGGAGTCGAGGCCACCGCTGATGTTGTTGTCGTCGCCGAGTCGGTCGATCGCCACGGCGCCGAGGGCACCGCCGCCGAGACCGATCACGAGCGCGAGACCTGCAACGGCGGGCCACAGCCAGCCGGGCACGCGGCCACGAGGCTCGCGTTCGGCCCGGTCGGTCGCTTGCATCGGGGTGGTGGCGTAGGCACCCTGCGGGCCCGCGTACTGGCCGGCGGGCGGGCCCCAGTACGGCGTCTGCTGGGGCGGGATCGGCGACGGGCCGGCGGGGGTCGCCGGGCCGAAGCCGGGCACCGGGCCGACCATGCCGGTGTCGACGTCGTCCTGGTCGGTGGGGTGAGCGGCAACCGGCTCGTCGTACGGCTGGGAAGGGGTCACCCAGCCCGAGGGCTGCTCGCCGAGCCGGCCGTGGTGCAGCGGCTGGGTGGGCTCGGTGTCAGCAGGAGGCTCGACATCGTGCGCGCGCCCGGAGTCGAGATCGTCGTCAGGATGGCCCGAGTCGTTGTCGTTCACGGACCCATCTTCTCGCGGATGGCCCCAGGTCGCACGGTTCGGGTGGATCGATGCTTGTGGTCGGCCGTGGCGCCCATGCCCGGAGTGGCCGTGGACGTGGGCCGGGTGAGGCTCGTTACGGGCGCCCGGCGCTCCATCTGGGGGGCGTTGGCGGGGCCGGCACCGAGCGCGAGTACGCCGACAACAGCCACGCCGACAGCACCACTGCCGATGACGCCGCCGACCACACCTCCGACGAAGCTGCTGCCACCGAAGCCGTGCCCGGAGGTACGACGCGGGCTGGCCGGAACGAGGTACTCGGGCTGACGCGGGGCGGCCAGCGGGCGCGCCATCAGCAGAGAGTCCTTGAGCCGGTCGGGAGCCGCGGCGTCACCGAGCGAGAGCCCGGCCAGTCGCGTCTTGACCATGCCTTCGCGCTCGACGAGGTCGCGGCACGGGTGACACTGGTGCACGTGCTGCCACCAGCGGTCCTCCTCGGCCGCGGGCATCCGCCCGTCGAGGAGCGCGCTGACTCGCGTGCCCAGGTGACCCATGACCGGAACCATCATGAGGTGCGCCCGATGACCTGGATCGGTCCGGTGGCCGGGCCGGCGTACCGCTGGCGGCCGTCGACCGGGGCGCGGTGGGCCAGGGCGTTGCGCAGCATGGCGCGTCCCCGGTGGATGCGCGAGCGCACGGTGCCGAGCTTGGCGTCCATGATGTGCGCGATCTCTTCGTAGGTGAGTCCCTCGACGTCACAGAGCACGACGGCGGCGCGGAAGTCGGGAGGCAGCGTCGAGAGCGCGCGCTCGATGTCGTCGTCGAAGGTCGTGTCGGCGTAGACGATGTCGGGCGTCGCCTCTCCGCTGGTGAGGCGGCTGGCCCGCTCGTCGGAGAGGGCGTCGAAGCGGATGCGCTGCTTGCGACGGGCCGAGTCGAGGAAGAGGTTGGTCGTGATCCGGTGCAGCCAGCCCTCGAACGTGCCGGGTGTGTAGGTGTCGAGGGAGCGGAAGACCCGCACGAACACTTCCTGCGTGAGGTCTTCGGCGTCGTGGCGGTTGCCGGTCAGCCGGTAGGCCAGCCGGAACACGCGGTCGGAGTGCCGCTCGACGATCTCGTCCCAGGTCGGCACCTCTGCGGGGCCGGAGCCGTCAACCGGAGGGGGTACGTCGGCAGCCATGGGAGCCTCCTGGGTGCCGCGGGGCTTCCGGGGCGATGAACCGAACAAGATGACAACCTGACGCTAGGGAACTGGCCTGAGAGGAACCTGTGAAGTCGCAGGGATTCACCGGAGATTCCTCTCTGTGGGGCACAACGAGCCGGGCGCCCGCACTGTTCCCGGGAGGTTCCGACGGCTCCGGTTCGCGATAGGGTCGTGGGGCTGTTGACGCCCGCGCGACCCGCCCGACCATGGAGGCCATCATCACCACGCCGATCAAGCCCGCGAGCTGGTCCTACGCCGAGAGCTTCGTGGCCGAGGACGACGTCCTGGCGGCTGCCCGCGCCCGGGCCGACGAGGTCGGCGTCTCGCCGATCGGCGCCGGCGGTGGGGCCGCGCTGCGTTTCCTGGCTGCCGTGCTCGAGGCGCGTGCCGTGGTCGAGATCGGCACCGGCACCGGCGTCTCCGGCCTGTGGTTGCTGCGCGGCATGCGGCCCGACGGGGTGCTGACCACGGTCGACATCGAGGCCGAGCACCAGCGGCTCGCCAAGGAGACCTTCGCCGAGGCCGGCATCCCGGCCCAGCGCGCCCGCACCATCTCAGGCGCCGCCCTCGACGTGCTGCCGCGCCTGACCGACGGTCACTACGACCTGGTCTTCTGCGACGGCGACAAGCGCGAGTACTCCGCCTACCTCAAGGAGGCACTGCGGTTGCTGCGTCCCGGTGGCGTGGTGGCCTTCGACAACGCGCTGTGGCACGACCGGGTCGCCGACCCGGCCCAGCGCGACGAGGAGACGGTCACCATCCGCGACCTCGGCAAGGAGATCGCCGAGCACGAGTCGCTCGTGCCGGTGCTGCTGCCCGTCGGCGACGGTCTCCTGCTGGCGAAGAAGGAGTGGGCGGGCGACGAGGCGTGAGCCTCAGGCGCCGAAGGACGCCTGGGCGCTGAAGCCGTCCGAGCCCTCGGCGACGGCGACGATGTCGCACGCCTCGATGAGCACGGGTGCCGCGCCGACGATCTTCGAACCCGGCGCGTCGGCGGCCCCGGCGGTGAAGGTCTCCTGGAACGTCGCGCGCGCCTGGTCCGACACGAAGACGTAGCAGCCCTCGAACCAATCCCCCGGCCGCACGCGCCAGGTCTTGTGGTGCAGCCCGGTCATGCCGGTGAATCTGGCGTGCGAGGTCTCCGCGACGTACGACGCGAGCTCGGCCTCGACACCCGCGGACGCATCGGCGAGCGACCAGCGGACGGTCAGACCCTTCACTTGATCCCGGCCAGCGGGTCGTCCTGACCGAGCCAGGTGAGCAGGACGCGGGCGCCGAACCCGGTCGGCCCGGCGGTCCACTCGTACTTCTCGGCCGGGGCGTCGCCCACGGAGGCCACGTCGAGGTGCGCCCACGGCAGTCCGCCGGTGAAGTGCTGGAGGAAGAGTGCCGCAGTAATGGCACCCGGGCCGCCGGGCGCGTTGTCGGCGTCGGCGACCTTGGAACTGAGCAGTTCCTCGTAGTCGGCGGCCAGCGGGAAGCGCCACAAGCGCTCACCCGAGTCATTGCCGGCCGCGTCGATGGACCCGGCGAGTGCCTCGTCGCTGGCGAAGAAGCCGCCGGTGCCCTGGCCCAGCGCGACCTTCATCGCACCGGTCAGGGTGGCGATGTCGACGAGTACGTCGGGGTCGAGCTTGTCGACGGCGTACGCGAGTGCGTCGGCCATGACCAGACGGCCCTCGGCGTCGGTGTTCGTGACCTCGCTGGTGCGACCGCCGTAGTGCCTGATGACGTCGCCGGGGCGCATGGCGTTGCCGGAGACGGCGTTCTCTGCGGCGGCGATCAGCCCGGTGACGCGCAGCGGGCAACCGACAGCGGCCAGTGCAGCCATCGTGGCCAGCACGACGGCACCACCGGTCATGTCGCGCTTCATCGCGACCATGCCCTCGGCGGGCTTGATGTCGAGGCCACCGGTGTCGAACGTGATGCCCTTGCCGACCAGCACGACGTGGCGGGCCTTGCGGCCGCCCTTGGCCGGCGTGTAGTCGAGCCGGATCAGCCGCGGCGGGGTGGCCGACGCCTGACCGACGCCGAGGATGCCGCCGAAGCCGTCGGTGGCCAGCCGCTTCTCGTCCCAGACCTCGACCTCGAGACCCGCCACCCGGGCGATCTCGACAGCCTGTTCGGCGAGCCAGGGCGGGTTCTTGAGGTTGGCGGGCACGGTCGCGAGCATCCGCGCGCGCCAGCCGGCGCCGCCGATGGCGATCGCGCGCTCGAGGCCCGGGCCGACGGCGGCGTCGTCGTGGCCGGCGAGCGCGATGCGCGCCACCGGTGCCTCCTTGGGGCCCTGCGAGCGCCAGTGGAACCCGAAGGAACCCAGCATGGCCCCGACCACGAACGCCTCGAGCCCGCCCTCGGGCGCGATCGTGGCGATGGTGGTGGCCACACTGGCTCGGTCCTTGGTGGCACGCGCGAGCGTGGCACCGGCCCGCCGGAAGTCGTCCCGCGTCTGCGCACCCACACCCACGAGCAGCACCAGGCGTACGTCGTCGGCGACGACGGGGACCGACGTGACCTCACCGGTCCTGCCGGTGGCACGGGCCCCGTCGAGCGCCGCCAGCAGGTCGATGCCGAGCGTCTCCGCGGCCTCGTCGGCACCCGGCCCGAGCAGGACGGTGTCGTTGTCACCCGGCAGCACCGGGAACGCCCAGACCTCGACTCCGCCGATCTCGTGCGGAGCCAGCGGGCTGATGGCGAACTCAGGCGGCGAAACCTGGGGCGGCAGTGTGGGGGTCGATGTCACGATCAGCCGACGACGGCCCTGAGTGCGTCAGCGAGCGCCCCGGCCTCTTCGGCATTGAGCTCGACCACGAGGCGGCCACCACCTTCGAGCGGAACGCGCATCACGATGCCGCGCCCCTCTTTGGTGACCTCCAGCGGTCCGTCGCCCGTCCTCGGCTTCATGGCCGCCATCTGCGCACCTCTTCCTTCGTCGCAGCCCAGGCTGCAGTCGTGCTACTGCCGAATGGCACGTCGGAGTGGAAGGGCTCCACTCCGACGACGTGTCGCCGTCATTATTCCTCATCCAGGAAGTGACCGGGACCACAGGTATCCGCGACGGGCTGGCAGACTCCTCGCATGCACGCCAGGTCAGCGCTCTTCGACGTCTACGGCGACGTGCTGTCCCAGCGCGACAATCGCTCTTCGGTCGCAGGGCTGGTGCGGCTGCTGGCGCCCACCGGCATCGCCGCGCCCGCGGTGCGTACGGCGATCTCCCGGATGGTCAGCCAGGGCTGGCTGGAGCCGGTGACGGTCTCGGGTGCGCGTGGCTACGCCGCCACGGGGCAGGCCATCCGGCGCCTCGACGCAGCGCGCGAGCGCATCTACCGCCCTTCCTCCCGCGCGTGGGACCACACCTGGCAGCTCGTCTTCGTCAGCACCCCGATCAACAGGTCGGCCAGGACCCGGGTGCAGCGCGAGCTCTCGTTCCTCGGCTATGCCGAGATGGCCGACCTGGTCTGGGTCAGTCCGTTCGTACGTCGCGAGCTCCACGCCGCACTCGACCGAGCGGGTGCCCGGGCGATTACCGCCGAGGCCCGCGACTTCTCCCCGGCCCACGGACCCGCAGCAGCGTGGGACCTCGGGCATCTCGCCACGGCGTACTCCACGTGGCACGCGAGTGCGGCAGCCGAGATCGAACGGCACCTGGCGGGCCACGACGACCCCGACGAGGCGGCGTTCGCGGCGCGCTTCCACCTCGTGCACGAGTGGCGCAAGTTCCTGTTCGAGGATCCGGACCTGCCCGACGAGCTGCTCCCCCCCGACTGGCCGGGCCGAGCCGCCTCGGCGTTCTTCACCGAGGCCGCCAACCGCCTGCATGCCGGCTCAGAGCGGTTCGTCGCTCGCACGCTGTCCGGCCACTGAGCGACGGCGCGGGCTGTGGGGATCCCCGGCTGACCGAGTGCGGCAGACTGGCGGACATGACCGCTGACCCCGTGCTCGTCGACGTCACTGACGGCGTCGCCACCATCACCCTCAACCGGCCCGACGCGATGAACAGCCTCGACATCGCGACCAAGGTGGCGCTTCGTGACGCCGTACACGCGGTCGCCAACGACGACGCGGTGCGCTGCGTGGTGCTCACCGGCACCGGTCGCGCGTTCTGCGTGGGCCAAGACCTCAAGGAGCACATCACGATCCTGCAGAGCCGGTCGAGCGACGTGCTGTTCTCGACGGTCGACGAGCACTACAACCCGATCGTCACCGCGCTCGCGACGATGCAGAAGCCGGTGATCGCTGCCGTCAACGGCGTCGCGGCAGGCGCCGGCGCGAGCCTGGCGCTGGCCTGCGACCTGCGCATCCTGGCCGACACCGCCGGGTTCAACTTCGCGTTCGCCGGGGTCGCGCTGTCGTGCGACACGGGGTCGAGCTGGACGCTCCCCCGCCTCGTGGGCCGCGAGAAGGCGCTCGAGCTCCTCTACTTCCCCTCGACGGTCGACGCCGAGGAGGCCCGGCGCATCGGGCTGGCCAGCCGCGTCGTACCTGCAGCCGACCTGGCCGCCACGACAACCGAGCTGGCCGGTCGACTCGCCGCAGGTCCTACCGTCGCCTACGCGTCGATCCGCTCGTCGGTCGCCTACTCCGCCGAGCACTCCTTCACCGAGTCGCTCGCCTTCGAGGGCAAGATGATGACGCGCACCGGCGCGACGCACGACCACTCAGCCGCGGTCGAGTCGTTCGTGGTGAAGCAGAAGCCGGTGTTCGAGGGCCGCTAGAGCCCGGCAGGCGGGCGCTTGCTCCGCCGCGCATCGAGTACGTCGAGCACCTGACGCGGCGCGTCGACGCGCAGCCGGTGGCGGCCGGGGCGGGCGGCGTACTCGACGGTCAGGGCAGAGCCACCGAACGTCGCGTTGAACCACATGGTCATGGTGCCGTGGCACAGGCCGCCGCAGTTGAGCCGCGTCGACGGCAGCTTCAGCTTGCGGGCGAGGCGACGCGCGAAGCCGGCGTCCTTGGTGTCGGTGTCCACCCCGTTGAGCGGCTGGTGGAAGCTGATCACCCGGCGCGGCGCGATCTCGGTCAGGAACGCCATCATCGCCCGTGTCTCGGGCTCGGAGCCCGGCCGCGGACCCGACTCGTAGTTGCCCTCGAGATCCGCCCAGCGGTAGGGGTAGTTGCGGTTGAGGTCGATGCCGTGCGCGTTGCGGCGGGTGCCCCGGGCGACCCCGTCGGGGTTGTACGTCGGCACCACCCACAGGTCGATGCCCCGGACGTAGCGGCGGCCGTCACGCAGTGTCGTGAGGATCTGCGTCGTCGCGTGCTCGGTGCCGTGCATGCTCGAGATGAGCACGATGCGGGGCTTGCCGGGCTCGCCCAGGTGCCAGGCCACGATCGGGCGGCCCTGCACCGAATGACCGATGACGCGGCGCTCGATCACTGCCGGCTTGCCATCGGCCTCAGATGCGTGCGCCGCGGGCACGACGGTGAGCGTGACGACCAGGCCGCACAGGACGGCCAGCAGGCGGCGCACGGGATCAGACCGCCGAGGTGAGGTAGCCCCAGGTGAACACGAGCACCCCGACGACCATGCCGACGTGGGCGAGCACGGAGAGTCCGGGCCCTTCGCTCCACGTGTCTTCGGAGGCCTCGACAGAGTGCCTCCCGCGCGACGGCAACCAGCGCAGCAGCACGAGAAGCCCGGCGACCGCGACGACCCACCACAGCGCCAGCGCGACGATACCCACGACCGGGTCACCCGGCACGGAGTCCTCGGGGAAGGCCAAGAAGAGCACCCACAGGACCAGAGCCAGCACGCCCGCGACCGTGTGCACGTTGAGGACCGGGTTGCTGACGCGGTACTGCCCCGCGCCGCCCTCGTCACGGCTCAGCCGCAGCCGGGTGAGCACGACGACAACGCCGGCCAGGGCGGTCAGGATGTAGATGATGACTTCGGTGGACACGGGGGCAGTGTGCCTCAGTCGGACGCGGCACCGCCACGTTCGTCGCTGTCTGCCACCGTGTCCTCACGCGACTCGTCCTGGACGTCATCGGTTTCGGCCCGCGCCGCGTCGAGCTGCTCGGCCAGCCGCGACAGCAGGGTGTCGACCTCAGACATCCGATAGCCGCGTACGCCAAGAGAGAAGCGCACCCGGCGGAGGTCGTCGCCCGCGAGCTCACCGGCGGGTACGCGCGCGTCGGGGCGGTCGTCGTACGCCTCGGGCATCGTGCCGATGCGACCGGCAGCCGCGACGGCGACGCCGCCCATCGCCAGCACGATCAGGATCGCGAACAGCCAGGTCACGGGCTACTCCGATCGCTCGGCGTGCGGGGTCGGGTGGGCGCCCTGGCGGGCGCGCACCATCAGCTCGACCGCCAGGTCGACGTCGTCGGTGAGGGTGATCATGTCGAGGTCGGCGTCGTTGATCTTGCCCTCGGCCAGCACGGTGTCGCGCAGCCAGGCAAAAAGCCCTGACCAGTAGTCGACACCCAGCAGCACCACCGGGAACGACGTGACCTTCTGGGTCTGCACGAGCGTCAGCGCCTCGAAGAGCTCGTCGAAGGTGCCCAGCCCGCCGGGGAGTACGACGAAGCCCTGCGCGTACTTCACGAACATCGTCTTGCGGGCGAAGAAGTAGCGGAAGTTGATGCCCTTGTCGACCCACTGGTTGAGCCCGGCCTCGAAGGGCAGCTCGATGCCGAGACCGACGCTCACGCCGCCGGACTCGCTGGCGCCCTTGTTGGCCGCCTCCATGGTGCCGGGACCGCCACCGGTGATGACCGCGAACCCGGCCTCGGCCAGTTTGCGGCCGATCTCCTCGGCGACGGCGTAGTCGGCATGCTCGGGCTTCGTGCGCGCCGAGCCGAAGACCCCGATCGCGGGCCCGAGCTCGGCCAGCGCACCGAAGCCCTCCACGAACTCGGCCTGGATGCGCAGCACGCGCCACGGGTCGGTGTGCACCCAGTCGCTGGCCCCGCGCGAGTCGAGCAGCCGCTGGTCGGTGGTGCCGGTGTCGACCTGGCCGCGGCGCATCACCACGGGGCCTCTGTGCTTGTCGATTGCCATCAGTTGTCCCCCGTGTCGTCGGTGAGCCAGGCCCGCAGCTGCTCCTCGCAGCGCACGATATGCGCAGTGGGCACGTGCTCGTCCTGCTTGTGCGCGAACGCCGGGTCGCCCGGTCCGAAGTTGACCGCAGGCACCCCCAGACTGCTGAAGCGGGCCACGTCGGTCCACCCGAACTTCGGATTGACCTCGCCGCCGACGGCCTCGATGAACGCCTTGGCGGCGGGTACGTCGAGCCCGGGCAGCGCCCCCGGTGCGATGTCGGTGATCTCGACGTCGTACCCGTCGAAGAACTCGCGCACGAAAGCCGTCGCGTCGTCGCCCGAACGGTCGGGAGCGAAGCGGAAGTTGACCTCGACCACGCACTCGTCGGGCAGCACGTTGCCGGCCACTCCCCCACGGATGAACACCGCGTTGAGGCCTTCGTGGTACTCCAGCCCGTCGATCACCGGCGTGCGCGCCTCGTAGGCATTGAGCCGCGCGAGCACGTCGCCGGCGCCATGGATCGCGTTGACCCCGCGCCAGCTGCGCGCCGAGTGCGCACGTTCGCCGTACGTCTTCACGTCGACGCGCATCGTGCCCTGGCAGCCTGCCTCGACGATGGCGTTGCTGGGCTCCATCAGGATCGCGAAGTCGGCCGTCATCAGCTCGGGGTTGCTCTGGCTGAGCAGGTAGAGCCCGTTGAACTCGGTGTCGATCTCCTCGGCCTCGTAGAGGATGAACGTGACGTCGCGGTTGGGCGCCGGCACCGTCGCGGCGATGCGCAGCATGACGGCGTCGCCGCCCTTCATGTCGCAGGTGCCGAGCCCGTGCAGGATCTCGCCGTCGGGCGTGCTCTCGCGGCGCGCGGGCAGGTTGTCGTTGAGGGGCACCGTGTCGAGGTGCCCGGCGATCACGACACGCTCGGCGTGACCCAGGTCGGTGCGCGCGACCACGGTGTTGCCGTGCCGGGACACCTTGAGGTGGCCGAGGGTGCGGAGTGCCTCCTCGACGGCGTCGGCGATGGTCTGCTCGTCGCGGCTGACCGACTCGATGTTGACGAGCTGCTCGGTCAGGGTCACCGCATCTGCGGTCAGGTCCAGGGGCGACATGGCCCCATCCAACCAGCCGCCCCACCGTGGGCGACCCGGCGAGTCACGCACCGAGCGCGTCGGCCTCGCGCGCGACCAGGGCATCAAAGAGCGAATCGGCGGGCTCGAAGCCCCCCACGAAATGCCCGTTGAGCTCGAGCGTGAGCAGACCGATGACGCGAGCGAACGCGCCCAGGAGCAGGAGCATCACCTCCGGCAACACGTCCAGCTCCAGAGCGCCGCGGGTGGACACCAGCTGGCGCGCCAGGACCCGCCCGACGTGCACGGCGTCCGGTGCGGGCCTCGCCTCGACCACCGGCATACAGAAGGCCCGGACCACGCGACCGGCCGCCCCGATGGTGTCGGGTGGTGCCTGGTAGCCCGGGATGGCCGAACCGTAGATCAGGGCGAACCTGTGCGGCTGCGTCAGCGCCCACTCGCGGACCGCGTGGCAGATGTCGACCCAGCGTCGCCGGGGCGCCTTGGTCAGCCCATCGGGCGGGCTGCGGCAACGATGGACTCGAAGGCCGCCGTCGTGCGTTCGAGCGCGAGCGGGTCGCGCATCAACCGGGTGGCGTGGTGGTGCGCGAGCTTGATGCCGTGCACCTCGAACGCGAACTGCGCCGTGTCGAGGTCGGAGCGGAACTCCCCCGTGGCGACGGCGGACGCGGCCGTGCTGCCCAACAGCTCGAGCCAGTCGCGCTCGTTGTCGACCAAGGCGTCGCGCACGACGCCCGGACGGTCAGTGAGCTCGGCGGCCAGCGTCACAAAGATGCAGCCGCCTGCAAAGGCCGTCTGCTCCCACACCAGCCAGCCCTCGAAAAGCTTGCGCACCCTGGGCTCGCCCCGGGGGACGCCGAGGGCCGGGCGCACCACCGAGTCGACGAACAGCTTGCGCGCCCGCGTCAGGGCCTGCAGCTGCAGCTGTTCCTTGGACTTGAAGTGGGCGAAGAGACCGCTCTTGCTCATCCCCGTCACGCTGGCGAGACCGCCGATGCTCAGCGAGCTGATGCCAACCTGGGACGCCATCTGAAGTGCCTCGTCGACGATGGCCGCCCGCGTCGCCTCACCCTTCGTCGTCACCACAGATCCGAGACTAGCACGATCGTTCTTTTTTAGGGCCGTTCCGTGATCAGATCCTCGCGAGCGTGATCTCCAGTGGCTCGGTGCCGGACTCGACGACGTCGTACGACGCCGCCAGGGTCTCACCGGCCACCAGGTCGGCATGCGTCGTCACGGCAGCAACCACCTCCGCGCTGCCCCCGATGGTGAGGGCGATGCGGTCGGAGACGTCGAGACCGGCGTCCTTCCGGGCCTGCTGCACGGCGCGTACGACGTCGCGCGCGAGTCCCTCCGCGGCCAGCTCGGGAGTGACGTCGGTGTCGAGCACGACGAAGCCTCCGCGCGGCAGCATCCCGGTCGCGGTGCCGTCGGCGTCGCCGGCGACGGTCTCGAGGGTGAACTCGCCCTCGACGAGCGCCAGGCCACCGGCAGTGACGGTGCCGTCGTCGGCCACCGACCAGTCGCCGCTCTTGGAGCCCTTGATCGCCAGCTGGACGTCCTTGCCCAGTCGCGGGCCGGCAGCCCGGGCGTGCACGACGAGCCGCTGCTCCACGGCGTACGACGCGGCCTCGGTCGACTCGGCGTCTACCAGCCGAACGGCCTTGAGGTTCAGTTCTTCGGCGACGAGCCCCTCGAAACCGGCCAGGGTGGCGCCCGGCGCCACGACGGTCAGCGAAGAGAGCGGCAGGCGGTTGCGCAGCCCGGCGCTCTTGCGCAGCGCCGAGCCGGCGGAGCAGACGTCGCGCACGAGGTCCATCGCGGCGACCAGGTCGGCGTCCTCGGGCAGCTCGTCGGCCGCGGGCCAGTCGGCCAGGTGCACCGACCGCTCGCCGGTCAGGCCGCGCCAGATCTCCTCCGTGGTCAGCGGCAGCAGCGGTGCCGCCACCCGGCAGACGGTCTCGAGCACGGTGTGGAGCGTGTCGAACGCACCTTCGTCGACGACCCCGTCGGTGGCCCAGAAACGCGAGCGCGACCGGCGGATGTACCAGTTGCTCAGCACGTCGAGGAACGACCGCATGCTGTCGCACACACCCGCGATGTCGAGGGCATCGTGCTGGGCGGTCGTCTGCTCGACGTACTGCCGCGTCTTGGCCAGCAGGTAGCGGTCGAGCGGGTCGGTCGAGGTTGTCGATCGCTTGGCGGTGTAGCCCGCGGCGTTGGCGTAGAGGCTGAAGAAGTACCAGCTGTTCCAGAGCGGGATCATCACCTGGCGCACCGAGTCGCGGATGCCCTGTTCGGTGACGACGAGGTTGCCGCCGCGCAGGATCGGCGACGACATCAGGAACCAGCGCATCGCGTCGGCGCCGTCGCGGTCGAAGACCTCGTTGACGTCGGGGTAGTTGCGCAGCGACTTGCTCATCTTGTTGCCGTCGGAGCCGAGCACGATGCCGTGGCAGATGCACGAGCGGAACGCCGGCCGGTCGAACAGCGCGGTCGCCAGGATGTGCAGCGTGTAGAACCAGCCGCGCGTCTGGCCGACGTACTCGACGATGAAGTCGCCCGGGAAATGGTGCTCGAACCACTCCTCGTTCTCGAACGGGTAGTGCACCTGGGCGAAGCTCATCGAGCCGGAGTCGAACCACACGTCGAGCACGTCGGCGACGCGGCGCATCGTCGACTTCCCGGTCGGGTCGTCTGGATTGGGCCGGGTGAGGTCGTCGACGTACGGCCGGTGCAGGTCGGGCTCGCCGTTGTTCAATGGCAACCGACCGAAGTCGCGCTCGATCTCCTCGAAGGATCCGTAGACGTCGATGCGCGGGTAGGTCTCGTCGTCGGACTTCCACACCGGCACTGGGGAGCCCCAGAAGCGGTTGCGCGTGATCGACCAGTCGCGGGCGTTGGCCAGCCACTTGCCGAACTGGCCGTCCTGGATGTGGCCGGGCACCCACTCGATGTCCTTGTTGAGCTCGAGCATCCGCTCCTTGAACTTCGTCACCTCGACGAACCACGACGAGACACCCTTGTAGATCAGGGGCTCGCGACAGCGCCAGCAGTGCGGGTAGGAGTGGTCGTAGGTCTCCCGGCGCAGCAGGACGGTGCCAGGAGTGACGCTCGCGCTGACCGCCTTGAGGTCGTCGATGATGTGCAGGTTCGCGTCGAAGACCAGCATGCCTTCGTACTCGCTGACCGGGAAGGTGAAGCGGCCGTCCTTGCCCACGGGCATGACCGGCTCGATGCCCTCGCGGTCGGTGACGATCTTGTCGTCCTCACCGAAGGCGCCGGCCGAGTGCACGAGCCCGGTGCCGTCGGTGGTCGTGACGAAGTCGGCCTCGACCACGCGGAAGGCGTTCTCGTGGCCGAGGTAGTAGCCGAACGGCGGCGTGTAGGTGCGCCCCATCAGGTCGGAGCCCTTGAGCCGCTCGACGACCTGGCTCTCGATCGAGTCGCTGCCCTCGTCGAGCAGCTCACGGGAGTACGCCGCGAGCCGCTCCGCGCCGACGACGTACCGCTCCTTCGCGCCGGTGAACGACGACTCGACCACCAGGTAGTCGAGGTCGGGGCCGACCATGATCGCGAGGTTGGAGGGCAGGGTCCACGGCGTCGTCGTCCAGACGAGCGCCAGCTCGCCGGTCTCGAGACGCAGGCCCACGGTGACGGCCGGGTCCTGGCGATTCTTGTAGACGTCGTCGTCCATCCGCAGCTCGTGGTTGGACAGCGGCGTCTCGTCGTTCCAGCAGTAGGGCAGCACCCGGAAGCCCTCGTAGACGAGGCCCTTCTCGTGCAGCTGCTTGAACGCCCACATCACCGACTCCATGTAGTCGGGACTGAGCGTCTTGTAGTCGTTCTCGAAGTCGACCCAGCGGGCTTGGCGGGTGACGTACTCGACCCAGTCGGAGGTGTACTTGAAGACCGACTCGCGGCAGGCGGCGTTGAACTTCTCGACGCCCAGTTCGTGGATCTCGTCGGTCGTCTTGAGGCCCAGCTGGCGCATCGCCTCGAGCTCGGCGGGCAGGCCGTGGGTGTCCCAGCCGAAACGCCGCTCGACGCGCTTGCCGCGCATCGTCTGGTAGCGCGGCACGACGTCCTTGACGTAACCGGTGAGCAGGTGGCCGTAGTGCGGCAGTCCGTTGGCGAACGGCGGGCCGTCGTAGAAGACGAACTCGTTATCACCGTCGGTGCCGCCGTCGCGCTGGTCGATGGAGGCCTGGAACGTGCCGTCGCCCTTCCAGTAGGCGAGCACGCCTTCCTCGATCGTCGGGAACGACGGCGCGCTCGGCACCCGGGTCGCGTCGGTGTGGGAGACCTTGGGGTAGGTCATGTGAGGCTCCTGCGGTCGTCGTACGTCGTGGGCTCCTGCTCCACGAGGACGACATGACTGCCGCGGTACCACCTCGCTTGCCACCCGGAGGTGACCGCTTCATCAGGGCTGTGACGGGCCTACCCGTCCGGGTCTACTGGGGTCTTCTCGACCTGTTCTTCCGGAGGCTCACCGCTGATGACGGCTCGAACGCCTGTGCCGCCAGTCTAGGGCGGGGCCCGTGAAGGAGCCAATCACTTCGGCGATGGGTGAGGCAGACGCTCGCGCATGACCGACAAGACCGCCAGGAAGGTCTCGCTGGTCCCGGCGCCGCCCTGAGCCAAACCAAGATGCGGATCCCGAGGGCTTTTGCCAGACTCGCGCCATGACCGACAACGCGCAGGCCGCCCGCAAGCACCCCGACATGTGGGTCGACCCCGAGGACGACCCGCGTGAGACCGATGCCGGGGCCAGCGGCGAGAAGGCCGTGCTGCTGGAGTACCTCGACCGCTACCGGATGACGTTCGAGATGAAGTGCGAGGGTCTCGACGCCGAGCAGCTGGCGCGGCGTTCGGTGCCGCCCTCGACGATGTCGCTGCTCGGCCTGGTCCGTCACCTGGCCAAGGTGGAGCACTCCTGGTCGCGCCGGGTGTTCGAGGGGCAGGTCGAACTGCCGCGCCTCTACCGCACCGACGAGGACCCGGACCTCGACTTCAACGGCGCGGTCGCCGACGACGCGGTCATCGCCGACGCATGGGAGTCGTGGCGGCACGAGGTTGCGCATGCCCGTGAGGTCGAGGCCACCCTCGACCCCGACGCCACGACGTACGTCCACGGCGAGCCGGCCGCGGTGCGCGACATCCTGGTGCACCTGGTCGAGGAGTACGCCCGGCACGTCGGGCACGCCGACCTGCTGCGCGAGTGCATCGACGGGCGCACCGGCCAGTAGCCCGTGCCGTCGGGGTTTGGATCCCCCTCACCGGGACATGCTGTACCGAGTGACCATCCCCAGAACCCTCCTGCCGGCACTCGCCTGCCTCCTCCTCGCGCTCACGTGTGCGCCCGCCAGTGCCACCGACGAACCGTCCGTGGCCGGGCTGCCGGCGCTGGCCGCGAGTCCCAAGCTGAAGGTGAGGGTGCCCACCACGTCGATCGAGTCGACTCCCGGCACGTGGGTGACTCTCAAGGTGACGGTCCGCAACACCACGGTTACGGCGATCCGCAAGGTCGCCGTACGCACCGGTGCCTCGCCGGGGGTGTCGGTGGCGGCGGCCAAGATCAAGATCGGCAGCATCGCTCCCCGCGCGACGAAGACCGCGAAGGTCCGGGTCCGGATCGACACCGCTGCGTCTGCCGTCGTCTCGATCAGAGCCTCGTCGAAGAAGGACACGACCCTGCCGAAGAAGGTTGCGCTCACGTCCACGTCACCGCCCCCTCCGGGCGTCGAGGCGGCCTGGCGTGGCAACTTCACCGGCCCCACCGACGCCGGCATCGGCTTCACCCTGAGCGGCGACCGCAACACCATCACCGGCTGGTCCGGCCCCCGGGTCTACGGCTCCTGCTCCGACCAGGGCAGTGGCTTTGCGTGGTACCCCGACACCAGCTTCGACAGCATCCCGGTCGACGCCGCCGGCACCTTCGTCGGCACCAGCTCGTACGTCGACGCCGGAGGCTTCGACCACACGGTGCGCCTGAGCGGCACCATCTCCGGCACCACGGTGGTCGCGGGCTCCCTGACGCACACCGCCACGTGGGTGCACGACGGCACCACGGCGACCTGCACCATCTCCGACGCGCAGCAGACCTGGACAGCCACGCAGGGCTGACGCAGGGCCTTCGGCACCGCTCCGTAGGCTGGTCGTGTGACGACAGCATCAGAGACGACTCCGCAGACCCGGGCCTGGGGGTTCGGACTGGCGACAGTGGTGACCTCCGGGGCCTCCGAAGGCGCCGTACTCGACACCTGGTTCCCGGCGCCCGCGCTCGGCGACGCCGGTGACGCGAACGCCCCGGTCGCGCTGGAAAAGGCCGCCGGCGAGTTCCCGGAGCGCCGGGTGCGCACCGAGGTCGTGAAGGTCGAAATCGACCTGGCCGAGGCTCCGAAGGACGCCAGCGACGCCTACCTGCGGCTGCACCTGCTCTCGCACCGCCTCGTGCGCCCGCACGGCCTCAACCTCGACGGCCTGTTCGGCACGCTGGCCAACGTCGTGTGGACCAACCGGGGCCCGGCCCCCGTCGACGGCTTCGAGGAGATCCGGCTCGCCCTGCGCGCCGACGGCCCGGTGCAGGTCTTCGGCGTCGACAAGTTCCCGCGGATGACCGACTACGTCGTGCCGACCGGCGTCCGCATCGCCGACGCAGACAGGGTGCGGCTCGGTGCCCACCTGGCCGAGGGCACGACCGTCATGCACGAGGGGTTCGTGAACTTCAACGCCGGCACGCTCGGCGAGTCGATGGTCGAGGGCCGCATCGTCGCCGGCGTGGTGGTCGGCAACGGCTCCGACATCGGCGGGGGCTCCTCGATCATGGGCACCCTGTCCGGCGGCGGGAAGCACGTCATCTCCATCGGCGAGCGATGCCTCCTCGGCGCCAACGCCGGCATCGGCATCGCCCTGGGCGACGACTGCGTGGTCGAGGCCGGCCTCTACGTCACCGCGGGAACCAAGGTGACAATCCGCGACATCGACAACAAGCCGAAGGTCGTCAAGGCCCTCGAGCTCTCGGGCGCGAGCAACGTGCTCTTCCGGCGCAACTCCGTGACCGGCACCATCGAGGCCGTGGCGTGGCACCGCGAGGGCATCATCCTCAACGCAGCGCTGCACGCCAACGACTGACATGCCCCGGGTGGCTCGCTGGGCCGTGCTCGGCCTGGCGGTCGTCGTCGTCGTGACCGCCGTCGGAGTCCTGGTCAACCGTGGCGTCGAGCTGATCCCGACCAGCGAGAGCTGTACGGCGAGCGTGCAGGGCCGCACCGTCGAGATCAGCCTCGAGCAGGCCGAGAACGCGGCCCTGATCACGGCCATCTCGGTGCAGCGGGGCATGCCGGCCCGCGCGGCCACCATCGCCCTCGCCACGGCGTACCAGGAGTCGAAGCTGCTGAACATCGAGCACGGCGACCGCGACTCGCTGGGGCTCTTCCAGCAGCGACCCTCGCAGGGCTGGGGCACCGAGGAGCAGATCCTCAACCCCTACTACTCCATCAACGCGTTCTACGACGGCCTCATCGGCATCGACGGCTACGACTCGATGCGGATCACCGAGGCGGCGCAGGCCGTGCAGCGCTCCGGCTTCCCCGAGGCGTACGCCGACCACGAGGCCGACGCCCGGGTGCTCGCCTCCGCGCTGACCGGCAACTCGCCGCGCGCCTTGAGCTGCGTCATCGACGAGCCCGACGAGGCCGCCTCGTCACGCCTGAGCGACGAGGGGCTGACCCGTCGGGCCGCGAACGTGCGCAAGGACATCGTGGCGGCCTTCGGCGAGCAGTCGATGGGCGGCTTCGAGCCCGGCGGGGTCACCTCGGGCCACATGGTCGGCTCGGCGCACTACGAGGGCCGGGCGATCGACGTCTTCGTGCGGCCGATCAACGCCGACAACCGCAAGCGAGGCTGGGCGATGGCGTCCTACCTGATGGCCCAGGCATCGCGGCTGGACATCAACACCCTGATCTTCGACGACCGCATCTGGCACGCTGGATCACGTTCGGACGACGGGTGGACCGATTACGACGTGCCGACATCGTCCCGCGGAGACCGTAAGATCCTTGAGCACAGGGACCACGTACACGTCGACGTACACGACTAGCACGGGGATTGACATGAACAAGCGCAGCAGCAGGATCTGGCTGGCAGGCATCGTCGCGGCCATCAGCTTCTCCGCACTGGCGGCCTGCGGCAGCGATGACGCCGACGATGCTGCCGACCCCGTCGAGAGCGGCAGCGCGACCACGACGCCCACCGTCGACACCACCGCCGCGCTCGCCGCGACCACGTCGGCCGAGGCGTGCGCGTCGCCCACCGTCACCGGCACCGACGGTGACGACGCCGACCTCAGCGGCACCGACGGCAACGACGTCATCGACGGCGGTGCGGGCAACGACGTGATCGACGCCGGCGCCGGCAACGACGTGATCTGTGGCGGCGAGGGCGAAGACCTGTTGCGCGGTGGCGACGGCGACGACGTGCTCTACGGCGGCGCCGAGAGCGACGTGATCGCGGGCGACGCCGGCAACGACCGACTCATCGGCGGCGCCAACCTGATCCGCAGCGGCTTCGAGGTGCCTGACGTCCTGCTCGGCGGCGAGGGCGACGACACGCTCGAAGGTGCCGGCGACGGCGCCGAGCCGACCGGTGCCCCCGACATCGCCAGCTTCGTGACTGCCAAGGCCGGCGTCTCGATCGACCTGGCCTCGCTCAGCGTCACGGGTGACGGCAACGACACCCTGGTAGCCGGCCGCTGGATCGTGCGCGGCACCAAGTACGACGACACGATCAGCGGCAGCGCAGGCAACGACGTGGTCTTCGGCTTCGCTGGCAACGACACCATCAGCACCCTCGGCGGCGACGACATCGTCAACGACGACGCCGACCCCGAGGCCGAGGCGAGCGACGCGACGCCGGGCAACGACACCATCGATGTCGGTCCGGGCAACGACCGGGTGACCTCTATCGGCGGCAACGACACCCTCGAGGGCGGCGCCGGCACCGACGAGCTCAAGGGCAAGGCGGCCAAGGGTGGCTGTGCCGGGTTCGAGAAGGGCCCGGCGGTCTGCCGCTAGGGCGTGACGTCGAGGGGGGCGACGTCGAGCACGATGAGCTTGCCGGAGCAGACACTGGTGCGCAGTCCCATCCTGGCGTCCTGGCGCAGGTCGCAGGACTTCGACGTCGCCGCCGACCGGATCGATATGTCCTACGAGCCGAACATCGAGTTGGACACGCCGCTGGCCAGGACCGCGAACCAAGTGCTGCGCGGGTTGTCCGAACAGCTCAACGGCCAGTCGGTCAGTGTCATCCTGACCGATCCCACCGGGCTGGTGCTGAGCCGAGTGACCGGTGACCGTGACCTCGAGAGGCACCTCGATCGCGTCCTGCTGGCGCCCGGCTTCAGTTATGCCGAGAAGTTCGTGGGCACCAACGGCATCGGCACGGCCCTGGAGGTTGGTGGTCCGGCGCACGTTTTCGGCCACGAGCACTACGCCGAGAACCTGGAGGCGCTGGCCTGTGCCGGTGTGCCCATCCATCACCCGATCACCGGCAGGCTGGTCGGTGCCGTTGACCTGACCTGCTGGCGCAAGGACGCCGGCTCACTCCTCCTGACGCTGGCGAAGACCACCGCCGAACAGATCCGGCAGGCACTGCTCGCCGACGCCGGGTCGGAACAGATGGGTCTCCTCCAGGAGTACATGCGCACGTGCAGCCGGAACGCGGGGGTCGTGTTCGCCCTCAGCCGCGACGTGGTCATGTTGAACGAGCACGCCCGCTCGGTGCTCGCGCCCGCAGACCAGGCGACCGTTCTCGCCCACGCCACCGAGGTGCTGCGTCGGGCCGCCGAGCGCCGATCGACATCGAACTGCCCTCGGGGCAGTCTGCGCGGCTCTACTGCCGACCCGTGCTCGGCGACGGCCACACCGTCGGCATCGTGGCGCACGCGACTCTCGAGAGGCAGCGCGAGGCCGTTCCGGAAAGCGTCCCTCCCGCTCCGCGGCCGACACCGCTGGCCGGACTGGTCGGGTCGAGCCCCGCGTGGATCCATGCCTGCCAGCAGGTCGAGCAGGCCTTCCGGGCCGGAGAGTGGCTCGCCATCGTGGGCGAGCCGGGTGTGGGCAAGCTGGCCGTGCTGCGCGCCGTACAGCTGCGGCGCCAGCCCATCGGCCGGTTCGTGGTGCTCGAGGCGACCGAGGGCAGTAGCGGCCCGGAGTGGCTCGCGTCGACCCGTCGGTCGATCCTCGAGGACGCCGACAGCGTCGTGATCCGCCATGCCGACCGGCTGGACGGCACCCAGCTGCGCGGCATCTCCGCGGCACTCCAGGAGGCGCGGGCCGCCACCCGCGCGCAGCCGTTCTGGGCGGCCGTGACCTACTGGGAGCTGGCTCCGAAGCCCGACAAGGAGCTGCCGCGGCTGCTGCAGCTGTTCCCGCGCACCGTCGAGATCCCGCCGCTGCGCCTGCACCTCGAGGACCTCCTGCAGCTGGTGCCGCTGTTCCTCTCCAGGTCCGGTCGCGGGACACCACCCGTCTGCTCACCCGAGGCGATGCGGATGCTGATGCGGATGTCCTGGCCCGGCAACGCCGAACAGGTCCACCAGATGCTCGACGAGATCGTCACCCGCCGTCGCGGAGGCGTGATCGGACCGGACGACCTGCCGCCCGCGACCCACACCGTGAGCCGTCGGGTGCTGACCTCGCTGGAGGCGATGGAGCGCGACGCGATAGTGCGCTGCCTGACGGACTCCGACGGCAACAAGATGCGCGCTGCCCGGTCGCTGGGCATGTCCCGCGCGACGATCTACCGGAAGATCCGCGAGTACGGCATCGTCGCGCCGTCTCGCTCGCACCCTGACTCCGACTGACGGCAGTCAGACCTTCAGGCGGGCCACGGCGGTGTCGATGCGCTCGTCGGTGGCCGTCAGCGCCACCCTGACGTGCCGGCCGCCGGTCGGCCCGTAGAACGACCCCGGCGCGACCAGGATACCCAGCTCGGCGAGGCCAGCGACGGTCTGCCAGCAGTCCTCGTCGCGGGTCGCCCAGAGATAGAGCGAGGCCTCGGAGTGGTCGATCCGGAAGCCGGCCGACTCGAGGGCCGGCCTGAGCTTCGCCCGTCGCGCGGCGTACGTCGCATGCTGGGCCTCGGCATGTGTGTCGTCGTCGAGGGCCGCAGCCATCGCGGCCTGCTGGGGCGCGGGCATCATCAGCCCGAGGTTCTTGCGGACGGCGAGCAGCTCGCCCAGCACCGTCGGGTCACCGGCGACGAAGGCGCAGCGGTATCCGGCCAGGTTGGATCGTTTGGAGAGCGAGTGCACCGCGAGGATGCCCTCGTGGGAGCCGCCGCAGATGTCGGGGTGCAGGACGCTGACGCCCTCGCCCTCCCAGACGCACTCGATGTAGCACTCGTCGGAGATGAGCAGCGTGCCCCGGTCGCGGCACCACTCGACGACCTTGCGGAGGTGATCGGGCGGCAGCATCCTGCCGGTCGGGTTCGAGGGCGAGTTGAGCCAGAGCAGCCGCGGCACCTCGGGACCGATTGCGGTCAGCGAGTCGGTGGCGAGCGAGCGCGCGCCGGCGAGGGCCGCGCCGACCTCGTAGGTCGGGTAGGCGACCTGGGGCTGGACGACCAGGTCGCCGGCGCCGATGCCCAGGTGCACCGCAACCGAGGCGATGAACTCCTTGGAGCCGATCAGCGGGAGCACGGCGTCGGGGCCGAGCCCGGTCACCCCGAACCGACGCGCCAGCCAGTCGATCGCCGCCCGGCGGACCGCCGGGGTGCCGACGGTCGTCGGGTAGCCCGACGCATCGGCAGCCGCGGCCAGCGCCTCCTGCACGACGTACGGCGTGGGGTCGACGGGCGTGCCGACGGAGAGGTCGACGATGCCGTCGGCGTGCTCCCGCGCACGCTCGGCGTGCTGGGTCAGGGAGTCCCAGGGGAAGTCAGGGAGCCGACCCGAGACGGTCACTCGTCGTGCGGCTGCGGCGGCAGGGCCTCGATGAGCGGGTGATCCTTGTCGATCTCACCCATCTTGGCGGCGCCACCGGGCGAGCCGAGGTCCTCGAAGAACGCGACGTTGGCGGTGTAGTAGTCCTTCCACTCCTCCGGGGTGTCGTCCTCGTAGAAGATCGCCTCGACCGGGCACACCGGCTCGCAGGCCCCGCAGTCGACGCATTCGTCGGGGTGGATGTAGAGCATCCGCTTGCCCTCGTAGATGCAGTCGACAGGACATTCGTCGACGCAGGCGCGGTCCTTGAGGTCGACGCACGGCTGGGCGATGACGTAGGTCACCAGATCCTCCTGTGGGGCGGGGCGTTGTGCTGTTACCAGCCTAGTATCCCGCCATGCCCGAAGCTCGCCGACACCGCCCGCGTGGACTCGGCCCGCATGTCGTGGGCCAACGGGTCGTCGTACGCCGGGTGCTGCCGGGCGAGACCGGGCCGTCGGGTGGGCCGGCCATGACCGATGTGCTCGGCGTCTGCACGTCGTGGTCGTTGGAGTACTGCGTCGTCCAGCCTTCGACAGGTCCGGCCGTGACGATCGCCCTGGCCGACATCGTCAGTGGCAAGCCGGTGCCGCCGCGGCCGTCGGTCCGGCAGCGGGTGTCGCCGCACGATGCGCAGAGCCACGTGGCGTCGCTGTGGGACGACCTTGTCACCGAGCCGTTGGGCGAGTGGGTGCTCCGCGTCGCCCCGCCGTACGACGGCCGGTTGCGGCGGCGCGGCAACTCGGTGCTCGCCATGGGCTCCCCCGGTGCCTCGCTCCCCGAGGCCGCTGCGCACGTGATGGCCTTCTACACGCGCCATGACCGGCGGCCGCTGGCCCAGGTGGTGAGCGACGGGGACGTCGAGTCCTCGCTGCTGGGGCTGGGCTGGGCGCCGCTGGGCAGCGGGGATGCGCACTGCCAGCTGGCGTCGGTGTCTCGGGTGCTCCGCTCATGTAACGCGGAGTTAGGGCGACTGGGATACCGGCAGACCGGGATCCCAGTCGACCTAACTCCGCGTTACATGGAGGAAGGCAGTCGGATCGAGGTCACCCTGGGCGGGGGTACGGCGCGCGGCCGGGCCGCGCTCGACGGCGACTGGGTGGGGCTGTACTCGCTCGAGGTCGACCCGGCTCACCGGCGGCGCGGTCTCGCGACCGTCGTACTCAAGGAGCTGCTCGACTGGGCAGCCTCGCGCGGCGCCACGACGGCATGGCTGCACGTCGAGACGGACAATCCGGGCGCGATCGCGCTGTACGAACGGCTCGGGTTCGTCACGCACCACACGACCCGGTATCTCGCGGCGCCCTAACGGCCGAACATTCGCTCGGCCGTCGTCATCAGGGACGGCCAGGAGGCCCGGACGAGCATCAGCACGAGCGTGCCCGCCACGATCATCCCGGCGATGTTGAGGCCGAGCTGCGCCAGCGATCCGGTGATCTCGCCGCGGTCCCACACCGCCAGGCCGAGGGCGAGGTTGCCGGCGGCCGGCACGGTGGTGACGCTGATGAAGACGCCGACCATCGTGGCGGATCGTTCGATGGCGAGGGCGAGGGCTCCGGCGGCGCCGGCGACGAGAGCCACGATGAACGACCACCGGTCGGGGTGCCAGATGAAGCCGGTGTTGGGTCGTGGGCGCGTGACTTCCTCGACGGTGAGCATTCCGGTCACCGACGCCAGCAGGGCGAGCACGGCGACCACGACCACGGCGAAGGCGAACGACAGGACCAGTAGGCGCAGGCTGCGGCCGACGAGGGACCAGCGACCCAGCGCGATGCCCGCGCAGGCGGAGCCGATCGCGGAGAACTCCGGCCCGACGACCATGGCCCCGATGACCAGCACCGAGGAGTCTGTGACCACCGCGATCGCGGCGAGCACCACGGCCAGCACGAGGAAGATGAGGAACGACAGCGTGGGCACGGCGCCGTCGTACGCCTTGGCCTCGACCGCCTCCCAGATCACGGCGTCGTCCGGGTGCCCGGGAGTGTTCGCCTCCAGCTCGCGGGCGCCCAGGAACGGCGTCCCCGTGGGGGCGGTCAGGACGATGCCGCCGCGCTTGTCGAGGTCGAGCCTCTTGAGCGTGGTCAGCAACGACCCGGCACCCTCACGGGCAGCATCGCACTCCAGGAGGTCGCCCTCGGGCCGCGCCACCACGCCGAGCTGCACGGTCACATTGGTGGCGCAGTCGTGGGTCAGCAGCACCTCGCGCACGGCGTCGGTGAGGTCGGTCGGCACCGTCAGGCGGAAGTGGACCAGCACGCGCGTCAGGGTACGGCGTCTCCCTCCTCGACGAGCTCCGACCGTGCCAGCGACCACTCGGCCAGTCGGACCGTGATCGGAATCAGGGCACGGTATGGACGTCGTACGAGACGGGCGGGCAGGCGTGGATGGCGCTCCTCCAGCGCCACGCGCGCACGCAGATGCTCCTTGCTCGGTAGGACGGGCAGCTCCTGGAGGAGCTCGAGGCCGACCAGGTGCTTCACGCTCTTGTAGCCGTACTGCGACGGGCAGACCAGTCGCAACGGCGCTCCATGGCGGGCATCGAGTGGACGGCCGTCGAGACGCACCGCCAGCAAGACATCGTCGGCGAGCAGGTCCTCGACGCAGAGGACTGCCGAACCTGCGTCACCGCCGCGCGCGCGGACCCACGGGACAGGCTTCTCCTCGCCCACCCAGGGCAGGACGACCTCGTGCCAGAACTCTCGCATCCTCACACCGCCCCACTGCACGCCGCGATAGGACCAGGTCGTCACACAGTGGAAGTCGCTGTCCTGGTCACGCATCGGCAACGCCGCGAACTCCTCCTCCCCCAGCACCAGGTCCTCGCAGCCTGCAGCTGAGACCCGTAGCGCCAGAGGGCAGGCTCGAGGCGGGCGACGTAGCGGCTGATCGGCAAACCGGGGGAAGTTCACGCGCGCCCGCTGACCCGGCGGCAGAGGGGACTGGTCCGTACGCATCCGTATGGTCACGAGCCATACGTTAGAGTATGGACATGGTGACTGCCAACAGCCTCAGCGCGGCTGTCTGGGCGCGAGCGGCACTGGCGCGCATAAGCTCCGGCGGTGTCGACGCAGTCAAGGTCGAGACCCTCGCCAGCGAACTGGGCGTGACCAAAGGCAGCTTCTACTGGCACTTCGCCGACCGGTCGGCCCTGGTCGCGGCTGCCCTGGAGCTCTGGGAGCGGGAGGGCACGACCGAGGTCGTCGCGGCACTCGACGACGTCGACGATCCGCGGGCGCGCCTGCGGGCACTGTTCGAGACGTCATTCGGCGACCTCGTCGACAGCCCCATCGAGTCCGCCCTGGTCACCCGGATCGACGACCCGGTGGTCGGCCCGGTCGTCGAGCGCGTTTCCATCGCCCGCATCGCTTTCCTCGAGCGCCTCTTTCGCGAGCTGGGCCTGACCCCCTCGCGCGCCGCCGTCCAGGCGCGCATCGTCTACAGCCTGTACGTCGGCCACGGCCAGGTGCGACGCACGCTGCCAGATGACCCGGTGATCGGAGACCCGAGACCGGCCTATCTGCGCCGTCTTCTGGACGTCGCGACACCCTGACGTTCGCGAGGGGGCTGCGCATCGGCCTAGAATGTGAGTGGCTCGCGTGAGGACTGACACCCCTCGGCTGGAGACAGCGAACGCGGCCCGCGCGTCCGGCGTACCGACGAGAGGCCGGAGTCACTCCGGCGAAGGTGTGGTGGCACCGCGACTTTGCCCCCGCCCACACCTCCAGGGCTTTGGCTCCGAAGCGCGAGACCGGGGCGGCCCTGAGAGCAAGCGGGCCGTGCGCCTCCGGTCGAGCTGCGAGGAGCCGATCCAAGCAGCCACTGGAGGTAATCATGAGACCCATCCCCGAATCATCCGCCCGCCTCGGTTTCGAGGCTCGCTCCGCTCGCACCTCAACCAGCGGCGACGAACGCATTCTCACCACCGCCCTGCCCTCGGCCGAGCCGGGCTCTGCCGTCCTGTTGCAGGGGTGGGTGCACCGGCGCCGCGAGCTGGCGCGGGTCACGTTCCTGATCGTCCGCGACCGGGCGGGGCTCGCGCAGGTCGTCCTGCCGGCCGGCACCGAGGTGCCGCCGGAGGAGACGCCGATCGAGGTGCACGGCGTGGCCACGGCCAACGCGCAGGCGCCGGGCGGCATCGAGGTCACCGAAGCCACGGTCACCGCGCTAAGCGAGCCGGCCGACACCCCGGCCGTCGAGCTGTGGCGGCCGACCCTCGACGCCAGTCTGCCGACCCTGCTCGACCACGCCGCGACCACGTGGCGGCACCCGATACAGCGGGCGAAGTGGGAGCTGGCGGCCGCGTCGCTGCACGGCTTCCGCGCCTCGCTCGACGCGACGGGATTCACCGAGGTGCACTCCCCCAAGCTGGTCGAGTCGGCCACGGAGAGCGGGGCGAACGTGTTCGCGGTCGACTACTTCGGCCGGCCGGCGTACCTCGCGCAGAGCCCGCAGTTCTTCAAGCAGCAGCTGGTGGGCGTCTTCGAGCGGGTCTACGAGGTCGGGCCGGTGTTCCGCGCAGAGCCGCACGACACGGTGCGCCACCTCGCGGAGTACGTCTCGCTCGACGTCGAGCTCGGGTTCATCCGTGACCATCGCGACGTCATCGCGTGCCTGCGCGACACGGTCGCCGGCATGGTCAGAGGCATCCACGAGCGCGCGGGCGACGCCGTGGAGCGGCTCGGCATCACGGTGCCCGAGGTGCCGGCGGAGTTCCCGGTGCTGCACTTCCGCGAGGCACTCGAGATCGCCGGCGCACCTGAAGACGAGCCCGACCTCAACCCCGGGCACGAACGCGCGCTGGGTGAGTGGGCGATGCGCGAGCACGGCAGCGACTTCGTGGTCGTCGAGGGCTACCCGACCGCGAGCCGGGCGTTCTACAGCCACCCCGACCCCGACGAGCCGCACTGGTCACGCAGCTTCGACCTGATCTTCCGTGGGCTCGAGCTGGTGAGCGGTGCGCAACGCCTGCACAGGTACGCCGACTACGTCGCCACGCTGGAGGCGCGCGGCTACCCGTATGCGCCCTACGCGTCGTACGTCGAGGCGTTCCGGCGCGGCATCCCGCCACACGGTGGCTTCGCGATCGGCCTGGAGCGCTGGGTGGCGCGGCTGGTCGAGGCGGCCAACATCCGCGAGGTCACGCTGTTCCCGCGCGACCTCAACCGGCTGGCGCCCTGAGACCGGGTCAGGGCAGGCAGGACGGCCGGAACGCCGCGTCCGCAGGACCGGGCCGGGTCAGCGCGTCGAGGGTCCACTCGATGGCCGGTCCGTCCTGCGGGATCTGCAGGTGGTCGGCGACGTCGAGCGCGCAACGGTCCTGCAGTGTCACGTTGGTGACCTGCGGGCCTGCCGCAAGGTAGCCCGAGAGGTAGGGGTTGACCACGAGGTCGTACCGGGTGACGACGTTGGTGTAGCTGACGTCGCCGGGTGTCTCGTCACCGGAGTTCAGCGCCGTGATAAAGGCTGCGTCGGACGCCTGCTGCGTGCACGAGAAGCAGAAGCCCGCGCTCGGCGCCAGCAGCGCGGAGTTGTAGGTGCCGTGGTTGGACGGCGCCAGCCCGACGAGGTCGTCGACCTTGGCCGCACCGCCGAGGAACCTGATGTAGTAGCGCGGCATCATGCCGCCCTGCGAGTGCCCGACCAGGCTCACCTTCGAGGCACCCGTCGATGCCAGCACTCGGTCCACGAACGTCGAGAGCTGGGCCGCCGACTCCTCGATCGGGCCGGTCGCCCGCGTGCCGTAGTCGAGGGAGTAGACACAGAACCCGGCCTGCTTGATCCGGAAGGAGATCCGGTCGAGCAGGCTGCGGCGGTCACCGAACGTGCCGTGCACGAGCACGACGGGCTGCGGCTTCTCGGCGCTCGGCCGGCAGCTCCAGTCGTTGGACCCGATCGGGTCACCGGTCGTGGCAGTCGCCGGGGCACTGTTCAGACTGAGCAGGCCAGCAGCGAGCAGTACGGCGGCAAGGAGACCCGTCAGTCGGCGCATGACGGGTCAACGCGTGCTGGGGTCTGCGGTTACGGCGACGGGGTCTCCGGGGGCGGCTTGCAGATCACCGTGTCGGAGGGCGTGTACGTCGTGTTGAAGTTCTCGGAGTGGTCGAGCGCGCTCTGTCCGGGCTTGCGGAAGAACCGCTTCACGTCGACCTCGAAGCCGCCGTACCCGTCGTTGGGGTAGCAGTCCTCGGTGTTCAGGGTGCGGGTCTTCTCCGGCGTGAGGTTGTAGCGGTCAGAGGTGCTGGTGGTGATGTCCCACGTCTTGGTGGAGTACATGCTCACGGTCACAACGCCCGACGAGCTGCTCGTCGCCGGGGTGACGTTGGCGTGGACCAGGACGCCGTACGGGGTGTCGTTCTGGAACTTCAGGTCGATCGCACCCCAAGCCACGGTGGCCTCGCGGCCGACGGGGTAGCGGTCGATGTAGAAGCTGTGCGGCTTGTGCTCGACGTCCTTGAGGCCGGCGAAGAACATCGCGTTGAACGTCGTGGTCGCCATCTGCGAGACGCCGCCGCCGAGGTCTTCCTTGAAGATGCCGTTGCTGATGATGAAGCCCTCGGTGAAGCCGTTGGCGGCGGTGCGCTCGCCGACGGTGTCGTTGAGCGAGAACGTCTCCCCCGGCTTCAGCACGGTGCCGTCGACCAACTCGGCAGCCCGGCCGATGTTGACGTTGCGGTACTCGGCGTAGGGGTAGTAGGTCGTGAACGTCGAGACCCGTTCCTTGATCTCGAGCTGGCGCGCCATCTTGGTGGTGAAGCCGGCCTCGGCGACGGTCGCCGTAACGGCCAGGCTGCGCTGGCCGGGAGGCGCGGCGGCGAGACCGAGGAACGCCGCGTCGATCTGCGCCTCGTCGAAGCTCACGCCGGGCTTGTCGGGGATGACCTTGGGCGAGCCATCGACGAGGGCGACGGTGGCGTCGACCGGCGCGTCGGCCGCGCCGACGCGAGTCTGCACGAGCTCGGCGAGCTTGGCGGCGTCGAGCTGCGGCACGAGTACGCCGTCGGCAGGCACCATCGAGAGTGCCTCGGTGTAGTTGCGCGGCAGCAGCTTGATCGTAGACGAGTCGAAGGTGAGGGTCACCGGCTCGGACACCGCCGGGTTGGCGAACGTCGTGAGCGCCTGCTGCACGTCGGCCGCGTCGATCTCGGGCTGTACGTCGACCAGCTCGACCTCGGCGGACGCGCCCTCGTCGAGGTAGGCGCCGGTCAGCGCATCGCGCACGGCGGTCGGGTCGAGGCCGGTGCCGGTGCGGGGCTGGCGGGTCTTGACCTCGCCGTTCTTGAACTTGACCTTGCCCTCGCGGGCCTTGGCGCCGACCTCGCTGCCCAGGGTGTCGACCAGCGTGGTCATCGCGGTCTCGTCGACCGTGACCTTGGCCTCGAGCCCGTCGCCGCCGGTGTAGTAGTCCCAGAGGCGGGCGGGCGACCAGCTGTCGCCCCCACCGGCGTCGGCGACCGATGCCTCGTAGTCGACGGCTAACCCGGCCTCTGCAGGAGTGACGGTGCTCGGCTGACCGTTGACGCTGACGTTGATCGGTGCAGCGGCCCGCTCGGCGAGCCCACGCTCGAGTACGACGGCCGCCCGGTCCTGGCGCTGACCGCCGATGTCGACCCCGGAAATCGTCGTGCGCCGGGGCACCTTGTCGCCGGCCATCTCGTGCAATAGGGCGTAGGCACCGCCTGCGAGCAGGACGAGCCCGAGCAGGAGCAGCGTCACGACGCGGGCTCCGGCCTTCTCCTTGGCAGCAGCTGGCTGGGTCTCGAACACGCCGAGAGTCTAGGCGGGCGGCCTTTGATTTCCCCGATCGACGCGGGGCCTGTCCAGCGTCACCAGCGAGCCCGTCACCACGACCAGGGTGGCCACCAGGAACGTATATCCGGTGGCGTCGGCGGCCACCAGATAGTCACCCTCGGCGCGAGGGATCGACGCCCGCCCGACCACGATCACCCAGCCGAGCGCGAAGGCGAGCCGGCCCCACCAGCGACCCGGCAGCGCGCCCAGCAGACAGGCGCAGGCGGCCAGCCCGAGGGCCAGCCCCCACCAGCGGGAATGCAGCAGCACCGCGGCGTACGCCGTGGTGGCACCCAGCACGAAGACCGGGAGCACCAGCCACGCCCTGTTCGTCACAAGCCTGCGAAGAGATCCGTCTCGAGGCCTGCGTCACCGAGCGGACCCGTGGTGCCCTTCGCGAGGCGGAAGAACTCCTCGCCCCAGAAGGCGTGCCCGCTCTCGGCGCCGGAGAAGAAGAAGCCGTCGGGGGCGACCTGGGATCGGTGGGCGGCGAGCGACGCCATCTTGCGGTCGACGACGGCCGAGCCGTCGACGCTGGCCGTGAGCAGCTCGTCGGCCGTGACGAACGGCCCGAGGTCGCCGTCGGGCTCCATACCCTCGAACGTCTCGGTGTCGCCGTCCTCGCGCAGCTTGCGCAGGCTCTCGCGCATCCGGCTCTCGCTCATCGCGGTCCAGTAGACCTTGGCGACGTCGTGGGGCTCGCCCAGGTCGAGACGGTAGGACGGCACGGCGGCCAGCTGGACGGCGTACATCGCGACGCGGTGGGCCTGGATGTGGTCGGGGTGGCCGTAACCGCCGAACTGGTCGTAGGTGACGACGACCTGCGGGCGCACCTCGCGGATGATCTCGACCAGCAGGTCGGCCGCCTCGGTGAGGTCGGCGTTGGCGAACGCGTTGTCGTGGGTGTCATCGGCGGCGACGGCGTGGCCGTCCTCGTGCCACTTCATGCCGGAGTCGCGGAAGTGACCGGGGCCGCCGAGCCAGCGGTGGTCGGTGATCCCGAGCTCCTTCATCGCCGTCTCGAGCTCGCCGCGCCGGTGCTCGCCGAGTGTGTCGTCCTTGTCGGCTGCCATGTGCTCCCACTCGGGCACCAGGATCTCGCCCATCTCGCCGGACGTGCAGGTCACCAGCGTCACGCCGTCACCGCGGTCGACGTAGGTCGCCATCGTGGCGCCGGTGCCGATGGACTCGTCGTCGGGGTGGGCATGGACCAGTAGCAACCGCTGGGCGGGGGTATCACTCATGGCGTCGAGCCTACTGAGGCTCACCGACAGTCAATGCGGCCGCTTGATCCGCAGGGGTGCCGCGGGCAGGTCGAGGGGTACGACGGGTAGTGGTGGGGTGCCGTCGTCGGCATCGAGCCAGCCGTCGTACTCGTCGACGAGGAGCTCGAGCACGGGCACCGGCGCGTCGCTCAGGACTGCCCACGGGTGGTCCTCGTCGTCGTCCTCGCCGGCCAGCCGTTCGCGGGCGACCGTCGCCTCGTAGCCGTCACCGACCAGCCGCCTCGCCACGAAGCGGGCGTGGTCCTCGTCGAAGAAGATGCCTCTCGCCGGCCCAATATCTCCTCGATCTGTGGCCGCCTCTCGCGCATGCCGGCCAGGGCGCGCAGGGTCCGTTCGGGCTCGCCAACCGCAGCCAGCCCGGCACCGCCCGGGTCGCCGGACTCGATCATCGCGCGCACTCCGTCGGCCGCGGCGCTGACCCGCTGGTCGACGTTGTCGAGCACCTCCCGAGCGGTGACACCGCCGTAGCCCTCGGCCAGCGCGGTGAGGCGTTCGGCCGCGACCTCGGGCGGGATCTCACGGAAGAGCGGGACGGCGATCCAGGCCTGGTAGGCCAGCTCCATGGCAACCGTGGTGGGCCCGGCCATGTCCCAGTCGAAGACGCCGGAGACCTGGTCTCCGTCGAAGGCCACGTTGTACGGCCCGAGGTCGTTGTGGCCGATCCGGTCGGTGTGGCCGACCGGGAACATCCGCCACGGGCCCGGGTGGTCGAAGCCGGCCGTTGCCTCGTGGAACTCCCGCGTCCAGGCCGCCAGGTCGTGCAACCGCGCCGGCGACAGCAGCTCGGAGTCGACGTCGATCACCTCACCGGGCATGAAGTCGAGGATCTCGCGGCCTCGCTCGTCGATGCCGTGCACGCGGGGCACGCCGCGAAGCCCGGTCCGGGCGAGGTGGTGCAGCAGGGCGTGCGCGGCCGGTGTCCACGGCCCGGTGGGTCGTCGTACGGTCGCGCCGATGCGCACCGCCCCACCAACGTTGCCGCCCTCGAGCGGCTCCCCGTCGAGCAGGGCCTCGCGCACGTCGGCCAAGAAGGGGAGGTCGGGCTCGAGCCAGTCGACGTCGTCGAGCTCGTCGATCCCCAGCCAGGTCACGCGATCGTGCTCGGTCGGAACCGGCTTCCCCGCCCCTGCTGTGCACACCGCGACACGCAGCTCGTACGCCGCACTGATCGGCACCGTCGGGTCCAACCACCTGGTGACGGCCACCGTCAGGCCGAGCTCCTCGCTGATCTCGCGCACCAGTGCGTCGTCAGGGTCCTCGCCCGGCTCGACCTTGCCGCCCGGGAACTCCCAGCGGCCGGCGGCCTCGGGTGGCGCCGTACGCCGCGCGGCCAGCACGCGTCCGTCGCGGATGATCGCCGCGCCCACCACCGTCTGCACGGGAGCACGCTACTAACGTGGCCGCCATGCCTGGAACTCCCGCCGAGCCGACCTTCGGCGTGCACCTGGTGCGCACCGAGGAGAACATCGCCGAGATCGACGCGCTGGCCGGAGTTCTGGGTGGCCGGGTCGGCCTCGACGGACTGCTCGAAAGCCTGAAGTGGCAGGCGAAGGAGTCGCTGCTCGGCCGGCTGCTGGGCCGCGCGGTCTCGCGGGCGATCACCTGGGACGCCTACGACCGGCGCGACGTGCGCTGGTGGCCGCAGGGCATCTCGACGTCCGCCGACGCGAGCGACACCGAGGACATCGGCGGCCGCCGGGTGCTCGTGGCGACGTGGTACTCCAAGGTGATCGGCGGGGTGTCGTACGGCTCGCGGGTGACGTTCCTCGACCTCGACACGTTGAAGTACCGCCACGTCCTGCTCGTCACACCGCGTCTCGACAAGGCCGGCAAGCTGGTGCTGAGGCCGCTGCAGATCCATGCGGGTGGCGTGGTGTGGGCGGGTCAGTACCTCCACGTCGCGGCCACGTCGCGAGGCTTCGTGACGTTCCGGCTCGACGACATCATGCGGGTGCCCGGCGACGACGACCACCCCGACGAGTTCGGCATCGACGACGAGCGGGTGGCGTCGTACGGGCATCGCTACGTGCTGCCTCTGCGGTTCAGCTACCGAGCCGAGACCGACGAGGGGCACACCCGACTGCGCTACTCGTTCGTCTCGCTCGACCGGCGCAGCGAGCCGCCGACGATGATCGCCGGTGAGTACGGCCGCGGCTCCGACTCCACCCGGCTGGCGCGCTACCACCTCGACCCCTCGACCTGGTTGCTGGAGACCGGCGAGGACGGCTTCTCCCGGCCGATCGAGCTCGACGACGGCGGCGTCGTACAGATGCAGGGTGGGGTGGTCGCCGGGGGTCGCTACCACCTGACGGTGTCGAAGGGCCCGCACACGCCCGGCTCCGTGTACGTCGGCCAGCCGGGGAGCTTCCGACGGCGGATGTTCGCCACGCCGATGGGCCCGGAGGACATCGCCTACTGGCCGTCGACCGACGAGCTGTGGTCGATCTCCGAGCACCCCAGGCGGCGCTGGGTGTTCGCCATGCGCCGCTCGTGGTTCGACTGAGCTGCTTCGGTCTCGATACACCTCGCGAGTTGGTTGTCGAGTAGCGAGCGCCAGCGAGCGTATCGAGACCTCAGCCGCGTGGCGGCCGCGCCAGCTGACGCGCCTGCGCGACGAGTCGGCCGGCGGAGTCCCAGACCTCGCAGTCCTCCTCGAACATGCCACCGGCAATGTTGCGGGTCGCGTGCCGCAACTTGAGCCAGCCGGGCGCAGGCACAGCACGAACGTGGGCCGTCAGCTCCAGGGTCGGCGCCCAGCCGGGCAGGCCGAGGTCGAATGTCACCGGCGGCAGCGCATCGCAGACCATCAGCAGCTCGATCGGATCTGGGTCGCGCTCGCCCTTCAGTCGGAACCACGCCTGCAGGACGCCGTTGCCGCTGGGCTGACCCGTCGCCCAGCCGACGTATGCCGGGTCGAAGAGCATCTCGAAACGGTCCATCAGTGGCGCGCGGATCTCAGCAGGCGCCATCGTGTTGGGCACGCACTTGTCACGCGGGGGCAGCTGCGGCTCCTGCGCCGTCGTACGCACATCGTCGGGCAGGTCGCCGAGACGGCCGTAGTCGCAAGCGCTGTGATGCGGGCGACGTCGCCCTGCACCAGGTCGGCGCCCACGGTGGCGACGGATCCGCCAGTGCGGAGCACTCGGGTCTGCACCTGCGCCGGGCCGGGCGTGGTCGCGGAGAGGTAGTAGGCGCTGACGGCGATCGGGTCGGGCTTGTCGGGCAGCTCGTGGCTGATCGCGTTGCCGATGGTGGCGAGCAGGTAGCCGCCGTTGACCCCGCCGCCGACCACCCAGCCGTCGGTCAGCTCGGCGTCGTACACACCGTCGCCGCGCGGCCTCACCGCGATGTGCTCGTCCCACTCGATCGTCATGGCGCGAGCGAAGGGCGCGCCTGCGCGACGTAGACCCACTCCTGGCCCGGCCGGTCTGTGGCGTCGCGCACCTCCTCGACCTCGAAGCCCGCGGCGGCCAGCGAGCTCTCGATCTCGGCCTGCTCGCGGAAGCGCAGCGTCGACTCGGACGTGTACAGCTCGCCATCGCTCTCGAAGCGGATCGAGCTCAGGAACGTGACGTACGGCGGGGTGTCGGCCAGCAGCTCGTGCCACGTCTCGACCCGGCCGACGCCCTCGATGTCGGTGGTCGTCCGGGAGTGCTCGGGCGTCCAGCTCTCCCAGTCGCGGCGCGCCGGGACCCGGGTCTCGAAGACGAGACGCCCGCCCGGTTTCAGCGCACGGTGGATCGCTCCCAGCGTCTGCGTCCAGGCCTCGTCGGTGAGGAAGACCTGGGCCACGTTGGCGGTCATCACCGCGAGGTCGACCAACAGGTCAGCGGGCAGGTCGGTGGCGTCGCCGTGGATCCACGTCACCCGATCGGCACCGTCCTTGCGCCGCGCCACATCGAGTGAGGCCCGCGCAGGATCCACGCCGACGACGTCGATCCCCCGCCGGGCCAGCAGGCAGGCGAACGTGCCGGTGCCGCATCCGACGTCGAGCACCGACCGCGCGTCGTACTCATCGAGCATCGCGGCATAGACGTCGAGGTCGCTGCGGTCGGGATCGAGCGGGTCGTACACCTCGGCGAGCCGCTCCAGTGCGAAGTGTGCGTCGGGCATGGGCTCGAGTATCGCAATCCGGTTGCTCCGCTCGGCCGTGCCTGCTTTTGTCGCCCCATGCACCGCCTTCGCCCCGCCACCTCCCACGACGTCGACTTCCTCATCGACGTGGTGGTCACCGCAACCCGCGACCAGGGGCGGCTGCCGAACGACTTCGACGAGGCCGAGTGGCGCGCAGGTTTCGCGGAGTGGACCATCGAGGAGCTCGCGAGCACCTCCGTCATCGAGGTCGATGGCGAGCGGGTCGGCCGGCTGCGCGTCGTACGCCGCGAGCACGAGATCGAGCTCGCCGGCATCCAGCTGCTGCCGGCTCACCAGGGGCACAGTCTCGGCACGAGGATCGTCGAGGAGCTGCTGGCCGAGTCTCTGGACGGAGGGCGCTCGCTGGCTCTGTCGGTCGAGAAGGACAACCCTCGCGCTCTTGCGTTCTACGAGCGTCTGGGGCTCGTGCGGACCGGTGAGACCGACGACGAGGTGCAGCTGCGGGCGCAGGCCTTCAAGGGTGCCGGGTGGTACGCCGTCGCACCGCACGGCAGCCGTCGCCAGGTCCTCCATACCGTGGAGGAGCCGCTGCGCGAGCTCGGGCTCATGGCCGATGAGTACACCGGCCCGTTCAGGAGCGACGACGGCGCGCTCGGTGACGACTTCGACGAGGTCCACCGCGTGACCGGCATTTCCCGCGAGCTCTTCGACGACGTGATGGCATGGAACGACGAGGTCACCGGTGTCGGGCATCGACCGACCGGCGCCCTGTTCGTCCGTCAGCAGAACCTCTTGCGCAGGCTCGGCGAGGAGGTCCATCCCGGCATTGCGGTCGACTCCCCACAGAGGGAGCCGCCCGTGGTTGTCGTGCTGAGCAGTCTCAATGTCGACCCGGATCAGTCCGATCGCCTCGTCCTGTGGGACGAGGCCGCCCTGGAGAGCGGCCGAGCGATCCCACTACCACTGATCTCGGCCGCGTTGACCGGCCGAATCACGTCTTGGGTTGCCGACGCATGGAAGTACGACCACGGCACACCCCAGAACAATGCCGCGCTGTTCGAGTGGCAGGACGAGGGCTCAGCACTCGGGCGTGAGCTCCAGGAGGCCCTCGGGGCGGGGTTCCACGTACTGGGCCGCTGACCTGACCCCCGGTGACGTCATACGAATCGTGGAAGCGGGTCCACGGCTCGTATGACGTCCCGCCTGGCCTCCCCGCCCCGGAGGGGCGCGGCTCGGTAACCTCCACCGAGTGAACATCTCGGGCACGCGTCCCTCTGGCGAGCCGCCCTTCTGGGCGCCCGGCACCCCGATCATGTGGCGATACGGCGACCCGGACCGACCGCACTGGGGCACCCCGATGACCGTCGTGCAGGACAACGCCGACGGACTGGTCGCCTGGCTCCCGGCCGGGACACCGGTGCTCAAGGTCGCTCGCGCCGACGGTCTCGACTTCCGGGGTGACCCGTCGACGATGTTCACCGCTGAGCGGGAGCAGGTGGTCAGCACCTGGGAGGAGTACGACGTGCTGCGCATAGCGCCGACCGGCAGCGCATGGTCGGTGTGGGCGTTCTTCCCGGCCGGGGACGCGACGTTCGAGGGCTGGTACGTGAACATAGAGGACCCGCACGTCCGCGACGAGGACACGACGTACTCCACGGACCACGTGCTCGATGTCTGGGTCGAGCCCGACCGCAGCCACGGCCGCAAGGACGAGGACGAGCTGGTGCTCGCCGTCGAGCAGGGCCGCTACACCCCCGACGAGGCGGCCCAGATCGCCAACGTCGCCGACGAGGTCGAGGCCGTGATCGCTGCGTGGGGGCCGCCGTTCAGCGACGGGTGGGACAGCTTTCGCCCAGACGTCGCGTGGCCGGTCCCGCACCTGCCCTGAGGTGCGCCAGGACGTCATCCGAATCGTGGAAACGGGTCCACTGCGCGTATGACGTCCCGGGGCGGGCGAACAGCCGCTACCCAGGCAACGGCTGGTCCTTGGTGCGATGCAGCAGCCAGTCCCTGCCCGTCTCGATGAGGGCGTAGCGCACGGAGCCCTCGCGCCCGTGGAGCACGAAGAGCCGCCGGCGTTCGTTGCTCCCGACGTCCTCCCACCAGCCGATGTCGGCGACCGACTTGTGCTCGTCCTCGTAGGTCAGGTGGTCGAGGTCGTGGTCGGCCACGGCGACGGCGAGCCGGTCCTCCTTGCTGCTGGGCGGCAGGCCGCGCGGGACCGCCCACGAGCGCAGCACGCCGTCCTCCTCGAGGCGGAGGTCGAAGTGCGGGCTCGGCTTGCGATGGTCGTGCAGCACGAAGGCCGGGCGGTGGGACGTCATGTCCGCCAACCTAGCCAGCGGGGCCGTACGGCGTAGGCTCGGATTTCAGCCGACACCGAGGAGCCGATGTGACCAGTTCACCGCACCTGCTGGAGGAGCTCGAGCCCGTCGTGGCCGAGAACTTGGACCGTCACCTGGGGCTCGCGCAGGAGTGGCACCCCCACGACTACATCCCGTGGAGCGAGGGTCGCGACTTCGCTTTCATGGGCGGCGAGGACTACGCCCCGGAGCAGTCACGGCTCTCGGAGACCGCCAAGGCTGCGATGTTCACGAACCTGCTCACCGAGGACAACCTGCCGTCGTACCACCGCGAGATCGCCACCCGCTTCGGCCGTGACGGCGCCTGGGGCACGTGGGTGGGTCGCTGGACGGCGGAGGAGAACCGGCACGGCGTCGCGCTGCGCGACTACCTGGTGGTGACCCGTGGCGTCGACCCGGTCGAGCTCGAGCGCGCCCGGATGGACTACATGACCTCGGGCTACGACTCCGGCGACAAGACCCCGCTGGAGACGGTGGCCTACGTGTCGTTCCAGGAGCTAGCCACCCGCGTCTCGCACCGCAACACCGGCAAGGTGACCCACGACCCGGTCGCCGACAAGCTGCTCGCCCGGATCTCCAAGGACGAGAACCTGCACATGGTCTTCTACCGCAACATCGCGGCCGCGGCGCTCGACATGGCCCCCGACGAGACCATGCGGGCGATCGCCGACGAGGTGATCAAGTTCGAGATGCCGGGCGCCACGATGGCCGGGTTCCGGCGCAACTCGATGATCATCGCCAAGGCCGGGATCTACGACAACCGGCTGCACCACGACGAGGTGATCATGCCGGTGCTGCGGCACTGGAACATCTTCGACCGCACCGACTTCGGCGCAGTGGGTGACCAGGCACGCGACGAGCTCGTGACGTTCCTCCAGGCGCTCGACGTACAGGCGACCAAGTTCGTCGACCGCCGGGCCGAGCACCGCGCCCGTGTCGCCGCTCAGTCCGACACCGATGCCACGCCCGACATCGCATCCTGACGGAGCTCACTCCACGAGCGTCACCTTCGGCCGTACGACGCAGAACTCGTTGCCCTCCGGGTCGGCAAGCACGTCCCACGACTCGTCGCCGGTCTGCCCGACGTCGACCCGACGCGCGCCGAGGGCGAGCAGACGCTCGATCTCGGCATCGCGGTCGGCGGCCTCGGTGGTGAGGTCGAGGTGCAGCCGGTTCTTCACGGTCTTCGTGTCACCAGCCGGCATCAGGCAGATGCCCACCGGCGCGTCGAGCGACGGGCCGACGACGACCTCGCGCTCGCGCACCGACAACACCTGCCAGCCGAGCGCGTCGGCCCAGAAGCGGCCGAGGCCAAGAAGGTCGTGAGCGTCGATGACGACGTGGTGCACTCGCAGCGGCATCCCCGAAGTATCGCCGACCCGCATTCCACCCGCGTCACCGAGACCGCGTGCCGGTAAGCCTCCAGGGGGTAGAAGACGCCCGCGGGCGCGGCGCGGCGAGCCACTGGGCCCGTCGAATCGGGCAAGCCCGCTCGCCAGTGCCGGGAAGGAGCGTCGTACGGCCTCGATGTCCATGGCGGTCCTGCTCGCACCAGCCCCTATGCACCGAGCCCCACGGCAGACCTCTGCTCGGCCTCGAGGCGCCGGATGCGGTCTGCCTGGTCAGGCGTGAGTACGTCGCACACCCAGTCCCAGTGCAGCGCGACCGTCTCGCCGACAGCCGGTGACGTGAGCAGGCTCTGGCCGCCGACCGACCACCGGGCGAGCTCTTCGGTCGGGTCCGACAGCACGAGGGCGGTGCCGTCCCAGCGCAGGAGTCTGGTCAGCACCGTCACCCACTCGCCGTCGACCTCGCTCACCACGCCGCTTCGGATCCGGCAGCGGTCCAGCACCGACACGGCCGGGCTGGGGGGAAGACCACGGAGCAGCATCTCGGCCCACGGATAGACCTCGAACACCTGATAGCTGTGGTGCGCGCGCGCCCGCGCGGCCGACTCGCGCCACGTCCCGCCGACCTGCCCGTCGAAAGCCACCGTCAGATGGTCGACCAGGACGGCCGGATCAACGCCGTCGAGCAGGTCGCTGCCGATCCAGTAGGACTCGACCACCGTTGCCGAGAGCGGGTCGTCGGTGCCGAGAACCCCGGCGAGGAACGAGAGATAGACCCAGGCGCCGTCGAACAGTCGGGCCCTCCGTTCGATCTCGGCCACCGCGCCGGGCACGAGCATGTCGTGGGCGCGGTCTGGCCCGCAGTAGCCGAGCTCGTTGGGCGGGTAGGCGTAGCGCGCGAACTTGAGGGCTCCCTCGTCCGACACGTCAGCAGATCCTGGGCAGCTGCTCGCCGATCGGCAGGTCCACGACGCGGGTCCCGCCGAGACCCGTCCGGGCCACGACCATCTGCGGGTGCTCCGCGACGCACGTGCCGATCCGGCGCGCACCGGCACCGCGCGGGTGCTGCCGCATGGCGGCCAGCACCTCCTCGGCGTCCTCGGCCGCCACGATGGCGATCAGCTTGCCCTCGTTGGCGACCTGGAGCGGGTCGAGGCCGAGCAGGCCGCACGCGTCCTTGACCTCGGCCTGGATCGGCAGGTCCTTCTCGACCAGCTCGACGCCCACTCCGGAGGCCTTGGCGATCTCGTTGAGGGTGGCCGAGACTCCCCCGCGGGTCGGATCACGTAGCACGTGTACGTCGACCCCGGTGGCGAGCATGTCGGCAACCAGGCCGTGCAGGGGCGCGCAGTCGCTCTCCACCGTCGTACCGAACTCGAGCCCCTCACGACAGCTCATCACCGCGATTCCGTGCACGCCGATGTCACCGCTGACCAGCACGGCGTCGCCGACCTGGGCCCGCGCCGGCGAGATGTCGACGCCGTCGGGGATCACGCCGATGCCGGCGGTGTTGATGAAGATGCCGTCGCCACTCCCGCTGTCGACCACCTTGGTGTCGCCCGTGACGAGCTGCACGCCCGCGACCTCGGCCGCCTTGCCGATGGCCATCGCGACGCGACCGATGTCGGTAATCGGAGTGCCCTCGGCCAAGATGAACGCGGTCGACAGGTAGAGCGGCGTCGCCCCCGACATGGCCAGGTCGTTGACGGTGCCGTTGACCGCGAGGTCCCCGATGCACCCACCCGGGAAGAACATCGGCTTCACGACGAACGAGTCGGTGGAGAAGGCCAGCCGGCCGGCGGGCACCTCCAGCACCGCGGAGTCGCCGAGCTCGGCTCGCGCGGCGCCGCCGAAGGCCGGCAGGAAGAGCTGCTCGATCAGCTCGCCGGACATGGCTCCGCCGCCGCCGTGGCCCATCACGATCGTCGGGGTGTCGCGCAGCGGCAGCGGGCAGACCCATCCCTCGAAGTCCAGGTCGTTGCTCATCGGCTGTCAACCAGGCGGGTCTCGGACAGCTCCAGGTGGTCGAGGCGCCGGTAGGTGTAGTAGGCCGCGCACGCGCCCTCGGACGACACCATGGTCGCACCGAGCGGCTTGCGGGGCGTGCACTCCTTGCCGAACGCCGCGCACTCGTGCGGCTTGATCAGCCCTTGGAGCACCTCACCCGAGCGGCACAGTGCCGACTCGTCGGTGTGGATGTCGGTGACCGAGAAGCGCGCTTCCGCGTCGTACTCGGCGTACCGCTCCGACAGCTTCCACCCGCTCTGCGGGATCATGCCGATGCCGCGCCAGGTGCGGTCGGTCACCTCGAAGACGTCGCGCAGCATCGCCATCGCGGGGAGGTTGCCCTCGGCGGTGACGGCCCGGGAGTAGGCGTTCTCCAACTCGTGCCGTCCCGACTCGAGCTGGATCACCGTGCGCCGGATGCCCTCCAGGATGTCGAGAGGCTCGAACCCGGTGACCACGATCGGCACCTTGTACTTCTCGGTCAGGGCTGGGTACTCCGACGTGCCCATCACGCTGCACACGTGACCGGCCGCGAGGAACGCCTGTACCCGGCACTTCGGGGAATCCATGATCGCCGCCATGGCCGGCGGCACGAGCACGTGCGAGACGAGAAGCGAGAAGTTGGGGATGCCCTGCTTCTTCGCCTGGTAGACGGTCATCGCGTTGGCCGGCGCCGTCGTCTCGAACCCGATGCCGAAGAACACGACCTGCCGATCGGGGTTCTCACGCGCCAGCTTCAGCGCGTCGAGCGGTGAGTAGACGACACGTACGTCGCCACCCGCGCTCTTGATCGAGAACAGGTCCTCGCTGCTGCCGGGCACCCGGAGCATGTCGCCGAACGAGCAGAAGATGACGCCCGGCTGCTGGGCGATCGCGAGCGCCTTGTCGATGATCTCGAGCGGCGTGACGCACACCGGGCAGCCCGGGCCGTGGATCATCTCCACGCCCTCGGGCAGCAGCTGGTCGATGCCGTGCCGGATGATCGAGTGCGTCTGCCCGCCGCACACCTCCATCATCGACCAGGGCTGCGTGGTGACTGCGTGGATCTGCTCCACCAGCTTGCCAGCGAGCACCGGGTCACTGAACTCGTCGAGGTACTTCATCGTGGTTCTCCCGCCTGCTTGGCTGCGAGGGCGAAGCCGTCGCCGAACTCTTCCTCGAGGATGCCGAGCTTCTCGAAGTTGGCCAGCGTGTCCAGCGCCGACTTCTCGTCGAGCCGCTGGATCGCGAAGCCGACGTGCACGATGACGTACTCCCCGATCTGTACGTCGGGGATGTAGGCCAGGCAGACCTCCTTGCGGAGTCCGCCGAAGTCGACCTGCGCCATGGTGGTGCCGTCCTGATCCTCCACGGACAGGACGCGGCCTGGGACCGCTAAACACATGTGCGCTCTCCTTTGCAGTAGGCGAGGGGTCAGCTCAGCGAGCCGATCAGGATCTGTCCGAAGGCGATGCCCCCGTCGTGGGGTGGAAGCAGCCGCGGGCGCAGGACGGTGAAGTCGCGTGCCTCCAACAGCCGAGTGGAGCTGTCGAGCAGCAGGGCGTTCTGGAACACCCCGCCGGCGAGGACGACCACGTCGAGACCGGTCAGCCGGCGTTCGTGGCCGGCGAGGTCGGCGACAAGGGTCGCGACAGCGGCATGGAACCGCGCCGAGATCTCGGCGGCCGGCGCTCCACGGCGTACGTCGTCCACGACGGCGCGCAGCACGGGTGCGGGCTCCGCGAGCACCGGGCCGCCGTCGGGAGCCGTGATCGCGAACCGGTAGGGCTCCGAAACCTGCGCCGAGCGCGCCAGGGACTCGAGCTCGATCGCAGCCTCGGCCTCGTAGTCCACGGTGTGCCGGACTCCGACTATCGAGGACACGGCGTCGAAGAGGCGTCCCATGCTCGACGTGGGCACGCACCCCAGTCCGGTCGACAGCTGGTGGGTCAGCACGCCGCGCTCGGTCTCGGGACAGGCCGCCACGGCCGGGATGTCGTCGGACCACGGGATGCCGGCGGCCCACAGGTGCGCCAGCGCCATCCGATACGGCCGCAGCACACTCGCGTCGCCGCCGGCGAGTGGGACGTAGGCCAGCTGGGCTGCTCGCCGGAACGACTTGTAGCCGGCGACCAGGACCTCGCCACCCCAGATGGCGCCGTCGGTGCCGTAGCCGGTGCCGTCGAACGCCACCCCGATGACGGTGTCGTCGCTGCCGAGCCCGTGCTCCCCCATCACCGAGGCCACGTGCGCGTGGTGGTGCTGGACGGTGCGGACCTCACGACCGGCGGCATGCTCACGTGCCCAGCGGCTGGACCGGTAGCCCGGGTGCGCGTCGGCGACGAGGGACTCGGGCCGCACGCCGGTGAGCTCCTCGAGGTGAGCCTCCGAGGCGGTCAGCGCCGCCTGGGTGGCGAGGTCGTCGAGGTCGCCGATGTGCTGGCTCACCCAGGCGTAGCGACCCGAAGCGAGCGCGCACGTGTTCTTGAGGTCTGCCCCGACGGCCAGCACCGGGTCGACGTCGAACGGCAGCGCGACCGGCAACGGCGCGTGGCCACGGGAGCGCCGCAGCGGCAACTCGGCACCGCCGACGTAGCGGGCCACCGAGTCGTCGCACGGCACGTGGATGGGGCGGTCGTGCCGCAGCCAGGCGTCGGCGATCGAGGACAGCCGCTCGCGAGCCGCGTCGTCGTCGGTGACGATCGGCTCACCGGAGAGGTTGCCGGACGTCATCACGAGCGCGTCGGTGCCGGGTGCCTCCAGCAGCAGCACGTGCAGCGGCGTGTAGGGCAGCATCAGGCCGAGGTCGGGGTTGCCCGGCGCGACAGATGCACCGAGCTGCTCGGTGTCGGCGCGGGGAAGCAGCACGATCGGCTTGCGGATGCCGGTGAGCAACCGGCGCTCTGCCTCGTCCAAGGTCACGAGTCCGTCGGCCACCCCGCGGTCGCGCACCATCACCGCGAACGGCTTGTCGCCGCGCTGCTTGCGGCGGCGCAGCTCGGCGACGGCCGCCTCGTTGCGGGCATCGCAGGCCAGGTGGTAGCCGCCCAGCCCCTTGACGGCGACGATCAGGCCACGGGCGATCAGGTCACGCGCACGGCGTACGGCGTCGTCACCTTCCGCCCGTGGCCCGTCGCCGACAAGCTCCAGGGTCGGGCCGCAGTCGGGGCACGCGATCGGCTGGGCGTGGAAGCGCCGGTCCGTCGGGTCGTCGTACTCGCGGCGACAGGCGTCGCACATGGCGAATCCGGCCATGGTGGTCGCGGCCCGGTCGTAGGGCAGGCCGGTGATGATGGTGAATCGGGGACCGCAGTTGGTGCAGGTGATGAACGGGTGGCGGTAACGGCGGTCGGCCGGGTCGGCGAGCTCGCGGAGGCAGTCGTCACAGGTCGCGACATCGGGCGACGCCAGCGTGCGTCCCTCGCCGCTCGGGGAGTCCTCGATCGTGAAGCCGGTGCCACCACGAGCCGGCTGCGTCGTTTCGCAGACCTCCTGCACGTCGGCCAGCGGAGGCGCCGCGTGGGCCAGCCGATGAGCCAGCTCGGCCACCGCGGCCGGAGCTCCTTCCACCTCGACCAGCACCCCTGAGGACGTGTTGGCGACGGTGCCGGTGAGACCCAGCTCGCTCGCGGTGACGTAGACGAACGGGCGGAAGCCGACCCCCTGCACGAGACCGGAGACCTCGAACCTGCTGCGCACGCGCTGCTCAGCCATCGCGCGCGCGACCCATCATCTCGAGGCCGGTCATGGCCTTCTCGGCCGCTGCTTCATCGACGCGTTCGACGACGAAGCCCATGTGGATCAGCACCCACTCGCCCGGCTCGACCGCCATGTCCTCGAGCATCCCCAGGTTGACCGGACGCTGCGCGCCGAGCACGTCGACCAGGGCGAGCATCCCGGCGTTGCCCTCCAGGACTCGCACGACGCGGCCGGGGATCCCGAGGCACATCAGCCGGCCCCGTCCAGTGCCGGCACGCGTTCGCGGAGTACGGCGAGCACGGTCGCCATCGCCTCTGGCACCGCGGCCTCGACCTCGTCGGAGAGCCCGATCCCGTCACCGACGTCGGCCGGCCGGCACCCCACGACGTACGTCGGGGGCAGGGAGCCGCCCAGGTCGGACAGGCTGGCCAGGACGGCGACCGGGGCCATCCCGTGCGGGTCGAACGCGCCGGCGCCGAGGTCACCCTCGCCGACCTCGAGCACGTCGAGGGTGCCGGGGGCGCCGTCACCGGGCAGGGCGTCGACGATCACGAGCGCGTCGTACCCGTCGAGGAGGTCGTAGGCCAGATGCATGCCGCGGATGCCGTAGTCGACAGCGCGCACCTCCTCGGGCAGGGTGCCGGACGCGACCAAGCGCCGGACGACCTCGGGACCGAACCCGTCGTCGCCGCAGAAGAGGTTGCCGATGCCGGCCACCAGCACTCGCGTCGTCAGGACTTGTCCTCCGCCCGTCCGGTTCCCGGCTCGTGTGAAGGGCCCGTCGTGCCGCCTGGCTCGGAAGCCTCGTCGGCCCCTTCGGCCGGCTGTTCGTCCGCGGGTGAGGCGTGCTCACCGCGCTCGGTCTGAGTGGGGTCGTCGACCTCTGAGTCTGACTCCGCCGGACGGCCGGCGCCGCCCGTGTGGACGCCGTCCTGGGTCGTCTCTTCCGGGCCGCCCACCTCGGCTGACTCCTTGCGACCGTCGTACGGCGGGACGGTCTTGCCCTCGGTGTCGGGATCGTCGGGGTTGGGGATCGTGGTCATCGCGTGCTTCCTCTCCTCGTGTCGGTCATCCGCCGGACTGCAGGTCCGGAGACTCCGGGTGCTGGGCTTCCTGGGGATCGATGCCCGTGTCGTCGTCCTCGTCCGCGGTGCCGGCGGGACGGTCCACGGGGCCGCCTGACGGCTCGTCGGAACCCGTGTCGCGCGAACCCTCGGGGCCACGCTCGTCCTGTGGCTCCTCGTCGAGCTGTTCTCCTGGCTTGTCACTCATGCTGACCTCCTCACTGATCGGTGGTGCTGGGGACGCGTCACATCTGGCGCATCTTGAGGTAGCGCTTCACGTCGGGAATCGAACGGACCCCGACGACGGCGGCGACCGCGGCGATCCCGGCGCCGACGATCACGGTAAGCAGGCCAACAGTTCTCATGGGTGACTCTCCTCTCGTGCCTGGTCCAGTGGTTCGAGCTCATCGGGGGCGAAGTAGAAGAAGCGCCCGGCTTCCTCGTGCAGGTCGGCTGCGGGGTCGTCGACCAGCACCAGCGCGACGTGTGTGCTGCCGTCGACGTCGGAGAGCACAGCAGTGACCCGGGCGACCTGGTCGGCGAAGAACAGGTCCTGGGCGTCGGCGCGCCGCGACGGGTGCACCCGCACCAGGCTGCCGCGCGCCACGCTCACGCCCTCGATCACGACGCTGTCGGTGTCGGGCCGCACGCTCTCGTCGGCGGCCGGGTCCCACCACGGGACGTCGCCGGTGTCGAACTGCGTGCCGACGACAGGGCCAGTTGCCGGGGTCGCGACCCGGTGCGGGTCACGCAGCACGCCGTGCAGGTCGCGCAGCGTCTCGGGAGACATCTGGTCACAGCGGTCGATGATGGCGGCGGCGCGCGGATCGGTGGCCCGGGCCTCGGCCTTCTCGGCGTCAGTCATCGTCATCACGCGCAGGCTCAGGATCTCGTCGATCTCGGTCGAGTCGAACAGCGCACCGGCGCTCTGCTCTGCGATCTCCGGGTGGTCGTAGAGGATGATCGGCGAGCCCATCACCACGTCGTTGGAGCCGACAGGCCCCACCAGGACGGGGAAGCACCGCCGCTGCGTGCACCGGGCCGCGGCCGCTGCCGCCGCATCCGGGGGCTCCAGGAGCGAGACGAAGCCGACCCCGTCGGCCACGAGAAGGACGTGCGTGCCGATCATCGACGAGCGGATGGCGTCGTCCTTGCCGTGCACCTCGTCGGGGTGGGTGTTGGTCACCGCCACCGAGAGCCGCGGGAACCCGTCGTCGGGCTCGGCGCCCACGCTGACGCCCGCCTGCAGAGGGAACCGTCGCCGCACGATCCGACCGACCGTCGTACCGGATGCGTCGACGAGAGACTCGACGTCTTCACCGCCCGGGATCTCCACCGCGGTGACTACCGCCGGCCTGCTCACGTCGTACGACGGCAGCTCGACCTCGCACTCGACGGCCTCCTCCCAGCTGAGCACGGACAGTCCGTCGACGACCAGCTCGGCGACCGGGACGAAGTCGCCCCCGACGTACTGCTCGACGGAGCGCACCTGGAGCTGCAGAAAGCGCAGGTGCGGGCTCACCGTCGCGGCGTTCCCCGGGGGCGACAACAGGCACTGGAAGGACAGGCCCGGCTCTTCGGCAAAGCTCGCGGCCGATGCCCGCGGAGGCCCGAGGACCCCGAACTGCCAGCGGGACTGGTTCTTCGAGGAGCTGGCGCGGTAGGGGTAGAGCAGGTAGCCCTCGTAGAGCACGGCGTCGGCGATCGCTCGGACGTGGTCGAGGCTCGGCATCCGGCTCATGGCTGGACGCCGTCCCTGGTTGCGAGGAGGGTCTGCACGGTCTCTTCCCACGTGGTCAGGCCGTGCTGGGCCTTGAAGCCGGCCAGCTCGGCCAGGACGTCGTGGTCGAGGCGGATCCATCCGGTGTTCGGGTAGTAGGACGCGATCATCTGCTGCCAGACCTGCACCGGGAGCTGATAGGACGCCTCGCAGTCCCAGGGCACCTGCACCACTCCGAAGCCGTTGACGCCCTTGGTGAAGACGGTGCCCGAGAAGAGGAAGACGATCGGGATGTCACCCTCACCGACGGCGTGCAGGTAGCGCGACCCGGTGATCTCGAAGTCGTAGGTGCACGGCAGCGCCAGGTCGACCTCGGTGATGCCGGTGAAACCCTGGACCATGGAGCTGCACTGCATCCACAGGAACGGCTTGAGGGTGTCGACCCAGCGGTCCCGGTCGCCGAAGAGCGCGCGGAGACCGGACTCGTCGGCCTCCGCGTAGCGACGGCGCTGGGGCTCGATCCGCACCTGACAGCGCAGCGCGATCGCGTGGATCGTCTCGCCGCTCGTCTCCTGGATGCGCAGCCGCGCGGTGAGCTGTGGTGCGGCGGCGTACGGCTCGGCGAAGACGTCGACCACGGAGAACTCGTAGCTGCTCATGACGGTAGCCCCGGGGCGGGGGGTGCCGGCCTGCTGCGTTCGACGACCATCGTGAAGAAGTCGTCGATCGCGGCGCGCGCCTCGGTGCCGCCGTCGAAGCCACGCCACAGAGACCGCAACCGGCCGACCAGCTCGTAGCACGCGTCGATGGGCACGACGTGTGCGGTGTAGTCCGGGTGGTCCCGATCGGCAGCGCGCAGCAGCAGCGCCTCCACGTCGGCGTGCAGGTGGTCGAGCTGCGCGTTGGCCGCCACGATGCGGTCCCAGGCGTCGAGCGGGAGCTCCGACTCGGTCGCGCCGGCCGGACCGGGATAGAAGGCGATGATGCGGTCCTGCACGGAGTTCTTGAAGAGGAAGGCCAGCCCGACCGGGATCTGGAGCTCGTCCCACTCGCGGGCGCCGAAGTCGAAGTCGGGGAACGAGAGATAGCGGTCGGGTACGGCGCGGTAGCGCAGCTCGGCATGCTCGGCGGTGAACAGCAGGTAGCACCCCCGACACGTGCACATCAGCACCCTGCTCTCGAGATTGACCACGTGCTGGTGCTCGTCGGCGATCGTCGCGGCACACATCTCGCAGCGCTCCCCCACCACCGGCGCCGGCCGGGTGCTGGTGATCCGGCGGAGCGAGGCGAGCGGGGAGCCGCCGGGGGCAGTCATGCCGAGACCGGAGTGACGACCGCTACCGAGGTGACGTCGCCATCGGTGAGCAGAGGCACGGGGACCAGGTGCAGGGACTCGTCGTCGAGACACGCACCGGCACGTCGTACGTCGTAGTGCGCGCGGCAGGCGGGGCAGCGCAGAACCGCCTCGCCCACCGCGGCACCCAGCCTTCGCGACAGCGCCGCACCGTCGAGCGACTCCTCGCAGCGGGCACAGCGGTTGGCGTACGCGAAGAGCTCCGGGCCCAGACGGCAGACGAGGATCCGCGCGCCGCTGACCTCGACCGTCGTCACGGCGCCCGATGTCAGGGCTGCGAGGTCGGGAAGCGGCTCCCAGGACGACGTGGTCTCCTCGAGCCGCGAGCGCAGGGAGGAGACCGGGATCAGCGTCTCGGCACCGCTCGGCTCGGCGTCCTCGACCTCGATGCCGGTGATCTCGGGGGCGGCCGCCTCGATCGCCCCCTCGACGGCGAGCTTGAGGGTCACCGACGACGACGGGCAGCCGTCGCAGCTGCCGAGCAGCCGCAGCCGGACCGTGCCCTCGTCGCTGACCTCGAGCAGCTCGACGTCACCACCGTGCGAGCCGAGGTAGGGCCGGACACTCTCGAGCGCCTGTTCGACGCGCTGTCCCACGTCGTAGGGATGCAGGCCGTGCACCAGCAGCAGGCTCGCCACCAGGTCGTCGGCGGCCAGCGCGGCCAGCACCTCGTCGGTGAGCTGCCCCGCCTCGTAGGTGATGTCGAGGATGCGCTCGAGCCCGGCACCGTACAGGTCGGCCACCAGCCGGACCAGCTCCTCCGCGCGCTCGCGCGCCACCACGCCGCCCGAGCCACTGGCGTCCAGCAGCGCGTCGATGCGCTCGCCCGTGGCCCTGAGCTGGTCGGCCCCCTCGACTTCCGCCATCGCTACCCGCTGACGGACTGGGTCGGCGAATGCATCAGCTCGAGCTTCTGCCCCTCTCCGAGATACATGTGCACGCCGCACGGCAGGCACGGGTCGAAGCTGCGCACCGTGCGCATGATGTCGATGCCCTTGAAGTGCTCGCGGTCGTTCTCCTCGAAGATCGGCTGACCTTGTACGGCGTCCTCGTAGGGCCCGGGGGTCCCGTAGGAGTCACGCGGGTTGGCGTTCCACGGGGTCGGCGGGTAGGGGTGGTAGTTGGCGATCTTCCCGTCGCGGATGACCATGTGGTGGCTCAGCACCCCGCGCACCGCCTCGGTGAAGCCGCAGCCGATGCCCGTCTCGGGCACGGTGAACTTCTCCCAGGTCTTGGTGCGGCCGGCCCGGATCTCGACCAGCGCCTTCTCGGCGAAGTGCAGCGCGCATGCCGCGGCGTACGCCTGGAAGTAGGTGCGTGCCCGGTTGCGCTCCAAGGTGTTGCTCCACTGCGGGATCTTCCACTCCAGCTCGACCGGGCCCTTGAGCGCGGTCTTCGGCAGGTTGATCTTCACCGACTCGCCCGTCGACTGCACGTAGCCGATGTCGACCAGTCCGGCCAGCGCCGTCGACCACAGGCGCGCGAGCGGGCCACCGCCCGTGTCGAGGGCGAGGTAGTCCTTGCCGTCGAACCAGCGCGGTGACATCACCCAGCTGTACTTGTTGTCGAGGTCGCGCTTCTGCGGCTTCGGGTTGGTGTGCTGGTTCCAGGGGTGCCGCCGGTCGACCGGGTTGCCGAGGGGGTCCTTCTCTACGAATATCTCCTGGCCCTCCCAGTCGTCGTAGTAGGACGAGCCGAGCAGGATGCGGATGCCGAGGTTGATCTCCACCAGGTCGGTCGTGACGAGCTTGCCGTCCACGACGATGCCCGGGGTGACGTACATCTTGCGGCCCCAGTTGGTCATGTCCTTGTACTCGAAGTTGCAGTGCTCGGGGTCCTGGAACGAGCCCCAGCAGGCGAGCAGGATGCGGCGGTTGCCGACCTCCTCGTAGCCAGGGAGTGCCTGGTAGAAGAAGTCGAAGAGGTCGTCGTGCATCGGCACGACCTTCTTCATGAACTCGACGTAGCGCATCAACCGGGTGATGTAGTCGGTCATCAGCTGGATCGTCGCCACGGTGCCGACACCACCCGGATAGAGCGTGGAGGGGTGGACGTGCCGGCCCTCCATCAGGCAGAACATCTCGCGGGTCCAGCGGCTGACCTGCAGCGCCTCACGGTAGAACTCACCGGTGAACGGGTTCAGCGACCGCATGATGTCGCCGATGGTCCTGTAGCCATGGGCTTCCGCGTTCGGTGACTCGGTGTTGTTGGCGAGCTCGAGCACTCCGGGGTTGGTCTCCGCGACCATCTTCTCGCAGTAGTCCACCCCGACCAGGTTCTCCTGGAAGATGTTGTGGTCGAACATGTACTCGGCCGCCTCGCCGAGGTTGACGATCCACTCACCGAGGTGCGGTGGCTTCACTCCGTACGCCATGTTCTGGGCGTAGCAGGAGCAGGTCGCGTGGTTGTCACCGCAGATGCCACAGATGCGGCTGGTGATGAAGTGCGCGTCGCGCGGGTCCTTGCCCTTCATGAAGATCGAGTAGCCACGGAAGATCGAGCTGGTGCTCTTACACTCCACGACGGTCTTCTGCTTGAAGTCGATCTTGGTGTAGATCCCGAGGCTGCCGACGATTCGGGTGATCGGGTCCCACGCCATCTCGGTCAGGCCGTTTGCGTCCTCGGTCATGCTGCTGGGTGCTGGAATGGTCGACGTCATCCCGCCGCCCTCTCGGTCGTGTGTGGTTGGGTGGAAGAGCGGGAGCTACCAGGTGCGCTTGGCGCCGGTCGTCAACTGCCTGCCGGGCTTGCGCCACTTGGGCTCCTTGTCCAGCGTCGCCGTGGTCACCTTGCGGAGCCGGCGCATCGTGTTGCCGTAGAGCCCGACCGTGGTCGTCGAGAGCTTGCCGCCCGGCGGCTCGTCCATGAAGGGCATGAACTTGTCGGGGAAGCCGGGCATCGTGCAGCCGATGCAGATGCCACCCACGTTGGGGCAGCCGCCCATGCCGTTCATCCAGCCGCGCTTGGGCACGTTGCACTTCACTGTGGGGCCCCAGCACCCGAGCTTGACGATGCATTTGGGTGAGCCGTACTCGGTCGCGAAGTCGCCCTGCTCGTAGTAGCCGGCCCGGTCGCAGCCCTCGTGCACGGTCTGCCCGAAGAGCCAGGTCGGTCGCAGTGCCTCGTCGAGCGGGATCATCGGCGCCTGCCCGGTGGCCATGTAGAGCAGATAGGTCAGCGTCTCCGCCATGTTGTCGGGCTGCGCCGGGCAACCCGGCACGCAGACGATGGGGATGTCGGCCTTCGACTTCCAGCCCCAGCCGAGGTAGTCGGGCACACCCATCGCGCCGGTGGGGTTGCCCTCCATGGCGTGGATCCCGCCGTACGTCGCGCAGGTGCCGACCGCGACGATCGCGGTGGCCTTCGGGGCCAGCCGGTCCAGCCACTCGCTGGTCGTCATCGGCTGCCCGGTGTCGGGGTTGTTGCCGAAGCCGCACCAGTAGCCCTCATCGTGCAGCTGCTCGTTGGGGATGGATCCCTCGACGACCAGCACGAACGGCTCGAGCTCACCGCGGTCGGCCTTGTGGAACCACTCGAGGAAGTCGTCCCGTCCGCCCTGCGGTCCGCACTCGAAGTCGATCAGCGGCCAGTGGACGGCGATCTGTGGCAGTCCCGGGAGGGCGCCGAGCGCGATCTCCTCGATGCTGGGCTGCGTCGCGGCCGTCAGCGAGACAGAGTCGCCGTCACAGCTGAGACCAGCATTGATCCACAGGACGTGGATGAGCGTTTCTTCCGCCTTCACTGCTTCGGCTGTGGGCATCTGCGCCGGCTCTCTGGGGGCCCGTGACGGTCCCCTCTTGGTTCGCAGGTCGTCATCTGTGTGACCTGTGTCACTCCCCCAACCATGACAGTCGACGGCGTAATGCTTGTCAAGGGAAACCCGAACCCTTACCTCATTTCAGGTCAGCCAGGTCAGCCAGGCATCGAGGTTCTCGCCGGTCTTCGCAGACACCGGGACCACCTGCACAAGGGGGTTCAGCTTCCGGGCGTCCACGGTCAGGCGCTCCATGTCGAAGTCGACGTACGGCAGCAGGTCGGTCTTGTTGATGACGACGAGGTCCGCGGCCGCGAACATGTGGGGGTACTTCAGCGGCTTGTCGTCGCCCTCGGTCACCGAGATCACGACGACCTTGCGCAGCTCCCCGAGGTCGAACAGGGCCGGGCAGACCAGGTTGCCGACGTTCTCGATGAACACGATGCTGTCGCGTTCCGGCCGCAGCTGCTCGAGTGCGCGGGACACCATGGTGGCGTCGAGGTGACAGCCCGCCCCGGTGTTCACCTGCACCGCCCGGGCGCCGGCCTTGCGGATCCGCTCGGCGTCGAAGAGCGTCTCCTGGTCGCCCTCGATCACGCTGACCGCCCGGTCCGTTGCGGCGATCGTGCGTTCGAGCAGGGTCGTCTTGCCTGCCCCGGGCGAGCTCATCAGGTTGAGCGCGGTGATGCGGCGTTCGGCCAGCCAGGCCCGGTTGCGCGCTGCCAGTCCGTCGTTCTTGGCCAGCACGGCGACCTCGAGCTCCAGGGTGTGGGTGCGCAGCTCGTCGTCCTGCTCGAGGTGCACGTGGTCGTGACTGTGGCTTTCGTCGTGGCTGTGGTTTTCGTCGTGCCCGTGGCCGTGGCCGTGGCCATGCCCGTGGCCGGCCGCGTCGCTCGCGGCGCCAGGCGTCGTCACGCGTACGTCGGCCTCGCCGCATCCGCAGGTGCTGCACATGTCACACCACTTCCACTGAAGTCACCTGGAGCTCGCGACCGGACAGCAGCTCGACGTCGGCGCTCCCGCAGTCGCACAGCAGGAACGCGTCGCGCATCGAGAAGTCGGTGTCGCAGTCGCGACAGTGCGCCAGCCCGGCCTGCTCCTCGATCTCGAGCGTCGCGCCCGCCAGGGCGGTGCCCGCGGCCGCGAGCTCGAAGCAGAACACCAGCGCATCCGGCACCACGCCCGACATCCGGCCCACCCGGAGGCGTACGACGCTCACCCGGCCGCCGGTGCGTTCGAGCACCGTCGACACCACGCTCTCCGCGATGGCCAGCTCGTGCATACGTCCCGCCTCTCGACGTCACCGTAGGCCCGGAGCCGTGACCTCGCAACGGCTGCCGGGCCGTCAGCGGATCCAGCGGACGGCAAGCGCACAGCCGACCGCGATGTGTCCTCGCTGCGCATCACGTCCTGCTGAACCGCTCCACGAGCACGTCGACCACCTCCGCGGGCGACGGCATGTGGGCGATCTCCGCCGCCACGGATCGTGCCCGGTCGGTGAACGAGTCCTCGGTCATCAACCTGGACACAGCCCAGGTGACCGACTCCGCATTCACCTCGCCCGGGGTCAGCACCAGCGCCGTACCCGACCGGGTTGCGCCGGCGGAGTTGCGGAACTGATCTGCCCCCAGTGGCATGCACAGCTGTGGCCGGCCGGCGGCCAGCGCGCCCAGGAACGTGCCCGAGCCCGCGTGGGACACCACCACGGAGCAGCGCTCCAGCACCTGCGGCTGGTCGACCCACTTCTCGACCTGCACGTTCGGCGGCAGCTCCCCCAGCGAGCTCGGGTCGCCATCGGGCCCGACCGCGACGAGGAGCCGGATCGGCAGGGCGGACAGTGCCGCGGCGACGGTGGGCAGGATCGGCGCGTGGTTCTGGACCGTGCCGAGGGTGAGGTAGACGAGCGGCGGTTCGTCGTCCGGCTGCTGGTCCGGGCCGCGCGTAACCGGTCGCAACGGCTGCACGGCAGGGATGTGGTCCGTCGCGACCGACTGCACCGACGACGGGCAGATGTCCAGATAGAGCGACGTGAAGCACCCGGCGTACGGCGCGGGGTCCTGCACGTAGGCGGCCCAGAGGGGGGCGACGCGCTCTCCTGCCGCGGCCATGATCTCGGCCGGGATCGCCCCGCCGAATGAATGCGTCACACTCGGCGTCCCCAGCACGGCACCGACCAGCGGCGAGGCCAGCTCACCTTGCTCATGGACCATCAGGTCGGGTCGCCACTCCTGCGCGAGCGGCAGCAGGTCCGCCGCCATGGGCGGCGTCAGCAGCTCGCCGAACAGACGGGGGTACATGAAGGCCGCACGCTCGGGCGGCGCGATCCCGGCCGCGGTCGCATGCAGCCGACCGACCGCCTCGAGGAACTCTGGTCCCGCCGCGCCTGCTGGTGCCGTGTCCAGGCCGGCGGCCGCGACGTGCCGGGTCGCGTGTGCGCTGGTGGCCCACAGCACCTCGTGACCGACCTCCCGGAGGGCCAGAGCAAGCGGGAGCATGGGAAAGATGTGTCCGTATCCGAAGGTCGACGAAAAGAGCACCCGCACGCGATCACCTTCCCTGAACCGTCCACCCTCACCGGTTGATGGGTTGGGTACGGTCCTGACATGGGAATTCTCCGCAAGATCGCTGTCGTTGGCATCGCCAAGAAGTTGTACGACGAGTCGCGCAAGCCCGAGAACCAGCGCCGCATCAACGAGGCGATGTCCTCGATCAAGGCTCGACGCGAGCGCTCGCGTCGCGCGCGCTGACGTGGCCTACGAGACGCTGACCTGGGACGTCGACGGCGACGGCATCGCCACCCTCACCCTCAGCCGGCCCGAGAGCCTCAACGCCTTCGACCTCACGATGGCACGCGAGCTGGAGCGGGTCTTCCTGACCGACGCCCGCGACGACGCGGTGCGCGCGGTCGTCGTGACCGGCGCCGGGCGGGCGTTCTGCGCTGGCATGGACCTCTCGGCCGAGGGCAATGTCTTCGGCCTGGACGAGACGGTCGTCCCGACGCCCGAGGACCTGCGCGCCCACCTCACCGAGGCGCCGTACGACGAGGGCGTGCGCGACACCGGCGGCCGTGTGACGCTCGCGATCCACGCTCTGCCGAAGCCCGTCATCGCGGCGATCAACGGGCCGGCGGTCGGCATCGGCGCCACCATGACGCTGGGGATGGACCTGCGACTCGCGTCGACGACGGCGAAGATCGGCTTCGTGTTCGGCCGGCTCGGCATCGTGCCCGAGGCCTGCTCCAGCTGGTTCCTGCCGCGCATCGTCGGCATCCAGCAGGCACTCGAGTGGATCTACTCCGCGGAGATTCTCAGCGCCGAGGCAGCCCTCGCCGGCCGGCTGGTCCGCTCGGTGCACGAACCCGGCGACCTGCTGCCCGCGGCGTACGAGCTGGCGCGGTCGTTCGTTGTCGGCCGCTCCCCTGTCGCGCTGGGGCTGGCCAAGCAGCTGCTCTACCGTAACGGCGCCGCAGCCGATCCGCTCGAGGCACACCTGTCGGACTCGCTCGCGATGTTCCTCACCTCGATCGGCGACGGCAAGGAAGGTGTGGCCGCGTTCCTCGAGAAGCGCGCACCGGAGTTCACCGGGCGCGCCTCCGAGCTGCCGAAGGTGTTCTGAGCTCCGCAGCAGGACACTTGAACCGGGACAACGCGCTGCCCGTGTCATGCGTAGGAGGTTCGATGCCGGAGAGCCCAGCCGTCGTGATGCGGCAGCTGCACGACGAGCACGCCGCTGCGCTGTGGGGCTTCTGCCTGCGCCTGACCGGTGGCAACCGCGCCCAGGCGGAGGACGTCGCGCAAGAGACCCTGCTCCGCGCCTGGCGCAACGCGGCGGTCCTCGAGAAGTCCCAGGGCTCGGTCCGGGCGTGGCTGTTCACGGTCGCCCGCAACATCGTGATCGACGAGTGGCGCACGAAGCGCTCGCAGAGCGAGCTCAGCGTGGCCGAGGTCCCCGACGTGGCCAGGACCGACGACCAGACCGACCAGCTGCTTCTCTCGTGGCTGGTGGCCGAGGCACTCACCAAGCTGTCCGCCGACCACCGTGCCGTACTGCTGGAGTGCTACTACCGCGGGCTCCCGGTGGCCGAAGCCGCGCAGCGCCTCGGCGTCCCGGAGGGCACCGTGAAGTCACGCACGCACTACGCGCTGCGCGCGCTACGGCTGGCTCTCGAGGAGATGGGGGTGGGTCCATGAACACCTCGATGAGCTGCGACTTCGCCCACCACGACGGGGCCTACGTCCTGGGCTCGCTGTCGCCGGCCGAGCGCTCGGAGTTCGAGCGCCACCTGGCCGGCTGCGAGGACTGCGCGCGAGCGGTGCGTGAGCTCGCCGGGCTGCCCGGCCTCCTGGCCAGGGTCTCGCCGGACGTGCTGGAGTCCGTCGGCGCCCCCGAGCCGGTGCCGCCGTCGCTGCTGCCCGCGCTGGTCAGTGAGACACGGCGCTCCCAGCGACGTCGTACGACGGTGCTCGTCGGTCTCGCCGCAGCCGCGGCGCTGGTCGTCGCAGGCGGCTCGGCAGTCGCACTCAATGTGTTCGACGAGGACCCCGTGCCGGCCGGCCAGTCGGCCCCGCCCAGCGGCACCCCTGGCGAGCCGATGACCTCGGTCGGCTCGGAGTCGGTGTCCGGGACCCTCGCCCTGACCAGCGTCGCGTGGGGCACCCGCCTCGACCTCGTGTGCACCTACGCCCCGGACCACGAGGCGACGTACGGCGCGACGTACGCCATGGTCGTCCGCACCCGCGACGGACGGGTCGAGCAGGTCGCCACCTGGATGGCCCTTCCCGGGAAGGCCATGCGGCTCCCGGGCGCGACGTCGGCGACGCTGGCCGACATCGCCTCAGTCGAGGTGCTGACCGCCGACGGGGAGCCCGTGCTGACGCTGACGGAGTGAGCGCAGGTAGCCCTCGGCACGAGCCGCCAGCAGCCCGGCGACGATCGCGACGACCTCCGAGACGGCCGCTGCCCAGGTGTAGATGCCGGACCAGGACGCGTTGACGCCGTACAGCCCGACGGTCGTGGAGATGATGAACGCCCCGAGGGTGGACACGCCGAACCCGACCACGAGCAGCAGCGGCGCCCAGTGCCGCCAGGTGAGCAGCAGGACAGCGATGACGAGGCCGGCGACCGCGTTGACCAGGAAGGCCGGACCGACGACATCGAGGTCGCGGGTGCCGTCGAACCACAGCTTCAGGTGCACGGCGCCCGAGACCAGAGCCGCTGCCGCCGCCAGTAGTCGCATGTTCATGACCAGCTCCGATCCACCACGGGCACCCCGGCCGTCGAGGGCTCCACCCGTTACACGTCCCCGGGGACGGCGAGGTTCACTGCGGGCGCCGGCCGAAGGCCGAGAAGAACCGGTCACGGAACGTGTCCATCCGCCAGACCGGGGCGTCCGGCCCGGGCAGCAGTCCGCCCTGCCAGTCCCATCCCGAGACCCGGCGCAGGACCGCCGGGTCCTGCGCGATCACACTGACCGGGACGTCGTGGCCGGCGTGGTCACCGCTGACGTAGGTGTGCGGCTGGTGGTCGCCGAGCACGACGAGCACGAGGTCCGGGTCGGGCTGCTGCTCCAGGAACGACACCAGTGTCTCCATCGAGTACTCGATGGACTCTCCGTAGACCCGGCGGACCGCATCGGGATCGCGGAACACGACGTCCGAGGGCTCCCCGCGCTCCGGCATCGCGTCGAAGACCGAGCCGTCGCCGACCTGGGCCCAGGGGACGAGGTGTGGGAGCGGCGTCCACGGGTGGTGGCTGGAGACCAGGTCGATCTCGGCCATGACAGGCACCCGGTCACCGGGCGCGAGCTCCCGACGTCGGAAGTGCTCGAGCGTGTACTGGTCCGGCATCGAGGCGTAGCCGAACTCAGGCCCCTGGTAGCCGACGTTGCGGGCGTCGTACAGCTGGTCGAAGCCGTAGAAGTCAGCGCCCTCCGGCCAGGCCTTCGTGTTCGCGGGGACGTCGGAGACCGTGCGCCATCCAGCTCTTCCGAACGCCTCGGTCAGGGTCAGCCGGTCGGTGTCCAGCAGCTGGTCGTAGCGCTGCTGGCTGTCGACCCACAGACCGGACTGCAGTGTCGAGTGGGCCAGCCAGCTGGCGGCTCCGAAGGTCGGTGACGTCAGGAAAGCGCTGCGCGAGGAGTAGCCCGCGGCACGCAGCCGTCGGGTCCCGTCCTCGAGTACGGCGTCGACGCCGGCGGAGAAGGACGAGTCCTGCACCGCGACCCGGCCATAGCTCTCGACGAAGACGAGCAGCACGTCCTTGCCACGCAGACCCTTGAGCAGCCGGTCGGCCGGGGCCCGGCTCATCCGGTCCGTCGCGATCTCGCCGGCGAACCTACGACGGTCGCGGAGGTCGGCACGGACCAGGCGCACCTGGTCGACGGCCAGGCCGGCGGCGCTGGTCGAGGCGACCCGGCCGGCCTGGCCGGCCTGGAGGCCGGCCGCCGCGCACAGGACCCAGACGATGCCGAGCGCGGTGAGCGCCCGCGTGGTCCCCCGGCGGTGCTCCGCCGCGACCCGGGTCAGCCGGATCGTCGCCAGTGGCAGCACCACCAGGAGCACCACCAGCAGGCCTGCGGCCGCGACCGCGGCGGCGATGGCGGCTGGCTGCCCCACCGAGTCGGCCAGGACGCCGATCCCGGGCCCGAAGTAGACCCAGTCGCTGACCGGGCTGAAGCGTCGGTCCAGCACCGCGAGGAATCCCGTGTCCAGCACCTTCACCACGACCAGGACCCCCAGCAGCAGCCCGAACGTCGACGCCACCCATCGACGCGGCCCGGCCGGCAGCACCAGGGCGAGCGCGACCAGCACGATGCCCTCCAGCGGCAGCCGGAGGAAGGCCCCGGGCGTCGCCTCCTCCGCGCGGTCCGGCAGCACCAGGGCGAGCCAGACCAGCCCCAGCGCGAGTGCCGTGACCGGGGCGCCGGTGAGAGCGCGTCGGGAGGCGGGGACCGGGACGGTGTCGCGGCGGTGCCGCCACTGCCACCAGACGTCCCTGCCGAACGACTCCGTCAGCAGGACGAGCGCGACGACGAGCGCGACCTGCGCCCACCGCCGGGGCATCACGTCCGCCGCTGCCACCGCCAGGACGACACCCTGCACGGCCGCGACCACCTTGGCCCAGTAGCGCGGTGGCGTGGGCCGGCGAAGCCACGAGAGGGCCCAGCCGGCCGCGACGTACAGGTATCTCATCGCCCCGATGGCGAGGACCCAGACGCCGACGGCCGGTGCGACGTACACGCTGAGGACGGCGATGAGGAAGGCGTCGACCTCCATGTCGAAGCGGGCACCGAGCTCGGTCACTGTCCCGGTCCGCCGGGCGACGCACCCGTCGACGACGTCCAACAGGAGGGCGACGACGGTGAGGGCGACCAGGGTGGTGACCGGCGCCGGCCGGAGCACGGAGTCCGCGGTGAGGGCCGCCACCGAGCAGGCGATCCCGGCGCGGACCAGCGTCACGCGCCCGGCCGGCCCGATCCCCTGGGCGCTGTGCCGCACGAGCGCCGCGCCGAGCGTTGCGCTGAGGACCGCGTCGCTGAGGGCACCGACTGCCCAGCCGACGGTGCTGAGGCCGACCGTGGCCGACAGGGTCCCGAGCAGCGCGAGCAGGCCGACGAACCCGAAAAGCGGTCCGGCTTGAACCCGATTCACCGCGCCTCCGTGTGTAGGGGTACGACGTTGACACGACCGCGGACCGTCTTCGGTTCATCCAGCCAGGTTCGTCCGATTCAGGGAGAGGGGCGCCGGTGGCAGCCGAGTCCGCGTTCTGGGTGGCCGAGCCGGGCCGCGGCGAGATCAGGCCAGCGCTGCTGTCCGAACCGAGAGCAGGCGAGGTTCTCGTCCGTACGACGAGGTCGGCGATCAGCCGCGGCACCGAGACGCTGGTGTTCCGGGGCGGCGTGCCCGTCGACCAGTACGACGTCATGCGCGCGCCGTTCCAGGAGGGCGACTTCCCGGGACCCCTCAAGTACGGCTACCTCAACGTCGGTGTGGTGGAGCAGGGGCCGCCGGACCTGCTTGGGCGCACGGTCTTCTGCCTGCACCCTCACCAGACGGCGTACGTCGTCCCGGCTACCGCCGTCACCGTCGTGCCCGACGGCGTACCTCCCGAGCGGGCGGTGCTCGCCGGGACCGCCGAGACCGCCGTGAATGCCCTGTGGGACGCGGCTCCCCTGCTCGGCGACCGGGTGGCGGTGGTGGGAGCTGGCATGGTCGGGTGCTGCGTGGCCCGGCTGCTGGCCGGTATCCCGGGCACTCGGGTGACCCTCGTCGACACCGACGCGGCGAGAGCAGTCACTGCGAAAGCGCTGGGGGTCGCGTTCGCCCACCCCGACGAAGCCCGGGGCGGCTGCGACCTCGTCGTACACGCCAGTGCGACGGCCGCCGGCCTCCAGACCTCGATCGACCTGCTCGGCCCGGAGGGCGAGGTCGTGGACCTCAGCTGGTACGGCGACACCCGGGTCGAGCTCTCGCTGGGCGGAGCCTTCCACGCGGGGCGACTGTCGATCCGTTCCAGCCAGGTGGGCTCGGTCGCACCCGCCCGACGGGCCCGCCGCTCCCCCGCCGACCGGCTGGCGCTGGCCCTGGACCTGCTGAAGGACCCGGCCTTCGACGCCCTGCTGACGGGCGTCTCGCCGTTCCACGAGCTGCCCGAGGTGATGGCCGGACTGGCCGACGGCACCCTGCCCGCGCTGTGCCACGGCATCACCTACGACGAAGGGAAATGACCGTGTTCCGAGTGACCGTCCGCGACCACATGATGGTGGCCCACAGCTTCCGTGGCGAGGTTTTCGGGCCCGCACAGCGGCTCCACGGCGCGACGTACGTCGTCGATGCGACCTTCGCGGCGACCGAGCTCGACGCCGACGGGATCGTTGTCGACATCGGGCTGGCGACCGAGCAGCTGCACGGCGTACTGGCCGACCTGAACTACCGCAACCTCGACGACGAGGAGGCGTTCGCCGGCACCAACACCTCGACCGAGGCGCTGGCCCGGGTGGTGGCCGACCGGCTCGCCGAGCGCGTGCACGCCGGCCACCTCGGACCCAGCGCCAGGGACGTCAGCGGGATCACGGTGACGCTGCACGAGTCTCACGTCGCGTGGGCGAGCTACGAGCGACGGCTTTGAGCGTCGTCCACGTCGTCGTGCCCGAAGGCATCGACGACCCACGACATCCGAGCGGCGGCAACGCCTACGACCGCCGGATCTGCCGGGAGCTGGCCACCCTGGGCTGGGTGGTCCACGAGTACGCCGTCGCCGGCGACTGGCCGACGCCGAGCCCCGACTCCCTGTCGACACTCGCACGAGTGCTGGCCTCGGTCCCTGATGGAGCCGTGGTGCTGCTGGACGGGCTGATCGCGTCGGCGGCGCCCGAGGCGGTGCTGCCCGAGGCGGATCGACTGCGGATGGTCGTCCTCCTCCACATGCCGCTCGGCGGCGCCCGCGAACGGGCCGTACTCCTCGCGGCGGCCGCCGTGGTGACCACGAGCAACTGGGCACGTCGCACCGTGCTCGACCAGCACGGCCTACCCGAGCAGAGCCTGCACGTCGCGGAGCCCGGCGCCGACGTGGCCGCGCCGACGCCCGGTTCGCAGAGCGGCGGGGAGTTGCTCTGCGTCGCCGCCGTCGTACCGGCCAAGGGCCACGACACGCTGCTCGACGCGCTGGCCCGGATCAGCCATCTGGACTGGCGCTGCAGGTGCGTGGGCGCGCTCGACCTCGATGCCGGGTTCGTCGGCCACGTGCGCGCCCGGGCTCGGGGGGCCGGGATCGCGGCGCGGGTGCTGTTCACCGGTCCCCTCACCGCATCGGAGCTCGGTGCGGTCCTCACCACGACGGACCTGGTGGTGACGGCCTCGCGCCGTGAGTCCTACGGCATGTCCGCGACCGAGGCCCTGGCCCGCGGGATCCCGGTGGTGGCGGGCGCGGTCGGCGGGCTGCCCGAGGCCCTCGGTCTTGCGAGCGACGGGTCCCTGCCCGGGTCGCTGTTCCCAGCCGAGGACCCGGTCGCCCTGGCCGAGCACCTGGCGCGATGGCTCGGCGACGCGGGGTTGCGAGACGAGCTCCGGAGGTCTGCGGCCGGGCGCCGCGCAACGCTGGGCGGCTGGACGCAGACAGCCCGGCAGGTGGCGGCGGTCCTGGCCGACTCGCGCGTCGCCTGTTGAACCACTCGGCGCTCCCGTCCGTGTCTCAGGCATCGCACCGCCGACGATCGGAGCCGCCATCAGCAGGACGCTCTGGATCTGGGCGCGCCTCCTCGGCGGTGCCGCGATCCTGGGCGCCCTCGTGTGGCGGCAGGGCACCGGCCCGTTCCTGGACGCCTTGCGTCTGCTGAGCCCGGAGGCGCTGCTGACGGCTCTGGTGGTCACCTCCGGCACCACGCTCTGCTGCGCCTGGCGGTGGAGTCTGATCGCCCGACGTCTCGGCTTCGACGTACCGGTCCGGACGGCGTTCGCGGCGTACTACCGGTCGCAGTTCCTCAACGCCACACTGCCCGGCGGAGTGCTGGGCGACGTGCACCGAGGGGTGAGCCACGGTGGTGAGACAGGCTTGATGGGCCGTGGGCTGCGGTCGGTCGCGTGGGACCGCGCCATCGGTCAGGCGGTGCAGGCGGTCGCCGCGCTGGGTGCGGTTGTCCTGCTGGTCCAGGCCGTGCGCACGCCGGTGGTGCTCGTGACGGTGGTCGGTCTCGGCATCCTCGTCATCGCGTGGTTCTCGCTTCCCCGCCGTGGCCGCCTGGTGCTGGCCGGGGACTTCCGGCTGCTCAGCGGCGTGTGGCCGAAGGCGGCGCTGGCCTCCGCGCTCGCCGCCCTCGGCCATGCCCTCGTCTTCGTGGTCGCCGCCCGGACCGCCGGGGTCACTGCCCCGCTCCCCCAGGTCGCGGCCCTGGCGCTCGTCGTACTCCTCGTGTCGGCCGTGCCGGTCGGCGTCGCCGGCTGGGGTCCCCGCGAAGGAGCCGCGGCGTGGGTCTTCGGCGCCGTGGGTCTGGGCGCCGCTACGGGCCTCACCGTGGCGGTGGTGTACGGCGTGATGGCGCTGGTCGCGACGCTGCCGGGTGCCGTCTTGCCCGTACGTCGCGGCGACCGGGCGCCGACGCAGCAGCTGGAGGACGCGGCGCATGGCTGACCGGCCGTACACCCTCCTCAGCTGCGGGATGTCGCTCGACGGCTACCTCGACAACGCGACCGACCAGCGGCTGCTGCTGTCCAACGACGCCGACTTCGACCGAGTGGACGAGGTCCGGGCTGGGTGTGACGCGATCCTGGTCGGGGCGACGACGGTTCGGAAGGACAACCCGCGACTGCTCGTCCGTGGGGCGCGACGTCGGGAGGCGCGACTGGCAACGGGTCGACCCGGCTCTCCGCTGAAGGTGACGATGACCAGGAAGGCCCGGCTGGACCCGGGCGCGAACTTCTTCACGACCGGCGACAGCACGAAGCTCGTCTACTGCCCGGCCGAGACGGTCGACCATGCCCGGGACCGGCTCGGCTCGGTCGCCACCGTCGTCGACGGCGGCCGCACGGTGCGGATGCGCGGGCTGAGCGAGGACCTGCACGAGCGCGGGGTGCGGCGGCTGTTGGTCGAGGGCGGCGGGACCGTGCACACCCAGTTCCTCACCGACGGTCTTGCCGACGAGCTGCAGCTCGTCATGGCTCCGTTCTTCGTGGGTGACTCGCACGCCCGGAGGTTCGTCGGCGACGGGATGTTCCCCTGGGGTCCCGAGCACCGCGCGACGCTGGTCGAGACCCGGACCATGGGCGACGTCGTACTGCTCCGCTATGCCCTGTCGGCCAGGTTCGAGAGCTGACGCCGTCTCGTCTCCCGTCGCGAGGAGGGTCGGCGTCCTGCGCAGGAAGAGGGAGAGCCCGGCGCACCACCCGGCTTGGTCCGGTCAGCGGTCCTTTCGCAGTACGAGCACGTTGTCAGCGAGAGTGCCCGTCTTTCCGTTGTGGCCGGTGGCCTCTCGATCCCGCCTGACGCACAGCTCCGTGTGCCACACGCGGCTGTCGAGGCCGATCTCGTCGAGCGTCTGCGCGGCGGTCGGGAACGACGCAGTCCCGTGCGTCGACCACGAAGGCGCCGACGCGTGGTCGATCACGACCAGCCGGCCGCCCGGTGTGATCGCGTCGGCCGACCTGCGCAGCACCGCAGGCCGGTCCATCGCGACGGGCGACTGGAAGTACGTCGCGGTGACGAGGTCGAACTGTCCTTCGGGGAACGTCGCCGTCAGGTCGTGCTGCTGCATCGACACCCTCTGTGTGAGACCCGCCTCGTCGACCGCGTCCGCCATCCGTCCCAGAGCGGTGGCGGAGACGTCGACCGCCGTCACCGTCCACCCGTTGGCGGCCAGCCACAGGCTGTCACCCCCGTGGCCGGCCCCGAGGTCGAGCACGCGGCCGGGCTCGGGAGCCAGCTCGGCGAGGACGTCGACGAGGGCCGCGTTGGGTCGGCGACCCCAGTCAAGGTCGAGGCCGCTGTAGTGGGCATCCCAGAACTCCGGGGTCGAGCTCGTGTTCCGATGTGTGTGCGAGCCTGCCTTGTCCATACCCCGAAGGAAACCCGGCCGAGTCTCCAACTGCAAGGAAGTTTGCGATATTGGCAAATCTCAGATCGCGGCGACAACGCCAGGGCAGGAGCGGGACCGAGCACGCGAGCCATGGAGACGAACCCATTCGACATCGCCTGCTGACTCGGCGACGTACGTCCTGCGCGTGGCCCAGCCGATGTACGCCGCCCAGATGGCCTCGCGATGGTCGTCGGCGTGCGCGTCCACCGGGATGCCGTAGTAGGAGGCGCGTGATTTCCGATGGACCTCCGCCACAACAGGCGCGTCGGCCACCGCTGCGATCCGTACGTCGGCATGGGTATGCACGAAGTGTGTGCCGGACACCCGACATGGGCCAGAGCTCGGTGACCTCCGTGGGCCATATCCAGACCGTCCGATCGACGCTAGCCTGCAGGCGTCGAAACACGACTCGGCGTGCCCCTCGGCCTAGGGATGGTGGGGACAGGTGCGGGCACCGGGCACCAGAGTCGCGCGTTGGGTCAGGTGGTTGTGCGCCGTCCCCTTGCTGGTCGTCCTCGGCGGTGGCGCCGCGCTCGTGTTCTACATCGTTGTGCTCTCCGACGGGACGACCGCGGCAGCCTCACCGTCGCCGACGGCTGATCCCGGAGCGCCGCTGATCGTCGCCGTCGGTGACAGCTTCATCTCGGGAGAGGGCGCGAAGACCTACCTCGCCGGCACGAACAACCCAGGGAACAGCTGCCACCGTGCCAACACCGGCTACCCCTATCTCGTGGCGACCGCCCGACAGGCGCGTCTGGTCAACGCTTCGTGCTCCGGCGCGCTCATCCGTGACTTCGAGGAACCGCAGTACCCCGACTCACCCGACACGACGTACGGCGGCCTGCCCCAGATGGAGGCCCTCGCAGCGCCTCGCATCACGCCCGACGGTCCCGTCGAGCCCGGCAGCATCGATGTCGTCCTGCTCAGCATCTCCGGCAACGACGCCGGCTTCGGCGAGGTCGTGAGGACCTGCCTCAACACGAACTGTCTGCGCTACGAGCCGGAGTGGATGGCGCGACTGGAGACGCTCCAGCCGCAGCTCGCGGCCTTCTACCCGAAGATCAAGGACGCGGCGCAGGGTGCCCGCGTCCTCGTCGTCCCCTACCCCGACCCGCTGGTCGTCGGCGACTGCGTGAGGGGGCTCTCGACCGCGGAGGCCGAGTTCCTGATCAACCGATTCCTGCCCAGGCTCAACCTGCTCATCACCTTCGCGGCTGAGCAGGCCGGCCTCGAGGTCGTGGACTCACAGGACGCGTTCGCGGGCGCGCGCAACTGCGAGCCGGGCGTCACCGCCGATGGTGCGGCCATGAACACCATCGACCTCGGTCGCGCCGGCAACGGTCCCGGTGATGTCGTCCGCGGCAGCTTCCACCCGCGCGAGCTGGGCCACCGGCTTCTCGCCAAGGTGGTGCTGGACCACCTCCAGCAACCACCGACGGCCGACCCGCTCGGGTGCCAGCCCTTCGGCTGCCCGCCCGGCCCCCCGCCCAATCCCCCGATCCCGCCTCCCGGAGGCGATCCCATCCAGTTCCCGCCCGGCATCGCGTGTGGTGGCGACATCCTGCAGAACGGCGAGCTCAAGACCGTTGCCGCCGATCAGGATGCTGTGGAGATCGCCGCCAGAGCGGACAGCACCGTGTGCTTCTCCTTCGCCGGCCAGCCCTGGCGTACGGCGCAGGCTGCCGGTGATGGCACGGCCCGAATCGATGTCGCCCAACTCGCGCGAGCCGAGGTCCCGACCCTGACGGTGATTCAGTCGACCACTCCCACGCAGTGGACCCGGGACCTCTACCTACCTCCTGCCGGCGTCAACCCCACCGACCCCGCGTGGTGGCAGCAGCTCTCCGGCCTTCTCCTCTCGGTCGTCCTCGCCGCCGTCGCTCTGGCGATCGCGCCGTACGTCGTCGAGTGGGTGCGCCGCCGTCGTCGCGGCCGGGTCCCTGCCTAGGCTTGTCGTACGCAGCTGACCGCTGCCCGGCACCACGACTGTCGCACCCGCGGAAGCGTCGTGACGTCCTCGGAGCGGTCGCCCTCAACGCTGAGTACGTCGGTGTCGACCCGCCGCGGCCGGCCCTTCGACCGGCCGCGGCGGCGCACTTCGGCAACATCTCGCTGGAGCTCTTCGGGCAACTGCACCGCGGCGTACTCGACTACGACGCCCACTTCACCCAGATCGTCGACCAGCTGGCCGCGGACCTCGGCCTGGCCCGAGGCTGCGGTTCAGGGGGCGGCGTGGACAGCCCCGAGTCGGCGGGAGGTGCGCGCCTGGTCACGCAGCGACGGCTGCCGCACCAGCCGGAGACAACGCGCCACGGACCACGTCGAGGACGTCGCCGACCACGTGCACGGTCAGCGCCTCCAGGACGTCAGCCGGTACGTCGTCCAGGTCCGGCTCGTTGCGGAGCGGGACGAAGACCTCCGTCAGCCCGTTGCGCTGGGCGGCGAGCAGCTTCTGCTTGAGCCCGCCGATGGGCAGCACCCGGCCGTTGAGGGTGACCTCCCCGGTCATGCCGACCTCGGACCGCACCGGGCGACCGGTGGCGAGCGAGGTCAGGGCGGTGACCATCGTGATGCCGGCCGACGGGCCGTCCTTGGGGGTCGCCCCGGCCGGCACGTGCACGTGGATCGCGCGGTCGAGGAGCGCCGGGTCGACACCGAGCTCCACCGCGTGCGATCGGACGAAGGTGAGAGCGATCTGCGCCGACTCCTTCATCACGTCGCCGAGCTGGCCGGTCAGGGTGAGCCCGGCCGGGCCGTCGTGCGCGGACGCCTCGATGAAGAGCACGTCCCCGCCGAGACCGGTCACGGCGAGACCCGTCGCGACACCGGGCACCGAGGTGCGCTCGTGCGCCTCCGGAGTGAACCGCGGCCGGCCGACCAGGTCCTTGAGGTCCGCCAGGTCGACGTCGACGCGTTCGGCGCCGGTCGCGAGACGGATCGCCGCCTTGCGCAGTGCCTTGGCGAGGAACCGCTCCATCTGCCGCACGCCCGCCTCGCGGGTGTAGTTGGCCGCGATCTCGCGCAGCGCCGCGTCGGAGACGGTCACCTCGTCGGCGGTCAGCGCGGCCCGCTCGAGCTGACGGGGCAGCAGGAAGTCGCGGGCGATGGCGACCTTGTCGTCCTCGGTGTAGCCGTCGAGGGTGACCAGCTCCATCCGGTCCAGCAGCGCCTGCGGGATCTGCTCGACCACGTTGGCGGTGGCGATGAACAGCACGTCGGAGAGGTCCAGGTCGAGCTCGAGGTAGTGGTCGCGGAACGTGTGGTTCTGCGCCGGGTCGAGCACCTCGAGCAGGGCGGCGGCCGGGTCGCCGCGGTAGTCGGCGCCCACCTTGTCGACCTCGTCGAGCAGCACGACCGGATTCATCGAACCGGCCTCCTTGATGGCCCGGACGATGCGGCCCGGGAGCGCCCCGACGTACGTCCTGCGGTGGCCTCGGATCTCGGCCTCGTCGCGCACGCCACCCAGGGCGACGCGGACGAACTTCCGGCCCAGCGCGTGGGCGACCGACTCGCCGAGCGAGGTCTTGCCGACTCCAGGAGGCCCGGCCAGCAGCACGACCGCGCCGGAGCCCCGGCCACCGACGACCTGGAGGCCGCGCTCGGCGCGTCGGGCGCGAACGGCGAGGTATTCCACGATCCGCTCCTTGACCTCGTCGAGGCCGTGGTGGTCGGCGTCGAGCACGGCGCGCGCCGCGACGACGTCCGTCGAGTCCTCCGTGGTGACGTGCCACGGCAGCTCGAGCACGGTGTCGAGCCAGGTCCGGATCCACGCGGTCTCCGGACTCTGGTCGCTCGAGCGTTCGAGCTTGTCGACCTCGCGAAGCAGGGCGACGCGTACGGCCTCCGGCACGTCCGCGGCCTGGACCCGGGCGCGGTAGTCGTCCGAGCCTTCGGGCTCGCCCTCGCCGAGCTCCTTGCGGATCGCGGCGAGCTGCTGGCGTAGCAGGAACTCGCGCTGGCTCCTCTCCATGCCCTCACGCACGTCCTCACCGATCTTGTCGGTGAGCTCGGACTCGGCGAGGTGGTCGCGGGTCCAGCCGATGAGGGTCTCGAGGCGCGACTCGACGTCGGGGTTCTCGAGGAGCTCGCGCTTGCGGTCCGCGGAGAGGTACGGCGCGTAGCCGGCGGCGTCCGCGATCGCGCTGGGGTCGGTCATCTGGTGGACCGAGTCGATGACCTGCCAGGCCTCGCGCCGCTGAAGTACGGCGACGACGAGGCGCTTGTACTCCTCGGCGAGCTCGCGGGCCCGGTCGGTGACGTGGTCCTCGATGGGCTCGACCTCGACCCAGAGGGCCGCGCCGGGGCCGGTGACGCCGCTGCCGATACGGCCACGCTGCTCGGCCTTGAGCACCGCGGCGGGGCCACCGCTGCTGAAGCGGCCGACGCGCTCGACGCTGGCGATCACCCCGTGCGACGCGTAGCGGTCCTCGAGCCTCGGCGCGACCAGGATGCGGCCGTCGCCGCTGGCGCGGGCCGCGTCGACCGCGGCTTGGGACGACTCGTCGAGCTCGAGCGACACCACCATGCCCGGGAGTACGACGAGGTCGGAGACGAACAGAACAGGAAGACGGGTCTGGGACATGGGAGTCCTCGCTCTCGGAAAAGCCTGAGTGGTCCTGACTCAACTTCCGAGGGCTGGGTGGTGTTCCGGCGAGGGGCCGTGTTCGTTGACAGCGAAATCCGCGGCGTGCGATTCGCGAGGAGGCCTGGCAGATGCGCCGCGGCGTCGTCGTACGCAACGACCGGCGGATCAGAATGTTTGCGTCGAGAACCAGTTGGCGCTCGGCAGCCACTACGCGTTCTTGGGGCGACGCATCTGCTTGAAGTCCTCGGGCACAGCGTCAGCCCGCGGCCACGTCGAGGTCGAGGAGCGCATCGAGCTTCGCGGCGGGGGATGAAGTAGCCGACCGTCTGCCCGTGCCGAGTCACGGCAACGGGAGCATCGGCCCGATGTAGTCCGCGAGCGGACCCGACTTCACGCGATTCCCACGAAGGCTCTCTGGCAACGTCGGCCGTTGTGCCAATGATTCTTGGGAAGCCTCGACCGGTTCTCCGGACACGGAGGGGTTCCCACGTCGTCGCGACGGTCGTACGGTGACTCGGTCGATGCTGGAGTGGCACCGAACGGGCCGCGACCACTGAAATGGCCGTGTGACAAAGGAGTCACCTCGATGAAGATCGCCCTCGCCCTCAAGTATCAGGCTCGCACACGATCTCGGATCGGACTGCTGGCCATCGGCGTCCTTGCTCTCGCCCCACTGGCTGCGTTGCCCGCTCAAGCGACCACCTCGCCCGGCGATGACGCCGTCAGTGTCGACGCAGCGTACGTCAAGGCGAATGGACGGCCGTTCACTCCCGATGACGCCATTGCGCGCTGCGGCAACAACCGACGCCAGCAGAACGAACCCACCTCCGCGGTCGACGCGACCGCCCCGACGATCGTGACGTCCGGCTCCAACGACTATTGCACCGTCGAGGTCACCGGCGGCACCTGGGCCGGCTTCTACCGCTCCACCGACTCTGGCCGCACTTGGACCGACTCGCTCCTGCCCGGCTACCCGACGGACGACTCGCCAGAGGGCAAGGCGAGCCCGCTCCAGAAGCGCGGCATCGGCAACGCCGGTGACCCGGTTCAGGCATGGGACCTCCACGGCCGCCTCTTCTACATGGGTAACGCGTTCAACCGTGTGGCTCCGCAGAATGGCTCCGTCTGGATCGCCACCTATGACCGGCACGCCGAGCACTACGTGCGGACCGTGATCGTCGCCAGCGCCGGTCCTGCGCTGAACGGCAAGTTCAACGACAAGACGGCGATCGAGGTCGACCGGGGTACCCACAGCCCGTACGAGGGCAACGTGTACGGCGCGCTCTCGGTGTTCCAAGGCAACGGCAACAACGAAATCAAGTTCGTTCGCTCCACGGACCACGGCGCGACGTTCAGCAATGCTGTCAGGATCTCGCAGACCTCCCCTGGCAACCAGTTCGCCGACATCGCTGTCACCAGTGACGGCACGGTCTATGTCGTCTGGAACGGTTTCGTGGGAAACCGCGGCGCGGGTGGTCGCGACGCGATGCTCTACGTGAAGTCCACCGACGGCGGCAAGCACTTCACCCGGCCGAAGGTGGCCGCCGACTTCGACGGCTTCGATGCAGCAGACACCGCAGGTGACCCCGGGGCCGCGGCGGAGGCGCACGAGCAGGCCTTCGAGACGGCCGACGGCCCTGAGTCCGACGCCGAGCCGAACTCGGCCGGTGACTCCAGGGACTGCGGCTCTGGCCCCTTCGCCTGCCTGAGCGGTTTCACGTTCTTCCGGCACAACAGCCAGCCGCACATCACTGCCGACCCCAAGGGCGATCCCAACACACTTTGGATGGTCTACGACGCGTCGGTGCCCTCCACCGAGGTCGCGTCGACCTCGACGTACAACACGGCACCGGTCGCTGCGGACGGAACGCTTCAGGTGGCCCAAGGATCGATCTACCTCACGAAGTCCACCAACGGCGGGCAGACCTGGTCGACGCCGACCCGGATGGCTCCAGAGGCGGCCGGTCACCAGCTGTTCCCCGACATCAACGCAGACGGCGGAAAGCTCTTCGCGATGTGGTACGACAGCCGGAACGACCTCGGCTACAGCGTCCAGAACCCACCCGGCAACGCGACCGCGAGGGATGCAAGCGGTTTCCACCTGCCGACACTCGGACTGGATACCTACGGCGCCTCGTCGACCGACGGCGGCACCACGTGGTCACAGACAAAGATGTCCACCCAGACCCAGATGCCGAACTACGAGATGTTCGGCAACCGGCGGGTGCCCTTCCAGGGCGACTACAACTACGTGTCGAGCGTGAACGCTTTCGGCTACGGCACATGGACCGACACCCGCGAGGTGCGACCGGGTGACGACCCACGCTACGACGGCGGCGAAGGGTTCGACGTTTTCCAGTGCCGCATCGAAGGCCCCCCCGGCAGCTTCGGAGCCGACACCTGCCCCAACTCCGGAGGACTCGATCAGGACATCTACGGCGCGGGCCTCACGCCCTGACCAAGCATGGCGAACACCGACATCGACGGTGACGGGTACGACCCCCGCGAGCGACCTTGTGCGCCTGAGCGGCCTCGTCCTGCCACGTCACCTCGACCGGCGAATCGCCGAGGGCAATTTCGGGAAGGGAGTTCGGACAGGGTCGACTCTGGCCCTACACCCCGTCTGTCCCTGAACAAGCGCGACGTTTCACACGTTGAAGCGGAACTCCACGACATCGCCGTCGGCCATGACGTAGTCCTTGCCCTCCATGCGCACCTTGCCGGCTTCCTTGGCCTTGTTCATGGAGCCGGCGGCCATCAGGTCGTCGAACGAGACGATCTCGGCCTTGATGAAGCCGCGCTGGAAGTCGGTGTGGATGACGCCGGCGGCCTCGGGGGCGGTGGCGCCCTTCTTGATGGTCCAGGCCCGCGTCTCCTTGGGGCCGGCGGTGAGGTAGGTCTGCAGGCCGAGGGTGTCGAAGCCGACGCGGGCCAGGGTCTCGAGGCCGGGCTCGTCGACGCCCATCTCGGCCAGCATCGCGCGGGCCTCCTCGTCGTCGTCCAGCTCGACCAGCTCGGACTCGAACTTCGCGTCGAGGAAGATCGCCTCGGCCGGTGCGATGATCTCGCGCATCTGGTCCTTGAGGGTCTCGTCGGACAGCTCGTCGGCGTCGCAGTTGAAGACGAAGATGAACGGCTTGGCGGTGAGCAGGGACAGCTCCCGGATCAGCGAGCGGTCGATCTTGGTCGAGCTGATCGGCGTACCGGACTCGAGTGCGGTCAGCGCTTCGCGGGCGGCGTCGAGATTGGCGGCGAGCGACTTGTTGCCGCGCGCCTCTTTCTCCAGCCGCGGGATCGCCTTCTCGACGGTCTGCAGATCGGCCAGGATCAGCTCGGTCGAGATGGTCGAGATGTCGCTGCTCGGGTTGACCTCGCCGTCGACGTGGGTGACGTCCTCGTCGCGGAAGACCCGGGTCACCTGGCAGATCGCGGCAGACTCGCGGATGTGGGAGAGGAACTTGTTGCCCAGGCCCTCACCCTCGGAGGCGCCGCGGACGATGCCCGCGATGTCGACGAACTCGACCGTGGCGGGCAGTAGCTTGGCCGACCCGAACACCTCGGCGAGCTGCGGCAGCCGGTCGTCGGGGACCCCGACGACGCCGACATTGGGCTCGATGGTCGCGAACGGGTAGTTCGCCGCGAGGACGTCGTTCTTGGTCAACGCGTTGAAGAGGGTCGACTTGCCCGCATTGGGGAGTCCGACGATGCCGATGGTGAGTGCCACGGGCGGTGAGTCTAGGTCTGCGCTGACCCACGACCCAATCACCCGGCCCGGTCACCTGGCCGGAGCGCCGAACGACCCCGCGGCATCGGGGGGTCCGCGGGGTCGTTCCGGAGTTCGCGCTGCGGATCCTGCATGGGGTCATGATCCGCGGCCTGGGAAGGTGGGGGCCTTCCGTTGAACCTGAGTACAGCGTCGTACAGGAAGTGCAGCGTGTATGCAGAACGCTGCCCCATGTATTTGCAGTGCAACTACTTGCAGATCAGGAGCCCGGATTCCGTCGCCGCGGCTCGGGAAGAACGCCCGGGCGATGGTAGGTGCGCAGCGACTGCGCGCTGGCGATCGGCTGGTCGCCGTTGGCGATGGACCGACCGTCGGCGTCCCGGACAACGGCCCGCTCGAACTGCTTGAACGACGGCGCCTTCGCAGGTTTCTGCAAGGCTCTCGTCATGACCGATGTGACGGCCGAGACGACATTGCGCGAACCAGCCCATCAGGTGAGCCCGCGGGCGGTGACCTACTGGCGGCTGGGCGCGGCGATCGGCGCGGTCGTCTTCGTCGGTCTCACGATCGCGGCGTACGTCGTGATCCCGATGCTGACGGACTCCGGTCGGCCGTGGTGGGCGACTCTCCTGCTCGGACTGTTGGTGGTCGTCGAGGTGGCGTACGTCGTGGCGATGCCGACCATCCGCTACCGCGTGCACCGGTGGGAGGTCACCGAGACCGCGATCCACACGCGGTCGGGCTGGATCAGCCGCGAGACACGCATCGCACCGCTGTCGCGGGTGCAGACCGTCGACTCCCAGCAGGGCGCGCTGATGCGACTGTTCAGGCTCTCGACGCTGGTGGTCACGACCGCGTCGGCCGCCGGGCCGCTGACCATCGTCGGTCTCGACCAGGAAGCGGCGAGGCGGGTGGTCGCCGATCTCGTCGCCATCACCGGCGCCAGCGAGGGCGACGCCACGTGACGCCTGAGTGGCAACGACTCGACCCTCGGCTACTGGTGATCGGACCGTTACGGGCGCTGCGCCAGTTCCTCGTGCCGGCCGTCGTGGCGATCTTCGGCGTGAGTACGTCGGGTGGCCTGCGGTGGTGGTGGTCGCTCCCGATCGTCCTGGTGCCCTTGTTGATCGGCCTGCTGCCGTGGCTGACGACCCGCTACCGGATCACCGGGACCCGGCTCGAGCGGCGCTCCGGCTGGCTCAACAAGCAGGAGGTCACCGCTCCCCTCGACCGGGTGCGCAGCGTCGACCTCGAGAGCTCGCTGCTGCACCGGATCCTCGGGGTGACGACCGTCAGCATCGGCACCGGTGTCGACGAGACGCGGATCAAGCTCGACGCGATCGCCAACGACGACGCGGCCGGGCTGCGGCGGGTGCTGCTGGCTGAGCGCGCGCCGGCCGTCGTCTCGACTCCCCCGTCGGAGGACGCCCCGACTCCGCTCGAGCAGCCGGAGGTGCTGGCCACGATCGACTGGTCCTGGCTGCGCTTCGCGCCGTTCAGCCTCTCGCGTCTGGTCATCGTGGCGGGTGCGCTCGGCGCACTCTCGCAGTTCGCCGACGACCTGCCGTTCCTCGACAGCGAGCACCTTTCCGACGCCTGGCAGTGGGTGGTCTCGTTCGCGATCCCGCTGGTCGCCATCGTGCTGTTCGTCATCGCCCTGATCGGCTGGCTGGTCATCTCGGTCGGGGGCTACGTCATCCAGTGGTTCGGCCTCAGGCTGACCCGCGAGCACGGCTCGCTGCATCTGACCGCCGGCCTCTTCACCACCAAGTCGATCAGCGTCGAGGAGACCCGCGTGCGCGGGCTGGTGCTCGACGAGCCGTTGCTGCTGCGCCTGGTCGGCGGCGCCGAGCTGTCCACGCTCGCGACCGGCGTGGAAGACGGCGTGACGCAGATCCTGCCGCCCGCCCCGGTCGGGGTCGCGCGGCGCGTCGGGGTCGCCGTACTGCCGGGGGCGGAGCCGATCGACGTGCCGATGCGGCGGCACGGGCCACGAGCCAGGCGGCGCCGCATCATCCGTGCGCTCTGGTTTCCCGCGTTCCTCGTCGTAGCCGGTGTCGTCGCAACCATCGCGTTCGAGCTGCCGTGGTGGCCCGCGGCCGTGCTCGCCGTGGTCGTGCTGGGCCTGGGCGTCGTGCTGGGCGAGTCGGCCTACCGCCACCTCGGACACGCGCGTACGCCGGAGCACCTGGTCTCCGGAGACGGCATCACGACGCGTCGGCGGACCGTGCTGGAGTCGGACGGCATCATCGGCTGGGTCGTCGTGCAGACGTGGTTCCAGCGACGTGCCGGGCTGGTCACCCTGGTTGCCACCACCGCCGCCGGTGCCGAGAGCGTCCGCATCATCGACTTGCCGCTGGAGTGGGCCATCGAGCTCGCCGACGCCTCCACCCCGGGCGTGCTCAGTGCGTGGTTGCCTCGTCCGCTGGACGCTCTGACGAGTTGAGCCGGCGGGTGCGGTGGGCCGTCTTGGCGGTCAGCCACAGGCTCACGGCCACGTAGTAGACCGGGTAGGCCATTGAGACCACGATGAGCACCATCGACGGGTCCGGCAGCTGCGCCACGATGACGCCGAAGACCGCCAGCCAGGCTGCCGAGAAGCTCATGTTGAGGTACCAGAGGTCCTCGGTGCGCGACGGGTAGAGGTACTTCACGGGCACGAACACCAGCACCGTGAAGACGAGCAGCAGCACGGTCGTGACACCGACCGACATGCCGACCACGACGACGTAGAACGCCACGACGTTCCAGTAGCTCGGGAAGCCGAGGAAGAAGTGGTCGTCGGTCTTCGCGTCGGACCGGCAGAACTGGTAGCACGACGCCAGCAGCGGAAGCGACGCCACGGTGCCGCCCCAGAGGCCGTCGGGCAGGTAGCCGTTGGCCCAGAGCAGCACGATCGGCGCGAACGCGTAGGTCAGGTAGTCGACGATGTTGTCGAGCAGCGCACCGTCGAACTCCGGCACCAGCTCCTTCACCCGGAAGTGCCGGGCCATGAATCCGTCGGTGCCGTCGACGAACATCGCCGCCAGGAAGAGCCACAGCACGGTCTGCTCGTCACCCTCGTAGGCGAAGTGCACCATGCCGAGCGCGAGCACCGACCCGATGGCGGTGTAGGCGTGCACCGCCCAGGCGGCAAGCTTCTGCATGGGGACCACGCTAGGGGATGCCGCCCGATCCGCGGCGCGCAGCAGGGCCGGGGGCGGGTGGCGCCCCTGAGGGATACGAGACCCATCGATAGGGTTGACTCGTGCGCCTGGCCACCTGGAACGTCAACTCACTCCGCTCACGTATCGACCGGGTCGAGGCATTTCTGCAGCGCCACGACGTCGACGTACTCGCTCTCCAGGAGACGAAGGCGCGCGAGGACCAGCTGCCGCTGATGGGCCTCCAGTCGCTGGGGTACGACGTCGCCGCGGCCGGCACGAACCAGTGGAACGGCGTCGCGATCATGAGCCGGATCGGCCTCGACAACGTGCAGGTGGGCTTCGACGGCATGCCCGGGTACGGCGAGCCACTGGCGCCCGAGTCGCGCGCGATCGGGGCGGTGTGTGGCGGCGTACGCGTGTGGTCGGTGTACGTGCCGAACGGCCGCAAGCCCGACGACCCGCACTACGTCTACAAGCTCGACTGGCTGGCGAAGCTGCGTGCCGAGTCTGCCCAGTGGCTAGGCGAGGACGCGGCGCTGGTGGGCGACTGGAACGTGTGCCCGACCGACGAGGACGTCTTCGACCCGGCGCAGTTCAAGAACTCCACGCACGTCACGCCGGCCGAGCGGGCAGCGTTCCAGGCGTTCCTCGACGACGGCTGGGTCGACACGGCCAGGCCGTTCACACCGGGGCCTGACGTCTACACCTATTGGGACTACTACCGGCAGCGTTTCGAGCGCAACCGCGGCCTGCGCATCGACTTCGTGCTCGGCTCGCCGTCGTTCGCGGGCCGGGTCACCGGGGCGTTCATCGACCGCGACGAGCGGGCCGGCAAGGGCGCCTCCGACCACGCTCCCGTGGTCGTCGACCTCGCCGACTGATCCGGACTGTCGGTGGGTCCGGTCATGCTCGCCCCATGGAGATCGTGACGCTGTTCCTCACCCTCGTCGTCGGGCTCGCCCTCGGCGTGCTCGTCGGCCACCTCTGGGCCCGCTCGCGCGGCACGGGTGTCGCGCATGCCGCGCTCGAGGCGCGGGCTGCCGACCAGGCCGTCGTCGCGCAGGGCCTCGAGCGGCTGCAGCGCCAACTGGTCGACCTCGAGCGCGAGCGCGCCCAGTGGCAGGGCCACTTCGACGCGCAGGTCGACAGCATGCGGCTGTCCACCGACACGCTCCGCCGCGAGACGTCCTCGCTGTCCACGGCCCTGCGCAAGCCGCAGGTGCGCGGTAGGTGGGGCGAGCTGCATCTGCGCCGCGCCGTTGAGCTGGCCGGGCTCGTCGATCGGTGCGACTTCACCGAGCAGGCGCGGCTCGTCGGTGGGGCACTGCGTCCCGACCTGATCGTGCGACTTGCCGGCGGACGCTCGATCGTGGTCGACGCCAAGGTGCCCCTCGACGCGTTTCTCGACGCCACGGCCACCGATGACGACGATCTGCGGGCGCACCACCTGAGCCGACACGCGGCTCAGCTGCGCAACCACGTCAACGCGCTGGCTGACAAGGCCTACTGGCGGGCTCTGACCGAGTCACCGGAGTTCGTGGTGATGTTCGTGCCGGCGGAGGCGTTCCTCTCCGCGGCGCTCGACGCGCAGACCGACCTGCTCGAGTACGCCGCGGAGCGACGTGTCATCCTCGCCACGCCCACCACCCTGATCGCCCTCCTGCGCACCGTCGCGCACGGCTGGTCGCACGACCGGCTCGCGGACCAGGCGGCCGAGGTGCAGCGGCTCGGCCGCGAGCTGCACGAGCGGCTGGCCACGATGGGCGGCAACCTCGCCCGGCTCGGGCGTTCGCTGAGCGCCGCGGTCGGCGCCTACAACCAGGCCGTGGGCTCCATCGAGGGGCGGGTGCTGGTGACGGCCCGCAAGTTCAGCGAGCTCGGGGTGACCGACGACGCGCTCGATGAGCCGGCGCAGGTCGAGGTGACTCCGCGCAGCCTCGCGGCCGCGGAGTTCGCCCACGACATCAGCGCGCTCGGGCGCGACGCCGACCCGCTGGACGACACCCTCGACCTCTCCTGGGGCGAACGCGGCACGGGCGACCCGTCCGGGGGTGATGCGGCGCGGCGTGCGAGCGGAGCCTGAGCCCCGCCGTACGGTGCAAGCGTGAGCCAGACCCGCTCCTTCCCGATCGCGGGACTCGAGCCGGGACGCCAGGTCGTGGCGCTCGGCCTCGCTGCCGTGCTCACCGTCGTGGTGATCAACGTGCTCCTGGTCGGCGAGCTGTCGCTCTTCTTCGACCTCTGCTTCGTCGTGCTGTGCATGGCGCTGGCGCTGGCCGTGCGCACCCGTGACTTCTTCACCATCGGTGTGCTGCCGCCGCTGATGATGGTCGGCGTCTTCACCCTGATCGGCCTGACCGTGCCCGACGTGATCGCCGAGCCGCGCGACGGCGTCGTGCAGGCAGTCGTCAGCGGGCTGGCGCACCACAGTGGCGCGCTGGTGGCGGGCTACGCGTTGTGCCTGGCCACGCTCGCGTTCAGGACACGAAGCGAGAAGGATCCCCGGCCCCGAGCCTGAGCACCTCGGGCACGCCCTCCGACCAGTCGATGACGGTGGTGGGCTGGGCGGGCGTCTCCCCCGCCTCGACGACGATGTCGACCTGGTGGTCGAGGTCTTCCTTGATCTCCCAGCCGATGGTCCGGGCCTCTTCCTCACCGGGGAGGATCAGCGTGCTGGTGAGGATCGGCTCGCCGAGCTGCTCGAGGATCGCGGACACCACGACGTGGTCGGGGATGCGCACGCCCACGGTCTTCTTCTTGGGGTGCATCAGCCGCTTCGGCACCTCGCCGGTGGCCGGCAGGATGAAGGTGTAGGGCCCCGGCACCGCTGCCTTGATCGTCCGGAAAGCCGAGTTGTCGACGTGCACGAACTGGCCGAGCTGCGAGAAGTCCTTGCACATCAGGGTGAAGTGGTGATGGTCGTCGAGGTCACGGATGCGCAGGATCCGGTCACGGCCGTCGCGGTTGCCGAGCTGGCAGCCCAGCGCGTAGCCCGAGTCGGTGGGGTAGGCGATCAGCGCGTCGTCGCGCAGCGCCTCCACGATCTGGGTGACCAGACGCGGCTGCGGGTTGTCGGGGTGAAGGTCGAGGAAGCGCGCCATGGCGGGGAGCCGCTCAGGCCTGCTGGGTGAGGCGCAGGTCACGCCGCAGCTCGGGCGGCAGCGCGAAGATGAGCGACTCCTCGGCGCTGTGTACGGCGCGTGCCTCGGGGTAGCCGCGCTCGCTCAGGTAGGCCAGCACCCCGTCGACGAGCGACTCCGGAACGCTCGCACCCGAGGTGACGCTGACCTTCTCGACCCCGTCGAGCCAGGCCTCGTCGATCTCGGACGCGTCGTCGACGCGGTACGACGCCTTGGCGCCGACCTCGAGCGCCACCTCGACCAGGCGCACGGAGTTCGACGAGTTGCCGGACCCGACCACGATCACCAGGTCGGCGTCGTGGGCGATCTCCTTGACCGCCAGCTGGCGGTTCTGGGTGGCGTAGCAGATGTCGTCGCTCGGCGGGTCGAGCAGCAGCGGGAAACGCTCACGGATCGCGGCCACGGTCTCGAGCGTCTCGTCGACCGACAGCGTGGTCTGCGAGAGCCAGGCCACCTTGGCCGGGTCGCGTACGACGATGTCCCCGACGTCGGCGGGCGACTGCACGAGCTGGATGTGCTCGGGCGCCTCGCCGGCGGTGCCCTCGACCTCCTCGTGGCCCTCGTGGCCGATGAGCAGGATGTCGTAGTCGTCGGCCGCGAACCGCCTGGCCTCGTGGTGCACCTTGGTCACCAGCGGGCAGGTCGCGTCGATCGTCTTGAGGCTGCGGGTCTCGGCCTCGCGGTGCACCTCGGGCGACACCCCGTGCGCGGAGAACACCACGGTCTTGCCCTCGGGCACCTCGTCGAGCTCCTCTACGAAGATCGCGCCGCGCGACTCGAGATCGGACACGACGTGCTTGTTGTGCACGATCTGCTTGCGCACGTAGACCGGCGCGCCGTACAGGTCGAGCGCCTTCTCCACGGTGATCACTGCCCGGTCGACGCCGGCGCAGTAGCCCCGGGGCGCGGCGAGCAGCACGGCCTTGGCCTCATCGGCGCTGAGGACGGAAGGCACACCCAGGTCGGTCATGGGTCCGAGTCTAAGGGGGGGTGGTGGACTGGCGAAGTCCAGACCACAGCACCCAAAGATCGCGTGGATGACCACGAAGTAAGGGACACTCCCGCAGGACATCGGCCAGATAGAGAAACGAGCACCTGATGCAGATGACGGACGTGGCAGTGGCGGTGGCCATGGCGCTGGTGATCGCAGGAATCGCCGTAGCCCTGGCGCACTGCGTCGTCCTACTCATGCTGCTCGTCCGGAAGGGCGCGGACGCCGACCCCTTGCCGTTCCCGTGGGGATATACCGGTGTAGGTCTGGGCGTGGCATTCCTCGGCTTCTACCTCTCGCGTGGTGTCACGGACGGGTCATGGGGGGCCATCACGGACCTGAGTGGCGTGGTCTTGGCACTCGGCGTCGCGTCGTGGGGCTTCGGCGCCGCCCACATCATGGTCACGACCCGGCTCAAGCGGTCCGTGCGATGGACGCTGCCGCTCATCGTTTCCCTGGTGACCGGCCTTGCACTGGGTGCCGCCTCTCCAGTCCTCATCGGCTAGGACTCCGGCACGCCAGGCTGGCCACAGAGTGTCAGCGGCCACCCGTAGGCTCACCGCCGTGGCCTTCGAGACGTCTCCGACACAGCCGGCACCCGTCCGGCAGATCGCCAGCGCGATCTCGTCGTGGATCGACCGGCTGGGCAGCGTCTGGGTCGAGGGCCAGATCGCCCAGGTCACCCGCCGGCCAGGCGTGCAGACGGTGTTCATGACCCTGCGCGACTCGGTGGCCGACATCTCGGTCACGGTCACGTGCGCACGCAGCCTGCTCGACAGCCTCGACCCGCCGCTGGTCGAGGGCGCCAGCGTGGTCATCCACGCGAAGGCGTCGTTCTACCCCAACCGCGGCACCCTGTCGCTGCAGGCCCGCGAGATCCGGATGGTCGGCCTCGGCGAACTGTTGGCCCGCCTCGAGCGCCGCCGCCAGCTGCTGGCCGCCGAGGGGCTCTTCGCGCCCGAGCTCAAGCGGTCGCTGCCGTTCCTGCCCGCCTGCGTCGGCCTCGTCACCGCGCCGAAGTCAGCGGCCGAGCGAGACGTGATCGACAACGCCACGCGCCGCTGGCCCGCGGTGCGCTTCGAGGTGGCGTACGCCGCGATGCAGGGCCCGCGCTCCGCGAGCGAGGTCATCGAAGCCGTCGAACGCCTCGACCGGCACCCCGACGTGGACGTGATCGTCATCGCCCGCGGCGGCGGCTCGCTCGAGGACCTGCTGCCGTTCTCCGACGAGGGCCTGATCCGGGCGGTGCACGCCGTCAAGAAACCTGTGGTCTCCGCCATCGGCCACGAGCCCGACCAGCCGCTGCTCGACCTGGTTGCCGACGTACGCGCGTCAACACCCACGGATGCCGCCCGGCGCCTCGTGCCCGACGTCGTCGAAGAGGTCCAGGGCGTCGTCTGGGCCAGGGGCCGCATCCGGACCCTGCTCGGCCAGTGGCTCGACCGAGAGCAGGGTGGTCTCGACGCACTGCGCTCTCGGCCCGCGCTGGCAGACCCACGCACCCTGCTCGACGCCCGCGTCGACGAGCTCACCACGTTGCGCGAGCGTGCCCGGCGCTCGCTGTCGCACCGGCTCGACCGCGCAGCCGACGACATCGACCACCACCGGGCACGGGCCCGAGGCCTCTCACCGCTGGCCACGCTTGAGCGCGGCTACGCCGTTCTCCAGGACGCCGACGGCCACGTCGTCACGTCGATCGAGGGCATCGACGCCGGCCGGGCGGTGTCGGTGCGTGTCTCCGACGGCCGCGTGCACGCCACCACCGATCGGGTCGAGTCGCTCGACCACTCACCAGAGGGAGACACCCATGGCTGACAAGGCCGCCGCACCCGACCAGCTCTCCTACGAGGACGCCCGCGAGCAGCTGGTCGAGGTGGTCCGCACCCTCGAGGCCGGCGGCACCACCCTCGAGGAGTCGCTCGCCCTCTGGGAGCGCGGCGAGAAGCTCGCCACCGCGTGTCAGTCCTGGCTCGACGGCGCCCGCAAGCGGCTCGACGAGGTCGTCGAGGCCGACGAGGGCTAGCTCGGCTCGTCGATCGTGTGCATCGCGGCCTCTTCTGCGCTCGCGCCCGCGCCGTCGATGCCGTCGTCGGTGGCATACAGGTCGGTGTCGGCTCCGGCCGGGCCCGGGTCGGGCGCCTCCAGCCGGCCGGTGCGCTCGGCACCGACCTCGCCGCCGACGTCACCGTCGAGGATGTCCGCGTCAGCCTCGGCCTCGGCGTCCGCCCAGACCTCGGGCTCCTCCTGACGCACCCGCTCGTCGAGGGTCTCCCCCTCGATCTGCTCGGCGTGCGTGACGCCCTTGGCGGTCACGCCGCGCGGCTGCTCGGGAGGTGAGATGCCCTCGTCGAGGATGTCGTCGACTCCTCGGTCATCGAGCGTGTCCTGTGGTTGCAGCTGGTCTTCGCTCATGCTTCGACCGTACGCCGCTCACCCAGACGCGGCCGTGGGGTCCTTGGTCAGCAGCTCCAGCAGCTCTTGTACGTCGGCCGCGCCGGCCGACCCGTAGACGAGCACCGACTCGCCGTCGACGTCGGCGGCGTAGCCGACATCGCCGCCGTCATCGGTCCAGGACGACCACGAGGTGGCCAGACCATCCGGCACGGACAGCGACTCGCCCTCGGCGGCGTCCTCGTCGACGTACTGCTCGACGAGGTTGTCGATCGACTCGTCCTCCTGGCGCACGCCGACGAAGGCGCCGTCGTCGGTGAGCATGCCGAGCCCCCAGGCCGGGCGGTCGCCGGGCACCGAGTCGAGGCTGGTCACGCGCCAGCCGTCGGGCAGCGTGGGCGGGTAGACGACCTCGCGGCCGGCCCCTTGGAGCGCACTCACGGCCTCGAGGTAGTCGACGGTGTCGGGGGTGACGTCGAGGTCGTTGCGGTTGATGGCGCGGAAGCCGACGAAGGCCGCGATGGCCGCCACCGTGACGATCAGCGCGCCGACCATGCCTGCGGCCGAGCGCTGGTACCGGCCCCCCTGTTCACTCACGCCACCATCCTCTCAGGGTCACCAGCCAGGACCGTCGGGAGCCAGCCGTCATGCCGATTCGCGGACGCCCGATGCAGACAGATCACCGCAGATGCGGAACACTGCACAGGTGACCACCTACCGGATCGCGGAGGCAGCCGACCTCCTGGGCGTCAGTGACGACACCGTGCGGCGCTGGGTCGACAGCGGCCGGCTGCCGACGCTGCCCGGCGAGGGACCCTCACGCATAGATGGGGTGACGCTCGCCGAGCTCGCCGCCTCGCTGGCCGACTCCCCCGACCGCGAGAGCACCAGGGCGGCCTCCGTCAGCGCTCGCAACCGGCTGCACGGCATCGTCACCGCGGTCCGCAAGGACTCCGTGATGGCGCAGGTGGAGCTGGTCTGCGGGCCCTACCGGATCGTCTCGCTGATGAGCAGTGACGCCGCCACCGAGCTCGGTCTCGAACCCGGGGTGCGGGCCTTCGCATCCGTCAAGTCCACCAACGTGATCGTGGAGGTCCCGTGAAGAAGATCGCTGCCGCCCTGACCCTCGCCCTGGCGCTCGCCACCCTCGCCGGCTGTGCGGACGACGCCGACGGCGGCGGCGACGCCGCGGGCGGAGGTGGCGAGCTGACCGTGCTCGCCGCGGCCTCGCTGACCGATGTCTACGAGGAGATGGCGACGAAGTTCGAGGAGGCCCACGACGCCGTGGTCACCTTCTCCTTCGGCTCCAGCACGGACCTGGCCGAGCAGGTGGCCGACGGCGCTCCCGGCGACGTCCTCGCCACCGCCGACGAAGCCTCCATGCAGGTGGCCGAGGACGCCGAGGTCACGGGCGACGTGGAGCCCTTCGCCACCAATATGCTGACGATCGTCACCCCGCCCGACAACCCTGCAGGCATCCAGAGCCTCAAAGACCTCGACGGCGCGACCTGGGTCCGCTGCGCCGACGAGGTCCCGTGTGGCCGCGTCGCGCTGGCGGTGCTCGGGGCCAACCAGGTCACCGCGGAGCCGGCCAGCCTCGAGGACGACGTACGCGCGACGCTCGACAAGGTGACGTCCGGCGAGGCCGATGCCGGCCTCGTCTACGCCACCGACGCGGACGCGGCCGGCGACGCCGTCGCCACCGTCGAGATCCCGGGCGCCGAGGAGCGGCTGACGTCGTACTTCACCACCACGCTCGAGCAGAGCAAGGACGCCGATCTCGCGCAGAAGTGGGTCGACTACGTGCTCTCGCAGGAGGGCCAGACCGCGCTTGCCGACGCCGGGTTCACGGCCCCGTGAGCCGCTGGTGAAGGACAACCTGGGCCGCGCGCCGGTCCTGCTGGTGGTGCCGGCCGGACTGGCCACGCTGCTGCTGACCGTCCCACTGGTGGCGATGGTGGCGGCGACCAACTGGCCCGACCTGCCCACCCAGCTCCGGTCGGAGCCGCTGCGCGAAGCACTGTGGCTCTCCCTGGTCACCTCCACCGCGGCGGTGTCGATCTGCCTGGTCTTCGGACTCCCGCTGGCGTGGGTGCTGGCGCGGGTCGACTTCCGGGGCCGTGGCGTGCTCCGGGCGCTCGTCACCGTGCCGCTGGTGCTGCCTCCGGTGGTGGCCGGCGTGGCGCTGCGTACGGCGTTCGGCCGCACCGGCTTCCTCGGCAAGCCGTTGCTGGAGGCCACCGGTTTCGGCTTTCCGTTCACGACGTGGGGCGTGATCCTGGCCCACGTGTTCGTCTGCATGCCGTTCGTCGTGATCAGCATCGAGGGGGCGCTGCGCTCGACGAACCCGGAGTACGACGCGGCCGCGGCCACGCTCGGCGCCACCCGGTGGACCACCTTCCGCCGGATCACCGTGCCGCTGGCGATGCCCGGCATCGTGGCCGGTGCGGTGCTCGGCTGGGCACGCTCGCTGGGAGAGTTCGGTGCGACGATCACCTTCAACGGCAACTACCCCGGGACCACGCAGACCATGCCCACCCTGATCTACGTCAAGCGGCAGTCCGACCAGGACGCCGCCCTCGCGCTGAGCCTGGTCATGCTGCTGGTCTCGGTGATCGTGCTGCTGTCGCTGCGCGACCGCTGGCTCGGCACCCGGATGGCCAGCGCGTGAGCGGTCCGGGCCTCGAGGTCCGGGTCGAGGTGCCCGGTCGGGTGCGCGCGTCGTTCGACGCCGCGCCGGGGGACGTGATCGCGCTGATCGGGCCCAACGGTGCGGGCAAGTCGTCGCTGGTGCGCGCGCTCGCCGGCCTGGCGCCTGCCGAGGGTCACGCCCGCCTCGACGGCACCGACCTGCTCGCGATCCCCGCCCGCGAGCGCAGCGTCGGGCTCGTCTTCCAGGGCCAGCTGCTCTTCCCGCACCTCAGCGCCCTCGACAACGTCGCATTCGGGCCGCGCGCCCGCGGTGTCCCCCGCACGGAGGCCGATGCCGACGCCCAGGCCTGGCTCGACCGCTTCGGCGTCGGCGAGCTCGCCGACCGCAGGCCGCCCAAGCTGTCCGGGGGCCAGGCCCAGCGCGTGGCCATCGCCCGGGCGCTGGCGACGAAGCCCCGGCTGCTGCTGCTCGACGAGCCGCTGACCGGTCTCGACGTCAAGGTCGCGATGGCGCTGCGCATCGAGTTGGGGCGCCACCTCGCGTCGTACGACGGAGTCACGCTCCTGGTCACCCACCACGCGATCGACGCGCTGACCCTGGCCGACCAGGTGGTCGTGCTCGACGCCGGCGAGGTGGCCCAGGTCGGCACCCCGGCCGAGGTCTCGCAGCGCCCCCGCACCGAGCACGTCGCCCGCCTCGTCGGCCTCAACGTGGTGCGGCACGAGGACGAGCTGATGAGCTTCACCCCCGACGCCGTCGCCGTCTCCCTCGACGAACCGGTCGGCTCCCCGCGGCTGCGCTGGCGCGGCTCGGTCGCCGACGTGTCGCCCCACGGCGACGCCGTACGCCTGCTGGTGCATGCCGACCCCGACCTGATCGCCGACGTCACCCCGGCGGCTGCCACCGAGCTCGGGCTGACTCCCGGTCGCGACGTGTGGCTCTCGGTGAAGGCGACGTCCGTACGCCGTTACCCGGCGTACGCGCAAACGCCACCCGACGGCCGACCCACTGGGTCCTGACGCGGCGCTACCATGCGCCCATGAGCCCCAAGGACCTCAACGTCGCCCCCCAGTCGCCAGACCGCAACCTGGCCCTCGAGTTGGTGCGGGTCACCGAGGCCGCGGCCATGGCGGCCGGCCGCTGGGTCGGTCGCGGTGACAAGAACGACGCCGACGGCGTGGCCGTCAACGCCATGCGCGTGATGATCTCGTCGATCGGCATGAACGGCACCGTCGTCATCGGCGAGGGCGAGAAGGACAACGCGCCGATGCTCTACAACGGCGAGAAGGTCGGCGACGGCACCGGCCCCGAGTGCGACGTCGCGGTCGACCCGATCGACGGCACCACGCTGACCGCCAAGGGCATGTCCAACGCCATCTCGGTGCTCGCAGTGGCCCCCCGCGGCACGATGTTCGACCCGTCTGCCGTGTTCTACATGGAGAAGCTGGTGACCGGCCCCGAGGCGGCCAGTGTCGTCGACATCCGCCTGCCCGTGGCCGAGAACATCCACCAGGTCGCCAAGGCCAAGGGCTCGCGACCCGAGGACGTCACCGTCGTCGTGCTCGACCGGCCGCGGCACGACCGGCTCGTCGAGGAGATCCGGGCCACCGGCGCGCGGATCAAGTTCATCATCGACGGCGACGTCGCCGGCGCCATCATGGCGGCCCGGCCCGACACCGGCATCGACCTGCTGCTGGGCGTCGGCGGCACGCCCGAAGGCATCATCGCGGCCTGTGCCATGAAGTGCCTGGGCGGCGTGATCCAGGGCCGCCTCTGGCCCCAGGACGACGCCGAGCGACAGAAGGCCATCGACCACGGCCACGACCTCAGCCAGGACCACATCCTCACCACCGACGACCTCGTCACCGGCGACGACTGCTTCTTCGTGGCCACCGGCATCACCGACGGCGAGCTGATGCGCGGCGTGCGCTACCGCGCCAACGGCGCGACGACCGACTCCCTGGTGATGCGTTCGCGCAGCGGCACGATCCGGTCGATCACCTCAGAGCACCAGCTCGGCAAGCTACGCAATTTCTCCGCGATCGACTTCGACAAGTGAGGTACCGCCGCGCGTGAGCGCGGCCACCACCTGGTCGATGACGCGGGGGTCGAAGGCCATCCCGAGGTGCGAGGCGTTGACCTCCACGGCGCGGGCCCGGGGGTCGATGCACGCACGCGGGTCGACGATGCCGTCGCGCGGTGACCAGATCGCGGTGAAGTCGACGGAGTCGGGCAGCGGTGCGCGGCACTCGGCGAAGCTCCGCCGCGCGCACTCGCCCGACACGCAGTCCTCGGCCATCAACCCGCGCACGCCGGCCCGGCTGAGCCGCACGAGAAGGTCGACGCTCGCGGTCAGGGAGACGTGATGGGCGGCCGCCGCCAGCATCGGGCTGCCCATCGTGACGATGCCCGACACGAGATCGGGACGACGAGCGGCGACTCCCCGCGCGAGCATGCCACCGAGACTGTGGCCGACGATGCGCACCTTGGTGCCGCGCCGGGCCGCCACCGACTCCAGCCGCGCCTCGAGCTGGTGGGCGGCGGCGAGCGTGCAGCCGATGTTGGCGCGGATCTGCGAGCGGTAGGTGCGGATCCCCGTACGCCGCAGCGCACCGGCCATCATCGCCAGCGTGCCGTCGCCGGCGAGGAAGCCCGGCACCAGCACGACGGGTTCGTGGTCGCGCGACGGCGACCGGCCGGCGTACGGAGTGACGCGGCGTGCGCCGCCCTCGCCCAGGCGGCGAAGTGCGAATCGGCCGGCCTCGATGACCACGCTGCCCTCACGGAGTACGGCGACCGGATGAGGCCGCGCGAATCCCTCCGGGCGCAGGAAATCGCCCAGCGTCGAGGAGCCGTCACGGGTGCTCACGACGCCTGACCCTAGGCGCAGATCGCTTTCCTGGCTGGGAATCCGGCCCGGTCCGTGTCGCTGCTGGTCACGATCGTGTTGACTGGCGTACATGTCCTCGATGTCTTCCCGGCGGCCGGACATCACCGTTTCGGAAGAGCTCTTCGCGCCAGTGAGTCCGGGGGTGGAGCTCTGCTACCAGACCTACGGTCACCCCGACGACGAGCCGTTGCTGCTCGTCATGGGCCTCGGCGGGCCGATGACCTGGTGGGATCCCGAGCTGTGCCGGCGGCTGGCTGCCCACGGCTTCTATGTGATCCGCTTCGACAACCGCGACACCGGTCGGTCCTCCAAGATCCCGGGCCGGGTCACGCGCGCCCAGCTGGTGCGCGCGTTCACGGGTCGACGGGTGCGGCCGCCGTACTCGATGGGCGACCTGGCCGGCGACGCGTTCGGGCTACTCGACCACCTCGGCATCGCGGCTGCCCACGTGGCGGGCGTCTCGATGGGCGGCATGATCGTGCAGACGATGGCGATCGACGCGCCTGCCCGAGTGCGTTCGCTGACCAGCATCATGTCGACGACCGGCCGTCGTACCGTCGGCTGGCAGAGCCCGCGACTGATGCCGTCGCTGATCGGCAACCGCGCAGCCGGCCGCGAGGCCTACCTCGCCTCGAGCGCCGCCTTGTGGGCGATGATCGGCTCCCCCGCCTTCCCCCCGGACGAGGTGGCGGCGCGCGCCCGGGCCGAGGAGACCTTCGACCGCGGGTTCTCCGCCGGCGGCGTGCTGCGCCAGATGATGGCGATCCTCACCCAGCCCGACCGCACCCAACGCTTGCGCGGCGTGCATGTCCCCGCCCTGGTGGTGCACGGCCTGGCCGACCGCATGGTCCACGTCTCGGGTGGTCGCGCGACAGCGTCGGCCGTGCCCGGCGCCGAGCTGCTGCTCATCGACGGCATGGGCCACGACCTGCCGGCTGACCTCTTCGAGACGATCGCCGAGGCGATCGGTCGTACGGCGGACCGCGCGGCCCCTCACTGAGCGTGGCGCTGGACGTGGGTGTTGCCAAATGACGTTAATGAGACTAGACGTGACCTACACCACAACAGGGGAGGAGCACATGAAGCGTCCCTCGCAGTCATTCCGGAGGAGAAAGCGCATCGTGGGGGCGGGTCTAGCCCTCACCTGTGCCGCAGGCCTGGCGGCCTGCTCAGCAGGCGCCGACTCGGGCAGGCCTGAGCTCGTTTGGTACACCAACCCCGACAACGGAGGCCAGGCAAAGGTCGCCGAGAACTGCTCGACCGACGAATACACCGTCACGACCCAAGTGCTTCCTCAAGACGCCGGTCAGCAGCGCATCCAGCTGGCTCGACGGCTCGCCGCAGGTGATCCCGCGATCGACCTGATGAGCCTCGACCCGCCCTACACGGCGGAGTTCGCCAACGCCGGCTTCCTGGCCGAGATCCCGCAGGACATGCAGGACACCCTCTCCGAGCAGTCATTCGACGGCGCCACGGCAGCAGCCACGTGGGAGGACAAGGTCGTCGCCTTCCCGTTCTGGTCCAACACGCAGGTGCTCTGGTACCGCAAGTCGTTCGTCGACAAGGTCGGGCTCGACATGTCACAGCCGGTGACCTGGGACCAGATCATCGACGCAGCCGACGAAGGTGGCGGCAAGATCGGCGTCCAGGCCAACAAGTACGAGGGCTACTCCGTCTGGATCAACGCGCTGATCGCCGGCGCGGGCGGCACCATCGTCGAAGACGCCGAGAAGGGCGACGACGCCACGATCACCGTCGACAGCGAAGCCGGACGTGCTGCCGCAGCGGTCATCGAGAAGCTCGCCTCCAGCAAGGCAGCGGCCAGCGACCTGTCGGTGTCCAACGAAGGCACAGCCGGTTCGACGTTCGGCTCCGATGACGGCGCCTTCCTCGTCAACTGGACCTACATCTTCCACAACTACGACGAGAGTGCGCCCGACGTCGTCAAGGACATCGGCTACACGAAGTACCCGGCCACCGTCGAGGGCGAGGATTCACACCCGCCGTACGGCGGCATCGGCATCGGCGTGAGTGACAGCTCCGACCAGAAGGAGCTGGCCCTCAAGGCAGCCGCCTGCCTGGTCAGCCCGGAGAACCAGGGCGTGAACGCGGAGCTGACCGGCAACATGCCGGCGAGCTCGGCGGGCTACGACTACCCGGCCCTGGCCGAGATCTACCCCGAGGACCTGCTGCAGCTCTTCGAGGACAGCGTGGACGCCGCGGCGCCCCGCGCGGTCACGCCCTACTGGAGTGACATCTCCTCTGCCCTCCAGAGCACCTGGCACCCGCCGAGCGGCGTGAACTCCGAGACCCCGAAGAAGTCGCAGGAGTTCATCGACGAGATCCTGAAGGGAGGGAGGCTGCTGTGAGCACCGTCGTCGCCCCAGACTCCAAGAAAGACACACGCCGGGCCGGCAAGGTGCCCGACAGCGACCGGACGATGGCCGAGAACCGTCTCGGCCAGCGCCTGGTCGCCCCCGCGGTGATCCTGATGGTCCTGGTCACCGCCTACCCGATGCTGCAGGCGCTCTACCTGTCGCTGTTCAAGTACCGGCTGACCACACCCGACGACCGAGAGTTCGTCGGGCTCGGCAACTACCTCACCGTGCTGTCCGACTCGCTCTTCTGGCGGGACACCTTGAACACCGTGATGATCATGGTCATCACCGTGGCGGTGGAGCTGGTCATCGGCTTCGCCTTCGCCATGGTGATGCACAAGATCATGATCGCCCGCGGACTGATGCGGACCTCGATCCTCATCCCCTACGGCATCATCACGGTGGTCTCGGCCTTCGCGTGGCAGTTCGCGTTCTCGCTCAACAACGGCTTCGTGAACTCGTGGTTCTCGTGGCTGCCATGGATCGCGTCCGACACCAACTGGTACGGCGACCACTGGCACGCGATCTTCGCGATCATGGTCTCTGAGATCTGGAAGACCACGCCGTTCATGGCGCTGCTGCTCCTGGCAGGCCTCTCGCAGGTCTCCGAGGACATGCTGGAGGCCGCACAGGTCGACGGCGCCACGTGGACACAGCGCCTCTTCAAGGTGATCCTGCCCAACATGCGGGCCGCGATCATGGTCGCCGTCCTGTTCCGCGCACTCGATGCCTTCCGCATCTTCGACAACATCTTCGTGATGACTCGAGGCGCGCAGAACACCGAGTCGTCGTCGTTCCTGACCTACAGACAGGTGATCGAACAGATGCAACTGGGCATGGGATCGGCGTTGTCGGTGCTGTTGTTCATCACCGTGCTGCTGCTGGCCTTCGGGATCGTGCGGCTGTTCAAGGTCGACCTGGCACAGGCGAGGGGTGAGGGCTGATGAAGGGCAAGACCGGAATCTCCACCTGGATCGGCTTCGCGCTGATCCTGGTCTGGTGCCTGTTGCCGGTGGCGTGGATCCTCTCGCTGTCGTTCAAGTCGCTCGACGAGACGACGGCAGGCAGCCCGCAGTTCCTCCCGAAGGACTTCACCTTCGAGAACTACGGTTCGATCCTCGACAACGGTGACTTCACCCGCGCGCTGATCAACAGCTTCGGCATCGCGCTGATCGCCACATTGCTGTCGGTCATCTTCGCCACCCTGGCGGCGTACGCCATCGCGCGGCTGGAGTTCAAGGGCAAGCGAGTGGTTCTCTCGATGGCGTTGGCCATCGCGATGTTCCCGGTGGTCTCACTCGTCGGCCCGCTGTTCGACATGTGGCGCACGGTCGGGCTGTTCAACACCTGGCCGGGCCTGATCATCCCCTACATGACGTTCACGTTGCCGCTGGCGATCTGGACACTCTCGGCGTTCTTCCGGGAGATCCCGTGGGAGATGGAGCAGGCGGCGCAGGTCGACGGCGCCACGTCGTGGCAGGCCTTCCGCAAGGTCATCGTCCCGCTGGCGGCACCGGGTGTCTTCACCGCGGCAATCCTGACGTTCTTCTTCGCGTGGAACGAGTTCGTGCTCGCGATCTCGCTCACGTCGACGACGGCGTCACGCACGGTGCCGGCCCAGATGTCCTACTTCGTGGGGTCCGACCCGTTCAATCCGCCGTACTCCCAGCTGGCTACGGCCTCCGTGATCGTCACGATCCCGGTGATCATCATCGTCCTCCTGTTCCAGCGCAAAATCGTTGCCGGCCTCACCTCCGGCGCAGTGAAGGGTTGAGCTCATGGCTGCCATCGACATGAAGAACATCGTCAAGAAGTACGGCGACGGGTTCCCCGCAGTGAACGACGTCAGCATCGACGTCGCCGATGGGGAGTTCATGATCCTCGTCGGCCCGTCGGGCTGCGGGAAGTCCACGCTGTTGCGGATGATCGTCGGGCTCGAGGACATCACCTCGGGCGACATGGTCATCGGGGACAAGAAAGTCAACGACCTGGCTCCTCGCGACCGCAACCTCGCGATGGTGTTCCAGAACTACGCGCTGTACCCGCACCTCACGGTCTACGAGAACATCGCTTTCCCCCTCCGGCTCGCCGGCGCCTCCGAGAGCGAGGTCGACGAGAAGGTGCGCACCGCCTCGAAGACCCTCGAGCTCGACGAGCACCTCGAGCGCAAGCCCGGCAACCTGTCGGGTGGTCAGCGACAGCGGGTGGCGATGGGTCGTGCGATCGTGCGCAACGCCGATGCGTTCCTGTTCGACGAGCCGCTGTCGAACCTCGACGCCAAGCTCCGCGGCCAGATGCGCACCGAGATTTCACGGATGCAGAAGCGACTGGGCATCACCACGGTCTATGTCACCCACGACCAGACCGAGGCGATGACGCTGGGCGACCGGGTCGCGGTGTTGAAGCGCGGGGTGCTCCAGCAGCTCGCGACGCCGCGTGAGCTCTACACCAACCCGGGCAACCTGTTCGTCGCAGGCTTCATCGGCTCACCGCCGATGAACTTCGTGCCGGCAGAGGTCGACGGCACGTCGGTCAAGCTGCCGTTCGGGACCGTCACCATTCCCGAGGAGCGGGCGAAGAACGCCCAGGGCAAGGGCCTGCTCATCGCGGGCATCCGGCCCGAGCACTTCGAGGACGCCTCGGTGGTCGACGCCGGCAAGCCCGGGTCGACGTTCCGGGCCACGGTCGACGTGGTCGAGTGGCTCGGCAACGAGGCCTACGCCTACATTCCGTTCGAGGCGCCGCCCGAGGTGCAGCAGCAGCTGACCCAGCTGGAGCGGGACCTCGACGGCGAGTCGATGCGCACGCACCTCGTCGTCAGCCTCGACGGTGCCAGCCGGATCAGCGAGGGTGACGAGGCCGAGATCTGGATCGACGCCACCCAGATCCACCTCTTCGACCCGTCGACCGGTGAGAACCTCACCGTCGACCGTGAGAAGGCCGGCCGGATCCCCGGTGCCGACGATCCGACGGCGCAGGCACAGGCCGAGCAGATGGCCGACCACGGCGACGAGGTACACGCAGCCGAGGAGCCGCAGGCCTGACCAACAGGTCGAGACCAGAGGGCCTACCGGTGGCCGCCGTGCAGAGACTTGCGCGGCGGCCCCGGGGGCCCTTTGCGCTGCACGGTGACCGCGCCCATCAGGGCGAACCCGCGCACCCGCACGATCGGTGAGTCGGCGGTGATCTCGGCCGGCACCTTGTCGCGGCCCTGGTCGAAGGCGCCCATGATGCCGACGCCCTCGACGATCACCTGGGTGTGGGCGTTGACGGTGATGTCGATGCCACCCCAGAAGGCACTTGCGGTGATCACCGTCTCGCGGTTGGTGAACAAGGCCTCGCGCAGGTCGATGCCGATGCCGCCCATCATCGCGAAGGCCGAGTGGCTCGCACCGACGGTCCAGGCACCGCGGCGGTCGATGCCGCTCATGATCGCGATCGACGTGTTGTAGGTCGGCATCCCCAGGTCGCCGGCAACAGGATGCACCGGCGCGGAGGCGGGGCGCGGCACTGGGTGCTGCGGGTGGGCGGGCAGGTCGAGCGTGAGCGGCACCAGGTCGCCGTACGTCTTGGCGGACCAGGTGGCGTCCAGTCGCTCGTCGAGCTCGTGGAAGTCGATGCGGCCATCGCCCGCGGCATCGCGCAGCACCTCGGCCACGCGCTGGCGGTCGGCGTCGGAGATGCGCATCTGGTGCGGTTCGGGTGTCTCCCCCATGGCGTCAGGGTAGTACCCCGATCAGGCCTGACCGGTCTGGACGTACACCGTGCCGCCGAGCTCGAGGAACTCCTCGGACTTCTCCTTCATGCCCTTGGCCGGGTCGAGGCCGAAGCGGTCCCGGACGTCCTGGCTGATCTTCATCGAGCAGAACTTCGGGCCGCACATCGAGCAGAAGTGCGCCGTCTTCGCGCCCTCCGCCGGCAGCGTCTCGTCGTGGAACGACTCGGCCGTGTGCGGGTCGAGCGACAGGGCGAACTGGTCACGCCACCGAAACTCGAACCGGGCCTTCGAGAGGGCGTCGTCCCAGTCGCGCGCACCCGGGTGGCCCTTGGCGATGTCAGCGGCGTGCGCGCTCAGCTTGTAGGTGATGACGCCGGTCTTCACGTCGTCGCGGTTGGGCAGACCGAGGTGCTCCTTGGGGGTGACGTAGCAGAGCATCGCGGTGCCGTGCATCGCGATCGTGGCGGCACCGATGGCGCTGGTGATGTGGTCGTAGCCGGGCGCGATGTCGGTGACCAGCGGGCCGAGGGTGTAGAAGGGCGCCCCGTGGCACCACTCCTGCTGGAGGGCGACGTTCTCCTCGACCATGTCGAGCGGCACGTGCCCCGGCCCCTCCACCATCACCTGTACGTCGTGGCGCCAGGCCCGTTCGGTGAGCTCGGCCAGCGTGCGCAGCTCCGAGAACTGGGCCTCGTCGTTGGCGTCGGCCGTCGATCCGGGCCGCAGGCCGTCGCCGAGGCTGAACGACACGTCGTACGCCGCGAAGATCTCGCAGAGCTCGTCGAAGTGCGTGTAGAGGAAGTTCTCCTCGTGATGGGCCAGGCACCAGCCGGCCATGATCGCGCCGCCGCGGCTGACGATGCCGGTGACGCGCTGGGCGGTGAGCGGCACGTAGCGCAGCAGCACGCCCGCGTGGACGGTCATGTAGTCGACGCCCTGCTCGCACTGCTCGATCACGGTGTCGCGGAAGATCTCCCAGGTCAGCTTGTCGGCGTCGCCGTCGACCTTCTCGAGGGCCTGGTAGATCGGCACCGTGCCGATCGGCACCGGCGAGTTGCGCACGATCCATTCGCGCGTGGTGTGGATGTCGTCACCGGTCGACAGGTCCATGACCGTGTCGGCGCCCCACGTCACCGCCCAGGTCATCTTGTCGACCTCCTCGGCAATGCTCGAGGTGACCGCACTGTTGCCGATGTTGGCGTTGACCTTCACCAGGAAGCGGCGACCGATGATCATCGGCTCGGCCTCCGGGTGGTTGAGGTTGACGGGGATGATGGCCCGTCCGGCCGCCACCTCGCTGCGCACCAGCTCGACGTCGCAGCCCTCGCGCAGTGCGACGAACTCCATCTCGGGGGTGACCTTGCCGCGGCGGGCGTAGTGCATCTGCGTGACCGCCTGGCCACCGATGGCGCGGCGCGGGCTCCGTCGCTCGCCGCGCCACTCCTCCTGCGCTGCCCCGCGTCGTACGGCGGAGCGGCCGTTGTCGATCAGCTGCCCTTCGCGGCCGCCGTACTCCTCGGTGTCGCCGCGCCCCGCGATCCAGTCGGCGCGCAGCGGTGGCAGGCCGACCTCCGGGTCCGAGCCGGGCCCCTCGGTCGTGTAGCGGTCGAACGTCTCGCCGTTCGTGAGTGCGACGCGGGTGCGTGGCACCTGGATGTCGGGGCTGTTGCCTTCGACGAGCAGGCGGGTGTGGGCGGGGTGGACGGTCATGGTGCTTCTCCTTCTGTTGGGGATTGGATGTGCGCGACGGGCCCTCGACCACGGCCGAGGGTCCAGGTCCGGGAGGTGTGCAGCTGCCGGGTCGTGTACGCCGCGGCACGGCGTACGCACTCGGGGATCGGGTGGCCGCCGGCCAGCGCGGCGGCGAGGGCAGCGCTGAAGGTGCAGCCGGTGCCGTGGTCGTTGGTGGTCTCGACGGCCAGGTGTGGCAGCGGAACCGGCTCGAGACCGGGCAGGGCCACCCAGTCGGTGCAGGCTGCGATGTCGCTGCCGCCGCCGGTGAGCACGACTGCCGGGCCCAGCTCGGCCAGTCGACGGGAGAGAGCAGCCGGCGTGTCGTCGACACCGAGCAGTGCTCGCGCCTCGTCGATGTTGGGCGTGATGACCGTGGCGACCGGCAGCAGGTGGTCGAGGTAGGCGCGGATCACCTCGTCGTCGCCGAGGACCGCCCCGCTGGTGGCCACCAGCACCGGGTCGACGACCAGACCGGGTCGTCCGCCTGAGACCGGGTCAGAGCCCGGTGTGAGGCGGACGAGCCGGTCGGCGACGAGGCGGACGACGTCGGCTGTACCGAGCATGCCCGTCTTGACCACGGCGACCGGCAGGTCGTCGAGCACGGCATCGATCTGGGCCTCGACCACCTCGTACGGCACCGGGTGCACCGCGCGCACGCCGGTGGTGTCCTGCGCGGTCACCGCCGTGACGACGCAGGCGCCGTGCACCCCGTGGGCGGCGAACGTCGCCAGGTCGGCGGCGATGCCCGCGGCACCTCCGGAGTCGGTGCCGGCGATCGTGAGCCCGACAGCAGGGTTCATGGCGTCAACTCGGCCAGCAGCTCGGTGACCGTCGAGGCCGGGTCGGCGGCCCGCATCACGGCGCCCATCACGGCAACGCCGTAGGCACCGTGGGAGATTGCCTCCGCGGCGTTGGACGCGTCGATGCCGCCGAGTGCGAACACGTTGATGGGGTGGCCGGCGAGGTCGCTCGGGTCGAGCAGCGGTCCGTAGCCGGGCTTGCTCGTGCTCGCGGCGTAAGGCGAGAGGGTGGCGTACGCCGCGCCTTCGCCCGCCGCCCGGGCGACCTCCGCCGCGGTGTGGCACGACCGGCCCGCAGGACCACCGAACGCCGCCTGCCCGGCTGCCAGGTGGACCAGATCGGCGGCCGGGTCTGGGATCCGCGACGAGACCACGAGCAGCCCGGGCACCGTGGCCAGCTCGGCCACGAGTGCGTGCCGCGCCACCGGGTCGAGGTCGTGCTCGCGTACGACGACCGCCTCGAGCCCCGCGCCCACACACTCACGCACCGTGCGTACCAGGGCGCGGCCGAGCCGTAGCTGGGCCCGGTCGGTCAGCACGAGCAGGCGCGGCAGATCGGTCATCAGATCCGTCCCGCCATCGGGCTCGACGCCCGCGCCACGGACCGACGCGGGATCCGGCCGGCACTGCGGGCGACGGACCCCGCCTCCACGGCGAGCCGCAGGGCGCGCGCCATGAGCACCGGATCGTCCGCCCGCGTGATGGCGCTGGCTGCGAGCACCGCGCTGCATCCCAGCTCCATGGCCAGCGCGACGTCACTCGCGGTGCCCACACCGGCGTCGAGCACCACGGGCACGTCGACGGCGGCGACGACCGCTTCGATCGCGTAGGGATTGAGCACGCCGAGCCCGGAGCCGATCGGCGACCCCAGCGGCATCACGGCCGCGCAGCCCACGTCGGCCAGCCGACGAGCAAGCACCGGGTCGTCGGTCGTGTACGGAAGCACGACGAAGCCGTCGCCCACCAGGTCCTCAGCGGCTGACAACAGCTCGACGGCATCAGGCATCAGGCTGCGCTCGTCGCCGATCACCTCGAGCTTCACCCAGTCGGTGCCGAGCGCCTCTCGTGCGAGCCGGGCAGTGAGCACCGCGTCACGAGCGGACAGACACCCGGCTGTGTTGGGCAGTATTCGCACACCGCGCGCGGCCAGACCGGCGAGCATGCCGCCGTCGCGGGTCGACGACACCCGCCGGACGCTCACTGTCACCAACCCCGGCTCGGCCGCGTCGAGCACCGGGCCGAGCAGCGAGAGCTGGGGCAGCCCACCCGTGCCGAGCCACAGCGGGGACAGCGCGACGCCCGAGATCACGATGCTCATCCGCCCTGCACCGCCGTGACGATCTCGACCCGGTCACCGTCGACCAGCGGCCGGTCGTGGTCGCGCGCCGGGACCACGTCGCCGTTGACCGCCACGGCATGGCCGCGCGGGTCCGGGAGCAGGTCACGGATGGTGACCGGTTCGTCGGCCTGGCGGCTGACTCCGTTGACGACGAGGTTGATGACGGGATTCACAGGTGCCTCCGTGGGTCGAGGGCCGGCTCGACGTGGCCGGACTCCAGGTGGTCGGCGATCAGCCGGGCGGTCAGGGGCGCCAGCAGCACGCCGTGCCGGAAATGACCGGCGGCCAGCAGAACGCCGGGCTCGTGGGTGGGGCCGACGAGCGGCAGGTTGTCGGCCGTGCCCGGCCGGTCCCGGGCGAGCGCCTCGACGAGCTCCGCACGCTCGAGCTCGGGCAACAGGGTCCGGGCGGCGCCCAGGAGGCGCAGCACACCTCCGAGCGTGACGACCGGGTCGCCGTCGTGCTCTTCGCTCGTCGCGCCGATCACCACCTCTCCGCCGTCGCGGGGCACGACGTACACGGGCTCGCCCTGCACCCAGCCGCGCACCACGCGCTCCGGCGGATCCTCGGTGCGAGCACGCAGGATCTCGCCGCGCACACCCCGCACCAGCCGGGAGTACGGCGTGGGCAGGCGCGTCCCGGTGGCCAGCACGGTGACGTCGGCGGTGGTGGCCTCCGGCTGCACGGGCACCCGGCTGAGCAACGCCGCAACCACTGCTCTGGGATCGACGCTCAGGTCGTCGGCCAGCAGCGCTCCCCCGACAACGCGGGCGGAGAGGCGAGGCTCGCGATCGCGAAGGTCACGCGAGGTCAGCCTCGTCGCGTCGGCGCCGAGGCCTTGCAGCAACGAGACCTGGCGCTCCACCAGTTGCACGTCACCGGCGTCGTGGCCGACCAGCAGGCTGCCGCCACAGCGCAACGGCACACCGAGGCGTTCAGCGAGTGTCGGCCACAGCGCAAGGCTGCGCATCCCGAACCCGAGCAGTGCCTCCTCGCCGTGCCACACCTCGGCAGCCGGGCTGAGCATCCCCGCGGCGGCGTACGACGCTCCACGCCCGGGCGCCGGGTCGACGACCTGCACGTCGTGGCCGCGCCGAAGCAGCTCGTCGGCGCACGCCAGGCCGATGATCCCGGCGCCGCGCACCAGCACCCGCATCAGGCGACCGCCGCGACGAGCTCCTTCGCTGCCTGCACTGGGTCGGGTTGTCGCCAGATCGCACCGATGACTGCGATGCCGTGGGCGCCGGCTGCCCGGGCCTCGGCGGCTCGCCGGACGTCGAGGCCACCGATGGCGATCAACGGCAGGCCGCCTGCGGCTTCGGCGATCGCGTCCGTGCCGAGCGGGTCGGGCAGGCCGGCCTTGCTGGCGCTCGCGAACACCGGCCCGAAACCTGCGTACGACGCTCCGTCGACGGCCGCGCGCCGTACCTGCTCTGCGTTGCGGCAGGTGCCACCCACGAGCAGTCCGGGCGCAATCCGGCGGGCATCGGCGACCGGCAGGTCGGTGGCGCCGAGGTGCACTCCGTCGGCGCCGGCGGCCAGCGCGATGTCGAGGCGGTCGTTGACGACGACGACGGCGCCCGCCGGACGCGCGGCCGCGATCACACGTTCGGTCAGGTCGAGCACGCAGGTCGCCGGTAGCGCCTTTGCCCTGATCTGGAAGCCGTCGACTCCCACCTCGGCAAGACGTGGCAGCAGTGCCAGCGCATCGGTGATGTCGACCAGGCAGAAGAGACGGGGAATCATCGGAACTCACTTCCTTCGCCGGCATGACCCGGATCAGGTACGACGGTCGGAGCGGTTCCAGCTCCCTCTCAGCCCGCTTCCGCGGACTCCCGTGTGGACGTGGCTGACCGTAGCAGAGACGGACCCGGGCGCACGGTGGATCGCCGCCCAGCTGTGGAAGGGCCGACGAAAGACGCGTGGGTAGCGCTGGTTCGGACCATCGAGGGGTCCTCGACTCGAGGACAATCATGGATGCCGGACAGTCGCTCATCAGCGCGGCCCGGGCGGGGGCCGACCTCGCCGAGCGCGAAGGACGGGCCACGACCCAGTCGTCGGGCCTCAAGACCCACGGCAGGTGGGCCTACGAGCGCGCCGGCCCCGCGACGTACACCTGGACCAGCCCGCCCGACCCACCAGAACGTCGAACAGCCTCTGGTCACGTCGGCAAGGTCGCTGCTCAGCCTCGCTGGTTCAGTGGCGCTGGTTGAGGCGTCCGTCCCCGCCCTCTTCCCAATCGGGGCCGAAGGGAGGAATCTGGGATCCGGAGGTAGGTCATGACGTCAACCCTCACCCGCTTCGAGCCCCGGCTCGCGCCCTGCGGGAGCCAGGCCGACGGCGAGCAAGTCGTGACCGAGGACCTGCAGGGGCTCATCACCCGCGACCTCCGGTTCTCCTGCGGCTGCCAGACCCACCACGAGGAGTACCACGACGGGAGCGTCCACAACCAGGTCGTCAACCACCGCGGCCGAGTCCTCGTGGACGAGGAGCTGCGGGGTGAGTGACGGCCCGATCGTCGCTGCACACGACGTACTGCTCGTCGGCGGCGGGGCAGCCGGGTTGCGCGCCGCCATCGCGATTGCGGAGGCGGACCTCGGTCTCGACGTGGCCGTCGTGTCGAAGGTCTACCCGATGCGCAGCCACACCGTGTCCGCCGAGGGCGGCGCCGCTGGCGTCATCGCCGAGGGCGACACCATCGAGGAGCACATCTACGACACGATCTCCGGCGGCGACTGGCTGGGCGACCAGGACGCGATCGACGCGTTCGTCAACGAGGCTCCGCGCGAGCTGCTCCAGCTCGAGCACTGGGGCTGCCCGTGGAGTCGCCAGCCTGACGGCCACATCGCCGTCCGCGCGTTCGGCGGCATGAAGAAGAAGCGCACCTGGTTCGCCGCCGACAAGACCGGCTTCCACATGCTGCACACGCTGTTCCAGACGTCGCTGAAGCACCGCGAGGTCAAGCGGTACGACGAGTGGTTCGTGACCCGGCTGCTGGTCGACGACGGGCGGGTGCACGGGGTGGTGGCCGTCGAGCTGCGCACCGGCCGAATCCAGGCGATCACGGCCAAGTCCGTCGTCCTGGCCACCGGCGGCTGCGGGAAGGTGTTCCCCTTCACGACCAACGCCAACATCAACACCGGCGACGGCATGGCCCTGGCATACCGTGCCGGCGCACCGTTGAAGGACATGGAGTTCGTCCAGTACCACCCCACCGGGCTCCCGTTCACCGGGATCCTGATCACCGAGGCCACCCGGGCCGAAGGAGCGTGGCTGGTCAACAAGGACGGCTACCGCTACCTGCAGGACTACGACCTCGGGAAGCCGACGCCCGAGCCCGAGATGCGGAGCATGGAGCTCGGGCCTCGCGACCGCCTGTCGCAGGCCTTCGTGCACGAGGAGGAGGAGGGGCGCACCGTCGAGACGCCGTACGGCAACGTCGTGTACCTCGACCTCCGGCACCTCGGCGCCGACCTGATCGACACCAAGCTGCCGTTCGTCCGCGAGCTGTGCCTCAAGTACGAACGCATCGATCCCGTGACCGACCTGATCCCGGTGCGGCCGGTCGTCCACTACATGATGGGCGGGGTCCACACCGACATCGACGGCGCCACCCCGCTCGCTGGCCTGTACGCCGCGGGCGAGACCGCGTGCGTCAGCATCAACGGCGCCAACCGGCTCGGCTCCAACTCGCTGCCCGAGTGCCTCGTGTTCGGCGCGCGGGCGGGACGCGCCGCGGCCGAGTACGCCGCGACCGCACCCGCGCCGCCGGCGGTGATCGCGGCCCAGGCGGCCGACGAGGTGCGCCGCATCGAACGCGACCTGCTCGGCAACGTCCCCCGCGACGACGGCGTGGCAGCCATCCGCGAAGAAATGCAGACCACGATGGAGGACGCCGCCGGGATCTACCGCAACGGCCCGGCCATGGAGAAGGGGATCGACGGCCTACGGGCGCTGCAGGAGCGGGGCGCCCGGGTCGGCGTACGCGACTCGAGCCGGACGTTCAACACCGAGCTGGTCGCCGCACTGGAGCTGACCAACCTGCTCGACGTCGCCGAGTGCATGCTCGTTTCCGGGCTGCAGCGAGAGGAGTCCCGCGGTGCCCACCAGCGCACCGACTTCCCCGATCGCGACGACGAACGGTTCCTCGCGCACCAGCTGGTGCACCGCGAGTCCGACGGCGCCGTACGGGTGGAGACGCTGCCGGTGACGATCACGAGGTGGCCACCGGGCGAACGGGTCTACGGGAGGTAGTGATGGCTGACGACAAGATCACGATGGAGGTGGCCAGGTACCGGCCCGACAAGGACACGAAACCCGGCTGGCAGGAGTACGACGTACCCCTGCGCACCGAGTGGACCGTGCTGGACGGGCTCAACCACGTGAAGGACGAGATCGACACGACCCTCGCCTTCCGGTGGTCGTGCCGGATGGGCATCTGCGGAAGCTGCGGGATGAACGTCAACGGCGAGCCGCGGCTGACGTGCGGCACGTTCCTCAGCGACTACGCGCCCGGGCCGGTCCGGGTGGAGCCGCTCGCGAACTTCCCGGTGGTGCGCGACCTCGTGGTCGACATCGACGACTTCATGGAGAAGCTGCCCCGGGTCAAGCCGTGGATCATCCGCGACGAGGAGCAGTCGGTCGACGACGGCGAGTACCTCCAGACGCCCGAGGAGCTCGACGCGTACAAGCAGTTCAGCATGTGCATCAACTGCATGCTGTGCTACTCCGCGTGCCCGGTCTACGGGCTCGACCCCACGTTCGTCGGACCGGCCGCGATCGCGCTGGCCGAGCGCTACGACCTCGACTCCCGCGACCAGGGTGCCCGGGAGCGGCTCGACGTGCTCATCGAGCACGAAGGCGTCTACGGCTGCACCTTCGTCGGCGAGTGCACGCGGGTCTGTCCCAAGCACGTCGACCCGGCCGGCGCCATCCAGCGCTACAAGCTCAAGACGGCGCAGGAGTCCGTGAAGGCGTTCCTTCTCCCCCGAGCGCTGCGGCGATGACTCCCCCGACCACTCCGCCCGACACCGACCTGACCTACCGACGGCCGATCCCCGTGCTGTGGTGGGTCCGCAAGCGCAGCTACTTCCTGTTCGTGATGCGCGAGCTGAGCAGCATCTTCATCGCCTGGCTCGTCCTCTACCTGCTGCTGTTCGTCCGCGCCGTCGGCCGCGGTGAAGCGGCGTACGACGACTTCCTCGACTGGGCGGCCTCGCCCGTGCTCGTCGTGCTGAACGTGGTGGCCCTCGCGTTCGTGGTCCTGCACACGATCACCTGGTTCTCGCTGACACCTCAGGCCATGGTGGTCAGCCTGGGCGGGCGTCGGTTGCCCGCGGCGGCGATCATCGGCGCGCAGTACGCCGGGTTGGGCGCGGTGTCCGCGTTCGTGGTCTGGCTGGTGATGCGATGAAGTTCCGGATCGAACCCTTCCTCTGGCTGGCGTTCAGCGGCGGCGGGGTGATGGCCGCGCTCTTCCTGCCGGCCCTCGCGTTCCTGTTCGCCCTCGCCTTCCCGCTGGGCTGGATCGACCCGCCCGACCACGACCACCTGGCCGCCGTGGTGGCGCACCCGATCACGTTCCTGGTCCTGTTCGGTGTGTTCGTGATGATGCTGATCCACGCAGCACACCGGTTCCGCTTCACGCTGTACGACGGACTGCAGGTCAAGCACCGGGGGCTTGTGGCGGCGGTGTGCTACGGGGGTGCGCTCGTCGGGGCGTTCGCGGCGTTCCACTTCCTCGGCAGCGCGACCTGACCTAAGGGGTGTCTCCTGGTCGCCACCGGCGGTGACGCGTGCCCGCGTCGCCCTCGCGGATCAGCTGCAGCCGTGGGCGCGGTCCGTCGCTGCGGCCGGTCTGCGGTTTGCGCCGACCGGGTCGCCACGGCAGCGGCCACGGAGCTCCGGGTCCGTCGTAGTCCTGATCGACCGCGGCATGCAGCGTCCAGGACGGGTCGTATAGGTGCGCCCGGCCGATCGCGCAGAGGTCGGCCCGGCCCGCCATCAGGATCGAGTTCACGTCGTCGTACGACGAGATGACGCCGACCGCGATCGTGGGGACCCCGAGCCGGTTGCGGATCGCGTCGGCGTACGGCGTCTGGTAGGACCGCCCGAACTGCGGCCGCTCGCGCGCGGTGACCTGTCCGGTGGAGACGTCGATGGCGGCGGCTCCGGCCGCGACGAACGCCTCGGCGACCCGCAGCGCGTCGTCGAGGGTCTGTCCGTCGTCGACCCAGTCGGTCGCCGAGATGCGCACCGTCATCGGCCGGTCGGCCGGCCACCCGGCACGGATCGCGGTGAACACCTCGAGCGGGAACTTCAGCCGCCCGTGGACATCGCCGCCGTACTCGTCGGTGCGTCGGTTCGTGACCGGCGACAGGAAGGCAGACAGCAGGTAGCCGTGGGCGCAGTGCAGCTCGAGCAGGTCGAAGCCGGCCTCGGCTCCCCGCCGGGCGGACTCGACGAACTCGTCGCGGATGGTGTCCATCTCGGCGCGAGTCAGCTCGCGCGGCACCTGGTTGACGCCGTCGCGGTAGGCCACCGGGGAAGGGGCGACGACCTCCCAGTTGTCGTCGTCGAGGGGCTGGTCGATGCCCTCCCACATCAGCTTGGTGGAGCCTTTGCCGCCCGAGTGGCCTAGCTGGAGCCCGATCTTCGCGGCGGAGTTGGTGTGCACGAAGTCGGTGACCCGGCGCCACGACGTCTGCTGCTCGTCGTCCCAGAGTCCCGCGCAGCCTGGGGTGATGCGCCCGTCGGGCGACACGCAGACCATCTCGGTCATGACGAGCCCAGCACCGCCGAGCGCCTTGCCACCGAGGTGGACGAGGTGGAAGTCGGACGGCAACCCGTCGTCGGCGACGTACATGTCCATCGGTGACACTACGACACGGTTGACGAGGTCGAGGGTGCCGAGGCGGGCGGGCTGGAACATCGGCGGGCAAGGGTCGGTGCTGCCCACGCTGTCGGCGTACCACTCGTCGCAGCGGGCCACGAACTCCGGATCGCGCAGGCGCAAATTGTCGTAGGTGACCCGGCGGCTGCGAGTCATGATGTTGAAGGCGAACTGCAGGGGCTCCTGGTGGACGTACTGCCCGAGGTTCTCGAACCACTCCAGGCTGGCCTGCGCAGCGCGCTGGGTGGAGAGGACGACCGCCTTGCGCTCCGTCTCGTACGTCGCCAGGGCGGCGCCGAGGTCGCCATTCCCGTCCGGCACAGCCTCGTGCAGGCAGGCGGCCAGGGCCAGCGCGTCCTCCATCGCGAGCTTGGTGCCGGAGCCGATGGAGAAGTGCGCGGTGTGTGCGGCGTCGCCGAGGATGACGACGTTGTCGCGCACCCAGCGCTCGTTGCGGACCGTGGTGAAGCTGATCCAGCGCGAGTTGTTGGCCTTCACCTCGTGCCCGTCGAGCACGTCGGCGAAGAGCTCGCGGATGCGCGCGATCGACTGCTCGTCGGACTCCCCCGGCGACCAGCTGCGGTCGGCGAAGTCGGCGAACCCGGCCTTCTCCCAGACCGCCGACGTCATCTCGACGATGAACGTGCTGCCGGTGGCGTCGTACGGGTAGCCGTGGATCTGCATCACGCCGTACGGCGTCTGGGCGACGTAGAACTTGAACGCGTCGAACACCTTGTCGGTGCCGAGCCAGATGTACCGGCAGTCGCGCACCTCCAGGGTCGGCTCGAACGTGTCGGCGTACCTGGTGCGTACGGCGGAGCCGAGCCCGTCGCACGCCACGACCAGGTCGTGCGTGCTTTCCAGGTCGTCGACGTCGGGCGACTCGGTGCGGAAGTGGATGGTGACGCCGAGCTCGAGGCAGCGCGCCTGGAGGATCTCCAGCAGCCGCTTGCGCGACATCGCCGCGAAGCCGTGGCCGCCGCTGGTGACGACCTCGCCCTTGAAGTGCACGTCGATGTCGTCCCAGACCGCGAACTCGTGCTGCATCTGCGCATAGATGTGCGGGTCGGCGTGCTCGATGCCGCCCAGTGTCTCGTCGCTGAAGACGACGCCGAAGCCGAAGGTGTCGTCGGCGGCGTTGCGCTCCCAGACGGTGATCTCGTGAGGCTCACGCCCCGACTGCTGGGAGAGCTGCTGGGCCAACGCACTGAAGTAGAGCCCGCCGGGCCCGCCACCGATCACCGCGATCCGCATGGGCTCAACATATTGCGTTCTTGACGGAAGTTGTCAAGGCGCAATACCGTCGCTGGCATGAGTGGCCTCACCGGGGAGCAGCAGCAGTACGTCGACCGGATCCGCGCCGTCGCCACCGATCACCTCGTCTCCGTGCCGGCGGTGCACGGCGCCGTCAACCGGCCGCTGCTCGAGCTGCTGGGCGACCACGGCCTGCTCCGCGGCCTCTTCGGCGGTGCGCCCGACGAGGCGCCGCGCGACGCCGCCGCACTCCAGCTCTGTCTCCTCCGCGAGACCCTGGCGACGATCACGACCGAGGCCGAGACCGCCCTCGCGCTACAGGGGCTGGGCAGCTACCCGCTCCTACAGTCCGGCTCGCCGGAGGTCGTCGAGCGGTGGATCCCCGGCGTCGTGGCCGGCACCACTGTGGCCGCGTTCGCCCTCTCCGAGCCCGGTGCCGGGTCAGATGCCGCCGCACTAGCGCTGAGAGCCACGCCCGACGGCGACGGCTGGCGGCTGCACGGCGAGAAGACCTGGATCTCCAACGCGCCCGACGCCGACGTCTACACCGTCTTCGCCCGCACGACCGAGGCAGCGCGGGCCCGCGGCGTCACCGCGTTCGTCGTGGCCGGCGACGCCGAGGGACTGTCCGGCGAGCGCCTCGACATGGTCGCTCCGCACGCGATCGGCCGGCTGGTGTTCGACGGCGTCCGGGTCGGTCCCGAGGACGTGCTCGGCGAGGTCGACCGTGGCTTCGCGGTGGCCATGCGCACGCTCGACCTGTTCCGGCCCAGCGTCGGCGCCTTCGCCGTCGGCATGGCGCAGGCCGCCCTCGACGCGTCGCTGGACTGGGCGCTCACCCGCGAGGTGTACGGCGACCTGCTGATCCGCCAGCAGTCCGTCGAGCACACCCTGGCCGAGATGGCCACCCGCACCCAGGCGAGCCGGCTGCTCGTGCGCGCTGCCGCGACAACGTACGACAGTGGGGCGCCGGCCGCCGAGATCACGCAGAGCGCCGCGATGGCGAAGCTGTTCGCCACCGAGTCGGCGCAGTGGGTGGTCGACCAGGCAGTGCAGCTGCACGGCGCGCGTGGGCTGCAGCAGGGCCACCTGCTCGAACGGCTCTATCGTGAGGTCCGGGCGCCGCGCATCTACGAGGGCGCCTCCGAGGTGCAGCGCACGATCATCGGCCGTGGTCTGGTGCGTGCCCGACAGGCCGAACAGGAGGGCCAGCAGTGACCCGCAGCCGAGCCAACTATCGAGGCAGCGTCCCGATCACCCACGACTGGCAGCACTTCCGCTTCTCCGTATCCGACCGGGTCGCGACGGTGACCCTCGACCGGCCCGAGAAGATGAACCCACTCACCTTCGAGTCGTACGCCGACCTGCGCGACCTGCTGCACGAGCTCCCCCACCGTGGCGACACCGACGTGCTCGTGATCCGCGGTGAGGGCCGCGGCTTCTGCGGCGGCGGTGACGTCAACGAGATCATCGGCGAGCTGCTCAAGATGGACCCGCGCGACCTGATCGGGTTCACCCGGATGACCGGTGACGTCATCAAGGCGATGCGCGAGTGCCCGATCCCGATCGTCACGGGCATCCAGGGCATCGCCGCCGGCGCCGGGTCGGTCATCGCGATCGCCAGCGACTTCCGAGTCTGCTCGACCTCGGCCCGCTTCGCGTTCCTCTTCACGAAGGTCGGGCTGTCGGGCGGCGACATGGGGGCGGCGTACCTCCTCCCCCGGCTCGTCGGCGCCGGCCGGGCCACCGAGCTGCTGATGCTGGGCGACACCATCGACGCCGAGACGGCCGACCGCTACGGACTCGTGTCGCAGCTGGTGGCCGACGACGGGCTCGACGAAGCCGTCGAGGCGCTCGCGCGGCGCCTGGCTGACGGCCCGACGCTGGCGTTCGCGCAGACCAAGTCGCTCATCACCCGCGAGCTGGACATGCCGCTCGGTGCCGCGATGGAGCTCGACGCGATGACGCAGGCGCTGCTGATGACGACCAGCGACCACGCCGAGTTCCACGCCGCCTTCAACGCGAAGCGCCCGCCCGAGTGGACGGGTCGATGAGCCAGGTCGCCATGGTCACCGGCGCCTCGCAGGGCATCGGCCGGGCGTGCGCCGAGGCGCTCTCCGCGGCCGGCTATCGGGTTGCCCTGGTCTCCCGGTCCGAGGCGACACTGCGCGAGGTGGCCGACGTACTGCCTGGTGAGTCGCTCGTCCTGCCGACCGACGTGACCTCAGCCGAGCAGCTGGACGCCGCGTTCTCAGCCGTCGAGTCGGCGTGGGGCCCGGTGGAGGTGCTGGTCGTCAACGCGGGTGCGGCGATGTCGGCCCCCCTCGTGAAGACCTCCGACGACGACTGGCAGCGGATCCTCGACCTCAACCTCACGGCGCCGTTCCGGTGCCTGCGTCGCGCCCTGCCGTCGATGACGTCCGCCGGACGCGGACGGGTGGTCGTCATCGCGTCGACCGCAGGCAAGCACGGCGGCGCCCGCACCGCGGCGTACACCGCCAGCAAGCACGGTGTCCTAGGCCTGGTCCGGTCGGCTGCGGCCGAGGTCGCCCGCACCGGCGTGACCGTCAACGCCGTGTGCCCGGGCTACGTCGACACCCCGATGACCGACGAGTCGGTTGCCCACATCGCGTCGGGCACCGGACGGAGTCCAGAAGACGCGCGCTCGATCCTCGCCAATATGCAGCCGATCGGGCGCCTCGTCGACCCCGCCGAGGTCGCGTCGGCCGTGATGCTCTGCGTCGAGAACGGCGCGATCAACGGACAGGGCCTCAACGTCGACGGCGGGGCGGTCCAGTCATGAAGCGCGTCAACCCTGCCTCGCTCGCCGCCCCATCGGGCTTCTCGCATGCCGTGGTCGCCACCGGCACGACCGTCTTCCTCGCCGGCCAGACCGGGATGGATGCCTCCGGCGCGATCGTCCCGGGCGGCGTGGTGGCGCAGTTCGAGCAGGCGCTCAGCAACCTGCTCACCGCACTCGGCGAAGCCGGGGGCACCCCCGCCGACCTGACCTCGTTGACGATCTACATCGTCGACATGGACGATTACCGCGCCCAGGCCCGCGCCATCGGCCGCGTCTGGAAGTGGCTGATCGGCAGCGAGTACCCCGCCATGGCCGGCATCGGGGTCTCGCGCCTCTGGGACCACGACGCCGTGGTCGAGGTGCAGGGGTTGGCTGTGCTCAAGACTCAGGCGTAGGCCGGGACGTCATCCGTGCACGACCCCGTGCGCATGCGTGTGCGCGCCCTCGCGAAGCCGCGCGTCCAGCCCGGCGAACAGATCACCCGCCTCGATGCCCGGCCAGTCGGCGGGCAGGTGCTCGAGGGGCAGCCCCGGGTCGAGGTAGGGCAGCCGGCGCCAGGCGGTGAGCATCGGGACGTACGTCGCGAACGCCTGTGGCGGCGTGAGCCGGATGCGCTTCCGGAACGCCGGCCGCCACGCGTCGCAGAAGTCGGCGTACAGCGCGGTGAGGGCATCGAGGTCCCACCACTCCCCCATCCGCGCGGAGACGTCGCCTGCGCCGAGGTAGTCACCGCGGAAGAACTCGGTGTAGGCCGTGAGGCCGGCGCGCTCGAGCGCGCGCACGGCTCCGTCGTACGCCGTGGCGGGGGCGACCCAGACGCCGGGCGCGACGGTGCCGAAGCCGAGGCCGGCGAGCAGGGAGCGCAGCGCGTGACGGCGTTCGCGCTCGGACTCCGGGACAGAGAAGACCAGCACCAGCCAGCCGTCGGCGGCCGTGGCGCGCGGCCGGCTCCAGATGCGCTGGTCGCCCTCATGCAGCACTTCGAGCGAGCCGGGCGAGAGCAGGTAGCCCGCCTGGCCGTCGCGGCGCGACGGCTCGAGCACCTCGCGCCGCTTGAGGCGTGACACCGACGACCGGACCGCGGCGGAGTCGACGTCGAGGTCGCCCATCAGCGCGACGAGCGAGGCCACCGACAGCCAGTCGCCGTCCTCGCGCGCGTAGAGGCCGTAGAGCGACAGGATCAGCTGCCGCGGAAGAGTCTCCATGGGTCAGACATCTTCCCGCAGCCGGAACCGCTGGAGCTTGCCGGTCGCCGTACGCGGCAGGGCGTCGACGAACTCGACGGCCCGGGGATACTTGTACGGCGCGATCGCGGCCTTCACGAAGTCCTGCAGCTCGTGCGCCTTCGCCGCGTCGCCGGTGGCCGCGTCGGCGAGCACGACGTAGGCCTTGACCAGGGAGCCGCGGGCCTCGTCGGGCACCCCGACCACCGCGCACTCCGCGACCTCCGGGTGCTTGAGCAGCGCCTCCTCGACCTCCGGGGCGGCGATGTTGTAGCCCGACGAGACGATCATGTCGTCGCTGCGTGCCTGGTAGAAGAAGTAGCCGGCCTCGTCGCGGACGAAGGTGTCACCCGTGATGTTCCAGCCGTTCTGCACGTACACCCGTTGCCGTGGGTCGTCGAGGTAGCGACACCCGGTGGGGCCCTTCACCGCCAGCCGCCCCGGCACACCCGGAGCCGCCTCGTCACCGAGCTCGTCGAGCACGGTCGCGACGTAGCCCGGCACCGCGCGGCCCGTCGACCCGGGCACGATGTCGTCGCCCGCGGCCGAGACGAAGATGTGCAGCATCTCGGTGGCCCCGATGCCGTCGATGATGCGCACGCCGGTCGCCTCGAGGAATGCCTGCCACGTGACGGCGGGCAGGTGCTCCCCCGCCGAGACGGCGGTCTTCAGCGACGGCAGCGTGGCGCCCGCGGCGAGCATCGCCTTGTACGCCGTCGGCGCGGTGAAGCAGGTGGTCACCCCGAACTCGTCGATGATCGCGGCCAGCTCGACGGGCGTCGCCTTCTCGACCAGCACCGTCGAGGCGCCCGCGTGCAGCGGGAACAACAGCACCCCGCCCAGCCCGAACGTGAACGCGAACGGCGGCGTGCCGGTGAACACGTCGTCGGGTGATGGACGCAGCACGTGTCGGGAGAAGGTGCTGCAGACCGCGAGTACGTCGCGGTGGAAGTGCATGGTCGCCTTCGGGCAGCCGGTGGTGCCGGACGTGAACGCGAGCAGTGCGACGTCGTCGGAGGAGGTGGCGACGTCATCGTGGGTGAGCGGCTTGTCGGTCATCAGCTCGGCCAGCTCGGAGTCGTCTCCGAAGGCCACCACCCGCACGCCGAGGCCCCCGGTCCCTTCGAGGAACCGCTCGTCGACCAGCGCCAGGTCGAGCCGGGCGATGTCGTGGATGGTGTCCAGCTCACCGGCACGAAGCAACGGCATCGTGGTGACGGCGACGCCGCCCGCCTTGAGGACGCCGAACCAGCACGCGGTCAGCCACGGGTTGTTGGGCCCGCGCAGCAGCACGCGGTTGCCGGGTACGACGCCGAGGTCGTCGACCAGCGCGTGTGCGATCCGGTTGGCAGCGGCCAGCAGGTCGCCGTACGTCCAGGTGGTCGCGCCCGGTGAGTGCAGGCACGGCCGGTCGGCGCCGTGCTCGGCGATGACGTCGTCGAGCAGCGCCGTCGCGCAGTTGAGCCGGTCGGGGCAGTGCAGCTCTGGCAGGTCGAAGGTCAGCTCCGGCCACTGTTCGGCCGGCGGCAGGTGGTCGCGACAGAACGTGTCGGCATGGGCAGACGGCAGCAGCTCCATACCGGCAACGTATGGTCCGTATCCAACGACCGTCAAGAGTGCGACATACGACGGATCAGGCAGTGCACGGTCGATGATCCGTCAACGGCGAAACCTCCGGGCGGAGTTGTCAGCTTTCGCCCGGGCCGAGCAGGCGGTCCCTCGCGAGCCCGGCGTACGCTCTTGGGCCGTGAGCACCCAGCCCGAGTTCCGCTACTCCGACCTCCTGCCGATCGGCGCCGACGACACGCCGTACCGGCTCCTCACGACCGACGGCGTCTCGACCTTCGAGGCCGACGGGCAGACGTTCCTCAAGGTCCACCGCGAGGCGATCCGGCTGCTGACGGCGGAGGCGATGCACGACATCAGCCATTACCTGCGGCCGGCGCACCTGGCCCAGCTGCGCAAGATCATCGACGACCCGGAGTCGTCGGGCAACGACCGATTCGTCGCGCTCGACCTGCTCAAGAACGTCAACATCTCCGCCGGTGGCGTGCTGCCGATGTGCCAGGACACCGGCACCGCGATCGTGATGGGCAAGAAGTCCGAAGGCGTGCTCACGGGTGTCGACGACGGCGAGGCGATCAGCCAGGGCGTGTACGACGCGTACACGAAGCTCAACCTGCGCTACTCGCAGCTCGCGCCGCTGACGACGTACGACGAGAAGAACACCGGCACCAACCTGCCCGCGCAGATCGAGCTCTACTCCACTCCCCAGACCAGTGGGAAACCGGAGTACAAGTTCCTCTTCATGGCCAAGGGCGGCGGCTCGGCCAACAAGTCGTTCCTCTTCCAGGAGACCAAGGCGGTGCTGAACCCCGAGCGGCTGCTGACGTTCCTCGACGAGAAGATCCGCTCGCTCGGCACGGCCGCGTGTCCGCCGTACCACCTGGCTGTGGTCATCGGCGGCACGTCGGCGGAGTTCGCGCTGAAGACCGCGAAGTACGCCTCGGCGCACTACCTCGACAACCTGCCGACCGAGGGCTCGATGAGTGCGCACGGCTTCCGCGACGTCGAGCTGGAGGAGAAGGTCTTCGAGCTGACGCAGTCGTTCGGGATCGGCGCGCAGTTCGGTGGCAAGTACTTCTGCCACGACGTGCGGGTCGTGCGACTCCCCCGGCACGGCGCCTCGTGCCCGGTAGCCATCGCGGTCAGCTGCTCGGCCGACCGGCAGGCGCTCGGCAAGATCACGCCCGAGGGTGTCTTCCTCGAGCAGCTCGAGACCGACCCAGCGCAGTACATGCCCGACGCCGGCATTGCCCACGACATCGCCGGCGGCGCGGTAGTGGAGATCGACCTCAACCAGCCGATGGCCGACATCCTGACCGAGCTGCGCAAGCACCCGGTGAAGACCCGGCTCTCGCTGACCGGCCCGCTGGTCGTCGCGCGCGACATCGCGCACGCCAAGATCAAGGAGCGGCTCGACTCGGGCGACGAGATGCCGTCGTACCTCAAGGACCACCCGGTCTACTACGCCGGTCCGGCGAAGACTCCCGAGGGCATGCCGTCGGGCTCGTTCGGCCCGACGACGGCCGGCCGGATGGACTCGTACGTCGACCAGTTCCAGGCCGCCGGGGGCTCGATGGTGATGCTGGCCAAGGGCAACCGGAGCAAGCAGGTCACCGAGGCGTGTGACGCGCACGGCGGCTTCTACCTCGGCTCGATCGGCGGACCGGCCGCGCGCCTCGCGCAGGACTGCATCAGGTCGGTGTCGGTGCTGGAGTACGAAGAGCTCGGCATGGAAGCCGTCTGGAAGATCGAGGTGGAGGACTTTCCGGCGTTCATCGTCGTCGACGACAAGGGCAACGACTTCTTCACCGACCCGGGCGGTGCCGTGACCGTGCCGCTGAGCTCTTTGAAGGCGGCCGGGATCCGGCTGCGGTCGACGCAGTGAGCGGGCTGTTCCCCCCTCGGGACGTCATACGGACGGAGCCTCCGGCGGCACCATCCGTATGACGTCGCGAGGGGGCTCGGGTCACGCGGCGCCGGTCAGCCCGCCGGCGCGGAGCGCGGCCGCGATCTGAGCGAAGAACTCGTCGGGCTGCAGTCTGAGCCCGAGCAGCGGGAGCCTGAGGACGGTGTTACCGGCCAGGACGAGAGAGTTCTGGCGCAGCGCATCGCCCACGACGTTCTCCGCCCAGGTGTGGTGGATGCCGTCGATCTCGACGACCAGACCGAACGCTGGCCAGTAGAGGTCCAGGTAGTAGCGACGACGGGCATCTCGCCGCAGCACCTGACGCTCGGGTGGCGGCAGACCGCGGCGCCTGAGCTCGGCGGCCACGTCGAGCTCGCCGAGGGCACGCCCACCGTCGAGGAGGTCGTTGACCACGACGTGCAACAGCGCCCGGCGCTTGTCGCGCCGGATGCGCAGCAGCTCGGTGCCGATCGCCGACGGCGAGGCGAGTCCCTGTTGCACGACGAGCGTCAGCAGGTACGTCGCCTGCCGGTCGGTGAGCGCCCACAACCCCGCTCTCACGGCTGCGACAGGGACGCGGGTCCGGGGTATCCCGAACGGGACGACATCGTCCGCCGACCAGCGGCGTGTCTGGCGGATGTCGTAGCGCCGGTTGCGTCGTACCCTCGCGCCCCGCGGCACGCTCACTCGAATCCGCTCGTGATCGAACCGCTCGAGTCCGCTCGCCACGAGGGCCGCTACGCCGTCGAGGCAGGCGCGCGGCCCGCCCTGGAACACCGCCGCCCACCGGTGGCCCTCCTCGTCGAGCACGTGGTTGTGTAGGCACACGGCCTGGTCCCCGACGAGCTGCCATCGACGCGCCCGCACCTGGCCACGGATCTCCCAGCGGGTGATGCCGATGCCGTAGAGCTGGCGCCGGGACGCCACCTGTCCCTGCATCCCGGCCAGCTCCTGCGCACCTCGGAAGCGAGCATCGGTGTGATCGTGCGGCCAGGCCATGCGCCCACCGTCGCCCGACGCCCCGCCGGGTCGCAACCGCCGATCCCCGTGCTGTGGACAACGCCTCCCGGGACGTCATACGGACGGAGCTTCCGGCGGCACCATCCGTATGACGTTGCGGGAGGCTGAGCACGGCGCGGAAGGTCGAGCACGGGAACCTGTCCTGACTTCGCGTCGTTGGACCGGGAAACCCCAGGAGGACATCTGATGCAGTGCCCGACCGACGGCACCACCCTGACCATGAGCGAGCGCAGCGGGATCGAGATCGACTACTGCCCGCAGTGCCGCGGCGTCTGGCTCGACCGCGGTGAGCTCGACAAGATCATCGAGCGCTCGATGGGTCAGGCACCGGCCCCGGCCGCGCCCGCGGCACCAGCTGCTCCGGCCTACGAGCAGGAGCGCGACACACGGCGCCACCAGGAGGACCGGCGCTACGCCGACCCGTACCAGCAGCCGTACCGCAAGAAGAAGGAGAGCTGGCTCAGCGAGATCTTCGACTGAGCCCGCCCTCGGGCAGCGACCCCCGGCGCAAGTAGCGTCGGGGCATGCCCACTGAGTACGCCGAGGTCGCGCGCGCCGAGTCGGAGCGCGGTGAGCTCGTGCTGCGCTCGCGCCGCGAGGACGACGGTCCCGAGGTCCTGGAGCTGCGGGCCAACGGCGTCTTCGTGATGGACACCGCCGAGACCACCAGCGAGGTGGCAATCGCGACGGCCGCGCTGAAGCTGGTGATCAACCCGCGCGACGTGCTCGTCGGAGGCCTCGGCCTGGGCTTCACGCTCCAGGCCGTGCTCACCGACCTGCGCGTCGAGAGGTGCACGGTCGTCGAGATCGAGGAGGCGCTCGTCGGCTGGATGCGCGACGGCACCATCCGGCACGGCCAGCGCGTCCTCGCCGACGCCCGCGCCAACGTGGTCGTCGCCGACATCTCACTCGCGCTCGCGGAGGCCCGCGAGTCCTCGTACGACCTGGTGCTCCTGGACGTCGACAACGGTCCGGGCTACCTGGTGCACGACGCCAACGCCGCGATCTACGAGCCGCCGTTCCTGGGCCTGTTGCGTCGCATCGTGCGGCCCGGTGGCGCCGTGGTCATCTGGTCTGCGGCAGAGGAGCCCGGACTCGAGCGCAACCTCGGCGGGGTGTTCGACCACGTCGAGCCGCACTCCTACGCCGTCGACCTGCAGGGGCGCGAGGAGACCTACTGGCTGTATGTGGCCCGTCAGGAGAGCTCGGCGCGGTAGTAGGCGGCGAAGGCCGGGTAGTAGTCGTTGAAGTCGATGGCCGTGAGGTCTCCGCCCGTCTCGGCTGCCACCATCCGGTCGAGGTAGTAGTCCCAGCCCGGACCGACGCTCTCGGCCAGCGTCAGGTCGCAGACCTCCTGCGCAAACGTCAGCGTGGTGACGCCATCAGCTTCGTTGAGGTCGATCTGCCAGCTCCAGAGCTGGCTGTGGTCGTCGGGCCGCGCCGATCGCATCACCAGCCGGGTCGGCTCGCGGCACTCGTCGATCAGGACCTCCTCCTCGGGCGCGTCCTCGGCCTCGGCGGTCATCCGGAACGCGATCTCGCCGCTCGCCGGGTCGCCCGCCCAGGTGCCGATCCAGCGCACCAGGCGTTCCGGCTCGGTCACCGCCGCCCAGACGTCGGCGATCGGGGCGCTGAACGTGCGCTCGAACACGACGTACGGCGTGCCGTCACGGTCGTCGCGGCGGCCGGTGGCGCTCGGGGTGCTGGTGTTCATGCTGTCTCCTCGGTGTCCGTGGACTGGGGGCTGGATCGCTCGCGCACCGTGCGGCGGACCTCGAGGTCGAGCCCGTCGAGCGCCGACTCGTCGAACCGTGGTGCCGGATCAAGACCGGCCAGCCAGGTCGACACCGGGACCAGGCCGGACCGTTCGAGCCGGTAGTGCCGCTCGCGACCGTGGTCGACGGCGGTCACCAGCCCGGCGTCGCCGAGCACGCGGAGGTGGCGGCTGATCGCGGGCCGGCTGATGTCGTGACCGGCGGCGAGGTCGATCACCCGGACGGGTCCGCCCCTGAGCTTGCCCAGGATGTCGCGGCGCACCGGGTCGGCAATCGCGGCGAAGGCATCCATAGTTATTGGTAACTGATTTGTTACCAATATGTCAAGGTAACGTCGGGACGGTGAGCGACTTCCGCACCGAGCACGACAGCATGGGCGAGATCCAGGTGCCCGCCGCCGCCCTGTGGCGGGCCCAGACCCAGCGCGCTGTCGAGAATTTCCCGATCAGCGGCACCACCCAGGAGCCCGCGCTCATCCACGCCCTGGCCCGGGTGAAGGCGGCCGCCGCCAGGGTGAACGCCGACCTCGAGGTCATCAGCGCCGAGCAGGCCGCCGTCATCACCGACGGAGCCGCCGCGGTGGTCGCCGGCGAGCACGACGCGGAGTTCCCGCTCGACGTCTTCCAGACCGGGTCCGGCACGAGCACCAACATGAACATGAACGAGGTGCTGGCCTCGTTGGCCGCGCGCGCCGGCGCCGAGGTCCACCCCAATGACCACGTCAACGCCTCACAGTCCAGCAACGACACCTTTCCGACCGCGATCCACGTCGCTGCAACGCTCTCGGTGCGCGACGATCTGTTCCCCGCACTGTCGAGGTTGGAGTCGTCGCTGTCGGCAAAGGCCGATGAGTTCGCCGGGCTGGTGAAGTCCGGTCGCACGCACCTGATGGACGCCACCCCCGTGATGCTCGGGCAGGAGTTCGGTGGGTACGCCGCCACGGTCGGTTACGCGCGGGAGCGACTGGACGCCGTACTCCCCCGGGTGCGTGAGCTGCCGCTCGGCGGCACCGCCGTCGGCACCGGCATCAACACGCCGCCCGGCTTTGCCGCCGCCGTCATCGCGGCGCTCAACACCGACACCGGTGATGCCTTCACGGAGGCCCGCAACCACTTCGAGGCGCAGGGCTCGCGTGACTCGCTCGTCGAGCTCAGTGGGGTGCTGCGCACGATCGCGGTCGGCCTCACCAAGATCTGCAACGACCTGCGCTGGATGTCGTCGGGGCCGACGACCGGGCTGGCCGAGATCCACCTGCCCGACCTCCAGCCGGGGTCGAGCATCATGCCCGGCAAGGTCAACCCGGTGCTGCCCGAGGCGACGCTGATGGTCTGCGCGCAGGTCGTCGGCAATGACGCGACCGTGGCGTGGGCGGGCGCGGCCGGCAACTTCGAGCTCAACGTGATGATGCCGGTGCTGGCCCGCAACCTGCTCGAGTCGGTGCGCATCCTCGCCACCGCATCGACGCTGCTGGCCGAGCGCTGCGTCGACGGCATCACCGCCGACGCCGATCGGATGCGCACCTACGCCGAGTCGTCGCCGTCGGTCGTCACGCCGCTGAACAAGCTGATCGGCTACGAGGCGGCGGCCAAGATCGCCAAGCAGGCACTGAAGGACGGCGCGACCATTCGTGAGACGGTCATCGCGATGGAGTACATCGACCGAGGCGAGCTCACCGAAGCCCAGCTCGACGAGGCCCTCGACGTGGAAGGCATGACCCACCCATGAAGCTGAACGACCCCGCACACGTGCGCGAGCAGTATGCGACCGAGGCCAACCTGGAGACCCGCCGCTCGGTGTGGCACCCCACCGCCGACGGCCTCGACCCGGCCACCGAGGCGCTGCGGGCCATCGACCGCGCCCTTGTCGGCGACGCCGACATCCTCGAGATCGGCTGCGGCACCGGCGTGATGGCCGAGCAGATCCACGCACTGCCGGGCGTGACATTGATCGCGACCGACTTCTCGCAGCGCTTCGTCGAGCTCACCACGGCCCGCGGCGTCGACGCCCGCCAGGCCGACATCTGCTACCTGCCTTTCGATGACGCGTCCTTCGACGTCGTCTACGCCGGCTGGATGCTCTACCACGTGCGCGACCTGGAGCGAGCCCTCAACGAGGTCCGCCGGGTGCTGCGGCCGGGTGGCACGTTCGTCGCGGTCACCAACGGCAACGACCACCTTGCCGACCTGCGCGTCCAGGCGGGCGGCAGGCCGGAGGTCACCCAGTTCAGCAGCGAGACCGGCGAGTCCGTCCTGCGGCGCCGCTTCGGCGACGTACGCCGTCATGACCTGGAGACGCGCGCGGTCTTCCCCGACCACGCGACCGCGCAGGCCTACCTTGACTCGTGCGGCGAGGGTTTCGCGGGCAAGCTCCCGACCTTCGAGGGCGAGCGGGAGTACGCCGGCCACGTCACGGTTTTCGAGGCCCGCTGACCCGCCGGGCCAGCAGGTAGCCCGCAGGCCACCTCTCACCCTCGCGGGGCTGCCGCAACAGCCGCGCCGTCTCGACGATCCCGGTCTCGCGCAACAGGCCCGAGACCAGGTCGAGCGGCCGCCGGAACGCCGTCACGACCTTGTGGTCGAACGCCTCCGCCGCATCACCATCGATCGACTGGAACGCGATCAGGAGGTGCCCACCCGGCGCCAGCACGCGGCTGATCTCCTCGAACACGAGCGGGAGCCCCTCCGGTGGCGTGTGGATGGTGGAGTACCACGCCAGCGCCCCGTCGAGAGATCCGTCCGCGATGTCCAGCGCTTCCAGAGATCCTTCGTCGAAACGCAGCTGTGGGTGCCGCCTCCGTGCCGTGGCCACGAAGGCCGGTGCCAGATCGATGCCGAACGCGTCGAGCCCGTGGTCGTGCAGGTACGCCGTCCAGTGCCCGGGTCCGCAGCCGAGATCGGCCACCCGGCTGCCGGCGTCTGCGCGCACCAGCTCAGCGAACGCCGTGACCATCGCGCGGTCCACCGGATGCGCCACAGCCACGTCTCCGAACAGCTCCGTGTAGGCGTCGGCGAGCGCGTCGTACGACGCCCGGACGTCAGCCACGGCGGAGCGTCTGCTGACGGTCGATCTCCGCCGTGAGCTCGGCGCGGAGCTCGTCGTGCCGAGGGCCGAGGGTGGTATCTGGGCCGGCGTTGCCGGTCCAGTGGTGCAGCGCCTGCGGCCAGCCGATGATCTCCTCGGGCTCCCACTCGTAGCGTGGAGTCACGTGGGCGTGCAGGAAGGCGTCGGTGTTGCCCTGGATCTCGAGGTTGATCCGGCGGAACGCCGGGTCGCGGCGCCGGCACACCTCCGACACGGCGCGACCGAGGACGGCCATGTCCTCGAGGAAGACGATCTGCCGCTCGGGCGTCAGGTCGGTGAGCTGGTCGATGCCCGGGGTGTCGGTGAGCAGCACGCAGTAGCCCGGCAGGTGCTGTCGATCGCCGATGACCGCGAAGCCGGCGTCCAGCCGGCGCAGCACCGTCGGGTTGGTGCCCACCAGGGCGGAACCGATGCGGTCGGTCTTGTAGGCCTCGTCCATTCGTGTGTCCTCCAACGTCGGTGGCCCAGAAGCAGGCGATCCCCGCCGCACCCGGTGCTTCTCGGCCATCAAGCTGCAGTGATCCCCGGCTGACCGGGGATCACTGCAGAAATGAGACGGACCCCGAAAGTTCAGTACCAGCCGTGGCCCTGCTTGAAGCCCCACGCGCTGCACGGGGTGCCGTAGCGGCTGGCGATGTAGTCGAGGCCCCAACGGATCTGCGACTCGGCCGAGGTTATGTAGTCCGATGGCAGGTCGTGGGTCGCGGTGAGCGCCTGCGGGATGCCGTACGCCGAGGAGCTGGGGTTGTCGGCCGTGACGCGCCAGTTGCTCTCGCTGACGTAGAGCGAGTCGAGGCAGGAGAACTGCGAGTCGTCGAAGCCGTACTCGGAGAGCAGCGCTCGGCCGATCTCGCGCGGGTCGGCGTCATCGAGGTTCTCGGTGCGGGTGGTCGCGATGCCCTGGGTGCGCGAGAGCGCGGCCTTCTTCGCCGGGTCGGTGACCCGGCGGCGGTCGGAGCGCGACACTGTGCCCTTGGTCGCGCGGTCGCTGAGGCGCTCCTCGGCGAGGGTGTCACCGGCCGCGGAGCTCAGGTCGGACGACGCCTGCGAGATCGCCGGGGTGTCGGAGAGGACACCGCCGGCGACGCTGACGCCGGTCGCGACCACGGCGGCGCCCGACAGGGCAGCAGTGGTGCGTACGACGCGCTTGCGGGCGTTCTTGGCGGTTGCGCTGGGGGCGCGGTGCGACGGAACGTACTTCGTAGACGACACGACTCTCACAGGGGCTTGACGACAATGTGCGGGGAACCGGTCGCATCGACGTAGGACGCCGGACCCGAAAGATCACGAAACGGTCACGAGCCACCTTGCATGAGTCCCGTATGCGGTGCAAACCGAACGACGCGATTCGGGCGAGGAAATTCGCCTCATCCGTCGCACGGTTCACACCCGCCACACGGGCCTCGTGCATCACGTCACAGCGTGACGTTCTCCAGCATCTCGGTGACCAGGGCCGCGATGGGCGAGCGCTCGGACCGGGTCAGCGTCACGTGGGCGAACAGCGGGTGCCCCTTGAGCTTCTCGATCACCGCGACGATGCCGTCGTGTCGGCCGACGCGCAGGTTGTCGCGCTGGGCGACGTCGTGGGTGAGCACGACCTTCGACCCGGCGCCGATGCGCGAGAGCACCGTCAGCAGCACGTTGCGCTCGAGTGACTGTGCCTCGTCGACGATGACGAACGAGTCGTGCAGCGACCGACCCCGGATGTGAGTCAGCGGCAGCACCTCGAGCATGCCGCGGTCCATCACCTCGTCGATGACGTCCTTGCCGGCCAACGCACCCAGGGTGTCGAAGACGGCCTGCGCCCAGGGCGACATCTTCTCGTTCTCGGAGCCGGGCAGGTAGCCGAGCTCCTGGCCGCCGACGGCGAAGAGCGGGCGGAACACCACGACCTTCTTGTGCTGGCCGCGCTCCATCACCGCCTCGAGACCTGCGCACAGGGCCATCGCAGACTTGCCGGTGCCCGCGCGGCCACCGAGCGAGACGATGCCGACCTCGGGGTCGAGCAGCAGCTCGAGGGCGATCCGCTGCTCGGCGCTCCGACCGTGGATGCCGAATGCCTCACGGTCGCCGCGCACCAGGTGGACCTGCTTGTCGGGACCGACGCGGCCCAGCGCGGTGCCGCGGTCGGAGACGAGGACCAGCCCGTTGTGGCAGGGCAGGTCGCGGGCCTCGGCCAGGTCAGCCACGCCGTCGGCGTAGAGCTCGTCGAGGACGTCGGCTGCAACCTCGAGCTCCGCCATGCCGGTGTAGCCCGGGTCGGAACTGCTGCCGCCGTTGGGGCCAGTCTCGGCTCGATATTCTTGGGCGTCCAGGCCGATCGCCGAGGCCTTGATGCGCAGCGGCATGTCCTTCGACACGAGGGTGACCAGACGACCCTCGTCGGCGAGGTTCTTGGCGACCGCGAGGATCCGGGTGTCGTTGTCACCGAGACGGAAGCCCGAAGGCAGTGACCCGGGGTCGGTGTGGTTGAGCTCGACGCGGATCGAGCCACCTTCGTCGCCGACCGGGACCGGTTCGTCGAGTCGGCCGTGGAGGATGCGCAGCTCGTCGAGGGCTCGCAGCGCGGAGCGGGCGAAGAACCCGAGCTCAGGATGGTTCCGTTTGCCCTCCAGCTCGGTGATCACGACCACCGGGAGCACCACCTCGTGCTCGGCGAAGCGGCGCATCGCGGCGGGATCGGCCAGCAGGACGCTGGTGTCGAGGACGTACGTGCGGTTCTTGGACGAACTGCGCTTGACCTGCTTGGTGGCAGCCACGACATCTCACCCTCACGGCACCGCGCGCTCACTCGACGCCCGGCCCTAGTTCACGCTGACGGACCGGGAGCTTCCCTGGATGTGGGAAGAGACCCGAAAGCCGGAGTGCCGGCTCCCTCGGGCGCGTGGGAGCGGCTGCCCCCAGTGGCGTCCTGCGTAGTCGTCAACGTTCACGATCGGGCCTCCCGATGCGGTGAGCTTCCCCACTCACCGATACGGAAAACGTACGCCTGGGGATGCCGGAATATGGGCAACACGCCCGAACTCGTGGTGAACACACGACGGCCGCCCAAGGCTGCGTCGTCAGGACCCGAACCGGCGCTCGCGCTCGGCGTACGCGCGAACGGCGCGGAGGAAGTCGACGCGCCGGAAGTCGGGCCAGTAGGCCTCGCAGAAGTAGAACTCGCTCTGCGCGCTCTGCCAGAGCAGGAAGCCGCCGAGGCGCTGCTCCCCCGAGGTGCGGATCACCAGGTCGGGGTCGGGCTGGCCCTTGGTGTAGAGGTGCTCGGCGATGTGCTCGACGTCGAGGGTCTCGGCGAGCTCCTCGATGGAGGTGCCCTTGCCGGCGTGCTCCTGGAGCAGGGAACGTACGGCGTCGGCGATCTCCCGCCGCCCGCCGTACCCGACAGCGACGTTGACGAGCAGGCCGTCGACGTGGCGGGTGGACTCCTCTGCGGCTTTGAGGTTGCGGGCCGTCGAGGCCGGCAACAGGTCGAGGGAGCCGACGGGGTGCAGCCGCCACCGGCCCTGCTCGGCCAGTGCGGACACCGCGCCCTCGATGATCCCGAGCAGGCCCTCGAGCTGGTCTGCGGGACGGTTCAGGTTGTCGGTGGAGAGCAGCCACAGGGTGACCACCTCGACGCCGACCTCCTCGCACCAGCCGAGGAGCGGTTCGATGTTGGCGGCGCCGGCGCGGTAGCCGTGTGCGGTCTCGGCGCCCACCGCCTTGGCCCACCGCCGGTTGCCGTCGAGCATGACACCCACGTGCTTTGGCAGCCGGTCCGGCGGGAGTCGACGGACGACGCGAGCTTCGTACGCCGGGTAGAGCACCCGTCGTACCGCGTCCTTCCAGTTCGCCACGTCCTCGATGGTAGAGGAACATCGGCGCGCCGCCTGCCCCTGGCGGCCGCTCGGGGGCAGGCTGACCCGGTGAGCGACGACACCACCAGCGACCTGCGCGATGCGCCGCCCGGTCGACGCAGCCGGTGGACAAGGCACGCCGGCGTCGCCCTGCTCACGCTGATGCTGGCCGCTGCGGCGGTCGGACTGCTGGGTCCCCGCACTGCGGACACCTCCGACAGCGCGGGCGATTGGTCGCTGGGCGTCACCTACCCGCAGATCACCCGGGCCGGTCAGCCGTCCCCATTGACCCTCACGGTCACCAACGCGACCGGCTTCGGGGACACCGTTCGGATCCGGCTGTGCGACGAGCTCTTCGACGACCTGGACTTCCAGGCGTGGTACCCCGCGCCGTCGTCGGAGACGGACGACGGGCCATGGCTCTACTACGAGTTCGACCCCCCGCCCTCGGGCAATCGTCTCGAGATCAGCCTCGATGCCCGCACCGCTCCCGGGCACCTCGGGGGGCGCCTTCCCTGCGACATCGCGGTCCTCTCGGGAGACCAGCCGACCGCCCAGGTCTCGTTCACGGTCTGGAGGCTGCCCTGATGGACGTGCTCATCCGTGCGCTGATCGTCTTCACGTTCCTGTGGGTCGTGGTCCGGATCTCGGGGAAGCGTGAGGTCGCCCAGCTCTCGGCGTTCGACATGATCCTGCTCGTCACCCTCGGCGACCTGGTCAGCCAGGGCATCGTGCAGGAGGACTTCTCGGTCACTGCTGCCCTCGTCGCCGTCGCCACCTTCTCCGTGGCCAGCATGCTGCTGGCCTGGCTGGGCACCCGGTTCCCGTTCATGGCCCCCGCCCTGGCCGGCCGCGCCCGGGTCGTGGTGCGCGACGGCGAGCCGTTGCTCGACGTACTCACCGGCGAGCGACTTACCATCGACGACCTCCACGAGGCAGCCCGCGAGAAGGGCATCCGCCGCCTGCGCGATATCGAGCTGTGCGTCCTCGAGACCGACGGCGGGTTCTCCTTCTTCACCTACGACGCCAGTGCCTGAGCCGTCCGCTGAGCGACCGTGACCCTGTCACGCGAAATGCAGACGGACTGGGTCGACTCACGTACCTTGGAGCGCATGAACGACTCACTGCGCAACCGGCTCGACGACGTCCACGGGCGCGTCGACGATGCCGCGGGCGCGATCAGTGAGGCGATCGCAGAGATCAAGCCCCGCCTGCGCGGCTGGTCCCACGCCGTCGTCGCACCGCTGGCGCTGGCCGCCGGCATCGTGTTGGTCGCGCTCTCCCCCAACGCCACCACGCGCGTCGGATCGGCCATCTTCGCCGCGTCCGCCCTGGTGCTCTTCAGCGTCTCCGCGATCTACCACCGCGGCACGTGGTCACCGCAGGTGCACGAGCGGCTCAGGCGGTTCGACCACTCCAACATCTTCATGCTGATCGCCGGCACGCTGACCCCGTTCGCGCTGCTGCTGCTCGACGGCGCCGACCGGTGGGTCATGCTCGCCATCTCGTGGGGCGGTGCGTTCGCCGGCGTCGGTCTCAAGGTGTTCTGGGGCAACGCTCCCCGCTGGCTCGATGCGCCGATCTACATCGTGCTGGGCTGGGCGCCCGTCTTCTTCCTGGGCGACTTCATCTCCGGCGCCATGGACTATGGCCCCGGAGTGGGCACCACGCTACTCGTCCTCGTCGTCGCCGGCGGCGGCCTCTACACCGTTGGCGGCATCGTCTACGGCACGAAGTTCCCCAACCCGTCGCCCCAGACGTTCGGCTTCCACGAGGTGTTCCACACCTTCACGATTCTCGCGTTCGTGACGCACTACGTCGGCATCTCCATGGCCACGTACTCACTGCGCTGACCCTCAGCTGCGCGGCGCCAGCCGCTGCAGGGTGGTGACGTGGCCGGGCGTGAGCTCGTCGAGTGAGCTCACGCCGAGCAGCCGCATGGTGCGCTCGATCTGGCCCTGGAGGATCTCGATGGTGCGGTCGACGCCGTCGCGGCCACCGGCCATCAGTCCGTAGAGGTAGGCGCGCCCGACCATCGTGAAGTGCGCGCCGTGCGCGATCGCGGCCACGATGTCCTGGCCGGACATGATGCCGGTGTCGAGATGCACCTCGAGGTCGCTGCCGACCTCCTTGACGACCTGCGGGAGCAGGTGGAACGGGATGGGCGCGCGGTCGAGCTGGCGGCCACCGTGGTTGGAGAGCACGATCGCGTCGACACCTGCGTCAGCGAGGCGGCGGGCGTCGTCGACGTTCTGCACACCCTTGACCGAGATCTTGCCGGGCCACTGCGACCGGATCCACTCGAGGTCCTCGTAGGTCACCGTCGGGTCGAACATCGTGTCGAGCAGGTCGGCGACCGTGCCCGACCAGGCGTCGAGGCTCGCGAATGCCAGGGGCTCTGTGGTGAGGAAGTTGATCCACCAGGCCGGCCGCGGGATCGCGTTGAGCACGGTGCGTGGCGACAGCGTGGGCGGGATGGTCATGCCGTTGCGTACGTCGCGGAGCCGGGCGCCGGCCACGGGCACGTCAACCGTCACCAGCAGCGTGTCGAAGCCGGCCGCAGCGGCGCGGTCGACCAGCGCCATCGAGCGGTCGCGGTCCTTCCACATGTAGAGCTGGAACCAGTTGCGACCCCCCGGTGTCGCTGCAGCGACGTCCTCGATGCTCGTCGTACCCATCGTGGAGAGGGCGAACGGGATCCCCGCTGCCTCGGCGGCCTGCGCCCCGGCGATCTCGCCCTCGGCCTGCATCATCCGGGTGAAGCCGGTGGGCGCGATGCCGAAGGGCAGCGCCACCTTCTTGCCGAGCACCTCACGTGAGGTGTCGATCTTCGAGACGTCACGCAGGATCGCGGGGTTGAACTGGACGTCGGCGAACGCCTCCCGGGCGCGGAACAGCGAGACCTCGCCGTCGGCAGCCCCGTCGGTGTAGTCAAAGGCAGCCTTGGGCGTACGACGCTTGGCGATCGTGCGCAGGTCACTGATCGTCAGCGCCTTCTCGAGCCGTCGCTTCTTCGGCGACATCTCCGGCTTCTTGAACTTGAGCAGGGGGGCCAGGTCGTGTCGGTTGGGCAGCTGCCGCTTCATCGGTTCACTCCGATTCCGAGACGGGCTTGCGCACCATCCCAGTCGAGGCCAGGTCCGCACCGAGTGCCCGAACCTGTACGAGCACGTTACCCAGAGCCGCTGCCCCGACGTGGCCCTGCTCACGTTCGGCAACCATATGCGCCGCTCGCACGTCGTTCCAGGTGATGTCCGAGAACACCAAGACCATTCAGATCTCCTGGCCGCACGTGGTCGGCGGCTCCGTCGCCGCCGCCACCGCGGCTGCCCTCTCGACCCGGCTTGGCCTGGTCGGCACCATCGTCGGCGCGGCCGCGGCGAGCATCGTCAGCGCCCTCGTCGCCGCGACGATTGCCGGCTGGCTCGAACACCTGCGCCGAGTCGCCGTCGACCGCGAACCCGCGCGCTGGCAGGGCTTCGTCGTCGGCACGGCCGCCATCGCGCTGGTCGCTGTCGCGTTCAACACCGGGATGGACCTGGTCACCAGTGACCTGCCGAGCGATGCGTTCGCGACGCGCTTGCTGGCGGAGATGGGGCTCGGGGCTAGACGCTCAGCGCCAGGGTGACGGCGATCGCGACGGCCACCGCGAGCGCGGCGATGCCGGCGGTGACCATCGGCCACCGAGCGGAAGCCCGCTCGACTGCGAGGTAGGAACCAGCGATGGCGGCCAGGCCAAGGGTGACGGGCAGAAGCACGGCAAGGAGTACGCCGACGATCGCGCCGGCCATCCGGAACCGACCCCATAGCAGACCGAGTGCGACCGGGATCGTCACGGCGCCCGCGAAGCCGCCGACCACCTCGAGCCACCACGGCCGCTCCCCCATCCACGGCAGCTCGAACGTCGCCGGCCACGCCAGGTCGAACAGGTCGGCGATCGCGCTGTAGCCCAGCACGACGATGCCGAGCACGGTGAGCGCCACCGCACCGCGGTAGCGCCACGTCGTCGCTGCCGCCCAAGGCAGGTCCCGGCCCAGCACGAGCGTGGCCAAGGTGACCGCTGACCACACGATCCAGCGGCGTACGACGCCGGTGCCGGTGTCGGCCATCGCATCGCGGAAGATACGGTCGGCCTCCACCCGGTCGACGCGGTGCCCCAGGGTCGAGACGTAGGAGGCGGCCTCGTCGGGGTCCTGCACGAGGCCGTCGTGCAGCAGCGCGGCCGGCAGGTGCGCGCCCGTCTTGGGCACCAGCCACGTGAACAGGGCAGGCACCGACGTCAGGTCGGTGCGGAACGCATCCGGGTCGGCGGGCACCAGCAGCTCGCCCAGATGGCGGTCGTCGTAGGCGATGCGACGTTCCATGCTGAACGACTCGAGGCCGGACTCGGTGTGCCGCTCGAGAACGATGCGCGGATCCTGACCAGGATCGGGCGGCAGGCCGGGCTGCTGGTCGCGCCCGGGAACACCGCCGTCGTAGAAGCGGCGTACCTGCTGTCGGACCCGAGCGATCTCCACCGGATCAGCGTGGCACAGGGCGCCGACATCGCACCGGATCCGGAGGTTCTGTGACTAGCGTGAAGCGATGGAGGTCTACGACTTCAATGCCCTCCCGAACGAGGCGCGGACCCTCGTCTCCGGTTGCCTCGACACCGGTGACTTCGGCGACGTCTGGGGCGGGGTCGCGTCGCTCCGGCTGCGGCTTTCCTTACCTGGACCGCTGCGCGGAGCCGCGGGATCGAGCTCGCGTCGGTCGTGCGGTGGATGTCGGCCGCGCCGGCGGACCTCGTCGTGTTCGCTCCCGATGAGACGTTCACCGACGACCCCGCGCGGCTGCACCACCGCAACCCCGTGTCGCCGTACGCCGGGGCAGAGCCTGCCGGCGCGGTGCGCGACGTGTGGCTGCGCGGACAGCCAGTTGTGAGGGGTGGCAGGGTGGCCGACATACCGACCGGACGACTGCTGAGGAGAGGAAGCCGATGACCGACTTCACGGAGTTGCCGGACCTGGCCTCGCGAGCACTCGCGGGCAGCGTGGTCGCGGCCAACGACGAGTTCTTCGCGGCTCGCGAGAACCTGATCCAGCCCGGACCTCCTGCGGTGGTGCCCACGTTCGGCCACAAGGGCAAGGAGTACGACGGCTGGGAGACCCGACGCCGCCGCGAGCCCGGTGTCGACTGGGCGATCGTGCGGCTCGGCGTGCCCGGAGTGATCCACGGTGTTGTTGTCGACACGGCGCACTTCCTCGGCAACTACCCGCCGTTCGTCTCGGTCGAGGCCGCCTCGGTCGACGGCTATCCGTCCGCTGCCGAGCTGGCGGACCTGCACTGGGAGCCGATCGTGGCGCGGTCGCCGGCTGCCGGCGGCTCGGTGAACTCCTACCCGGTGACCGATCCCCGGGACTGGACGCACGTGCGGCTCACCCTGCATCCGGACGGGGGCGTGGCCCGGTTCCGCGTGCACGGCACGCCCGCCCCCGACCCACGCTTCCTCACCGGCACCATCGACCTGGCTGCCCTCGAGAACGGCGGCGGGCTGGTCTCCTGCTCCGACGCCTTCTACGGATCCGCCGAGAAGATGATCCTGCCCGGCCGCGCCCACGACATGGGCGAGGGCTGGGAGAACGCTCGCCGTCGCGACGGCGGCAACGACTGGGCCGTGTTGCGGCTTGCCGGCGCGGGCGTCGTACGTCATGTCGAGCTGGACACGTCGTACTTCCTCGGCAACGCGCCGGGCTGGGTGCAGCTGTCAGGCTGCGCCGACCTGGACGCAGGCGAGTGGTTCGACCTGGTGCCGAAGCAGCGCTCCCAGCCGGACACCCGTCATCGCTACCTCGTCGCCGAGGACCGACCGGTCACGCACGTCCGGCTCGACGTCTACCCGGACGGCGGGATTGCCCGGCTCCGGGTGTGGGGCGAGCTCACGAGCTGAAGATGTCGTCCGGTTCGGTGACCGGACGCTCGCACACCATGCCTCGACAGACGTACGCCGCGGGCCGGCCGTCGACCTCGCCACGACCCTCGAGCAACGGAATGCCCTCGACCCCGGGCTCGGCGACGACCACCACGGCACCGGGCTTGCGCAGCGCGCGGTGGGCCAGCGCATCCCTTTCCGCACCCGGCTTCCCGACGACTGCGATCTCGAGCGGACCGTCGAGCATGCTCTGCGCAGCGGCGAGCGACCAGCCGGCGAACCGGGGCGCCCGCTCCATCAGCGTGGCCACGCTCGCCAGTGCCTCCTCGGCGGCCTGCCGGTGGCGTCCCGACCCGGTGAGCGCGGCGTACGTCGACAAGGCCTGCGCCGTGCTCGACAGCCCCGACGGGCTCGCGTTGTCCGAGGGGTCTCTCGGTCGGGCCACCAGCTCCTCGGCAGCTGCGGAAGTGTCGTGGAATCCCCCGTCGTCGGCCCTGAAGTCGCGCAGCGCCACGTCCAGCAGATCGCCGGCCACCTCCAGCCACTCGGCCTCGGCGGTGGCCGCCGCCAGGTCGAGCAGGCCGAGCGCCAGCGCGCCGTGGTCCTCGAGCACCGCGGCATGCCGGCCGACCACGCCGTCGCGCGACACCCGGCGCAGGCCGTCGTCGGTGAGGTGTACGTCGACCACCAGGCGCGCCGCCGTCCGTGCCGCGTCGACGTACTCGTCGACACCCAGCAGCCGACCAGCAGCGCAGAGACTGCTGATGGCCAGCCCGTTCCAGGCGGCGACGACCTTGTCGTCGCGGGCCGGGCGGATGCGCGTGGCCCGCGCGTCGAAGAGCCGGCTGCGCACCCGGGCGAATCGCTCGGCGTCGTCCGGCTCGCGCAGCAGCTGCAGCGTCGAGGCGCCGTGCTCGAAGGTGCCGGCCGCGGTCACCTCGAACGTCTCGCCCGCCCACACCGCGTCCTCAGGACCGAGCACCTCGAGCAGCTGCAAGGGAGTCCAGGCGTAGAACTTGCCCTCGACACCCTCGCTGTCGGCGTCGAGCGCGGATGCGAAGCCGCCCTGCTCTGTGCGCAGCTCGCGCAGCAGGAAGTCAGCGGTCTCGCGGGCCACCCGCTCCCCCAACGGCCCGCCCCACCGGGCATAGACCCCGAGCAGCAGGGCGTTGTCGTAGAGCATCTTCTCGAAGTGCGGCACGACCCAGTCGCGATCGACGGCGTACCGCGCGAAGCCGCCGCCGAGCTGGTCGTACATCCCGCCCCGCGCCATCACCTCGCAGGTCGCATCGAGCATGGGCGAGCCACCACGGCGCAGCAGGAACTCCAGCACCATGCTGGGCGGGAACTTCGGCGCACCGCCGAACCCGCCCGACTCGTCATCGAAGTCACCCGCCAGCACCGTGTGTGCGCGTTCCAGCACCTCGGCGTCCACCGGGCCGGGCGTCATCGCCGACTCGCGGCGCAGGTGCTCGCGGATCTGGTCGGCCGTGCGGCGTACGTCGTCACCGCGGTTGGCCCACGCGTCGGTGAGCGCCTCCAGCACCTGGCGGAACGACGGCTGCCCGTGCCGCGGCTCGTCGGGGAAGTAGGTGCCCGCGAAGAACGGCGTCGCGTCGTGGTCGAGCACGCACGTCATCGGCCAGCCGCCGTGCCCGGTCATCGCCGTCGTCGCGGACATGTAGACCGCGTCGACATCGGGCCGCTCCTCCCGGTCGACCTTGATGCTCACGTAGTGCTCGTTCAGGTACGCCGCGGTGGCGTCGTCCTCGAACGACTCGTGGGCCATCACATGGCACCAGTGGCACGCGGCGTACCCGATGCTCAGCAGCACGGGCACGTTGCGGCGCCGAGCCTCCTCGAACGCGGCGGGTTCCCACTCCCACCATTCCACTGGATTTTCCGCGTGTTGGAGCAGGTAGGGGCTGGTCGCGTTGGCGAGGCGGTTGGCCATTTCCTGTGACTCCTGACGAGTGGCACGTGCACAGATTCTCTTGAATGATGCATGAAAGTGATGCGCGATGGATCTGCAACGGGTCCCCCTGTGGCCCGGTGGCACCAGCCTAGGAGGCGGTCTCGTGGCCACACGCACTCAACCCAAGCTGCTCGCTCAGGGCAAGCCGCGCACGCTCGGCGGCACGAGACGTGCTTGGCGGGTTCGTCTCTACGCCCCCGGATCGGGCAACAACAAGTACCAGGTCTACTTCCGGGCACCCGCTGGCGAGGGTGAACCGTGGAAGCGGGTGCTGCGCCGCGCTGCCTCCGAAGAGGAGGCCCGCAAGATCTTCGCCCAGGCCGAGGCCGCGCTCGACACCGAGCAGGCGACGCCCGTCGGCGCTGATGTGCGCGCGTCGCGAACGATCCGGATGCTCGGCGAGGAGTACCTCAGGGATTCGATCGAGCGCGGCAAGCAACCCCGGACGATGGAGCAGCGCGAGTCCCGGCTCAACGCCCACATCCTGCCGACCATCGGCGACGTGCCCGTGACGAAGTGGCGAGTCGAGCACAGCCGCAAGGTGATGGAGAAGGGATCGAAAACCCTCTTCTCCACCCGCGGCCGCGAGGACCTGCGCGGCCAGCTCGCCGCGATGCGCAAGCTCGCCTGGCGCTTGGGCTGGCTCGACCGGAGCATCGATCCCCTGGACGGACTTGAAATCTGGCGAGCGGATGTGCTCCACGGAGCGACCGCCCAGTACGTCGATCCCCGCCTGCGGCCAGAGACCCGTCAGGTGCACGCCATGGCCAACGCAGCCGACCAGCTCTGCGGCTCCGACGGCACCGACCCGTTGATGACCCGCCTCCCGCTCTTCGGAACGAAGATCCGCGTGGCGGGATTCGGTGGGCTCCGCCTCGGCGAGCAGAACGCATTGCGTGCGATCGACGTCTTCTTCGACCGGGGCTACGTCCACGTCAACGGTTCCTGGATCACACCCCGCCGCGTGCCCGGGTTTCGTGGCCCAGTGAAGAACCACACCCTGCACGAGGTCCCACTCCCCGGGTCACTACTGCGCGACGAACTCCTCCCCCGGGTCAAAGAGTTGCTCGGGCTGCCCGCCAAAGCGTCACTCCAGCAGGTAGCCAACGCTCAAGGGGCGGAGCGGCAACGACGGGCAGACTTAGCAGCCCGTGAGCCCGACAAGAAGCTCGCCTGGTGGAACTTCCGCGTGCCACCCGAGGATGAACTCTGGCTCTTCGTGGACACCATCACCGGCCTCCCGGTCAAACCGGAGCTGCACAACGAGCGCTGGCACCGCATCCGCGCCTGGGTCGAGGAGAACGATCCCGAAAACGCCTGGCCCGCGCACGATCGTCTATCGCAACCTTCGCCACCACGCGGCGACCAAGTGGTTCCACGATGAGCTCGGCGAGCTGAGTATGTCAACCTGATGTGGCCCCGCCGTGACGGCCGAGAGGGGCCCCACCGAACACTGGAACTCGGTTTGCTATGAGGAGTTGTCTTTACCCAGCACGTCGGTCCGGGCTGCGTCGGCGACGAGTACGTGCGCGGGCGCCGTGACCAAGCCTGAGCCCAGCAGCACGGCCGTTGCGGTGTACTCGCCCGGTTCGATGCTCGTCAGATCAGGAAGCCACCTCACGGGGAGCCAGCCGTACCCCTGTTCATCGAGTTCGATTGGGGGTCCGAATCCGGAGAAGACAACCTCCGAGGGTTGCGGCAACCAGGTGCCATCTCGCGCATGGGCAAGTCGCCCTACGACATGGGTCTTCTCGATAGCCATTGGATCGATGGACCCGCCGTTGACACGATTGATTCGGACTTTGATTTCGGCGAGTTGCTGCGCGAGCGCCAGATTCAACGAGTTCGAAGGCCACGCGAGGGTGAACTCGTGCGCCGCTTGGCTCGCGGCGGGGGTGACGCCGACCGGCCAGGTCGTGATGCCTCGCCATCCCTCCTTTTCTGCGGTGAGGTAGACGATCCACCAGTCGTCGCTGCCGTCTTCGGCCGGGGAGGCAAAGACGGGTGTCGGAGCGTCTTGGGTTCCTTCGACGGTCAGCAATCTCCACCCGCGTGTCGGGGGAGCGCCTCGAGACGTGTCCGGCGGCATCTCGATGCGGAGCACGGGCTTGCCGTTGAAATAGGTCGGCAGGTTGCCACCCTCATCGTGAAGCCGGATCTCATCGAATTCGTTCTGGTCCAAGCTGACTCTTGTTACTTCGGACATGTCGACACCACCCTTTTCGGCCGGTCACGATCAGTAGAGGCAGTACATCTTGCTGCCGCCTAGGCACTGGGCCGTGCTGGTCTTGACTCCGTCGTAGTAACGCGTGCTGTTGGGCGTGAATGTGGCCGTCATGCGGACTCTGTCCACCGTTTCCTTGTTCGTCTGGTTCTGGTGGGCGACGCCTTGGGACCCTGAGCCATTGCCATCTTGGACACCGCCCTCACCCGCCTGCTCACTGCCGCAAAAAGACCCGTTGCAGTACGAAAGTTCGTAGGGGCACGGGCGCGAGAACCGGCTCTGACCAGCGGATATGTGGTTGTCGACGGTTGTTGAGGGAGGTGGATTCAGATGCACGGTGGCATGAAGGTCTACCGGGGCGCAGCCGCGGCCGCGCGACACTACGTCGAGGCAGACCGCTCCCGGGCCGACGACTACTACCTCACCGAGGGAAGCGGCGTCGCGATGCGCATGGTCGCCGCCCCCGATGGCATCGAGCACCGACACGACATGGATGGTGAGACCTACGAGCAGTGGGTCGCCGGATACGACATCGAGACGGGTGCGGCCAAGGGGCGGTTGAGGACCGATGACCAAGCGGTGCGGTTCGTCGAAGTCACCGTCAACGGGCCGAAGACGTGGTCGCTCGCGGCGGCGCTGCACCCGGAGGTCGCGGCGGCCTATGACACCGCACAGATGGAGGCCGCCGAGGAGATCGTCGGTTGGCTCGCCTCGCACGCGACGACCAGGGTCGGGCCACGCGGCCGTCAGATGCAGGTGCCAGTCGAGCAGATCGAGGCAGCCGTCGTACGTCACTTCACCTCCCGAGCCGGTGACCCGCACCGGCATCTGCATCTCCAGATCAACGCCCGGGTCTTCGCCGAGGGCAACTGGCGGGGCATCCACACCGTCGGAGTGCGGGACAGCTTGGAGGCGATCAACGGGATCGGGCATGCAGCCGTGATGACGAACCCGGCGTTCCGGGCAGCGCTGGCCGCACACGGTTTGACCCTCGACCCCGAGGCTGGCGAGGTCGCCGAGCTAACGCCGTACGCCGGGGCGTTCAGCGCCAGAGCACGGCAGATCGAAACCAACATCGACTCCTACGAAGCCCGGTGGCGTTCCGAGCATCCAGGTGAGGAACCCGGCCCGGTATTGCGGCAGGCATGGGACCGCCGCGCGTGGCCGGACGCTCGCCCCGACAAGATTGTGCCGACCTCGGGTGAGGAGTTGCGGCAGCGGTGGGTCGAGGAGCTGCGCGAGCTGGACTTTCGACACGCCGCCTCCGGCGGCGGCTCGACCACCGAACTCAAGGCCGGCGTGCTGGACCGGCACGCCGTGGTTGACCTGGCGCTCGTCCGGCTCGGCGCGCGCCGCTCCGCGTGGAACGCTGCCGACGCACGTGGTGAGGTCGAGCGGCTGCTCGCCGCCACGGGTGACGTCATCGAGGGAATGGTGCGGCGCGAGCTGGCCGAGGACCTGACCGCCCGGGTCGTCGCCGCTTCCCGTCCCCTGCTCGGCCGACCGGACGTCCCTGAGCACGTCCGCGCACTGACGTCGGCAGACGTGCTGGCGATCGAGCGCGAGATCGTTGACCGGATCACGCAACGCGCCGAGGCCAAGGACATCACGATCGTCGAGGGTGCGGCGGGGGCAGGCAAGACCACCCGGTTGGCCGCGACCCGCGACCGAGTGCACGCGGCCGGTCACCGCATGGTCGTCGTCACCCCGACCCGCAAGGCCGCCCAGATCGCCGAAGGCGCGCTCGGCGCGTCGTCCTACTCAGCTGCCTGGCTGTTGCACCAACAAGGCTTCCGCTGGGACGACGATGGCCGGTGGAGCCGGGTCGCAGCATCGCCTGATGTTGCCGCCCGAACCCGGCCCGGGGACGTCCTTGTCGTTGATGAAGCGGGGATGCTCGACCAGGACACCGCCCGCGCACTCCTGCATCTGGCAGACGAGACCCAGGCAAGATTGATCTTGGTCGGCGACCGCCACCAGCTCCCCGCCGTCGGACGAGGCGGCGTTCTCGACCTCGCTGTCCGCTATGCACCCGATCGCGTCACCCAACTCGACACTGTCCGGCGGTTCGCCGACCCCGCTTTCGCCGAGTTGTCGTTGCGAATGCGCACCGGCGAGAAGCCCGGCGAAGTGTTCGACGAGCTGGTGTGCCGTGGCGAAATCGTGGTGCACGCCAGCGACGTCGAGCGACAGCAAAAACTCGCGGTGCGCACGACGTACGGCGAGCTCGTGGTCGCCGACACCCGCGAGCAGGTCACCAAGATCAACGGCCTCGCGCATCAGGTCCGCAAGGCCGTCGGCGAAGTCACCGACGAAGTGGTGAGTGCCTCGGGCGAACGGATCGGCATCGGAGACAAGATCGCCACCCGCCGCAACGACCGCGACACCGACGTCGCCAACCGGGAGACCTGGACCGTCCTGGCCTGCGACAACGGTGCCCTCGCCGTCCGCGGCGACTCGGGCAAGCGAGTCCTGCCGCCCGACTATGTGCGCCAGCACGTCGAACTCGCCTACGCCACCACTGCGTACGGCGCCCAAGGCTCGACCGTGCCGGTCTCTCATGTCCTGATCGGGGACCACACCGGGGCCGCCTCCGCGTACGTCGGCATGACCCGCGGCCGAGAACGCAACGTCGCCCATCTCGTCGCCGAGTCCGTCAAGGACGCCCGCACGCAGTGGATCGACGTGTTCGGGCGCGACCGTGCCGACCTAGGCCCGGCACATGCGGCCGGCGCTGCTGCCGAAGCGATCGACCGCCACGGCCCGAACGCACCGGGGCGACCTACAATGCGTCGCCCAGCGCCCCGGCGTCACGAGGACGACTTCGGCTACCGGCCTCCAGCGTCCTCCGCCGGCCCGAGCCTCAGACTCTGATCTCCCTGAGGCATGGGACGCGGATCGAATCGAGAGCGTCGCGGCGGCGGCGGTGGAGGCGGGGGCGGTAGGGGTTCGTAGCCCCGGACCCGCGCGTTCCGCGCGACCTCGGGATTCTCCGTGAAGAAGAAGCGCAGCCCGTCCACCTCCAGCGGCAGCGTGGCGAGCCGGATGGCCGGCTCCCAGGCTTGCCGAACCGGATCGGGCAGGTCGAGGTCGTCCCACAGGTCGACCAAGAGGCCGCCGTCGATCCAGCGGATCATCTGCTGCGGCATGCCTCGACGGATGAGCTGCTCGTAGGCTCCCCGCCGCTCCGTCCTGTCGCGCATGCCCCCATGCATCCTGTCGGTGTTGTGGATCAGATCGGGCATCTGGATCGTGGCGAAGCACATCGGAGGCTCAACCGCCCACAGCATGCTGGGCACCCAGAACTTCACGATTCCCGCTGGATAATGCTCCACCCAGTCAACCCGTGCCCGAAGCGTGAGCTCGTAGTCCATCGAGGCGAGGATTCGGGACGCGACCTTCAGCGACGGCGACTTCAGCCCGCGCTCGTATGCCGACAACGTCGCCTGCGAGGTGCCGGACAAGGCCGCCAGCCGGGCCTGCGTCAGACCTCGTGCTCGCCGCGCTCGCTCCAGCAGGAATGACCGGTCCATACCCGAGGACGATACCCAATCGGATGTATTTGGCCTCCCATCTGGCAGACCTCGCGCACCTACCTCCTGACAGCGGATCCACCAACGATCCGCCACAACCAGGAGGAAGCATGAACAAGAACCCCGTCGACGTCCCCTTCCACGCCCGTCACGAGGACGAACTGCTCACCCTCGACGAGGTCGCCGAGATCCTGATGACCTCGCCGAACACCGTCCGCTGGTGGCGCCAGATCGGCACCGGCCCCGACTTCTTCAAGATCGGCCGGCGGCTGTACACCACGGTCGGCGACCTGCGCCGCTGGATCCGCGAGCAGCGGCTCGCCTCCCAGCCCGTCATCGGTCGACCGAAGGCGGTGTGATCCCGATGGACGACCCGCGCAACATCTTCCTCGACGCAAGGGAGGTGATGCGCCGCTACGGCTGGGGCAAGACCAAGGGCTACCGCAACCTCAAGGACCGAGAACTGGTGCCGCCGCCCGTCATGACCCACCCCGACCGATGGCGACTCGACCAGCTCCTTGCGTGGGAGGAGAAGCGCATGGCCCTGGCCCAGGCAGCGTTGGAGGCTCTCGTCGCACCCGACCGAGACGAGATGACCGTCATCGACCTACTCCCCCAGCCCAAGCGACGGCGCCGGTCGGCATGACGCATGTGTGTGTGGACTTCCCGAAAATAAGGATCTTCCACGACATGCGGAATTCGGCTATTATCAAGAAATGGCCGGAGTCCTGCGCACGCTCACCTTGCCCTCCGAAGGGTACGGCGATGAGCCCAAGAGCGAGGCCGACGTCCTGCTGACATCGGCTGCCCGGATCCAAGCCGCGCTCCCGACGGGCTGGACCGTCCAGGCGAAGACCGAGGTCGGCGGACTGGATGTCTCCACCAACACCTCCCGCCGCCCCGCCTCACGGCTCTCTCTCATGCGAGAAGGAAAGACCGTGCTGGCGTACGTCGTCGAGGCCAAACGTGCCCTGGCTTCGAACTACCTGCTCCCCGCCATCAATCAGCTCCTCGCCTTCCAGGACGCCCGGCCCGCCAACTCGACCCGGATCCAGCCGATGCTGGTCGCTCGCTACCTCAGCCCCCAGCAACAGCGCGTGCTGCAAGAACGGGGCATCGCCTACGCCGACGCAACAGGAAACCTGTACCTCACATCGAACGACCCGCTGATCCTGCTGTCCGATCGAGGTGCGAGTACTGATCCGTGGCGGGGTCCCGGACGCCCGACGACCAGCCTGAAGGGCCTCCCCGCCGCTCGGCTCGTGCGTGCGCTGGCCGACTTCGTCCCGCCGTACTCCGTCGCGGATCTCGCCGATCTGTCCGACGCATCCCTCGGCGCCGCCTACCGCCTCAGCGACTATCTCGCCGGTCAAGGGCTGCTGACCCGCGGCGAACGCGGGCCGATCACGGATGTCGACTGGCCCGAGCTACTGCGGCGGTGGAGCCAGGAAGCTCGATACCTCGACACCAGCACGACGCGGGGCTTCCTCGAACCGCGCGGTCTTGACAACCTCGTCGAGAAACTCGCCAAGCAGACACCAACGCAGCGCTACGCAGTGAGCGGCTCCCTGGCCACCCAGCCCTATGCCTCATACGCTGAAGCTCGTTTAGGACTCATCTACGCGGACGACCCGCTGACGCTCGCGTCGGACCTCGGTCTGCGCCCCGTGGAGACCGGCGCCAACGTCATCCTCGCCGCGCCCCGCTCCCCCGTGGTCTTCGAGCGCACTTCGACCTGGCGAGACATCACCATCGTTGCCCCCAGCCAAGCCGTTGCCGACCTCCTTGGCGGCCCCGGCCGAAACCCCGCCGAAGGCGACTACTTGTTGGACTGGATGAAGGAGAACCCGGATGCCTGGCGCCGACAAATTGATCGTTGAAGCCCGTGCCGCTCTGCTCGATGCAGTCGCAGCCCTCGAAGCCCACAAGGACTCGGTGATCCTCATCGGCGCTCAGGCGATCTACCTGCGCACCGGCAACGCCACCTTCGCTCTGGCCGAAGCCACCAAGGACTCCGATCTGGCCATCGACCCGCGGAAGCTCGGCGAGGATCCGCGTCTCGAGGAGGCGATGACCGGCGCAGGCTTCATCCTTAACCCGGTCAGCCAGCAGCCAGGTGCCTGGATGTCGCCCAACGGGATACCCGTCGACCTGATGGTCCCCGAGCACCTCGCCGGCTCCGGCAGCCGGCGCGGCGTCCGCATCCCGCCCCACGCCAAGCACTCGGCACGCCGTGCGGTTGGCATTGAAGCGGCGATCATCGACCAGTCCCCGATGACCGTCGAGTCCCTCAATGGAGACGGACGAAGCGCCATCATCAACGTCGCAGGTCCGTCGGCCCTGCTCGTAGCGAAGCTCCACAAGCTCGGGGAGCGGGTGGGAAACCCAGACCGTCTCAACGACAAGGACGCGCACGACATCTACCGACTGCTGGTCGCAACCGAGGCCCCTGACCTGGCCGAGACCGTCCGGCGGCTTCTCACGGACAAGCTGTCCCAGGAGGTCACGGCCCAGGCGCTCGCCTACCTTGAGCAACTCTTCGTAAGCCCGGAGGCCCTCGGGTCCACGATGGCCGGACACGCCGAGGAAGGAGTCGGCCAACCGGACACCGTTTCGGCTGCGGCTAGCTTCCTCGCGCAGGACCTGCTGTCAGCCTTGGCCTGATGGGAACCAGCGGCCGGCTGTAGCTACGGCTTCGTCAAGATCTGGCGCGACCGCTTCCTCAACACGCCCCCCAACCTCGTTCTCGTCCAGATACCAGGATTGACGCCGTGAGCAACCTGCAAGCCGAACTCGAGAGCTTGAGGCGCGAGAACGCGCGCCTGCGCAAGCTCCTCAAGCTGACCGACGCGGAGGCGTCTCCATCTCGCGGTACCCAAGCGGCGTGGTTCGACAAAGCACCTGGTTCGGTGGACGCTCGTTCGTCCTCGCAGGCCAAGGTCGAGTTCTATGCAGCGCTGTTCGGCGCACGGCGTGACGTCTATGCGATTCGGTGGGAGAACGCGCGCACCGGCAAGTCGGGGTGGATGCCCGCCGTCGAGGGCGGGTGGCGCAAGGGCCGCCCTGCATCCGAAGTGCGGCATCTGCCACTGACGCCCGAGGTGCTTGCCGCGCATCTGACCGGCGATGTCCACATCGGCCTCTATCCGATGCTCCGTGGTGACCAGACTTGGTGGCTCGCCGCCGACTTCGACGGACAGGCCGCCATGCTCGACGCACTCGCGTATCTGAAGGCGGCCAGAGCGGTTGGAGCACCAGCCGCGTTGGAGGTCTCGCGCTCCGGTATCGGCGCACACGTGTGGATCTTCTTCACGGACCCAGTGCCCGCCGCTTCGACCCGACAGCTCGGGACCGCGTTCGTCCGCGAGGCGATCGCGATCCGTGGACGGATGGACCTGCGCTGCTACGACCGGCTCTTTCCGTCCCAAGACGTCCTGCCCGGACAGGGGCCCGGTAACCTGATCGCCGCGCCGCTCCACGGCAAGTCACGCAAGCTCGGCACCACCGTCTTCCTCGACCTGGCCACGCTGGAGCCGTTCGAGGACCAGTGGGAGTACCTGTCCACGCTGGAACGTCTCACGCCCAAGCAGGTCACCAAGCTTGCTTCATCGCTCCGGGAACCGACGGTTGGCGCACGCGTTGATCGCGCCCAGCCAGCCCGATCGACCAGGACACAGCCGAGCCCTGCCCCGATCGTCCACCTCAGTCTCGACGGGACCGTGAGGATTCCGGGATCGGAACTCAGCCCCTGGCTCTACGCCACCCTGAAACACGCGGCATCGACGTACAACCCGGACTTCTACGACCGCCAGCGTCGTCGCCAGTCGACCTGGAACGTCCCGCGCATCATCACCTCCTACGACGAGACGCTTGACGACCACCTCGTTCTCCCACGCGGACTACGCGAAACCGCTACCGGCCTCATCGAGAAAGCCGGCAGCAAGATCGAGCTTGCGGATCAGCGAGTCGCCGGCGATGCACTGGAGCTCTCGTCTTCCATCGACCTCACTCCGCAGCAACGGGAAGCAGTGGCGGCCGTACTCCCACACGACCTCGGGTTAATCGTCGCGCCGCCCGGCTCTGGGAAGACCGTGATGGCCTGCGCCGTCATCGCCCAGCGAGCCGTCTCCACGCTCGTGCTCGTGGACCGTAAGACGCTCGCCGACCAGTGGCGTCGCCAGATCCAGGACCTGCTCGGAGTCAAACCCGGCCAACTCGGCGGCGGCCGTTCCAAACTCACCGGAGTCGTCGACATTGCGACCTTGCAGACTCTCGCTCGCCGAACCGATCTCGCGGACAAGCTGAGCGCGTACGGCCAAGTCGTCGTCGATGAGTGCCATCACGTCCCGGCGGCCGCGTTCGAGTCCGCGGTGCGCGCGATTCCCGCCCGGCACTGGGTTGGCCTCACCGCCACCCCGTACCGGCGCGACGGTCTCGATGACCTGATCGGCTTCCAGCTCGGTCCCGTCCGACACACCTTCGCCCACGCGGATCCCGACACACTCGAAGGCGCCAGTGCCGGCCGGCCTCGCCCTTTGCTCATCGTCCACCCCACGGCATTCCGGCTGAACGACCCGATCGATCTCTCGGTCCCGGGCACCATCGCCGGCGTGCACCGCGCCCTCGCCGAAGACGAAGCACGCAACGAGCAGATCCTCAAGGATGTGGTGGAGGCCCTCGGTCGCGGCCGACACTGCCTTGTTCTCGCCCAGCGCACCGGCCACGTCGACCACCTGGCCGCCGCCCTCACCGAGCGAGGACTCGAGCCAGTCGTTCTCAAGGGCGGCATGGGCGCCAAGCAGCGCGCGGCTGCCAACGAACGGCTCGTCCCGACCGATGGCGGTCCACCGCTACTCGTCGTCGCCACCGGCCACTTCGTTGGCGAGGGCTTCGACTGTCCTGCACTCGACACTCTGTTCCTTGCGGGCCCGGTCTCGTTCAAGGGGCGCCTCGTCCAGTACGCCGGGCGCATCCTCCGTGCCTATCCCGGCAAGCAGACCGCCGAGGTCCACGACTACCACGATGTCGATGTTCCCGTCCTCGCGGCCGCGCTCACCAAACGGGCACCCGGCTACACCAGCCTCGGGTTCCCCAACCCCCGCAAGACCAGATGACGTGCCAGGCCGAGCCAGCTTGCGCCCCGAGTGATACACGAGAGTGATACACGAAGCCCCGGAAAAGGTGTCCAACGGCGGCACTCGGCGAAACGCCGTGAACCGCGACCACCGCTCTGACCTGCGGTTTCGTTGAAATCCACCGACGACCGTCTACGCGGCGACCTCGTGGCACCAGTGGCACGCGGCGTACCCGATGCTCAGCAGCACCGGCACATCGCGCCGCCGGGCCTCCTCGAACGCCGCCGGCTCCCACTCCCACCAGTCGACGGGGTTGTCCTTGTGCTGCTGCAGATACGGGCTCGTTGCTTCCGACAGACGGTTCGCCATCCGGGGTTCTCCTGTCACGCCAACAAGTGTGGATACCTGTCGCAATCAGGGCTGACGACAGGTTTGTCAGACATACGGTCCGTTGTCAGCCAACACCCCCGGGCGGTTCCGGAGCTTTCTGGGTGGGTGCGACCTACGCCATGCTGCGGCCATCACCGCCGACCAGCAACTTCACACGGTGCGATCCCATCGCCCGCGCCACACACCACCATTCCCCCCGACCGCCGCGACGTCTTCCTCAAGATTCGGGCGTCTTGGGTGCAGGCCGCAGTCGTCGCGCTGTCATTGCTCGGCCACGAACGACGCCTGAGGCTGCCAAGGCACCGCCTCAACGCCAAGGGCGTCCGGCCGGTTGGGCCAACTGCTCCCACCCACCGCCTGCGCGGACTCGAAAGACCGCGCCGTTGGGCACGGGAACCCATGGAGCTACCACCGGGTCCGTGCCTGCGATCTGAGCCAGGGCCGCACGGATCGCATCACCGTGGCTGACCAGCGCGGTCGTTCGCCCGGGCACGAGCTCACCCAGCACGGCGGCGATCCGGGTGTGCAGCGCAGCAACGGACTCGCCACCGGCGACGGGCTCAGTCGGGTCGGACCAGTCGTGCTGTTCCGCGACAGCCCACGTGTCGTCGTACCCGCGACCCTCGAGGCGGCCCAGGCCCTGCTCCCGCAACCGATGATCAAGCTGCGCGGGGACGCCCAAGGCGTTGCTGAGGATCCTTGCGGTCTCGACCGCGCGAACCAGGTCACTTGTGACGAGCCGCTCGAGACGTTCACGTCGTTCGGCGAGGTCAGTCGAAATGATCTCCGTGGCAGCGCGTGCCTGTTCACGGCCCACGTCGGTGAGTGGCGGGTGCGACGTCTGGCCTTGGGTGAGTCGACGCACATTCCACTCAGACTCACCGTGTCGGACGAGGTAGACGCAAGCCACAGGGTCGATCCTCCGCACGACGTCGAAAAGCAAGGACAAGACTAGGCCGTCTCTCGCATATCTGTGGAGACGGCGTCTCGTAGCCAGATCCTGATCGAGGCGACGTCGATGGTTCCTCGGTAGATGAAGTCGCGCTTGTCGTACCGGGTGGCAGCGCAGCTTGTGCACGGCCCGCTCGACGACGTTGCGCTGGCGGTAGGAGGCCGCGTCGAGGCCGCGTCGAGGCCGGGGAGCCGACCGCGGCCGCGGAGGTGGCCACGGATGCCCTGGAGGAGTACGCCTTGTCGGCCAGCAACTCGTCCGGGCGGGTGCGCGGACGCCCAGGGCCGTTGCGCAGGACGCGCAGCTCGTCCATCAGCAGCTCGAAGGCCAACGAGTCGTGCCGCTGCCCGGCGGTGGTCAGCGTGACCAAGGGGCGGCAGCGGGCGTCCGCACCGGACACCGAGGACGAGACAAACCTCGAGCTGGCGCTTCTGTCAGGCGTCCACGACCCGGCCCCCCACCAGCTTTAGGCCAGTTGCGGCCCGCTGAGGTCAGTGTTCTTCGTCGTCGTAGGTCACTCGCGCGTCCTCGATCTCCGCCATGTGTGTGTGCGCCCACTCCAGGAGCGCTTCCACCGGCGCGCGGAGCGTCTTGCCTAGAGCGGTGATCCGGTATTCCACCGCGATCGGCCGGGAGCGGACGACTTCGCGCTCAACAATGCCGTTGCGTTCGAGCCTGCGCAGGGTGGCGGTGAGCGACTTCTGCGTCACAGCGGGGATCGCGCGGCGCAGGTCATTGAATCGGCACGGCCGTTCGCACAACTCGTTCAGCACGTTCAGAGACCACTTGTCGAGGACGTGGTCGAGCAGCTCCCGGTGTGATGCAGCGATGTGCAACCGGCCGTAATGGGCAGCGGTGTATCGGTCATGAAACCTGGTCTCGTTGAAGTGTCCTGCGGCTACTTGGTAGCAAGTATTTACCTAACACGCTACTAACCCAGGAGATTCTCATGTCCGTACGACACTTCACCCCCGAAGGCATGCTGGCACCCACGCCCTACCACCACGTCGCAGTCGGCCACTGGCAGCCGACACATCCACGTGAGCGGGCAGATCGCTCGCCTAGCCGATGGCACCCCGGTCGCTCCTGGCGATCTGGCCGCCCAGCTTGCCCAGGCGTTGCGCAACACCGCGCGTGGACTGGCCGGCGCGGACGCGGGGTTCGAAGACGTACTGCGCCTCACGTTCTACGTCACACAGTGGGAGCCGGAGAAGATCACTCCCTTCATGGCCGGTCTCGAGCAGGTCGCGGACGAGATCGGTCTTTCCCTGCCCCTGCCCCCCTCGTCGCTCATCGGTGTGGACTACCTGTTCGAGCCCGATGTGCTCGTCGAGGTCGAGGCCACCGCAGTCATCGACTAGAGCCGCCCGCGTCCGGCGCAGCACGTCATGGGCACACCGTAGGCAACCGCTTCGGCTTCTCGCTGGTCGACACCGTGCGGCAGGGCCACGTCACTGACGCGACGCGAGCCGCCATGCATACGTCTCGCCCGGTGACGGCAAGGGTCCGCCGTTGGGTTGGTACCCTCACCACGCCAGTCGACCCGCATGCACTTGTGCGGGTCAGGGAACCCGGTGCGAATCCGGGACTGACGCGCAGCGGTATGGGTGACGGACGGAACGTGTTTGCGGGGAAGCTCTCGCGACAGCCACTGGATCGAAGGGTCCGGGAAGGCGTTCCGCACCGGATGATCCCGAGTCCGAAGACCTGCTGGCCCCTGCGGCAAACGCCGCCGGGAAACGAGGGCTTCGCGCACGGGCCTTGATCCCGAAGGACAGCAGTGACGACCACACCGAGCCTTCGGTCACGACCCGATCTTTGCCCCGGCGTGTTCCGCCCGTGGTCAGCCGACGATGGTGCCCTCGTCCGGCTGCGACTGGTCGGCGGACGGCTGGCCCCGGAGTCGCTGGCAGCCCTGAGCGATGTCGCCAGCGAGTACGGCGACGGCGCCCTCCACCTCACCCGACGGGCAAACGTGCAGCTGCGCGGCCTCCCCACCCGCGGCGGCGACCTGGTCCCCGAGGTGGTGCAGGCGATCGAGGCGACCGGGCTGCTCCCCTCCCGGACCCACGAGCTCGTGCGCAACCTCATGGTCTCCCCCCAGACCGGGCTCAGCGGAGGCCGCGCTGACCTCCGACCGGTCGCTGCCGAGCTGGACGATGTGCTGTGCGCAAACCCGCGGCTGGCCGGGCTGCCGGGCCGGTTCCTGTTCGTCCTCGACGACGGCCGGGGTGATCTGGTCGGCCGGTCGACCGACCTCGGCTTGGTGGCTCTCGATGCCACGACCGCGCAACTGCGCGTCGGTTCCATCGGTTGGGGGCCAGTGATCGGACTGGCAGCGGCCGCTCGGGCCATGGTTGACCTGGCTCTGCGTTTCCTGGACGAGCGCGGCGACGGACCCGAGGCGCCCTGGCACGTGGACGAGCTCGTGCAGCCGCTGACCGACCGCCTCCCGCGAGAGGCCGCGACCACCGTGACCTGCCCGGCCCTGCCGTTCGGACCCGTCGCAGGCGGCGAGCACGTGGCCGCTCCGAAGGGTGTCGTCGACCACGCGCTGGCCGCCCTCCTCGTCGGGCACGCCCGCGAACTGGTCGTCACGCCGTGGCGCGGCGTACTCGTCCCGTCCGAGGAGGCCACATGAGTGACCTGCAGCGCCCCACTCGCCACTACACCTACATCGACGACGGCCCGTCGATCTACGTGGAGTCCTTCGCGACCATCCGACGGGAGGCGAGCCTCGAGGCGATACCAGCAGACGCCGAGAAGCTGGCGGTGCGGATGGTGCACGGCAGTGGCCAGGTGGACCTCGTGCCCGACCTCCAGATCCATCCGGGACTGGTCCCCGCTGCCCGGCTGGCACTCGCGACGGGCGCGCCGATACTCGCCGATGCGCGGATGGTCGCCATGGGCATCACAGCCGGACGGCTGCCGGCCGACAACGACGTGCTCTGCTTCCTCAACGACGAGCGTGTGCCCGGCCTGGCCGCCACGTGGAGCACCACCCGCACGGCAGCGGCCGTCTCGCTGTGGGAGCCCCACCTGGACGGCGCCGTCGTGGCGATCGGCAACGCGCCCACCGCGTTGTTCCACCTGCTGGAGATGCTGATCGCCGGGGCACCCCGACCAGCGGCGATCGTCGGCTGTCCGGTTGGCTTCATCGGCGCGGCGGAGTCCAAGGAGGCCTTGGCCTCGTTCTACGAGGATCACGGCATCGACATCCCGTTCGTCACGGTGCGCGGGCGCCGCGGGGGCTCGGCGATGACCTCCTCCGCCATCAACGCGCTGGCCCAGGAGGAGGAGTGACAGCCGGGCACTTCTACGGAGTCGGGCTCGGCCCCGGGGATCCCGAGCTGATCACCCTCAAGGCGGCCCGGCTGATTGCCACGGCCGACGTGATCGCCTACCACGCAGGGGTCGGCAAGCAGTCCAATGCACGCCGCATCGCCGCCGGCCTGATCCCGGCGACTGTCGTGGAGGAAGAGCTTCGCTACCCCGTCACGACCGGTCGCACCGAACATCCGGGTGGCTACGCCGGAGCCATGGCGGAGTTCTACGAGCAGTCCGCCGCCCGGCTGGCCGCACACCTCGAGCTCGGTCGAACGGTGGTGCTGCTCGCCGAGGGCGACCCGCTGTTCTACGGCTCGTACATGTACATGCACGACCATCTCTCGGAGCGGTTCCCGACCGAGGTCGTCCCAGGTGTGCCGGCGTTCGCCGCGGCCACCGCAGCGGTCGCGTCACCGCTGGTGCGGCAAACCGACGTGCTGACGATCCTGCCGGGCACGCTGCCCGAGGCCGAGCTCGCACGTCGGCTGGCGGACACCGACGGCGCCATCATCATGAAGCTCGGCCGCACCTTCCCGGCCGTCAGGTCTGCTCTGGCGCAGGCGGGACGCCTCGAGCACGCGCTCTACGTCGAGCGGGCCTCCATGCCCGAAGAGCGATGGCTTCCGGTGTCGGACGTGGATCCGGCGACCGTGCCGTACTTCTCGCTGATCGTGGTGCCGGGCGACTCGGCGCACCAGGAGCCGACGGGGCGACGAGCTCACGCTCACCCTGCCCCGGTCGAGAGTCCCGCCGCGGAGCTGTTGGTGGTCGGGCTCGGTCCTGGTCCGGACGGGTGGATCACTCCCGAGGCGACAGCCGCCCTGGACCAGGTGGACCACGTGGTCGGCTACGCGGCGTACGTGAACCGGGTACCGCAACGGGCCGGCCTCACTCGGCACGCCTCCGGCAACACCGTCGAGCTCGACCGGGCCCGGCTCGCTCTCGACCTCGCACTGCGCGGGGAGAAGGTCGCAGTCGTCTCCGGCGGGGACGCCGGGGTGTTCGGAATGGCCTCGGCCGTCCACGAGGCGGCCATCGACCCGGCCTACAACGACGTGGTGATCCGGGTGCTGCCCGGGGTGAGCGCGGTACAGGCCGTCGCCGCCCGGGCGGGCGCCCCCATCGGCGCAGACTTCGCGGTGGTCAGCCTCTCGGACCGGCTCAAGCCCTGGTCGGTCGTGGAGCATCGGCTGCGGGCGATCGCCGAGGCCGACCTCGTGCTGGCGATCTACAACCCGGCGTCCCGCTCGCGGACCGACCAGATCGTGCGCGCCCAGAAGCTGCTGCTCGAGCACAAGTCCGCCGACACCCTGGTCGTGGTGGGCCGTGACGTCGGCCGCGAGGAGGAGTCGCTGCTCGTCACCACGCTGGCCGAGCTCGACCCGGAGTCGGTCGACATGAAGTGCCTGCTGATCGTCGGCGCGTCCACCACGCGTCGTACGGCTTCCGGAAGCGTGTGGACCCCACGGTTCGTCGACTGAGTCAGGACGTGGTCGAGCGGTCCCGCGTCGGGTCGTAGAGGTAGGAATCCCCACCACCACGGGGATCCAGGGCCCGCCCGACCATGATCACGGCGGCCTGCCGGATACCCGCGAGCTCTACCTGCTCGGCGATGTCTGCGACGGTGCCGCGCAGGAGGATCTCTCCTGGCTGGCTGGCTCGGTAGACCACGACCACCGGGCAGTCGGGACCGTAGTCGTCCACCAGCTCGCTCATCACCTCACGGATCCTGGTGATCGCCAGGTGGATCACCAGGGTGGCGCGAGTGCGCGCGAAGTGGCGCAGAGCCTCGGTTTCCGGCATCGCGGTCGATCGGGCCTGGGCGCGGGTCAGCACGACCGACTGCGTGATCAGCGGGACCGTCAGCTCGCGACCCACGCGCGCGGCTGCGGCGGCGTAGGCCGGCACCCCCGGCGTCACCTCCCACGACACGCCGGCCTCGTCGAGACGGCGGGTCTGCTCGGCCAGGGCCGAGTAGACCGACGGGTCGCCCGACACCAACCGGACGACCTCGAGCCCGTCACGGTCCGCCTCGACGATGTGACGCATGATCTGGTCGAGGTCGAGGTCCTGGGTGTCGACGAGGGCGGCGTCCGGCGAGCAGTGCACAAGGACGTACTCGTCCAGGTAGGTGCCCGGGTAGAGCACCACATCCGCCTCGGCGAGCCGCTTCGCCGCACGAAGGGTGAGCAGGTCCGCGGCGCCGGGGCCGGCGCCGACGAAGTGCACGGTCATGCGGTCACCGCCCACTGCGTGACGGCGCGTGCCGGGGTCCAGCCGGTGAAGGCACCGATGGGCGCGGCGTGCTCGACCGCGATCCGGGTGAGCTCGCCGCCGTGCTCGGCATACATGCGTGCGAGGAGGGTCTCGGTCTCGAAGGTCACCCCGTGCACGACCAGGCGACCACCGGGAGCGAGCCGGGTGAGGCTGCCGGTCACCACCCCGGGCCGCGTGGCGCCGCCACCGACGAAGACCGCATCCGGGGCTGGCAGTCCGTCGAACGACTCCGGCGCGCGCGCGTGGACGACCCGAAGCGCAGGTACGCCGAGGGACGCGGCGTTGCGGCTGATCCGCGCAGCGCGTACGGGGTCGGCCTCGATGGCGACCGTCCTGCAGGTGGGGTGTGCACGCATCCACTCGATGCCCACGGAGCCCGCGCCGGCGCCGATGTCCCACAGCAGCTGGCCCGGCTGTGGCGCCAGTCGCGCCAGCGCGCTCGCACGCAGGTCGCGCTTGGTGAGCTGGCCGTCATGCTCGAAGTCCTCGTCGCGCAGGCCCGTCGCCCAGGACCCGATCACCGGCCCGCGCAGGTCGAGCGCGATCACGTTGAGCCTCGACGCCGCGGCCCTCCACGTCGCCGCAGTCGCCTCGACGCGCGTCTCGTCGGCGCTGCCGAGGTCGCCGAGCACGGTCATCTGGCTGTCGCCGTACCCCCTCGCCACCAGCAGGGCGGCGACGACCGCCGGGGTGCCCTCGTCCGAGGACAGGACCAGCAGCCGGTGAGCCGGCGCGAGATGCCGGAGCACGGCGTCCGGATCACGCCCGACCAGACTGACGACCTCGGTGCTGTCCGCCGACCAGCGCATCCGGGCGCGCGCGAGGGAGACCGACGAGATCGCCGGGACCACCTCGCTGAAGTCCGCGCCGAACACCTCGGCGAGGGTCGACCCGATGCCGGAGACCATTGGGTCGCCCGACGCGAGCACCACGAGCTGAACGCCTGCATGGCGCTCCATCAGTTCGACGAGCCCGTCGCGCAACGGAGAGGGCCACGGCTCCCGTGTCTGGCCGTGGACCTCGGGCACCAGGCCGAGGTGGCGCTGGCCGCCGACCAGGACAGCAGCGTTCCGGACCCGAGTCCTGGTGGGCTCGGACAGACCGGACCATCCGTCGGCGCCGAGGCCGACGACGGTGACGTGAGCGGGGCGCGAGGAGGGCACGAAGTCACGCTATCGTGACCGATGACAGGCACGAGGTGCCCCGAGGTGCCGGACGTTCCCAACGGAGCGCCGGGCCCGAGGGGAGAATCTGGGAAGCCGGTGAGAATCCGGCACAGGCCCGCTGCGGTGGTCTGGACGGCGTCCCCGGACGTCGAGCCAGCAAGTCCGAAGACCGGCCTCGCGCCCACGTATCCACTGGCGACGAGCGGGAGCCTCCATGCCACAGCACTACCCCTTTTCTGCCGTCGTCGGTTCCGACGACATGGCGCTCGCCCTCCTCCTCACCACGATCTCGCCTGACATCGGCGGGGTGCTGGTACGCGGCGAGAAGGGCACCGCGAAATCCACGATCGTGCGTGCGCTCGCCACCGTCCTGCCCCCCATTGACGTGGTGGCAGGGGACCGGTTCTCCAGCGACCCCCGCGAGACCACCACCCTCTCGCCCGACGGCCCGTTCGCCGCGGACGCGAGGACCGAGACGCGGCCGGTGCGTCTCGTCGAGCTGCCCGTCGGCGCCACCGAGGACCGCGTGCTCGGGTCCCTGCACCTCGAGCGTGCACTCTCGGAGGGCCGTGCCGAGTACGAGCCCGGCCTGCTCGCCCGCGCCCACCGCGGGATCCTGTACGTCGACGAGGTCAACCTGTTGCACGACCACCTGGTCGACCTCCTCCTCGACGCCGCGGCCATGGGCCGTTCCACCGTGGAACGCGACGGAGTCTCGGTCGAGCACGCGGCCCGGTTCGTGCTGGTCGGCACGATGAACCCCGAGGAGGGCGAGCTCCGTCCCCAGTTGCTCGACCGATTCGGCCTCACCGTCGAGGTCGCGGCTTCTCGTGACCCGGCAGTCCGGGTCGACGTGGTCCGCCGCCGCCTCGCCTACGACGCCGACCCGGATGGCTTCGCGGCGACGTACGACGACGCGGAGCGGGCCCTCACCGCGCGCATCGTCAAGTCGCAGGAGATCGTCGAGACGGTGCTCCTCTCCGAGCAGGCACTGTGGAAGATCGCGGAAGTCTGCGCAGCCTTCGACGTGGACGGCATGCGCGCCGACATCGTGACCGCGCGCACCGCGGTAGCCCACGCGGCGTGGCAGGGGCGCACCGAGGTGACCCGCGAGGACATCCGTGCGGCGGCGCGGCTGGCGCTCCCCCACCGGCGCCGGCGCAACCCCTTTGACGCCCCCGGCCTGGACGAGGACCTGCTCGACCAGGTCCTCGGCGACGACGAACTCCCGCCAGACCCACCGCCACAGGGCAACCCGGGCGACGATGACCACGACCCCGGCAATCCCCTCGGGCAGGAGCCCGAGGACGACACCCGCGTGGAACCCGGTCAGGCCGAGGCCGCGGAGGACACCACACCTGACGTGCCCTCTGACTCGGCGGCCGCTCCTGGCGATGTGCAGGACCGACCGGCTCCTGCGACGACCGGATCGCAGGACTCGTCGCAGGCGGCCGTGACAGCGGGTGATCCCTACCGGACCAAGGTGTTCACCGTCCGAGGGACGGGCACCGGCGCGGCGGGCCGCCGCAGCCGGGCGATCACGCAGTTCGGCCACCGGGTGGGCACCTCACGGCCGGACGGGTCCGGCGGCTCCATCCACCTCATCGAGACCATCCGTGCAGCGGCGCCGCACCAGGCGATCCGGGGTCGCGCCGGAGGCCCACTCCGGTTCCGCGCGGACGACCTCCGGGTGGCCAGCCGCGAAGGCAAGGAGGCCAACCTGATCCTCTTCTGCGTTGACGCCTCGGGCTCCATGGCGGCACGCACTCGGATGCAGCAGGTCAAGACCGCCATTCTCTCGCTGCTGCTCGACGCCTACCGCCGACGCGACAAGGTCGGGTTGGTCACCTTCCGGGGCGGTGCCGCCGAGCTCGCGTTGCCCCCGACCCGCTCCGTCGAGATCGCGGCGCGGCGGCTGGCCGAGCTGCCCGCCGGAGGTCGCACCCCGCTCGCCGAGGGTCTGCTCGAAGCGGCGCGGGTGCTGGAGCTCGAACGCGTCCGCGACCCACGACGACGACCGCTGCTCGTCGTCGTCACTGACGGCCGCGCGACCTCCGGCACCGACCCGGTGGCGCGTTCGCGGCAGGCCGCTCATCACCTGGCGTCCCTTGGCGTGGCCGCCGTGGTCGTCGACTGTGAGACCGGGTCGTTCCGGATGCGGTTGGCCGCGGAGCTCGCCGCCAACCTGCGCGCCGAGCACGTGCCGATGAGCGAGTTGAGTGCCGCCGACCTCACCCGGATCACGCGCGCAGGCAACGCAGCATGAGCGCCGACCTGTACGACGTGATCGCGCGCCGCCGCGACGTACGCGCCGAGTTCTCTGGTGGACCCATCGAACCGGACGCGCTCGACCGGGTTCTCGGGGCGGCCCATTCCGCACCGAGCGTGGGGCACAGCCAGCCCTGGGACTTCGTGTTGGTCCGCGACCCACTCACCCGCGCGCGCTTCCAGGAGCACGTGCAGACCGAGCGCGCGACGTACGCCGCGACCCTGTCCGAGGATGACCGCGAGCGCTTCGAACGCATCAAGGTGGAGGGTGTCCGGGAGTCGACCGTCGGCATCGTCGTCACCTACGACCCCGACCGAGGCGGTCCGCAGGTGCTGGGTCGGCACGCGATCGACGACGCCGGGCTGTACTCGACCTGCCTGGCGATCCAGAACCTCTGGCTGGCCGCAACGGCCGAGGGTCTGGGCGTCGGCTGGGTGTCGTTCTACCGCGAACCGTTTCTGCAGGGTCTGCTGGCGATTCCTCCCCGGGTTCGCCCGGTGGCCTGGCTCTGTGTGGGACCGGTGACCCATGTCGAGGCCGTGCCCGACCTGGAACGACACGGTTGGCGACAACGCCGCCCGCTCGCCGACGCCATCCACCACGAGAGCTACAGGAGCTAGCCATGCCCAAGGGACAACCGGTCGCCGTGCCCGATGACGGGCTGAGCACCCGCGAGCGCCGCAACCAGCCGCTGCTGATGGTGCACACCGGCGACGGCAAGGGAAAGTCGACCGCGGCCTTCGGGCTTGCGATACGCAGCTGGAACCAGGGCTGGAACGTCGGTGTCTTCCAGTTCGTGAAGTCGGCCAAGTGGCGCATCGGCGAGCAGACCGTGCTCGAGCGTCTCGGCCGGCTCCACGAGGAGACCGGCGAGGGTGGTCCCGTCGAGTGGCACAAGATGGGCGCCGGGTGGTCCTGGTCCCGCAAGGAGGGCGACGAGTCCGATCACGCGGCCGAGGCCGCGGAGGGCTGGCAGGAGATCAAGCGCCGCCTCGCCGCGGAGACCCACGACCTGCTCGTGCTGGACGAGTTCACCTACCCGATGGAGTGGGGCTGGGTCGACGTGGATGACGTGGTCGAGACGCTGAGCAACCGCCCAGGGCGCCAGTACGTCGTGGTGACCGGCCGCCGGGCACACCCGAAGCTCATCGAGGCCGCCGACCTGGTCACCGAGATGACCAAGGTGAAGCACCAGATGGACCGAGGTCAGAAGGGCCAGCGGGGCATCGAGTGGTGACCCTTCCGCGGCTGGTCGTGGCAGCTCCCGCGACCGGCCAGGGAAAGACAACCGTCTCCATCGGCCTGATGGCGGCACTGTCTCGAGCCGGGCACGTCGTCAGCGGACACAAGGTCGGACCCGACTACATCGACCCTGGCTACCACGCCCTCGCGTGCGGGCGTCCGGGCCGCAACCTCGACCCGCACCTCGTCGGTGAGCAACGCATCCTGCCGTTGCTCCTGCACGGTGCAGCCGGGGCCGATGTGGCCGTCATCGAGGGCGTGATGGGCCTCTACGACGGCCGGGTCGGCGGTCACGGGTTCGCCTCGACGGCGCACGTCGCGGCAATCACCCGCAGCCCGGTCATCCTGGTCGTGGACATCTCGCGTTCCTCCCGGTCGATCGGGGCGGTCGTGCACGGGATGGGGACCTTCGACGACTCCATCGAGATCGCGGGCGTCATCCTCAACAAGGCCGGCTCTCCGCGGCACGCCGCCGAGGTCGCCTCCTCGATCTCGCTGCCCGTCCTCGGCACCATCGGGCGCAACGACTCCTTCGGCGTACCCTCCCGACACCTGGGGCTCGTGCCCGCCGCCGAGCGGGACGAGGCGGCACACACTCTGGACCAGCTGGTCCTGCAGATCAGCGAGGTCGTCGACCTCGACCGTGTCCTGCAGATCGCCGCAACGGCGCCCGACCTGGACGCGGTGCCGTGGGACCCGACCGCCGAGGTCTTCGCCCCGGCGTCCGGCCGCCGCCCCGTGGTGGCGATGGCCGGTGGCCGCGCCTTCACCTTCCGGTACGCCGAGACCGAGGAGCTGCTGCGTGCCGCGGGGTGCGACGTGGTGCCCTTCGACCCGCTGAGCGACTCTGCACTGCCACAAGGAACCTCGGGGATCTACCTCGGGGGCGGCTTCCCGGAGGTGCACGCTGCTGCGCTCACGGACAACGCGCCGTTGCGCGCAGATCTGCGCGCCGCAGTCGACGCGGGTGTCCCGACAGTCGCTGAGTGCGCCGGGCTGCTCTACCTCGTCGACACCCTCGACGGGCACCCCATGGTGGGCGCGATCGACGCCACCGCGGCCATGAGTTCCCGGCTGACGCTGCGCTACCCGACCGTCGTGGCGACCTCCGACTCCCTGCTCTGCCGCTCCGGCGAGCAGGTGAACGGACACGAGTTCCACCGCACCAAGACGGAGCCGGTGAGCGGAGACGCACCTGCCTGGACGGTCGACGGGCAGGACGTCGGCTTCACCAGCCCGACGCTGCACGCGTCGTACCTCCACACGCACTGGGCCGGGCACCCGCGGATGGCGCAGCGGTTCGCGAACGCGGTGCACTCTGCGGTCCCGCACTCCGCCGCCGGGGCACGTCGGGTCGAGAGAGGCGCCGAAGCGCCGGCGGCCGTCACGGACCCGCTGCGCCACCACGGTGACGTCGAGGCGGTCGACGGACTGGTCGACCTCGCGGTCAACGTCTTCCCCGGGCCGCCGCCGACCTGGCTGAGCACCACGCTGCGCGAGAGCCTGGAGCGGATCGGCAGCTACCCCGACGCCAGGACCGCGTCCGCGGCGGCAGCGGCACTGCACGGTCGCGCGCCCGACGAGGCGCTGGCCACCGCCGGCGCGGCCGAGGCGTTCTCGCTCGTCGCGCACCTCCGCCCGTGGCGGCGGGCCGTCGTCGTACACCCCCAGTTCACCGAGCCGCACGCCGCGCTCCAGCAGGCCGGGCACCGCGTCACCGAGGTGATCTGCCGTCCCGAGACAGCCTTCGTGCTCGACCCCGCCGCCGTGCCCGACGACGCGGACCTGGTGATGGTCGGCAACCCGACCAACCCCACCGGGGTCCTCCACCCCCGGGAGACGATCCGGTCGCTGCTGCGTCCGAGCCGGCTGGTCGTGGTCGACGAGGCGTTCATGGACACGGTCCCCGGCGAGGCGGAGAGCCTGGCCGCCCACGCGCTCCCGGGACTCCTCGTGCTGCGCAGCCTCACCAAGCACTGGGGCATCCCGGGCGTGCGCGCCGGCTACCTGCTGGGCGAGCCCGCCACGGTCGCCCTGCTGCGGCAGGGTCAGGTGCCGTGGTCGGTCTCGACGAGCGCGGCCGCCGCCATTCTCGCCTGCACGGCTCCGGCTGCGAAGTCGGACGCGGAGGAGCGCACCCAGCGGCTCGTCGACTGGCGCCAGCACCTCGAGGACGCCCTGCGGCGGCTGGGCGTTGAGCACGTGCCGTCGTCCACGTCGTACGTCCTGGCGCGCGTCGGGGTCGGCGTGCACACCCGACTGCGCGAGGCCGGGATCGCCGTACGCCGGGCCGACACGTTCCCCGGGCTGGGGCCCGAGTGGGTCCGGATCGCAGCGCGGCCGAGACCCCAGACAGACCTGATGGTGGCGGCCCTCTCACATGCCCTAGGCTGACCGCGCGGGCACGAGGAAGCCGGTGGGATTCCGGCACAGTCGCGCTACTGTGACACCGCCTCCGAGCGATCGGCAGCGGTGGAGTCAGACCCGAAGGTCCGCGCATCCATCCGCACTCAAGGGGACGCTCTCATCCCCACAGGAGGAACCATGTCGCAGACCGCTGCTGTCCCCGGGGCCGTCGAGATCCCGTCCATCCCGCTGCGTGAGCTGGCCCCCTGGGCGCTCTTCTTCGGGCTGCTCTCCGTCCTCGTCCTCTTCTTCATCAGTGCCGACCAGGGCGCGGTCTCGCTGCCCGCCGGCAACGCGATCCACGAGTGGGTCCACGACGGACGCCACCTGATGGGCTACCCCTGCCACTGATCGCCCGGTCCCTGACCGTCTCGTTCCTCCACCCCGGTCCTCCGGGCGATCCGTCGTACCCGGAGCCGTCATCTGAACGGATCCACCATGTCTGCACGCAACTTCCTGGTCCGGGGTCTCCTCGCCGGACTCATCGCGGGTCTCGCCGCGTTCGGGGTCGCCTACTTCGTGGGCGAGCCGCAGGTCCAGGCCGCCATCGAGCTAGAGGAGGCCGGCTCGGCCCCTGCTCCGACCGCCACCGCCGAGGAGACCGGCTCCCACGACGGCGAGGAAGCTGGTCACTCCCACGATGAGGAGGGCACGGTCGTCGCCCGTCACAACCAACGAACGTGGGGCCTGCTGACCGGCACCCTCGGCATCGGCGTCGCGCTCGGGGGCATCGTCGCCCTCGTCTCCGCCGCCGTGGTCGGCCGCCTGGGCCGCCTGGCTCCCGGCCAGTCCACCGCGCTCGTGGCCCTCATGGGCTTCGTGTCGGTCGCCCTGATCCCGTTCCTGAAGTACCCCGCCTCGCCGCCCGCGGTCGGCAACGCCGAGACCATCGGCAGCCGCACCGGGCTCTACTTCATCTACCTGGTGATCTCGGTCGCCGTCGCGGTCGCCTCGGTGGTCCTGGCCGACCGGCTCTGGCGCGATCACGGGTCGTACGTCGCCGTGGTGGCCAGCGGCTCGCTCTTCCTCGTGGTCACTGTCGTCTCGGGTCAGCTGCTCCCGACGGTCAACGAGCTCGGCGACTTCCCGGCCGACACCCTGTGGTACTTCCGCCGGGCCGCGATCCTCACGCAGGCCACGATGTGGGGCGTGCTCGGCGTGGCGCTCGTCGGGCTGACGCGCCCGCTCTTCCGACGCGACCTCGCTGACGCCGAGCGCCGCGAGCTGGCAGCCAGCCTGTGACGGCCGGCGCAGGACCGGCGTACGTCGCCCCTCCGAGCCGCGAGGCACACGCCCTGGCAACCGCGCGGCTCGCCGGGCTGGCCACGCCTGCCGGTGCACTCGGCCGTCTCGGCGAACTCGGGGTCTGGCTGGCGAGCACCCAGGGTGCCGTGCCGCCGACCCCGCTCGACGACGTCCGGCTGGTGATCTTCGCAGGCGACCACGGGGTCGCCGCCCACGGCGTCTCTGCGTACCCGCCCGAGATCACCGCTGCGATGGTGCGCACCTTCGTAGCCGGCCGGGCCGGGGTCTCGGCCCTGGCCGCAGCCCACGGCGTGCACGTGCGGGTGCTCGACCTGGGCGTCGACGACGACCTCGCCGGCGTGCCGGCCGCCGTCACCGCGCACAAGGTGACCCGCGGCAGCGGCGCGATCCACCTCGAGGACGCGCTCGACGTCGAGCAGACGTCGCAGGCGTTCGAGGTCGGTCGCACGGTGGCGCGCGAGGAGGTGGCAGCCGGCGCCCAGCTGCTGCTCAGCGGCGACATGGGCATCGGCAACACCACGCCGGCCGCAGCCCTGATCGCCGTCGCGCTCGGCCTCCCCGCCTCCGAGGTCACCGGCCGAGGCACGGGCGTCGACGACGCCGCCCTGGCCCACAAGCAGCAGCTGATCGACTTGGCGCTCGCGCGGGTCCGGGACCGCACCGACGCCCCGATGGCGGCACTGACCGCCCTCGGCAGCGCCGATCTGGCGGCGACCACCGGCTACCTCATCGAGGCCGCAGCGTCGGGAGTCCCGGTGCTGCTCGACGGCCTGATGTCGGTGGCCTGCGCGCTGACCGCGGAGCGGATTGCCCCTGGCGCCGTCGCCTGGTTCGCCGCGGGACACCGCTCCACCGAGCCGGCGCAGTCACTGGCGTTGTCCAAGCTGGGGCTCGAGCCAGTGCTCGACCTCGGCATGCGGTTGGGCGAGGGTAGCGGGGCTGTGGCCGCCGTACCCGTGCTGCGCAGTGCCGTGGCCGTTCTCCGTGACGTCGCCCTGCTCTCGGAGCTCATGCCGGATGCGTGACGGCTGGCGGCTCGCAGTCGGGATGCTGACCGTGGTGCGCGTCGCTCCCCCGCGCGGCGTCGACCGCGGCGTTGCCCGGGCGGCCATGCTGCTGGCCTCCCTGGCCGTGCTCCCGCTCGGCCTCGCGGTGGCGACCGTCGGCGGGCTCGGGCAGGCGGCCGGGCTCCCCCCGCTCGTCATCGGGCTCCTGTGTGTCGGGACGCTCGTGCTGGGCAGCCGGGCCTTCCACGTGGACGGCCTGTCGGACACCGTCGACGGACTGACTGTGTCCTACGACCGCGAGCGGTCCCTGGCCGTGATGCGCACGGGTACGTCCGGGCCGGCCGGCGGCGCGGCAGTGCTTCTCGTGCTGGGGCTGCAGGCCGCCGCGTTCGCCTCGATCGTCACCGCGACGGAGGGCGCGGTCCTGGCCGGAGTCCTCGTCTGTGCCTCGCGCTGCGCGCTGCTGCTGACCTGTGCGGCAGGTGTCCCGGGTGCCCGGACCGACGGCCTGGGCGGCGACTACGCCGGGTCGGTCCCCCGCAGCGCGACCGTGCTGGGGTGGGGGCTGGTCACGGTCCTCACCGCCGGCCTCGTCGCGTGGACGGGTGGTGATTGGTGGCGCGCCCCGATCGCGGTCGTGGTCGCCGTCGCCGTCGTCCTGGTGCTCCTACGGCGGGCCGTTCTCCGCTTCGGAGGCGTGACCGGCGACGTCTACGGTGCGGCCATCGAGCTCTGTCTGGCAGCCCTGCTGGTGACGCTCGCATGAGCCGTGCTTTCTCCCGGGCTGCCGGCCTGGCATTCGGCGTGGTCGCCGACCGCCTCGTGGCCGACCCCCGACGCTTCCACCCGGTCGCCGGGTTCGGCACGATCGCGGCGGGCCTGGAGTCCCGGTTGTACCGGCCGACGCGGGGGCGGGGGCTCGCCCACAACGGCGTGCTCGTCGGCGCCGCGGTCACGGCTGGGCTGGTCGCCGAGCGCCTGACCCTCGGTCGACCCGGCCTGCACGTCCTTGTCACCGCCGCCTCGACCTGGGTCGTGCTCGGCGGATCCTCGCTCGAGCGTGAGGGGCGGGCGGTCTCGACGCTGCTGGAGCAGGGTCGGCTACCCGAGGCGCGCCGGCAGCTCACCCACCTCGTCGGTCGTGACACGCGCACCCTCGACGCCGACGAGATCGCGCGTGCCGTCGTCGAGTCGGTCGCAGAGAACACGTCCGACGCCGTCGTCGCCCCGCTGGTGCTCGGTGGCCTGGCCGGTGTGCCCGGGCTCCTCGGCTACCGGGCAGCGAACACCCTGGACGCGATGGTCGGCCACCGCAACGAGCGCTACGACGAGTTCGGCTGGGCCTCCGCCAGGCTCGACGACCTGCTCAACCTCCCCGGTGCCCGGCTGACCGCTCTCCTCGCAGCGGCGCTCGGACCAGACCCGCGCGGGGCGCTCGAGGCCTGGCGACGCGACGCCGCCGGCCATCCCAGCCCCAACGCCGGCCCGGTCGAGGCTTCGTTCGCCGGAGCACTCGGCCTGCGGCTAGGCGGGTCCAACACCTACGGCGACCGGATCGAACACCGCCAGGAGCTCGGATCTGGCCGCCCGCCCGCGCCGTACGACGTCGCCCGGGCGCTGGACCTGGCCCGGCGCGTCGACACAGCCTCGGCACTCGTTGCGGTGCTGCTCTCGCTGGCCTGCGGAGGGCGTCGCCCGCTCGGGCGGCAGCCGCCGAGGCTCAGAGCACCAGCACTCGTCCGGCGACCACCAGGTGCACCTCGTCGCACTCTGCCGCGAATCGCTGGCTGGTGAGCCCGAGCAGGTCGCGGAACACCCGGCCCGAGCGGTGCGCCGGCACGACTCCGAGGCCTACCTCGTTGGTCACGAGCACCACGGGTCCGGTCGCTCGCCGGAGCTCGGCGACCGCTGCGGAGAGGCGGGTCTCGACGAACGCGTGCACCTGCGCGCCCGGACGCTCCCAGGCCCCCTCGTCGTCGAGCACGGCAGTGAGCCAGGTGCCGAGGCAGTCGACGAGCACAGGCCCCGGGGTGGTCAGCGCAGCGGCAAGGTCGCGGCTCTCGAGGGTGGTCCAGCTCGCGGGCCGTCGAGACCTGTGCGCGGCGATGCGCTCCGCCCAGTCGGGGTCGGAGTCCTCGTCGGTGGTCGGGCCAGGGGCGACGTACGTGACGGCGGGGTGGGCGTCGAGCAGCCCCTCCGCGTGGCGTGACTTGCCTGAGCGGACCCCGCCGGTAACCAATACCTTCATCGCTGGCCCCGCAGCCAGTCCACGGCGGCAGCGACGTCGTCGACGGTCTCGACACCGGCCGGCGGGGCCGGGCGGCGTACGACGACGAGGGGCACGCCCAGGATCTCGGCAGCGTCCAGTTTGGCCTCCGTCTGGGTGCCTCCCGAGTCCTTGGTGACGAGGACGTCGGCGCGGTGGTCGCACATCGCCGCCTGCTCCCCCTCGAGCGTGTAGGGCCCACGTCCCAACACCACGCGCCAAGCCGTGGGCAACGCGATCTCCGGCGGGTCCACTACCCGCGCCAGCACTGCTGCCTCGACGAGCGGCGCCACGAAGTGGCCCAGCGACTGGCGGCCGATCGTCAGGAACGGGCGCTCACCCAGGTCTGCGGTCCTACGAGCCGCCTCGGCGTGGTCGTCGACCCAGTGCCAGGCCGAGGCGCCGGGGCGCGACGACCAACCGGGCCGTTGCAACCGGAGCAACGGCAGCGTCCCGCTGCAAGCCACGGACGCGTTGGTCGAGATCATGGCGGCGAAAGGATGGGTGGCGTCCACGACCGCCGTCACGTGGTTTCCCAGCGCCCACTCCCGCAGGCCGTCGGCACCGCCGAAGCCACCTGACCGGACCTCGCCCACGGGCAGCCGCGGACGGTTCACCCGACCGGCCAGCGACGACACGACGACCACGCCGTCCGCGACGAGGGCGGCCGCGAGGTCCCGGGCCTCCCCGGTGCCGCCAAGCAGGAGGACGGTCACGACAGCACCCCTGGCGGGAGCACGCGCAGGTCCGGAGCACCGTCGCGGGCCAGGGCCAGCAGAGCGTCCACGTCGAGGTGCTGCTCGACCAGATCGCCGAGCAGATCTAGCCGGCGCTCACGCGCCGCCGCGAAGCTGACCTCGCTGGGCTCCCACGCACGACCGGTTGCGGCAGCGACGTCGGTCAGGAAAGCCGAACGGAACGGGTCGCCCTCCAGGCTGCCGTGCCACATGGTCCCGAAGACGGCCTCGCAACGGGCACCACCGAGGAACTCCTCGCCGGATCCCCGCACCGTGCGCCCGTGGTGGATCTCGTACCCCGTCGCCCGAACGCCCAGTCCGTCACCGACCGGGAGCCGCAGCACCTTCTCGGCGGCGAACTCCGTGCGTACGTCGAGGAGTCCGAGCCCCTCGACGACGGCGCCGGCAATGCCTTCGACGCCGTGTGGATCGGCGATCTCTTGCCCGAGCATCTGGAATCCGCCGCAGATGCCGAGCACCGGTCGGCCCTTCCCGGCGTGGGCGAGGACGGCCCGGTCGAGCCCCCGCGCTCGCAACCAGGTGAGGTCGGCGATGGTCGAGCGGGTGCCGGGCAGGACCACGAGGTCTGCATCGTCCAGCGCCCGCGGGTCGGTGACGAAGACGACGTCGAGCCCCGGCTCGAGCCCGAGTGCGTCGACGTCGGTGAAGTTGCTGACCCGTGGCAACCGCACCACTGCGACCTTGAGTGCGGCGCCCTCACCAACCCGTCGCCCGGCCAGGTCGAGCGCATCCTCGGAGTCCAGCCACAGGTCGGGTTGCCACGGCAGGGTGCCGAACACCCGGCGTCCGGTCAGCTCCTCCAGCGAGCGAAGTCCCGGCGCGAGCAGGGACTCGTCACCGCGGAACTTGTTCACGACGAAGCCCGCGACCAGCCGCTGGTCAGCCGGCTCCAGCAGGGCGACGGTGCCGAACATCGCCGCGAACACACCACCTCGGTCGATGTCCCCGACCACGATGACCGGGAGGTCCGCGTGCCGAGCAAGCCCCATGTTCACGTAGTCGCTCTGCCGCAGGTTGATCTCCGCCGGGCTGCCGGCACCTTCTGCGACGACCAGGTCGAAGCGGGAGGAGAGGTCGTCGAAGGCGTCGTACGCCGCGGCGGCGAGGTGGCGCCGCCCGTCGACGAAGTCACGGGCGCTGACCTCGCCGGCGGGCCGGCCCATCACGACCACGTGGCTACGCTGATCGCTGCCGGGCTTGAGCAGCACCGGGTTCATCGCGGCTTCGGGCTCGGCGCGCGCCGCGAGCGCCTGCACCCATTGCGCGCGGCCGATCTCGGCGCCGTCGCGGGTGACCATCGAGTTGTTGCTCATGTTCTGCGACTTGAACGGCGCCACCGATATCCCGCGCCTCGCGAACGCCCGGCACAGGCCCGTCGTGACGATGCTCTTGCCCGCGTCGGAGGTGGTGCCGGCGACCAGCAGCGCGCTCATCCGCGCAGCCCTCGTCCGCGCGGGACCCGTCCGAGGCGGTGCGGCATCAGCCCAGTGGGCAGGGTGCCGCCGTCGATGCCCGAACTCACGAGAAGTGCCTCTCGCTGGCGCCGCGGTCGGGCAGCGTCACGGCCGTGCCTCCCGCGACGGCGCGGCACCGCGTACGAGATAGACGTCCATCACCCAGCCCGCCGCCGCCCTTGCCCGCTCGCGTGCCTGCGCGATCCGGTCGAGCACGTCCCCGACGCGCCCGGAGACGAGCTCCTCGCTCGGCGTGCCGAGGTTGCCGCCCCACCAGATCTGCCAGTCCTCGAGGCCTGCGACGTCGATCTCGCGGTTGAGCATCACCAGGATGTTGCGCTGGCCGGCCTCGACTGCCTCGCGCAGGCGCCGGCCGGTGGTGACGTGGAGCGGCTCGCCGACCTCGTGAAGCATGATCGCGTGCCGGGCGGCGAGCAACTGGAGGCTGGAGATGCCGGGGACGACATCGATCTCGAAGGCCACGTTGCCGCGGGCGCGGACCTGCTCGACAACGCGGATCGTGGAGTCGTAGAAGGCCGGGTCGCCCCAGACCAGGAAGCCCGCATCGCCCTCGTTGTCGAGCAGCGCCTGCTCGAAGGCCTCGGCCCGCGCGGCGTGCCAGGACGCGACCACGGCGGCGTAGTCGTCAGCCGACGCCGTACGGTCCGGGTGCCGGTCGCGCTCGGGGTCCTCGACCCGCACGATGACGGGTGACGCCTCGAGGTGCCGGTCGAGCAGCCGCTCGCGTGCGTTGACCAGAGGGTCGGGCATCCCTCCGCGAGGTGACTTGTCGGAGACGACGAAGAACCTCACCTCCCGCATCGCGCGCACGGCCTCCAGAGTCACCTGTTCGGGATCACCCGGCCCCACCCCGATGAGCCGAACCCGCCGTGTCCCGTCAGCCACCGTGACGGTCCTCGAGGTCCCCCTCGAAATCCAGGTAGACCGCCTGCATCGCGGCGACCACGTCCGGATCGGGCTCGGCCCACAGCCCTCGGTCGATCGCCTCGTGCAGCTTCTCCACGATGCCGCGCAGCGCCCACGGGTTGGACTGCCGCATGAATGCCTGGTTGGTCTCGTCGAGGACGTACTCCTTCGCCAGGCTGGCGTACATCCAGTCGTGCACCACGCCCGCCGTCGCGTCGAAGCCGAACAGGTAGTCGACTGTGGCGGCCAGCTCGAAGGCGCCCTTGTAGCCGTGCCGCTGCATTGCGCTGATCCACCGCGGGTTGACGACGCGGGCCCGGAAGACGCGGTTGGTCTCCTCCTGCAGGGTGCGTGTTCGCACGGCGTCCGGCGTGGTCGAGTCGCCGATGTAGGCCTTCGGGTCGGACCCGGTCAGCGCCCGGACCGTCGCGACCATGCCTCCGTGGTACTGGTAGTAGTCGTCGGAGTCGGCGATGTCGTGCTCACGGGTGTCGATGTTCTTCGCCGCCACCTTGATGCGCCGATAGTTGGCCCGCATGTCGTCGGCGGCGGGAGCGCCGTCCAGTCCGCGCCCGTAGGCAAAGCCGCCCCAGGCCGTGTAGACCTCGGCCAGGTCCTTGTCGTCACGCCAGCTCCCCGACTCGACGAGCTGCAGGATGCCGGCGCCGTACGACCCGGGCTTCGAGCCGAAGATGCGCGTCGTGGCGCGGCGTTCGTCACCGTGCTCGGCCAGGTCGGCCTGCGCGTGTGCGCGCACGAAGTTCCGGTCGAGCGGCTCCTCCAGCCCGGCCACCAGCTTGACGGCGTCGTCGAGCATGGCCACCACGTGGGGGAAGGCATCCCGGAAGAAGCCGGAGATCCGGACGGTGACGTCGATGCGCGGACGACCCAGCTCCTCCAGCGGTACGACGTGCAGGTCGCTGACTCGACGCGACGCCTCATCCCATTCCGGCCGGACACCCAGCAGGGCGAGGACCTCGGCCACGTCGTCGCCACTCGTGCGCATCGCGCTCGTACCCCACACGCTGAGTCCCACCGACTCCGGGTAACCGCCGGTGTCGTCGAGGTAGCGCTGCACCAGGCTCTCCGCCATCGCCAGCCCGGTCTGCCAGGCCAGCCGGGACGGCACGGCACGGGGGTCGACGGTGTAGAAGTTGCGGCCGGTCGGGAGCACGTTGACCAGCCCGCGCAGGGGCGAACCTGACGGCCCCGCCGACACGAATCCGCCGTCGAGCGCGTGCAGGACGGCGTCGAGCTCGTCGGTCGTCCGGCTCAGTCGCGGCACGACCTGGGTGGCCGCGAACTGGAGCACCTGTTGCACCTGGGGGTCGTCGTGCAGGCCCTGCGCGGCCTCCGGGGACCACGCGGCGTCCTCCATCCCCTGGACCAGAGCACGGGCCTGCCGCTCGATCGCGTCGACCGTGGCGGCTGCTTCCGCGTTCTCCTTGAGCCCGAGAGCTGCGCGCAGGCCAGGAACCGCCGCGGACTGCCCGCCCCACACCTGGGAAGCACGCAGGATCGCCAGCACCAGGTTGACCCGTGCCTCCCCTGCTGGCGCCTGGCCGAGGACATGCAACCCGTCGCGGATCTGGGCGTCCTTGATCTCGCACAGCCAGCCGTCGACGTGCAGGATGAAGTCGTCGAACGTCTCGTCGTCCGGCCGCTCGTCGAGGCCCAGGTCGCGGTGCATCTCCGCGGCGTGCATCAGCTGCCAGATCTCCCCACGGATTGCCGGCAGCTTGGCAGGGTCCATGGCTGCGATGTTCGCGTGCTCGTCGAGAAGCTGCTCGAGCCTGGCGATGTCACCGTACGATTCGGCGCGAGCCATCGGTGGGATCAGGTGGTCGACGATCGTCGCGTGCGCCCGCCGCTTGGCCTGGGCGCCCTCGCCCGGATCGTTGACCAGGAACGGGTAGATCAGCGGCATGTTGGAGATCGCCGCGTCCGTCGCGCAGTCGGCGGACAGCGCGGCGTTCTTTCCCGGCAGCCACTCCATCGACCCGTGCTTGCCGAGGTGCACGACGGCGTGCGCCCCGAAGCCCCGCTCCAGCCAGCGGTACGCCGCGAGGTAGTGGTGCGACGGCGCCATGTCGGGGTCGTGGTAGATCGCCACGGGGTTCTCGCCGAAGCCGCGCGGCGGCTGGATCAGCAGCACGATGTTGCCGGCCGTGATCGTGGCAAGCACGATCGCGCCGTCCTCGTTCACGAACAGGGTTCCCGGCGCCTCACCCCACGTTTCGACTATGTCCCCCATCAGCGTCGACGGCACGTCGCTGGTCCAGGCGTCGTAATCGGCCTTCGTGATCCGCACGTGCGCGTCAGTGAGCTGGGCGCTGGTCAGCCACTCCTCGTCCTGGCCTCCGGCCGCGATCAGTGCGTGGATCAGGGTGTCGCCGGCGACTGTGTCGTCGTCCTCGTCGAGCCCGGGGATCGCGCCCGGTTGGCCGAGGTCGTAGCCCTCGTCGCGCATCCTGCGCAGCAGCCGGATTGTGGAGACCGGCGTGTCCAGGCCGACCGCGTTGCCCACGCGCGAGTGCTTGGTCGGGTACGCCGATAGCATCAGCGCGACCCTCCGCTCGGAGGTGGGGATCTTGCGGAGCCGGGCGTGGTTGACCGCGATGCCGGCCACGCGCGCGCACCGCTCGGGGTCGGCGACGTACCGCGGCAGGCCGTCCTGGTCGATCTCCTTGAAGGAGAACGGCGCGGTGATGATGCGGCCGTCGAACTCGGGGATGGCAATCTGGCTCGCTGAGTCGAGCGGCGTCACGCCGTCGGCGGAACCCTCCCACTCGGTACGACTGCTCGTGAGGCAGAGCCCTTGCAGGATGGGGATGTCGAGTGCGGCCATCCGCTGCACGTCCCAGGCTTCGTCCTCCCCACCGGCGCTGGCCGTGGCGGGCTGGCTTCCCCCGGCGGCGAGCACGGTGACGACCAGGGCGTCGAGCGCGCCCAGGGCGTCGTACAAGGAGTCGGGGGCGGCGCGCAGCGATGACGAGAAGATCGGTACGCCCACCGCCTCGCCCGTGGCGTCGACGGCATCGGCCAGGGCGTGGGCGAAGGCGGTGTTCCCGCTGGCCTGGTGGGCGCGGTAGAACAGCACGCCCACGCGGGGCAGACCCGCATCCGACGGAGCCGATGGGCGCTCCAGAATGCCCCAAGCCGGGATCTCGGCCGGCGCCTCGAACCCCTCCCCGGTCAAGAGCACGGTGTCGGAGAGGAATGCGTGCAGTTGGGCGAGGTTGGTCGGGCCGCCCTCGGCGAGGTAGCGGTGGGCCTCGGCGCAGACGCCGATCGGCACCGACGACATCTCCATCAGCTCAGCGCTGGGCTGCTGCTCGCCGCCCAGCACCACAATGGGCATCCCGGCGTCCCGGATGCGGGCGAACCCCGAGCACAGGTCCTGGGGGGAACCCAGGATCCGGCCGACCACCAGGTCGGCACCCTCGATGACTTCGGCCATCGATTGGTGGCCAGGCCGCGACGGGTTGGCCCAGACGTAGTCGGCCCCCGACGCGCGGGCCGAGAGCAGGTCGGTGTCGGAGGTGGACAGCAGCGCGATCTTCATGTTTCTCCCAGGGGGTTCTCGCCCCTCGTCGGCGGAGGTCCCGTGGCCAGTGTCTGGCTGAGCCGGCCAGGTGGGACCTGGTCCGGCATCACAGTGGCGGAACCGCCCCGGAATCGACCGGGTTCCTGTTCCACGAGACTTTCGGTCCCTACCCTAGACGAGCGGCTGGTCACCTGCCTGTGCGCCTGCTCCTGGGCAGCCGGACGGACTCGACAGGACGGCCTCCCACGAGGTGCTCAGCAGTGATCTGCCGGGCGGCGTCGGGATCTACGTCGCCGTACCAGACGTCGTCAGGCTGGACGCTGACTACCGGCGCGTGGTTGCAGGGGAACTGGCAACCGGTGTGGGTGATGAGCACGTCGTCGTCCGTCTGGCCCAGCCGCATCAGCTCGAGGATCACCGCCTCGGCGGTCCGGTCGGACCCCAAGGCCGTGCAGCGTGGACCGCGACAGACCAGCACTTGGTGGCGATGCCCGGGCACGTCCTCCCAGGCGGCGGACTCGAGGCCTGCCTCAGTGCCCGTCACCGGTCTGAGCAGACGTAGCACCTCGAGCACCTGCGCCGGCTCGTTGGCCAGGCGGGTGGCCACCTCGACGACGGGGCGGCGCCCCGGACGCTGGCGCAGCCAGTGGCCGGCGATGCGGCGCAGCCACGAGGCCGCTGGTGCGAGGCTGCCGAGACTGACACCCACGAGGACGACCCGCTCCGCACCAAGATCAGCGAGCCTCGTCAGCTCCGAAGAGACCGAGGGGTCGCCCATCTGCAGGAAGGCGACAGTGGCACGGTGCTCGTGGGCGACCTCGTGCAGCAGGTTGCGCGCCTGGACCTCCCGCACTGACATGCCGACGAGCACCACGGGTGCGGTCACATCGTCGTTCACGACGTCCTCCGCAGCGAGACAACCTGGCCGATGACGACCACCGCTGGAGCCCGGATCCCGGAGTCGTGAGCCACCGCCGCGATCGCGGCCAGAGACGCGGTGACGACTCGTTGGTGGGGATGGGTGCCGTCGGTGATGACGGCCGTCGGGGTAGACGGATCCATGCCCACCGCACACAACTCGGCGGTGATCGCCTCCAGCGTGCCCACGCCCATGAGGAACACCAGAGTGGTGCCGCAACGGGCAAGCGCGGCGTAGTCCAGGGTCGAGTCCGGGTGACCGGGCGGAACATGGCCGGACACGACCGTGAAGCCCTGCGTCAGTCCCCGGTGGGTCACCGGAATGCCGACGGCCTCCGGAACCGCGATGCTCGAGGTGACTCCGGGGATCACCCGGGCCGGTACGCCGGCCTCGCGGCACGCCTCCAGCTCTTCGAGGCCACGACCGAAGACAAAGGAATCGCCGCCCTTGAGGCGAACCACGTGCTGACCCGCCAGAGCCCGGTCAACCAGGATGCGATTGATCTCCTCCTGGCTGGTCGAACGACCGAAGGGGATCTTGGCCACGTCGACGATTTCCGCGTCTGGCCGGGCCCAGGTCAAGGCCTCCCACGGCGCGAGCCGGTCGATCACCACCACGTCTGCATCCGCGATGGCGTCCCGGCCCGCGACCGTCACCAGGTCGACCGCCCCCGGTCCCCCGCCCACCAGCGTGACCCGCCCCTGGCCTCGCCAGTCGCCCAGTCCGTCAGGGACCGGTTGTGAGCGGCGGCGGGGCCGCAGTGTCAGGTCTGCCGCCGCAACGTCCTCCGGCCCCGCCTCACGCCTGACCCAGGTGACCAAGCCCCGGGCAGCGAGGTCCTCCACATAGGCACTAACCCGGGCGGCATGCACGGTCACGTGCGCTCCCGCACTGAGCAGGCGCGCCACTTCCACGGCGGCGAGCTCGTCACCACCCAGCACCAACACGCGTGCATCCACCACGTCGATCTGGAGTCCCCGGTGGTCCGCGCCGCGAGCGGATCCGGGTGCACGGGTGTCACGAGGGGTTTCTTCCTGCGCTGGCATTAGGGGCTCCCGCTCACTCTGCCTGACTCGAGCGCGCCCGCGGAGGTGCGGGCGTGCGAGGCCGCGAGGCCGGTCTTCGGACTTCCTGGATCCACGTCCAGGTCACCGCAGCGGGTCCTGTGCTGGATTCTCACCAGCTTCCCGATTCTCCCCAAGCCCATCGAGACTGTGGGGCACCTCGCGCCGTCCGTGAACCCTAGGTGTCATCCGCAGGCCGCGGGCCGGCGGCCTGTGTCTCGGCGCAGCTTCAGGAGGTGCATGTCCAGGGAGTCTCCCTGGCAGGCATATGAGCGCATCGCCTTACGGAGTAAGGCGACTTACAACGTAAAGGTACTGCCAGGGCTGGTGCCGGACATGGCCCCGGAAGCCTCTACCGTGTGACCGTGTGACCGGGTCGAACCGGCCGCACCGTCACTTCCACAACCGAACGGACACACCGTGAGTCATCCGCACCCCGAGCTGCAGAAGCCCCCCAAGCTCCCGAAGGGTGGGCTCAGGGTCGTCGGTCTGGGCGGCCTCGGCGAGATCGGTCGCAACATGACCGTCTTCGAGTACGACGGCTCGCTGCTGATCGTGGACTGCGGGGTGCTCTTCCCCGAGGAGCACCAGCCCGGCGTCGACGTGATCCTGCCGGACTTCGGCTGGATCCGCGATCGGCTGGACAAGGTCGCCGCAGTGGTCCTCACCCACGGCCACGAGGACCACATCGGCGGTGTGCCGTACCTGCTGCGCGAGCGGCCCGACATCCCGCTGGTGGGATCCCGGCTCACGCTCGCCCTGATCAAGGAGAAGCTCAAGGAGCACCGCATCGTGCCGGTGCTCCAGGAGGTCAAGGAAGGAGACCGCTCCCAGCTGGGCGGTTTCGAGTGCGAGTTCCTTGCCGTCAACCACTCCATCCCCGATGGTCTGGCCGTTGCCATCCGTACCGGTGCGGGCCTCGTCCTGCACACCGGCGACTTCAAGATGGACCAGTTCCCACTGGACCGCCGGATCACCGACCTGCGCGGGTTCGCACGTCTCGCGGACGAGGGCGTTGACCTCTTCCTCGTCGACTCGACCAACGCAGAGGTTCCCGGTTTCACCACCGCGGAGCGCGACCTGGGCCCGGCCATCGAGAAGGTCTTCCGGGACGCCCCTCGCCGCATCATCGTCTCCAGCTTCGCGAGCCACGTGCACCGCATCCAGCAGGTGCTCGACGCAGCCGCAGCTCACGGGCGCAAGGTCGCCTTCGTCGGGCGATCGATGGTCCGGAACATGGGCGTCGCCGGGGACCTCGGCTACCTCCGCGTGCCCGAGGGTCTGATCGTCAGCCTCGAACACCTCGAGAAGATGCCCGCCAACAAGGCGACGTTGATCTGCACCGGCTCCCAGGGAGAGCCGATGGCCGCGCTCTCACGCATGGCCAGCCGGGACCACAAGATCCGAGTCGGCGAGGGCGACACGATCCTGATGGCGAGCTCGGTGATCCCCGGCAACGAGAACGCCATCTCGACCGTCATCAACGGCCTGACCCGTTGGGGTGCGAACGTCGTCCACAAGGGCAACGCGAAGGTCCATGTCTCGGGGCATGCGAGCGCCGGCGAGCTCGTCTACTGCTACAACATCATCGCGCCGGCCAACGTGATGCCGGTCCACGGAGAGTGGCGTCACCTTCGCGCCAACGCCGATCTCGCCATCAGCACCGGGATCGACCCCGACCACGTCGTCATCGCGGAGGACGGCGTCGTGGTCGACCTGGTGAACGGTCACGCCAAGATCACCGGCAAGGTCCAGGCCGGCAACATCTACGTCGATGCCCAGACCGTAGGCGGAGCCACCGAGGCCCACCTCAAGGACCGCCGCACCCTGGCCGAAGAAGGCGTGGTCACCGTGCTGGCGATCGTCGACGCCGACACCGGGGAGCTCGCCGACCGCCCCGACTTCCTCGTCCGCGGGTTCGCCCACGAGCCCACGACGTTCGATCCCGCCATCCAGGTCATCGAGCGCACCTTGGCGCGAGCTGCTGCAGAAGGCATCGGAGACCCGCACCAGCTGGAGAAGATGCTCAGTCGCGACATCGGCCGCTGGTCGCACCGGGCGTTCCGCCGTAGTCCGCTGATCATCACCGTGGTCATCGACGCCTGACCGGGACTCACTCACCTGGCCGGATCAGCCCGCCGCGACATCCAATCCGCTCACCCGAGTGCCTGGCCGAGGATGCGTGCGCCCGAGGGGAACGCGGAGGGGTTGGGTCCGGCGTAGTTGAGACGTACGAACGGTCCGGCCGGTTCGGCCGGGAACCACTCGCCACCCGGGGCGATGACGAGCCCCGCCCTCTCGCAGTCCTGGGCGAGCCGGCCGACGTCGGTCCCGTCGGGAAGGCGCACCCAGAGGTTCAGGCCTCCTGACGGCACGTGCTCGATGCCTGCCCGGGGTGCGTGTTCCCGCACGGCATTCACGAGGAGGTCGCGACGCGACCGGAGCTGTTCGCGCAGGCTGCGCTGGTGCGTGCGCCAGCCCGGTTGGGTGACCACGTCGAGCGCGGCCACCTGGAGCATGCTGCTGACGTACATCGACTCGGCGCCGCGGTCGGCGAGGATCCGGTCGCGGGCGGGTCCTCGGGCGATGACCGCGGCCACGCGGATGGCCGGCGACACGCTCTTGGTCAGCGACCTCAGGTAGATCACGTGACCGGAGTCGTCGTGGGCGGCCACGGGGGTGGCCGTGGTGGTGATGCCGAAGTCGTGTGCCCAGTCGTCCTCGACCAGGAACGCCCCGTGTGCGCGCACCACGTCGAGGACCTGCGCGTGCAGCGTGGTCGGCCACTGCGCCCCGGTGGGGTTGGCGTAGTTGGGTTGTGCGTACAGGACCCGGGCACCGGTCTCCCCGAAGGCGCGTGCCAGCTCATCAGGGTCGGGACCGAAGGGTCCGCTGGGCACGGGCACGATGCGGACGCCTGCCTGCTGCGCGGCCAGGATGGCTCCCCAGTACGTCGGTGACTCCACCAGCAGTGGCTGCCCCGCCGCGACCAGGGCACGGAAGATCGAGCTCAGGCCGCTCTGGCTGCCCGGGAGCACCACGACATCGCTGGGCGTGGGTGGGGTGACGCCGACCGGTGTCGCGGAGCCGAGCTCGTGGGCAAACCAGGATTGCAGCTCTGGCAGGCCGGCCGCGGGTGACCGTCCCAGGGCTGCGTCACCCCGGGCGGCGCGCGTGAGTGCCGAGCGGACCAAGCGCTCCGGCAACAGCTCGCGGTCGGGATAGCCGGCGTGGAGGGCGATGACGTCGTTCGGCGCGGTCCGCATGGCGGAGGGCATCGACTGGATGCGCGTCGGAGGTGACCGCAGCGCCGCGGTCTGCCAGCCGTAGTCGGCCGGCCGGGCGGTGCGCACTGCCCGGACGAAGGTGCCCACGCCGGGCCGGCTCTCGATCAGGCCCTCGCCGGTCAGAGTGCGCAACGCTCGCTGCACGGTCACGGGGCTCGCCTGGTGCTGGGCGACCAGCTCCCGCGTCGAGGGCAGCTGAGCGCCCGGGGCCGCCGTACGCATCCACGTCCGCAAGCCCGTGGCGATCCGCGTACTGCTATCGTCGTCCATGAGAGAGAACAGTAGCGCTATCGCTCCAATACGCCCGGCGATATCGGCCCCGGCGGCGTCCGGCCTGTGGTGGGGCCTGCTAGGCGTGGCGGCCTTCTCTTTCACCGTCCCGTTCACGCGGGTCGCGGTGGGCGGCCTCTCTCCCCTGTTCATCGGCTCGGGCCGGGCGGTCGTGGCTGCGCTGCTGGCTGTCCTGGCACTCGCCGTCACCCGGCAAACGCTGCCTCACGGTGCCCAGTGGGCCAGGCTGGCCGTGGTAGGCGCCGGCATCGTCGTCGGGTTCCCGCTACTGACGTCGTTCGCCCTCACCACCGCCCCGGCCAGCCACGGCGCCGTGGTCATCGGCGTCCTGCCGGCCGCGACGGCCGTGATGGCCGTCCTGCGCGGGCACGAGCACCCGCCGCGCGTCTTCTGGGTAGCCGCCGGCATCGGCGCGCTTGCCGCGCTGGCCTTCGCGTCCCTGCAGTCCGGCGGGCTGGGTCAGCTGCACTGGGCCGACCTGATGCTGTTCGGCGCAGTCGTCGCCGCAGCCATCGGGTACGCCGAAGGCGGCCTGCTCGCCCGCGAGCTGGGCGCCTGGCAGACCGTGTCCTGGGCCCTGGTCGTCTGCGCTCCGCTGATGTCAGCGCTCGCGCTCGTCTCAGCGGTGGGGCAGCCGCCCGACGGGACACCGGCGCAGTGGGCGGCGTTCAGCTACCTGGGCGTGGTCAGCATGTTCCTCGGCTTCTTCGCCTGGTACCGGGGGCTTGCCATCGGGCCGATGGCGCAGGTCAGCCAGGTGCAGCTCGTCCAGCCGGTCATGAGCATCACCTGGGCAGCCCTGCTGCTCGGTGAGCGCCTCACTGCGACGACACTGCTGGGAGGAATGGTGGTCATCGCCTGCGCTGGAGGCGCGGTCCGTGTTCGGCTGGGCAGCCCGCGCTGAGCCCACTCCCTAGGATCGCCCGCATGCAGGCAGTCCGGTACGACGCGTACGGCGCGACACCGACCCTCGTCGACATCCCGGCGCCCGAGTGCCCGGCGGACGGCGTACTCATCGAGGTCCGTGCCACCGGCGTGTGCCGGTCCGACTGGCACGCTTGGCAGGGGCACGACCCGGTGCCACTGCCGCAGGTGCCCGGGCACGAGTTCGCAGGCGTCATCGCCGCGGTCGGTCCGGAGGTGACGACTCGACAGGTCGGCGAGCGGGTGACCGTGCCGTTCGTCTGCGGCTGTGGACGGTGCGACTACTGCGCGGCCGGTGACGCCCAGGTGTGCCCGGACCAGTCGCAACCCGGGTTCACCCAGCCGGGCTCGTTTGCCGACCTGGTCGCCGTACCGGCAGCGGATCTCAACGTCGTCCCGCTCCCTGACAAGCTGGACTTCGTCACGGCGGCGTCGCTGGGATGCCGCTTCGCCACCGCCTTCCGCGCGCTGACGACGCATGGTCGGGTGCGACCCGGAGAGTGGGTGGCGGTCCACGGGTGCGGCGGTGTCGGCCTGTCGGCGGTGATGATCGCGAGCAAGCTCGGCGCCCGCGTCGTCGCGGTGGACGTGTCCGGGTCCGCACTCGAGCTTGCGGCCGAGCTGGGCGCCGAGGTGCTCGTCGACGGTGGGCCGGACGCCGTACGACGTGTGGTCGACGCCACCGGCGGCGGCGCGCACGTCTCCCTCGACGCCGTCGGATCCACCGACACGGCCGTCGCCGCCGTGTCCTCGCTGCGCCCGCGCGGCCGGCACGTCCAGGTCGGGCTGCTGCTGGGCGAGCACGCCACTCCCCCGGTGCCGATGGGAGTGGTGGTCGCCAAGGAGCTCGAGATCTACGGCTCCCACGGCATGTCCGCCCGCGACTACCCGGCGATGCTCGACCTCGTGGCCTCCGGCGCACTGCGGCCGGACCGGCTCGTCGGCGCCGTCATCGGACTCGGCGACGCCGGCGCGGCCCTGGCGGCCATGAGTCACCCCGCGACCACAGCGGGAGTCACCGTCGTACGGCTGGAGACCGGGCGCTGACGAATGTCAAACAGCTCCCGGGTGGCTTTCGTGGACAATGGCGCCGGTGTACCTGACCCTCACCTCCACGGCCCCGGACGCGACCGGGCTCGGCTACCTGCTGCACAAGCACCCGGAGCGGGCCCAGCAGTTCGAGGTGTCGGCGGGAGTCGCCCACGTCTTCTATCCCGAAGCGTCCAACGAGCGGTGCACGGTTGCCCTGTTGCTGGAGGTCGACCCGATCACGCTAGTGCGTGGCCGGAGGTACGGCGGCGACACGTTCGCGCTCAGCCAGTACGTCAACGACAGGCCGTACGCCGCGTCGTCGATGCTCGCCGTGGCCCTGGGCAAGGTGTTCCGCACGGCCATGGCCGGCCGGTGCGACGCGCGACCGGAACTCGTCGACCAGCCGCTCCCGCTGGAGATCCGGGTGCCGGTGCTGCCATCGGTGGGCGGCGCCAACCTGGTGCGCGAGCTCTTCGAGCCGCTGAGCTGGACGGTGGAGGCGATGCCGATCGTGCTCGACGTGACCGTGCCCGAGTGGGGCGACTCGCGCTACGTCGACCTCCTCCTGACGGGCAGCTTCACCGTCGCCCAGGCGCTGTCGCACCTCTATGTCCTGCTGCCCGTGCTCGACACCTCCAAGCACTACTGGGTGTCGTCCGACGAGGTCGAGAAGCTCATCCGCGCGGCCGGCGCCTGGCTGCCGACCCACCCCGCCCGCGAGGTGATCACCCGCCGCTACCTGGCGCACCAGCGCGACTACGTCGCCTCGGCGACCGCACGGTTGACGGAGGTCGACGACCAGCCGGAGGAGACCCACGAGCCGCCTCGCAGCCTGCCGCTGGTTGCCCTACGGAAGCAGGCCGTGCTCGACGTGCTCCGTGCGGAGGGCGCGGCGCGCATCGTCGACCTCGGCTGCGGAGAGGGCGCGCTGCTGCGGGAGCTGATCCAGGACGCGACGTTCAGCGAGATCCTGGGCGTCGACGTGTCGCCGCGTGCTCTCGAGCTCGCCGAGCGACGGCTCAACCTGGACCGGATGCCCGACAGCCAGCGCGCCCGGCTGAAGCTGCTGCAGTCGTCGCTCACCTACCGCGACGCGCGCATTGCCGGGTACGACGCGGTGGTGCTGATGGAGGTCATCGAGCACCTCGACCCCGAGCGCCTGCCCGCTCTCGAGGACACCGTCTTCGGGCAGGCCCGCCCGCGGACCGTCGTCGTGACGACCCCCAACGTCGAGCACAACGTCCGCTACGAAGGTCTCGCGGCCGGCACGATGCGGCACCGGGACCACCGCTTCGAATGGAGCCGCGCCGAGTTCGCCGCCTGGGCGGGGTCGGTGTGCGAGCGCACCGGCTACACGGTCGCGTTCCTCCCGATCGGCGACGACGACGCCGAGGTCGGGCCACCGACACAGATGGCGGTTTTTAGCCGATCCGACGCAAACCGTCAGGAGGCGTCATGAGCGAGCTGGGCATCCCCGAGCTCAGCCTGGTCGCCCTCGTCGGCGCATCGGGCTCGGGCAAGTCCACCTTCGCGCGCGACCACTTCGGCAGGTTCGAGGCGATCTCGAGCGACTACTGTCGCGGACTGGTGTCCGACGACGAGAACGACCAGGGTGCGACGGCCGACGCCTTCGCCGTCCTCCACTACATCGCCGGCAAGCGGCTAGCCGCCGGTCGGCTGACCGTCGTCGACGCGACCAACGTGCAGCGCGAGGCCCGGCGCAGCCTGGTCGAACTCGCCAGGGCACACGACGTACTCCCTGTCGCGATCGTGCTCGACGTGCCCGAGTCGGTGTGCGTCGCCCGCAACGCAGAGCGGCCCGATCGCGACTTCGGCGCCCGCGTCGTACGACGCCAGCGCGACCAGCTGCGCCGCTCACTGCGTGGACTGGCGAAGGAGGGGTTCCGCAAGGTGCACGTTCTCAGCAGCGTCGAGGAGGTCGCGGGCGCCGTGATCGTGCGGGAGAAGCTGCTCACCGACTTCCGCGACCAGCACGGGCCGTTCGACGTCATCGGCGACGTGCACGGCTGCCGCGCCGAGCTCGAGGCCCTGCTCGACCAGCTCGGCTACGCACTCGTGCGTGACAGCGAGGGTCGCCCGGTCGACGCCACCCATCCCGAAGGCCGGCGCGCCGTCTTCGTGGGCGACCTGGTCGACCGCGGACCCGACAGCCCCGGCGTGCTGCGGCTCGTGATGGGCATGGTCGGCGCCGGCCATGCGCTGTGCGTGCCCGGCAACCACGAGAACAAGCTGATCAGGGCGCTCGGCGGGCGGCAGGTGCAGGTCAGTCACGGGCTCGAGGAGACCCTGGCCCAGCTCGGCCGAGAGAGCGAGGAGTTCAGGCGCGAGGTCGCCGAGTTCTGCTACGGCCTGGTCTCCCACCTCGTGCTCGACGACGGCAAGCTTGTTGTCGCGCACGCCGGGCTCAAGGAGGCCTACCACGGGCGGGCGTCCGGTCGCGTCCGCAGCTTTGCCCTGTACGGCGACTCGACGGGCGAGACCGACGAGTTCGGCCTGCCGGTGCGCTACCCGTGGGCCGACGACTACCGCGGCTCGGCGATGGTGCTCTACGGGCACACCCCGACGCCGGAGGTGGAGTGGGTCAACAACACGCTCTGCCTCGACACCGGCTGTGTCTTCGGCGGCCGACTGACGGCGCTGCGCTACCCGGAGAAGGACGTCGTCTCGGTGGTGGCCGAGCAGGTCTGGTACGAGCCGGCCAGGCCGTTTCCGACTGCTGTTTCGACCGGCACGGCCCGCGACCACGACCAGCTCGACATCGAGGACGTGCTCGGCAAGCGGATCGTGGAGACGGCCAACCACGACCGCATCACCATCCGCGAGGAGAACGCCGCCGGAGCGCTCGAGGTGATGAGCCGGTTCGCCCTGCATCCGCGCTGGATGCCCTACCTGCCACCCACGATGGCGCCTGCGGCCACGTCGCAGCGGGCGGACCTGCTCGAGCACCCGGACGAGGCGTTCTCGGCCTTCGACAACGCGGGCATCCATGAGCTGATCTGCGAGGAGAAGCACATGGGCTCGCGGGCCGTCGTACTCGTGTGCCGGGACGCGGAGGCCGCGACCAAGCACTTCGGTGCGACCGGTGGCGAGACGGGCGCTGTCTACACGCGCACGGGTCGGTCGTTCTTCGACCGCGCTCTCACCGAGCAGCTGCTCGCCCGGCTGCGGGCCGCCATCGACGACGCCGGGCTGTGGGACGAGTTCGAGACGGGCTGGCTGCTGCTCGACACCGAGCTGCTCCCCTGGTCCGCCAAGGCCGGCGACCTCCTGCGTGACCAGTACGCCGCCGTCGGGGCGGCTGCCCGCCACGTGCTGCCCGCCGCGGCGGTGGGGCTCGCGACAGCCCTCGGCCGCGGGGTCGACGTCGACGACCTCCTCGACCGCACGCGCAGGCGCGCCGACGACGCCGAGGCCTTCACCGCGGCGTACCGCCGCTACTGCTGGCCCACCGACGGCCTCGACGGCGTGAGTGTCGCGCCCTTCCAGTTGCTGGCCACGCAGGGCCGGACCCACCACGACCGTGACCACGGCTGGCACCTCGCCATCGCCGACCGATTGGTGGCGGCCACACCCGATCTCGTGCGTACGACGCGGCGCATCCTCGTGGACACTCGCGACCCGGCATCTCTCGCGGCCGGCGTGGAGTGGTGGGAGTCGATGACCGCTGACGGCGGCGAGGGCATGGTGGTCAAGCCGCTCGCCAACCTGAGCCGGGCGCGCCGCGGCCTCGCCCAGCCGGGCATCAAGGTGCGCGGTCGGGAGTACCTGCGGATCATCTACGGCCCCGACTACACCGAGCCGCAGCACCTCACCCGGCTCCGCGATCGCAACCTCGGCCACAAGCGCTCCCTGGCGCTGCGTGAATACGCCCTGGGGCTCGAGTCGCTCGAACGGCTCACCCGCGGGGAGCCGCTGTGGCGCGTGCACGAGGCCGTGTTCGCCGTGCTGGCCCTGGAGTCCGAGCCGGTGGATCCGCGGCTGTGACCCGCTGGTTAGCCGGTCACGGAGCGACAAGGTCGGCAGTCTGGCCCGACCGGGTCAGCGAGTCGGCCACGAAGCCGCTCGCCTCGAGCTCGTCGACCACGTCGGTCAGGAACTGCACGGTCGCGGGCGTACGCGTCAGCGTGGTGCCGACCGCCTGCTGGATCTGCATGAACCGCTCGTCGATCAGGCGCAGGTCGGGGTTCGCGTCGACATACGCACTCAGCGGCTGCCGGATGCCGGATGCCGGCCGCGACCTCGCGCCCCTCAGCGCGGGAAGCGTCGACGCCCTCGTCTCCGCGGACGAGCGTGGCGTGCCGCAGGGTGCGGATCACGAAGAGGCGTACGCCGAGCCCTTCTTCACCCCGATGCGCACTCCTGCCCGGTCGACGTCAGCCGGGGTGGTCCGGTCGGAGCCCTGCGGGACGGCGTACACACCCTCGATGACCACGTACGGCGCGGTGAAGGCGACCTCGGTGGCGGCGCGGGCGGGCTCGACGACCCCCGCAACGCCGTCGGGATAGTCCGGGGCAGATCGCACCTCGGAGTCGGCCCGGAGGTGCATTTTGCCCCGGACTACCCCGCGAAATCAGTCACATCGCCCGGGCACCAGCCTTGATGGCCTGGCGAATACGTGTGTAGGTGCCACATCGGCAGACGTTGCGGATCTCGTCGAGATCGGCGTCGGTGATCTCGCGGCCCTCCGCCTGGGCCGCCTTGACCTTGGCGACGGCCGCCATGATCTGCCCGGGCTGGCAGTAGCCGCACTGCGCGACGTCGTACTCGAGCCAGGCCTCCTGCATCGGGTGCAGGTCACCGTCGACGGTGTCGGCGAGGCCCTCGATCGTGGTGATCTCATCGGTCGGCTCGATGTCGGCGACCCGCACGGAGCACGGGTTGAAGGCCTTGCCGTTGAAGTGGGAGGTGCAGGCCTTGCAGACGTTGATGCCGCAGCCGTACTTGGGGCCCTTGAGGCCGATCACGTCGCGGATCACCCAGAGCAGGCGGACGTCGTCGTCGACGTCGACCGTGGTCGTCGAGCCGTTCAGGATGAAGGTGTGTTGAGGCATTGATTCGCTCCGAGTCAGAACGTGTAGTCGAGGCCGTCGGTCGGCGCGGGCGGGACGGGCGGGATGAACGTCTTGATCTCGAACGGCAGCGGGCTGTCGTGGTTGACCGGGAACTTCGTCGGCATGGTGCCGGTCGCGCGGGCATAGGCGCAGGCCACCGCGGACATCGAGGCGGCGACACCGGCCTCTCCGGCTCCTCCGGGCTGCTCGGAGTCGGACGGCACGATGACCACCTCGAACTCCGGCGGGATGTTCCACTGCCGCGTGTAGAAGTAGTTGTCCCAGCTGGCCTCGAGGAAGTGCCCGCCCTTGAGGTGCAGGCTGCTGGTCAGCGCCAGCGCCAGCCCGTCGGAGAAGCCGCCCATCATCTGGGCCTCGAGACCCCTGGGGTTGATCACCAGGCCGGCGTCGATCGCGAACACGGCCTTCGTGACACGGGGTCCGGTGATGCCCTCGCGGATCGGGCGGTTGACGGTCTCGGGGCGGCAGTCGATCTCGACCAGGCAGGCCGTGGCGCCCTTGTACTCCTTGTGGATCGAGATGCCCTGCGCCGTACCGGCAGGCATCGAGCGACCCCAGTTGCCGACCTCGGCGACCTTCTCGAGCACCGCGCGGACCTGCTTCGACTTGGTGAACTCGAGGCGGAACGCGAGCGGGTCCTTGCGCATCGCCTTGGCGAGCTGGTCGACGACGAGCTCGTTGGCGCAGCGCACGTCGGGTGAGTAGATGTTGCGCATGCTGCCGGTGTTGAAACGCAGGTCGGTCTCGTTGAGCAGCTGCGTGACGACCCCGAAGTTGTAGGGCAGCTCCTGCGTCAGCGTGAAGATCGACTCCGAGAAGCCGAGCTCGTTGCCTACGCCACCGGGCAGCTCAGCCGCCATGGCGGTGAGCATCTCGCCCAGGCCATGGCTGAAGTCGGTGCTGACGCTGGTGTGCCGCTGCTCGAACGACAGCACCTGGCCGGCGAGGTGGGTGGCGCGGATGCGCGAGGTGCACATCGGGTGCACGCGGCCCTGGCGCGGCTCGTCGGCGCGGTGCCACATCAGGCGCACCGGCTTGCCCATCGCCTTGGAGATGCGGGCCGCCTCGATCGCGTGGTCGCCGAAGAGCTTGTGGCCGAACGACCCGCCTCCGGTGACGACGTTGACCGTCACGGCGCCCTGCGGGAGGCCGATGGCCTTGGCGATGTTGCCCTGCGCCACGATCGGCGACTTCAGGCCGGCCCAGACCTCCGCCCGGTCGGGCTTCACGTCGGCGATGGCGCAGTAGGGCTCGAGGGCCGCACTGCTGCGGAACATGAAGGTGAACTTCGCCTCGACGGTCTTGGCGAGGATCGGCACCTTGGGTACGGCGAGCGGCAGCTCGGCCTTCTTCAGCTTCGCAAGGATCGTCTGGTCGGACTCACCCTCGACGGTGCCAGCGTTCCAGTCGACCCGCATCGCCCGGATCGCCTCGATGCACTGGCCGAACGTCTCGGCCCGAACAGCGATGCCGGTCGGCACCTTGGCGATGTCGGTGACGCCGGGCATGGCGCGCACCTCAGCCTCGTTCTGGATCGCCCTCGGCGAGCCGTTCAGCGTCGGCGGCCGGCACACCATCGTGGGCAGGGCGTCGGGGATGTCGAGGTCCATCGTGAACTGCTTCTTGCCGGTCACGATGTCTCGGGCGTCGACGCGGTTGACCGGCCGGCCGATCACCGCGAAGTCGCTGCGCGCCTTCGGCGTGACGTCGACCCGCCTCGTCGTGGAGCTGGCGGCCTTGGCGGCGAGCTCGCCGTAAGTCACCGAGCTGCCGTCCGGCGCCTCGATGACGCCGCTCTTCGACTTCAGCAAGGCGACGACCGAGCCGAGCTCGATCGCGGCGGCGTCGAGCAGAGCGCCCTTGGCGATGGCCGCCGCCACGCGCACCGGCGTGTACGTCGACACGGTGGTGTTCGACCCACCGGTGAGCTGGTTGAAGACGAGCTCGGGGCGCGCCTTGGCGAGGGTGACCTGCACCTTCTCGAGCGGCAGGTCGAGCTCCTCGGCGATGATCATGGCCGTCGACGTGGTGATGCCCTGACCGTTCTCCGACCGCGGGATCGCGAACGTCGCGGTGCCGTCCTCGTTGATCGTGATGGTGATCAGGTTGGCCGTCGGCCGGGCCGCGTCGGTCTGGAGGTCCTCGAGGTCGTAGAGCTCGGGGATCTGCGGACCACTCGGGATCGCGGCGAACGCGGGAGTCCCGAGCGCGAGATCAGCAGCGGCGACCAGCGTGGTCGAGGCGACGACGTACCCGATGAAGCTGCGGCGACTCACGCCTGCGCGGGGGCTCTCGTCGAGTGGTGCGGGATTCGGCAACGTGGAAGTCATGCGGTTCCCTTCAGCATCCGAGATGTGCTCAATTTCAACCAACGAGTATTCGGAGCGGGAGTGACGGCGGATTGGCGTAGCGTCTCGCTCCATGGACGACCTGCTGGAAGCGGTGCCCATCCTGCGGATCTTCGACGAGCAGCTGGCCAAGGATTTCTACGTCGGCTACCTCGACTTCACGCTCGACTGGGAGCACCGGTTCGAGCCACGCCTGCCGCTCTATGCGCAGGTCTCGCGCGGCGCCGTACGCCTGCACCTGAGCGAGCACCACGGTGACGGCACGCCCGGCACCACGGTCATGGTCAACGTGAGCGACGCCCGAGCGCTCCACGCGGAGCTGCACGCACGCGACTACGACATGCTGCGTCCCGGCCTCGAGCACGAGGCGTGGGGCCTCGTCGTCACGGTGATCGACCCGTTCGGCAACTCGATCCGCTTCCACGAGGCGGTCGAGGGCGTTGAGGCCGAGCCGCTCGGCCCCATCCGGCACGAGCTCGTCGTGGCCGGCACTCCAGAGAAGGCGTTCGAGCGCTTCACCGCCAGGTACGGCGAGTGGTGGGACGCGCAGTACACGCCCGAGCCCGACACCTATGAAGGCATGAGCGTGAGCCCGCAGGTCGGTGGCACAGTCGCGCTGCGGCACCGCGACAGCCCGCCGTACTCCATCGGCGTGGTGACCGTGTGGGAGCCGGGCGAGCACTTCGCGCAGACCTTCACCCTCGCGATCGACCCCGGGCACCCGACGACCCTGGACGTGCGGTTCGCCGACGATCCGGACGGCTGCCGGGTGACGTTCGAGCACGGCGGCTGGGACGCCGGCAACGCGCACAGCCGCGCCAGGTTCGGTGACTGGCCGCACCTGCTGGACCGCTATCGGGCGATGAGCTGAGGAGGAACGCATGGACGCACACCTGTGGGACGAGAGGTACGCCGCGGCCGACCTGGTCTGGTCGGCCGGGCCCAACCAGTTCGTGGCCGCCGAGTGCGCCGACCTGACACCGGGTCGCGCGGTCGACCTGGCCGCCGGCGAGGGCCGCAACGCCATCTGGCTGGCCCAGCAGGGCTGGCAGGTGACGGCGGTCGACTTCTCGCAGGTGGGTCTCGACAAGGGCCGCCGGGTGGCCGAGGCCACCGGCGCCACTGGCGTCGAGTGGATCTGCGCCGACGCGACGACGTTCGTGCCCGCCGGGCCGGTCGACCTGGTGGTCATCGCCTACCTCCAGGTGCCTGCCGCCGATCGCCTGGCCGCGGTCACCGGCGCCGTACGCGCACTACGCCCCGGCGGCACGCTGCTGTGGGTCTCGCACGACGCCACCAACATCGCCGAGGGCACGGGTGGCCCGCAGGACCCGTCGGTCCTGATGAGCGCCGAGGACGTGCTCGCCGACGCCGAGTCGTCGGGTGTGCCGGTCGACGTCGCCCGAGCCGAGCGGGTCGCCCGGCTCGTCGAGAGTGGCGACCATCGGGGCGAGGAGCAGCGCACCGCCTGGGACGCGCTGGTGCGGCTGACCCGCCGCTGACAACGTGCACTCGTCTCGAATCCGAGATGCTGCGTGACCCGGGCCACTTCACAGCACGGGCGGTCCAGGAGTGTGATGGTCGGTGACCCGAAGGAGAACCTCATGACGCAGCAGCCCCAGCGAGCCCTCACCGTCGAACGCCGTTCGATCGACGTGATCCCCGCGAACGAGCGCCACGGGTCACCGATGAACCAGTTCACGCTTTGGATGAGCGCCAACCTCCAGATCACCGCGGTCGTCGACGGGGCGCTCGCCGTCGTGTTCGGCAACCAGGCGCTGTGGGCGATCATCGGGCTCCTGATCGGCAACCTGGCCGGCGGCGTCGTGATGGCGCTGCACTCGGCCCAGGGCCCGCGGCTCGGGCTGCCGCAGATGATCTCCAGCCGCGCCCAGTTCGGTGTGTACGGCGCCGCCATCCCGCTCGTGCTGGTGATCCTCATGTACCTCGGCTTCACCGCCACCGGCACCGTCTTGTCGGGTCAGGCCATCAACGCACTGCTCGGGGTCGACGCCCCGGCGATCGGCATCATCATCTTCGTCGTACTCGTCGGCATCATCGCGACGTTCGGCTACCAGCTGATCCACATGGTCGGGAAGGTAGCGGCCGTCATCGGCGTCGTCGGCCTCGGCTACCTCGCGATCCGCCTCTTCACCCAGCAAGACGTCGGCGCTGCCTTCGCCGACAACTCGTTCGGTGGTGCGCCGTTCCTGCTCGCCGTCGCCCTCGGTGCCGGGTGGCAGCTCACCTACGGCCCGTACGTCGCGGACTACTCGCGCTACCTGCCCGAGAGCACGCCGGAGCGCAGCGTCTTCGGCGCGACGTACGCAGGCACCGTCATCGGCTCGCAGCTCTCGATGACCTTCGGCGTGATCGTCGCGGCCGTGGCGGGCGATGCGTTCCTGCCCAACCAGGTGGAGTGGCTCGGCGAGCTCGCCGGCCCGGCGGTGCTGGCCGGCCTCATCTACCTCGTCATCGTGATCGGCAAGCTCACCGTCACCTGTCTCAACGCCTACGGCAGCTTCATGTGCGCGGCCACCATCGTCACCGGCTTCACCGGGCGCCAGGCGATGAGCAAGTCGGCCCGGGCCGTGTTCATCAGCGTGATGCTGCTCGCCGCCGCACTGATCGCGCTGGCCGCGAGCGCCGACTTCCTCAACAACTTCAAGAACTTCGTGCTGCTCCTGCTGATGGTCTTCACGCCGTGGTCGGCGATCAACCTCACCGACTACTACCTGGTGTCGAAGGAGCGGGTCGACATCCCCGCGCTCTACCAGCCCGACGGGCGCTACGGCCGCTGGAACCTCATCGCCATCACGACGTACGTCGGCGGTGTGCTCGTACAGATCCCGTTCCTGGCGCAGTCGCTCTACACCGGCCCGATCACCGAGTCACTCGGCGGCGCCGACATCTCGTGGATCGTCGGCCTGCTGGTGCCCGGGCTCGTCTACTACGTGTGGGCCAGCCGCAACCCGCGTGCGCCGGAGGCGATGGTGCGCCTGCCCGACGAGGACCTCGCCGGAATCTGATCAGCGCTGGTCGTCGGCCCCGTTGTCGGCCCCGTTGTCAACAGAGTCGTCGACCGGCTCGTCCCCGTACACACCCGAGTCCTTGGCGGCCTGCGCCTTGCGCAGCTGCTTGACGAGGCTGAACGAGAGCACCACGACGGCGGCGATGAGCAGCAGAAAGACGATGAGCGCGGTCCAGCCGGCCTTGACGTCCGCGTCCTCGGGCGCCTTGTCGGTGAAGGACAGCGTGGTCATCAGCAGGACGAACATGGGACCAGCCTCTCAGGCGGGGTCGGTGATGCCGGTGAACAGGTCGTCCTCCGGTGTCTCGGAAGCGACGTGGCTCACCACGAGCTCGTAGTCCTCGGTCGGCCAGACCTTCTCCTGGATCTCGCGCGGGATGGCGAACCAGAAGCCGTCGGGGTCGATCTGGGTGGCGTGCGCCAGCAGCGCCTGGTCACGCACTCCGAACCAGTCGGAGCAGACCACCTGTGTGGTGACGCGGGCGTCGCGCTCCGGGTCGGGCTCCCACTCCGCGAGGCGCTCGGCCCACGGCGACTCCAGGTCGTGCTCGATCATCGCGTCGTGCAGCGCCTGGATCTTCGGGCGGTTGTGGCCGTGGTGGTAGTAGAGCTTCAGCGGCTGCCACGGCTCACCGGCGTCGGGATAGCGCTCCGGGTCGCCGGCTGCGTCGAACGCCGCGACCGACACCAGGTGGCACGCGATGTGGTCGGGGTGCGGGTAGCCACCGTTCTCGTCGTACGTCGTCATGACGTGCGGGCGGAACTCGCGGATAAGCCGGACCAGCGGCTCGGCCGCCTCCTCCACCGGCACCAGCCCGAAGCACCCCTCGGGCAGCGGCGGCAGCGGGTCCCCCTCGGGCCAGCCGGAGTCGACGAAGCCGAGCCAGTCCTGGCGGACGCCGAGGATGTCGCGGGCCCGCTCCATCTCCTGGCGGCGCACCTCGGTGATGTTGGCCAGGATGTCGGGGCGGTCCATCTTCGGGTTGAGGATCGAGCCGCGCTCGCCACCCGTGCACGTCACGACGTGGACGTCGACGCCCTGGGCGACATACATCGCGGTCGACGCGGCCCCCTTGCTCGACTCGTCGTCGGGGTGGGCGTGCACGTGCATCAGGCGGAGGCCGGAGGGGCGATCAGGCATGACCCGAGTCTAGGTCCCGCCGCTCGTGCCCCCGACGCCTGCTGGTCACTCCCGGTCGAGCAGCGCCAGCTCGTCGGCGCTGAGGGCGAGGTGCGCGGCTGCCGCGGAGTCGGTGATCGACTGCGGCCGCTTCGCACCGGGGATGGGGATGACCACGGGTGACTGGGCGAGCTCCCAGGCCAGGCTGACCTGCTGGGCGCTGACTGAGTGGGCGGCGGCGACCTCGGCGAAGCCCGGGTGCTTGTCGGCCAGCTCCTTGGCGTCCGACAGGCCGCCGAGCGGGCTCCAGGGCAAGAAGGCCAGGCCGAGCTCCTCGCACACGTCGATCTCGGGGCGGCTGCTGCGGAAGGCCGGGGAGAACTGGTTCTGCACCGAAACCAGCTTGTCGCCGAGGACCGTGTGGGCCAGCCGGATCTGGTCGGGGTCGGCGTTGGAGAGCCCCACCATCCGCACCTTGCCGGACTCGGCGATCTCGGCGAGCGTGCCGATGACGTCGGCGTAGTCGATCTCCGGGTCGGGCCGGTGGTGCTGCCAGAGCGAGATCTGCTCGACGCCGAGGCGACCGAGGCTGGCGTCCACGGCGGCGCGCAGGCGAGGGGGCGAGCTGTCGAGCGCCCAGCCGCCGCCCTCGGTGCGCACGTGGCCCCCCTTGGTGGCCAGGAAGACCTGGTCACGCACGCCGAGCTCGTCGAGCAGGGAGGCGATGAGCGTCTCGTTGGCGCCCTGCGCGTCGGCCCCGAGCTCCTCGCCCGGACCGTAGGCGTCCGCGCTGTCGAACAGCGTCACCCCGGCGTCGAGCGCGGCGCGGACCGTGTCGGCGAGCTGCTCGCGCGGCTGGGTGCCGCTCTGGTCGAAGGTCATCAGGCCGAGGCCGATCGCGCCGACGTCGACGCGGCCGACGGTGTCGTTTCCGATGGTTCGTGTCTGCATGCCCGAGACGCTACGCGTTGGCCCATCACCCGCGCGCCGTGGCCAGGGGCGTGGGTGGCACGCTTGACCGCATGACGTCCGAGACCGAGCTCGCCGATCGGTACGGCGCGCCGACGGCCGGTCGCCGCCGGCTGGTCGTGATCGCGGTCGTATGCGTGGCTGCGGTGTGCCTCGGCTGGCTGGGCTGGACGGCGTGGTTCCACGTCACCCCCGACGTGCGCAGCGAGCTGGTCGGCTTCTCCGTCGTCTCCACGCACGAGACGACGGCCGAGATCGATGTCTCCGTGGATGACGCGGTCGACGCGTCGTGCACGGTGCGCGCCTACTCGGCCGACCACACCACGGTCGGTGAGCTCACGTTCGAGCCGGTCAACGGCCGCAACTCGGTCGCCGTACGCACCGAACGCGAGGCGACGAGCATCGAGAACATCGGGTGCACGGCCCCCGGCCAGCCCCGTCCACGCTGAACGGGACGATTTGACGGGCCCGTTGCTAAACTGGTCCGGTAGTCCCAGTTCCACCCGCTAGGGCCGCTCATCGCACGCGTGCGCTCCCGGAGCCCACGTCGGAGCCCGGCGGGTTTTTGCTTTGTCCCACAGGAGTGAACCCATGACCCAGTCGACCGAACAGGCGACCATCTGGCTGACCCAGGACGCCCACGACAAGCTCGTGGCCGAGCTGGAAGACCTCAAGGGCCCTCAGCGCCAGGAGATCATCGACCGCATCAGCGCGGCGCGCGACGAGGGTGACCTCAAGGAGAACGGCGGCTACCACGCGGCCAAGGACGAGCAGGGCAAGCAGGAGGCCCGCATCCGTCAGCTCGAGGACATGCTCCGGCGCGCCGAGGTGGGCGAGACCCCGCCCGACGACGGCATCGTCGAGCCCGGCATGGTCGTGACCTACCGCTTCGTCGGCGACGACGAGACCGAGACGTTCCTGCTCGGCGCCCGCGAGATCGAGGACGACACGATCCCGACGTTCTCCCCGCAGTCGCCGCTCGGTGCTGCGATCCTGGGCGCCAAGAAGGGCGACGTCATCAAGTACACCGCTCCCAATGGCAAGTCGATGAAGGTCGAGATCGTCAACGCCAAGCCTTATCAGGGCTGAGCCACCTCAAGCAGGTCGGGAGAGGCTCGGAGTCAAGAGCGCCGCGGGGAACTCTTGACTCCGAGACCCGAGCTGTAGGCGCGCGCGCCTCACAGTCCCCCGGAACAGCCCCTGCCGTCAGGTCTACTCGTAGACGCGGTAGCCGCGCTCGCGCAGCCGGGACCTGACGGCCTCGGCGTGCGGCTCGCCGCGCGTCTCGAGTTGGAGGCTGACCTCGACCTCGTCGAGGCTCAGCGTCGGCGAGATGCGCTCGTGCGCGACCTCGAGCACGTTGGCGCCGGATTCGCTGACCTGGGTCAACAGGCTGGCCAGCCCGCCGGGGACGTCGGGGATGACGACGCGCAGGTAGAGGTAGCGGCCGGCGCTGGCGAGGCCGTGCCGGATCACCTTGCCGAGCAGCAACGGGTCGATGTTGCCGCCGGAGAGTACAGCGACCGTCGGGGTCGTCCAGCGGGTCGGGTCGTCCAGCATGGCGGCCACAGCAGCGGCGCCGGCGGGCTCGACCACCATCTTGGCGCGCTCGACCAGCGCCAGGAGCGCCCGCGAGAGCGACTCCTCGGAGACGGTGACGATCTCGTCGACGTGGTCACGAACGGCGGCGAACGTGATCTCGCCCGGGCAGCCAACGGCGATGCCGTCGGCCATCGTCTTCATCGACGGGAGCGGAACCGGAGCGCCTGTGCGCAGGGAGTCGGGGAACGCCGCGGCACCCTCGGCCTGCACGCCGATGACCGTCACGTCGGGCCGCTTGGCCTTGATCGCGATGGCGACGCCGGCCAGTAGTCCGCCACCACCGGTCGGCACCAGCACCGTGCGCACATCGGGCGACTGCTCCAGGATCTCCAGCCCCGCCGTGCCCTGACCGGCCACGATGTCGACGTGGTCGAACGGGTGGATCAAGGTGGCGCCGGTCTCGGCGGCAAACGCCCGGGCCGCGACCAGTGCGTCCTCGAGGTAACGCCCGTGGAACACCACGTCCGCGCCGTAGGCACGGGTCGCCTTCTCCTTGGGGATCGGCGCCCCCTCAGGCATGAAGACGGTGCTCTTGATGCCCAGGCTCGTCGCGGCGAGCGCGACGCCCTGCGCATGGTTGCCGGCCGATGCGGCGACCACGCCGTACGCGCGCTCCTCGGCGGTGAGGCGCGAGATACGCACGTAGGCGCCGCGGATCTTGAACGAGCCGGTGCGCTGGAGGTTCTCGCACTTGAGGTCGACGCGACCGCCGGCCAGCGCCGACAGCCAGCGGGACTCCTCCATCGGCGTCAAGATGGCGGTCCCGGCGATCGTCGTACGAGCTGCCTCGATGTCGGCCAGGGTGCACTCGGCAGTCGGGTCAGCGCGGTGCTGGGTCACTGTCGACCTCCTCTCCGTGCTCGTCGTCGTTGATGTCGATGTCGTCGGTCTCCCCCGGATCGTCGGCGAGCGGGGGTATGTCCTCGGGGTCGGGCTCGTCCGGAGGACGCTGCGCCAGATGTTGCACAACGGCATTGACGGCCGCAGCGAGGGGCACCGCGATCAGGGCACCGGCAACGCCGGCCGTCAGGACGCCACACCCGATCGCCACGATGACGCCCAGTGGGTGCAGCGAGACGAAGTGGCCCATCAGGAAGGGCTGCAGGACGTGTCCCTCGAACTGCTGGACCACGATCACGCCGCCCAGCATCAGCAGCGCGGTGAACGGGCCCTGGTCGACGAGCGCGACGAGGACCGCGACGGTGCCGGCGACCGTGGCACCGATCATCGGGACGAACGCGCCGAGGAAGACCAGCACGCCGATGGCGAGCACGAACGGAAGGCCAAGCACGGCGGCGACGATCGCGACACCCATCGCGTCGGTGAACGCCACGATGACGGTGGCCCGCACGAACTGGGTCAGCGAGATCCAGGCCACCCGGCCCGACCCGTCGATGGACTCGCGGGCCGCCCGAGGCGCCAGCCGCACGAGCCAGCCCCAGATGCGGTCGCCGTCGGCGAGGAAGAAGTAGCTGGAGAACAAGATGATGAAGAAGGCTGCGGCGACGTGACTCAGCGCGGCGCCGAACTCAGTGAGCTGGCCGACGAGCTCGCCGTCGCTGCTGCGCTCGGTGATGGCCTTCTGGGCCTGGTCGATGTAGTCGTTGATCTGGCTGTCGGAGGCGTGCAGCGGACCGGTGCGCAGCCAGTCCTTGATCTCGTCGAGCCCCCGGACGACCTGGTCGGCGAGGTCGGAGGCGCCGCTGGCGACTTGTTGCCCGGCGACGCTCAGCAGGAACCCGACCAGGGCGATGCCACTGATGACGACGAGCAGGCTGGCGAGGCCCCGTGGCAGACCGATCGAGACCAGACCGCGGACGACCGGCGAGACCAGCGCCGCGATCAGGAGCGCCACGGCCAGCGGCAGGGTGACAAGGCCGAAGAAGGCAATTGTGCGGGCGATGACGTAGCCCGCGACGGCGATCACGAGGAATCGCCAACCCCACGCCGCTGCGAGGTCGAGGCCCCACGGCACCTCCGCCCGGCGGAAGTTCGAGGGGCCTGTGGCGAGAGGCGCCGGCTCCGCGCGGCGCTCAGACCGGATCAATGCCCACTGTGACGCGAGCTGCTGCGTGATGCGGTCGGCGAGCCGGGCGTCCTCGTCGTCGGATCGCATCGCGCGTGGAGAGCGTCCCGGAAGGCGGAACCTGGGTTCCTCGTTGGTCACCTCGACAGGCTACAGAGCAGGTTGCTCGGCCAGACGGCGGACCAGCCGGTACGCCGCCTCCGGATGCGCGCCCGCGAGCAGCCCGGCCGCCGCCAGCACGTAGTCATGGTCGACGACGATGCGCGGCGACCTCGGCAGCTGCCAGCCACCGTCGATGTCGGCACCGGTCGAACCGGCGAAGCCCCGCTCGGCCACCCCCGGTCGGCCGTTGCGCAGGACGCCGCCCGAACCCACCATCAGGTCGACCTCGCGGAGGTCCTTGCCGGTGCGCTCGACGACGCGTCCTTCGGGGCTGACGACGACCTTGCTACGGCCAGCGTGCCGGCGCAGGGCCAGGCCGATCGCGGCCCGGGCCAGGGCTTCGTCGTCATCGGCGCCGGCGTCGTCGGTGGGCAGGAAGCCCGGGTCGGCCTGACGCTGTGCCGCAGCGTCGGCGAGGTCGTCGAGCCCGGCCTCGGCCGCCGTCGTCACGGCGGACCAGCGCATCCCGAGGTCACCCTCGACCGTGCGCGTCACGGGAGTCGTCGCGACCACTTCGCGGGCCAGTCCGGCGTCCTCGGGGTCGAGCTCGACCACGCTGTGCACGTCGGTGGTCGCGCCGCCGACGTCGACCACGACCACGTCACCTGCACCCGGTCGCTCCTCGTCGACACCGCGGGCCAGCAGCTCCACACCGGTGAGTACGACGTCGGGCGTCGCGCCGGTGACCATCGCGACGAAGTCGGCGCGGCTGCTCAGGTGCTTCCCGCCGATGACGTGGGCGAGGAAGACCTCGCGGATCGCGGAGCGCGCGGAGTCGGGAGACAGCACGCCGATGCGCGGCACCACGTTGTCGGCGAGCACGTGCGGCACTCCCGCGGCCTCGAGGATGCCGGCCACCTCGGCCTGCGCGTCGACGTTGCCGGCGACGACGACCGGCCCCGTCCAGCCGGAGTCGACCAGGTCTGCCGCGCACTGGAGCAGCACCTCGGCGTTGCCCCCGTCGGTGCCACCGGTCAGCAGCACCACGTCGGGCTGGGTCGTCCGCACCACACCGGGCCAGGACCCGGTCTCAGGCGGACGACTCGAGCCGGCGATGACAGCGACCACCTTGCCCCCGCTGCTCAGCGCGACCCGGCGGCCCGCTTCGGCGGTGACCAGCTCCTCGTTGCCGACGACCGCGATCCGCAAGCCACCGCCGGCGGACGAGCAGGCCAACACTGCGGCCGTCGCGGCCCGGGCATCCTGCTCGACCAGCTGCGCCAGGCACGCGTCGTACCCGTCGAGGACGTCGGTCTCGATCGTGGTCGGGTGCGAGGCGGCAGCGACGATGCGGCCCTCGACGAGGTCGACGAGCCCGGCCTTGGTGAACGTCGAGCCGAAGTCGACGCAGATCACGACCCCGTCAGTCAGCGGAGCCAAGTGAGCGGTCCAGGTCGCCCAGCAGGTCGTCGATCGACTCGATGCCGACGCTGAGCCGGATCAGGTCGGCGGGCACCTCGAGGTCGGTGCCGGCGACCGAGGCGTGGGTCATCCGGCCCGGGTGCTCGATCAGCGACTCGACGCCGCCCAGCGACTCACCCAGCGTGAAGACCTCGGCGCGGCCGCAGACGTCGAGCGCGTGCTGCTCGCCGCCGGTGACACGGAAGCTGATGATGCCGCCGAAGCGCTTCATCTGCTTCGCCGCGACCGCGTGTCCGGGGTGCTCCTCGAGACCGGGGTAGATCACCTGCGCGACCTGGTCGTGACTGGTGAGGAACTCGACGACCTTCTCGGCGTTGTCGCAGTGGCGGTCCATCCGGACGCCGAGGGTCTTGAGACCGCGGTGGGTCAGGAACGCGTCGAACGGGCCGGCGACGGCGCCCATGGAGTTCTGGTGGAAGGCGACCTTCTCGGCCACCTCGAGGTCGCGCACCACGAGCGCACCGCCGACGACGTCAGAGTGGCCGCCGCAGTACTTCGTCGTCGAGTGCACGACGATGTCGGCGCCCAGAGTCAGCGGCTGCTGGAGGTACGGCGAGGCGAAGGTGTTGTCGACGACCAGCAGCGCACCCGCGTCGTGGGCCACCGACGCGAGCGCCTCGATGTCGCCGATGTTGAGCATCGGGTTGGTGGGCGTCTCGACCCACACCAGCTTGGTCTTGCCGGGCCGGATCGCCGCACGCATCGCGTCGACGTCGGAGACCGGCGCCGGGCTGTGCTCGAGGCCCCAGACCTGCTCGACCTTGTCGAAGAGCCGGTAGGTGCCGCCGTACGCGTCGTCGGGGATGACCACGTGGTCGCCCGGCCGGCACAGGGCACGGATCAGGGTGTCCTCGGCGGCCAGGCCGGAAGCGAATGCGAAGCCGCGCTCACCCTCCTCGAGCGCCGCTATGACGCCTTCGAGCGCGGTGCGGGTCGGGTTGGCGGAGCGGCTGTACTCGTAGCCGCCCCGCATGCCGCCGACACCGTCCTGTTTGTAGGTGCTCGTGGCGTAGATCGGCGGGATCACGGCCCCGGTCATCGGGTCGGGTTCGTAGCCGGCGTGGATCGCACGCGTCTCGAAGCCGGACTTGCTGCGGTGCTGCTGAGAGGTCACCCGTCGAGCCTAAGGGTCGCGGCGATCTCCTCGACATCGGCGTTGCCTTCGGCCACGCGCATGACGAGGTCGAAGGCTTCGTCGTCGGTGAGCAACACGTCGTGACCGTTCAAACCCAGGAACGACACCGCGGCGAGCCACGCGAGTCGCTTATTTCCATCGACGAGCGCGTGGTTGCGGCAAATCGAGTGAAGCAAGGCCGCGGCCTTGAGCTCGATCGTGCTGTAAGCGTCCTCACCGAACACACTGGACCGGGGTCTCGCGGCTGCCGAGTCCAACAACCCGGGATCGCGGACGGGACCTGCGCCGAGTTTGCGAGTCAGCAGGAGCAAGGCCTCAAGATCGAGGTAGAGGGTCACCGGTCAGGCCTTGCCCAGGCGGTCGAGCACGTCACCCCACTTGTCCAACATTTCCTCGGCGACCGCGTCGATGCGCTCGCTGCGCGTCAGGGAGGCGTGACGCTCGAGGATCGCGCGCCGGGCTGCCTCTTGCTTGGACACGCCTTCAACACGGGCAAGCGTGGTCAAGGCGTCGTCGAGCTCGGGGTCGGTGCGCAGTGTCATGGCCATCCCTCCACGGTATCAATCTGGTATCACCGAGGGTAGGGAACACTGGTGAGCGACGGATCGTTGTTTCCACAGCACCCAGTGATCGGAGACCACATGTTCGGCCGCGCCACCAAGACCACCCTTCCCACAGCCGAGGACGCCCTGAAGGGCCGCGAGACGGGGCACTCCGGCATCGCCGCGCGCCACGTCGTACTCGACGCGCCGGTGATCACCGACGACGTGCCCGAGGGCATGGAGGTCGCGATCTTCGGGCTGGGCTGCTTCTGGGGTGCCGAGGAGATCTACTGGCAGCTGCCGGGCGTCTGGTCGACGTCGGTGGGCTACGCCGGTGGCATCACCCCGAACCCGTCGTACGACGAGGTCTGCTCGGGTCGCACCGGGCACACCGAGGCCATCCGCCTGGTCTTCGACCCGACGGTCGTGTCGTTCGACGACCTGGTCAAGAGGTTCTTCGAGATCCACGACCCCACGCAGGGCATGCGGCAGGGCAACGACGTCGGCACGCAGTACCGCTCGGCCATCTACTTCACCACCCCCGAGCAGGAGCAGACCGCCCGCGACCTGACCAAGGTGTACGGCGACGAGCTGGCGCGCCGGCAGCTCGGCACCATCACCACGGAGATCCGGCCGGCCGCCCCTCTCGATGGCGGAGCGCCGTACTACTACGCCGAGGACCAGCACCAGCAGTACCTCGCGAAGAACCCGATGGGCTACCGCTGCCACGCCAACACGGGCGTCCGCTTCCCGGCGACTGCCTGAGTCGTGACCGGCGCGGCAGCGATGCCCCGGTTCCTGGTGCTCGTGACGGGGTACGCCGCGGCCGGGAAGACGACCCTCGCGCCGATGCTGGCCAGCGAGCTGGATGCCCTGTGGATCAGCCGGGACCGCATGCACGAGATCGTCTACTCGGGTTGGGAGCCTGAGCACCCCGCGCTGACGTCGCCGACGTACGACCCGCAGGTCGGCGGATCGACGTTCCGTGAGGGTGCAGTGGTGTGGAACCTGTTCCTGTGGATGTTGCAGCGCGTGACGACCCGGTTGTCGGTCGTTGCGGACACGCCGTTCAACCACGACTGGAACCGCACCATGTTCGCGGAGGCCGCAGTCAGGATCGACGTACCGATCGTGGAGGTCGCTCTGGTCGGCGACCCCGATGTGCTGCTGCGGCGAGCCCGCACTCGCGCCGCGAGCGGCGAGGTCCACGAGATCAAGGCCAGGTTCAGCGTCAGGCCGGACCGCTACCTGGCGGGGCCCTACCGACCGGTGCTCCACGACGACCGGGTCGTGCAGGTCGACACCACCGATCTGGACCAGGTCGACATCGCCGGCATGGCCGCGTCCGTCAGAGATGTGCTGCAGCGATGAGGCTCCGCAACCACGCATCCCCGACAATGGGGCCATGCCCGAAGACCCGCGCAAGGCCATCCCCCGGAAGGCGATCGCGCGGGGTGCCCGGCTGGCCGCACTTCCCCTCGGGTACGCCGGCCGCTCAGCGCTGGGGGTCGGAAAGCGTCTCGGTGGCCGATCGGCCGAGGTGGTGCTGACCGAGATCCAGCAGCGCACGGCCGAACAGCTCTTCCGCACCCTCGGCGAACTCAAGGGCGGGGCGATGAAGTTCGGCCAGGCGCTCTCGGTGCTGGAGGCGGCCTTCCCCGACGAGCTCGTGAAGCCGTACCGCGAGCAGCTGGTCAAGCTGCAGGACGCGGCTCCCCCGATGCCGACCCAGACCGTGCGTGAGCAGATCGAGTCGTCGATGGGCCCCGACTGGCGCACCCAGCTCGTCTGGCTCGACGGCGGCCAGGCGGCCGCTGCGTCGATCGGGCAGGTGCACCGCGGACGCTGGCACGACGGCCGCGACGTGGCCGTGAAGGTGCAGTACCCCGGCGCCGGCCAGGCGCTGATGAGCGACCTGCGCCAGCTCGCCCGCGTCGCAAAGGGCCTCGCCCCCGTCTTCCCCGGCATCGACATCAAGCCGTTGGTGGCCGAGCTACAGGCCCGCGCCGCCGACGAGCTCGACTACGAGCTCGAGGCAGAGGCACAGGCCGCGTTCGCAGACGCCTTCCGCGACGACCCGCTCGTCGTCGTACCCGACGTCGTGTACGCCGGCCAGTCGGTGCTCGTGAGCGAGTGGATGGAGTCGCCGGGGTCGCTGGCCACGGTCATCGCCGACGGCACCCAGGAGGAGCGCGACCACTACGGCGAGCTGCTCGCGCGGTTCCTCTTCTCCGGGCCGGCGCGCACCGGCATGCTGCACGCCGACCCACACCCCGGCAACTTCCGGCCGATCCCCAACGCCGACGGCTCCCCCGGCAAGCTCGGCGTCCTCGACTTCGGCGCCGTCGCGCGCCTGCCCGACCGGCAGCTGCCCACCTCGATGGGCAACCTGATGCGGGTCGCCGCCCTGGACGACCCCGATGCCCTGGTCGAGGCCCTGCGTGGCGAGGGCTTCATCAAGTCCGGCATCAAGGTCGACCCGCAGCTGGTCTTCGACTACCTCTCGCCGTTCGTCGACCCCACCCGCGTCGAGCGGTTCCGCTTCACCCGCGAGTGGATGCGCACCCAGTTCGAGCGGATCAACGACCCCCGGCAGCCGTCGTTCGCCGTGGCGACCAGGTTCAACCTGCCGACGTCGTACCTGCTGATCCACCGCACCTGGCTGGGCGGCATCGGGCTGCTGAGCCAGCTCAACGCGGAGGCGCCGTTCAAGGCGATCCTCGAGGAGCACCTGCCCGGCTTCGCGCCTTCGCCGTAGGCCTCAGCCGACCCAGAAGCCGCGTCCGCCGAACATGTCGCGGTAGTTGGCGCCACCCGACGGCGCGCGCGAGCCCAGGTAGGAACCAACCACGGCGGCGCCGAGATCGTCGAGCTCGGGCGCAACGACACGACCGTCGACCCGCTTGGCCATCGAGTCGATGAACCGCGCCAGCCCGGGGTCCTCGCCGAGCCGGAAGAAGGTGACCTGTGCGCCCAGCCGGCCGGCGTTGTCGAGCTCGCGGACGGCGTACGCGATGGTCAGCGGGTGCGGCGGGTAGTCGAAGTAGATCTCGCCGTGCGGCTCGAGGTGTGACGTCGGCTCGCCGTCGGTGACGATCAGCAGCACCGGCTGGGCGTTGGGGTGCTTGCGGAAGTGCCGGTTGGCCAGCAGCAGCCCGTGGTGCAGGTTGGTGCCCTTGTCCCAGCGGGCGTCGAGCGCGGTGAGCTCGTCGATCTCCATGGTGCGTGCGGCCCGCCCGAACGAGATCAGCTCTAGCGCGTCACCCCGGAACCGGCTACGGATCAGCTGGTGCAGCGCGAGTGCGGTGCGCTTCATCGGCACCCAGCGGCCGTCCATCGCCATCGAGAACGACGTGTCGACCAGCAGTGCCACCGCTGCCTGCGTGCGGGCCTCGGTCTCCTGCACCTCGATGTCGTCGACATGGATCTTGATGGGTCCTGACTTGCCCTCACCGCGTGTACGACGCACGGCGTTGCCGATCGTGCGCGGCACATCCCACGGCTCGGTGTCGCCGAACTCCCACTGGCGGGTGGCGCCGGAGCGCTCACCGGCCGCACCTGCCTGGCGTACGTCGCGTTGCCCCTGTCGCGACGACAGCCGGGTGGCCACGTCGCGCAGCAGCGCCTTGCCGAGCTCGCGCATCGCCTTGGGGCTGAGCCGGAGCTCGCCGTCGGAGCCGCGCTTGAGGTAGCCGGACTCGCGCAACGCCTTCTCGAGCTCCGCGAGGGTGCGGCCGTCCACGGCCGCGTCGTTGCCGAGCTGGCGCGCCAGCAGGTCGAGGTCGACGTCGTCCATCCGGGCGCCGCCGTACGACTGCGAGAGCTGCTCGGCCAGCGCGTCGAGGTCGGCGACGTCCTGCAGCACGCCGGTGCCGTCGCCGAGACCCAGACCTTGCTCGCCGCCGAACTCCTCAGACCCGCCCCATTCCTCACCGGGCCGTAGGGCCTGGAGGTTCTCGTCCATCCGCGACAGCTGCGCCATCAGGTCGGGCGAGCCGAACGCCTGCTGCGAGAGCTGCATCAGCTCGGCCCGCTGCTCCGGGCTCATCGAGTTGAGCATCCGCTGAGCGGCAGCACTCCTCGCGGCCAGCGCGTCCATCAGCTCGTCGATGTCCTGCGGGTTCTCGGGGAAGAAGTCGCCGTGCTTGTCCATGAACTCGCGGAAGTCCTCGTCCGTGTCGTCGCCGAGCCGGTGCTTCTCGAGCAGCGAGTTGAGGTCGTCGAGCATCTCGTTGATCGCCGCGCGGTCCTCGTCGGTCGCACCCTCCAGCGCCTGCTTCATGCCGGCGAACCTCTGGTCGAGCACCTCGCGCCCGAGCAGGTCCTTGATCTGCTCGTAGGCCTCGCGGGCCTCACTGCTCTGCCAGTCGTACGACGACAGCTCGCTCACCGCAGCCGCCGTCGAGGCCGGCAGGTTGTCGAGCTGCATCTCGCGGAACGCCCGGGCTGCGTCGTCCATCGACACGTCACGGGCCAGCTGCTTGCGCTCCTCGAGCACGGCCTTGTCGAGCAGCTCGCGCACCTCCTGCAGCGTGCCGTCGAGGTTGTGGCGGGCGAGCAGCTCGCGGCGCTTCTCGACCACCCGTCGGGCCAGGTCGTCGAGGCCGATCTGGTCCTGCCCGCCGCGCCGCAGGAACTCCTGCATCGCGTGCTCCGGCGAGTAGCCGGCCATCACCTCCTGGCCGATCGCGTCGAGGGCCTCGGCCAGGTCGACGGGCGGCGCCAGCGGGTCGCCGCCGGCGTAGCGCTGGTAGCGGCTCACGGCTGCCGCCTCCGGATGATCCGGTGGCTGGCGATCGGGGCCGAGACAGCGGTGACCACGTCCGTCCGGATCACGACCTCAGCCATAGACCGTCTCGGATCCGTCGCTGTCCTTGCCCACCTTGCGGGCCAAGAACAGTCCTTCGAGGGCCAGCTCGATGGCCGCTGCCCGGGTGCCGTCGTCGGTCGCGCCCAGGCGGTCGCAAACGTCGTCGTACAGCTCGGCCTCGCCCAGCACGGGCAGCCCGGTGAGGAAGGCGCGTGCGGTGACGTGCTCGCCGGTGGTGACCATCGAGCCCGCCTCGATCGCGTCGACGAGCAGGGCGAAGTCGAGGCCGCGGAAGTGCTGGCGCACGGTCTCGGCGGTCGCCGTACGGAGGAGGTGGGTGAGGATCTCGTGCTCTCGGCCTTCTTCGCCGGTCTCGAACTCGACCTTGCCGCCCAGCACCTCGACGGCGGTCTCGAGGTCGACGACGCGGGCGACCGCGTGCTCCTCGCCGTGCATGGTGGCGCGTCGCAGCGCGGCAGCCGCCACCGTCTCGGCACCGGCGATCGCGAAGCGGGCGCTGACACCCGAGCGCTGGTCCACCGCGCTGGACTCACGCAGTCCGCGGGTGAAGCGCGCGAGGATCTCGACGAGGTGGTCGGGCACATCGGCGACCAGGCCGGCCTCCTGCCGGATCACCGCGATCTCGGCATCGAGCTCGACCGGGTAGTGGGTGCGGATCTCGGCCCCGAAGCGGTCCTTGAGCGGGGTGATGATGCGGCCGCGGTTGGTGTAGTCCTCCGGGTTGGCGCTGGCCAGCACGAGCGTGTCGATCGGCAGTCGAAGCACGTAGCCGCGGATCTGGATGTCGCGCTCCTCCATCACGTTGAGCATCGCGACCTGGATGCGCTCGGCCAGGTCGGGCAGCTCGTTGATCGCCACGATGCCGCGGTGGCTGCGCGGGATGAGCCCGAAGTGGATGGTCTCGGGGTCACCGAGCATCCGGCCCTCGGCCACCTTCATCGGGTCGACGTCACCGATCAGGTCGGCGACCGACGTGTCCGGCGTCGCCAGCTTCTCGGCGTACCTCTCGTCACGGTGCCGCCACGAGATCGGCAGCTCGTCACCGAGCTCGATGGCGCGGCGTTTCGACCCGTGGGTCATGGGGTCGTAGGGGTGCTCGCCCAGCTCGGCGCCGTCGATCACCGGCGTCCACTCGTCGAGCAGCCCGACGATGGTGCGCAGGAGCCGGGTCTTGCCCTGCCCCCGCTCACCGAGGAGTACGACGTCATGGCCGGCGAGCAGGGCCCGCTCGACCTGCGGGATCACGGTGGTCTCGAAGCCGTGCAGCCCGGGCCACGGGTCGTCGCCCGCGGCCAGCATCGCCAGCAGGTTGTCGCGGATCTCGTTGCGGAGGGACTTGTGCTCGTGCCCGGACGCACGCAGCTCGCCCAGGGTCTTTGCGGTGGGGGCCTTGGTCACCCCAAAAACACTACTCAGGGTGCCAATCCACACCCGGCCCTCAGCCGCGAGCGCAGTGTGGCCGCGGGTGCCTGGCCCCACTTTGGCCACTCATCGCTTCGATTCGAAGTCACCCGACCACCGTAACCAGCGTCACCTTTCGCCCGAGATCCGTGGTAGGACGGTTCTGGGCCAGATTGGCTGAATGTTGAACAACAGGAGATCGTCCATGGCGCTCGAGTTCCTGGACCGCGACCACACCATTGCCCCGCCCGGCTTCAACCGCTGGTTGATCCCCCCGGCCGCCCTCGCCGTACACCTCTGCATCGGGCAGGCCTACGCCACCAGCGTCTACAAGGCCTCCCTCGTCGAGCACTTCGACTCCAGCCTCACCGCGATCGGCGTCATCTTCTCGATCGCCATCGTGATGCTCGGCCTATCTGCGGCGGTCTTCGGCACCTGGGTCGACTCCGGCGGCCCGCGCCGCGCCATGTTCACCGCCGCGTGCTGCTGGGCGACCGGCTTCGTCGTCGGCGCGATCGGCATCAGCACCGACCAGCTGTGGCTGGTCTACCTGGGCTACGGCGTGATCGGCGGCATCGGCCTCGGCATCGGCTACATCTCGCCGGTGTCGACGCTGATCAAGTGGTTCCCGGACCGTCCGGGCCTGGCCACCGGCATGGCCATCATGGGCTTCGGTGGCGGCGCGATGATCGCCAGCCCGCTGTCGTCGAAGCTGCTCAGCGCGTACGACGACAACTACGACGCCGTGACCGGAGTCGCCGCGGGCTCGGCGGTCTCCAAGCTCTTCCTCACCCTCGCCGTCGGCTACTTCGTCGTCATGGTCTTCGGGGCGTTCCTGGTGCGCGTGCCCGCCGACGGCTGGAAGCCGCACGGCTGGGACGGCTCCAAGGTCAAGGCGAAGTCGATGATCACCCACGAGAACGTCTCGGCCAACAACGCCATCCGCACCCCGCAGTTCTGGTTCCTCTGGGTCGTGCTGTTCTGCAACGTCACCGCCGGCATCGGTATCCTCGAGCAGGCCGCGCCGATGATCCAGGACTTCTTCCGCGACGGCGCCGACTCATCGGTCGCCGCCGCCTCGGCAGCGGGCTTCGTCGGCCTGCTGTCGCTGTGCAACATGGGCGGCCGCTTCCTCTGGAGCTCGACGTCCGACGTCATCGGCCGCAAGCCGATCTACATGGTCTACCTCGGCCTCGGCATCGTCCTCTACATCACCCTCGCCCTCGGTGGCAGCAGCTCGGTAGTGCTGTTCGCCTTCCTGGCCGGTGCGATCATCAGCTTCTACGGCGGCGGCTTCGCCACCGTGCCGGCGTACCTCCGCGACCTCTTCGGCACCTTCCAGGTCGGCGCGATCCACGGCCGACTGCTCACCGCCTGGGCCGCGGCCGGTGTGGCCGGGCCGCTCATCATCAACGGCTTCCTCGATGCACGTGGCGAGCCGGGCGCGCTGGTCGCCGACGACTACCGGCCGGCTCTGCTCACGATGGTCGGCATCCTGGCGGTGGGCTTCGTGTCCAACCTGCTGATCCGGCCGGTCGCCGACAAGTTCCACGAGCCCGAAGGATCGGAGACCGCGTTGACGTCCGACCAGGTCGAGGCCGATGCGAAGTACGACGTGCCCGCGCGCCGTACGCCGCTGCTCGCGGTCGCGTGGCTGGTGGTCGGCATCCCGCTGGCCTACGGCGTCTACGAGACAGTCGTCAAGGCGGCCGATCTCTTCAGCTGACCGCGGCCCGGACGACGGGCTGCTGCAGGTCGGTCACCCAGTCGGACTGGTCCTCTCGCTCGGCCCGCAGGTAGAGCTCGCGGCAGGGTCCCTCGGGGGCCAGTCCGCTCTCGGCGAGGGCGCCGTGCAGGTCAGCCCAGGACGCACCGATGCAGCTGGTCGGGCGAGTACCAGCGAGAGCCGGTGGACGCGTCGACCCTTGCTGGCACCACCAGACCAAGCTGGTCGTAGTGGCGCAGCATGCGCACGGACACCTGGCCGATGCGAGCGAAGTCTCCGATGGACAACATGGGTCATTCATCCCGCCTCACACGGTGTGAGAGTCAAGCCCTTCACTGAGATCGAGGTACATCACGTGCAACCCGACGTACCCGTGGCTCGGTGACCTGAACGCCCCCGGCACCCTGCCGATGATCTCGAAGCCGAGCTTCTCCCACAGGTGTACGGCGCTCGCGTTGGTCTCGACGACTGCATTGAACTGGATGCCGCGGTAGCCCTGCTCGCGGTGCCACTGCACGACGTACTCACCGAGGCTGCGACCGACCCCGCGACCGCGCGCGGCCGAGGAGACCATGAACGCCGCGGTGCCGACGTGGTCGCCGTTGGCCGGCCGGTTGGGGCCCATCTTGGCGCTGCCGAGCACGACGCCGTCCTCCTCGAGTACGACGGTGAGGCCGGGCGGCGCTCGACCCACAGGTCGCGGGCCTGGTCTGACGTCAGGTCGGTCGGGAACGCGTACGTCTCGCCCTCGGCCACGATCGCCGCGAAGAACGGGTGGATCTGGCTCCAGTCGGCCTCGGTGGCCGGGCGGATCGTCACAGGTCGGTCTCCCCGTCGATGGCCTCGCGGATCAGGTCGGCATGGCCGGCGTGACGGGCGTACTCCTCGATCAGGTGCACGAGGATCCACCGCAGGCTGGCGTGCCGGCCGTTGTGCCGGGGCATCTTGGCGAGCTGATCGAGGTCACCGGTGGCCATCGCCGCGTCGAGAGTGGCGTTGGCGCGGGCGACCTCCTCCTCGTGCCACTGCATGAGCTGGGCCGGGCTGTCGTCGACGGCGGAGTGCCAGTCCCAGTCCTCGTCGGCGTCCCAGTCGACCTGGGCCCAGATCCCCTGCGCCTCCTCGCCCTTGAACACGACCGTCCACCACCACTGCTCGACGTAGGTGAGGTGCTTCAGCATCCCGCCGAGGGTCAGCGGCGAGGTGGGCAACGGCGTGGCGAGCTGCTGTTGCGTCAGCCCCTCCGCCTGCCGGCGCACGGTCACCCGGAAGTAGTCGAGGAAGCTCCGCAGCATCGTGGTCTCGTCGGCGGAGTACGGCGGGTCGGTGCGCTCGAAGCTCATGTCCGTCACCGTATTGGCTCTCGTGTCCCGGGCACCAACGGGTTTGCCGGTGACTCCATCAGCGGCGAGCGTCCCGCTCCGCACACTCCTTCAGCGTCAGCAGCTGCTTGCGCATCATCGGTACGTCGCCCCACAGCAGCGCGGTCTGGTGCAGCGCCGAGAGGCGACTGCTGGACCGGGCCAGGTGCAGGTCCCCGCGCAGACCGGTGCCGCCGTCGGGCAGCGGGGTGACGTTGTATGTGATGGTCAGTGCGCCGAAGAGCCGCAGTGCGCCGGGCTTTGCCATCTCGAGCACGACCCGTTCGCCCGGCGACACCGACATGACCGTGAAGATCGTCAGCACCCGCTGGCCGGGGGTGAACTCGGTCAGCCCCGGCGTCAGCACTCGCGGGCTGCGGTGGCCCCAGTTGTCGAGCAGGTCATAGCTGTACGGCGCCACCTGGAGCTGCCGCAACCACAGCCACACCGTCGGCGCGGGCGCGTCGACCCGGACGCCGCGTGCGGCGGCCGGGCCGTCGTACCCAGGAGGTGCGGGTGCGGGGTGCGTCCCGCTGAGGTCGCCCCACGCCCAAGGCAGGCCGGCTGATGAGTTCACCCGGCCAGCCTAGAGAAGGTTCAGACCGCCGGACCCTCGCCCCGCAGCTTGTCGACCTCGGACATCGCCTCGCGGAGCTGGCCGAGCCACTCGTCAGCGTGCTCGCCGACAAGCCGCACAGACCAGGCGAGCGCGTCGGAGCGAGAGCGCGCCACGCCGGCGTCGACGAGGGTGTCGAGCACCCGCCGTTCGGGCTGGCGGAGCCGGGTCATCACCGGCGCGGCGACGTGGGTGAACAGTGCCTCGGTGTCACCGAGGCGGGCGCCCCACGAGACCTTCCGGGCGTATCGGCCCTGGGCCTCGAGGGCGATGGAGATGCGAACGTCCCGGCTGTCGGCACGGAATCGGCTGAGCCGGCCCTCGGCCTCGGCGCCCTCGACGTCGGCGTCCTTCAGGGTGCCGATGACGGTGATCTCCTCGCGGTCGACGCTCACGTCGACGTCGGAGAACCAGTCTTCGGGCAGGCGACCTGCGAACCAGGACGCGGCGTCGGCCGCGCTCGGGAGGTCGGCGGTCTGCCAGCCACCGCGGCGGCCGCCACGGTGCGGGCCGCCACGACCGTCTTCACGACGGCGGCCGCGACGGGGAGTGTCTTCTTCGGAAGATTCTGGGGGATTCACGATGTGCTCCTTGCAGTAGTTACATGATTACAGCATTACAACGAAAGAGAGTCCAGGATATTCCCGGCTCGATACAGTGCGCACGATGAACGCCCCACTGAGCTGGCCCTGCCCCTGCGGCACCGGTCTCGCGTACGACGCATGCTGTGGCCGCCTGCACCGCGGTGCCGCACAGGCCGAGACGGCCGAGGAGCTGATGCGCTCGCGCTACGCGGCGTACGCCCTGCGCAACGAGGACCACGTCTTCCGCACCTGGCACCCGCGCACCCGGCCGGACCGGATCGACCTGGAGCCCGCGACCACGTGGACCGGACTGCGCATCCTGGACACCGAGGCCGGTGGCGTCGACGACGAGTCAGGCGTCGTGGAGTTCGCGGCGGCGTGGACTCATGCCGGGAAGCCGGGCGTGCTCCGCGAGCGGAGCCGGTTCGAGCGCCGGGCGGGCCGCTGGGTCTACGTCGACGGAGACGTGATCAGGGGCTGACCAGGCACTCGGCGTAGCCGTCCGGCCACCAGCCGTCGCGGTGCTTCGACACGCTGAAGACTCGGACGACCTGGCCGTCAGGCGCCAGCGCGAAGACGACCGTCTCACCGTGCACCACTTCCACCACCAGCTCGCTTGCCTCGGCGAAGGGAGCAACAGCCTCTTCGGGGGTCGGACGGCCAGGTCCGGGGACGTCGAGGGCCACCCGGCGCTGCTGAGCAACCGGGCACGGGAGCGCGAGAGCCTCGGCGGCCACCTCGGGAGTCGCCTGTCCGGAGCACCCGGCCAGGACGATCATCACAACCGACCCGGCTACCCACCTCATGTGGGATGGACGCTCGGCTTCGCCGACGCGTTCCCGGTCATGGACCCGGGCGAGTGCGGACTCCCCGACCACCCCTGCCCCACACTGGACCGATGCTGCATCGCCATCCCTTCCTCAGCCTGCTCACCGGCGGCTACCTGGTCTTCGTGGGGTGGCTGACGCTGACTCCGCAGCCGATCGGTCCAGACCAGCAGGACCTGGTTGTGCGCCTGCTCGACGCCCTGCACCGACGTGGCTACGCCGCGTCGATCGACTACGACCGCTTGGAGTTCCTCGCCAACATCGGCCTCTTCGTGCCGGTCGGGATGTTCCTGCTGCTGCTGTTCGGGATCCGCTGGTGGTGGGTGGCCGCGGTGGTGGCCTTCCTGCTCACTGCCTTCATCGAGAGCGCCCAGCGCGGCATCCCCGGCCGGGTGCCCGACGGCCGCGACCTGCTCGCCAACACCGTGGGCGGCCTGATCGGCGTGTTCGTCGCGACGCTGCTGACGCTGCCGGCGGCGATCCGCCGCGACCGGGCCCGGCTGGTCACCACACGCCACTCACCTCCCCGCCGATCCGCACGATGAAGGCGGCAACGACCACGATGAAGAACACCCGCACGAACCGGGCTCCCTTCGAGACCGCCACTCTCGCGCCGAGGTAGCCGCCCGCGAGGTTGGCCAGCCCCATCACCAGACCGATGCCCCAGATCACAGCGCCCTGAGGCACGAAGATGCACAGCGCCGCGAGGTTGGTGGCCGCGTTGGCGAGGCGGGCCTTGGCCGACGCTTCGAGGAAGTTGTAGCCCAGCAGCCCGACCAGGGTGAACACGAAGAAGGAGCCGGTGCCTGGCCCCAGCGCACCGTCGTAGAAGCCGACGGCCAGGCCGGTGCCCATCGCGGCCAGCGTGTGGTGGTGGCCCGCGAACCGGAGCGCCGTGGCGTCACCGAGGGTCGGCTTGAGCAGCACATAGGCGCCCACCACGATCAGCGCGACGAGCACGATCGGCTCGAACGCCTCCCTGGGGATGTGCGACGCCACCACCGCACCCGCCGCGGAGCCGATGAACGCCAGCGCCATCAGCGGCAGGAACGTGCGCGGGTCCGGCCGCACCCGGCGGTAGTAGGTCACCGATGCCATCGACGTGCCACAGATCGACGCCAGCTTGTTGGTGGCCAGCACGTGCACCGGCCCAGCGTTCGGCAGACCGAGCAGCAGGGCGGGCAGCTGGATCAGCCCACCCCCTCCGACGACCGCGTCGACGAACCCGGCAGCGAGACCGGCGAGGGTGAGCAGCGCGACGACGTCGAGCCCGATGTCGCCCACACTTCTCCTCACGTTTGCCGCTGACCCCTGATGCTGCCAGAGTCGCGGCCGTGTCCCGCATCGTGTCCCTGCTGCCCTCGACCACCGAGATCCTCTTCGCGATCGGCGCCGGCGACGACGTGGTCGGCGTGACGTTCGAGTGCGACTTCCCGGCGGAGGCGCGCGGCCGGACGATCGTGTCGACCAGCGCGATGCCCGAAGGCCTGACGCCGCGCGAGATCGACGACTTCGTCGTGGCGGCGATGGCGCGCGGCGACGATCTCTACCACCTCGACGAGGGCGCACTCGCCGGCCTCGACGCCGACCTCGTCGTCACCCAGGACCTTTGCGCGGTCTGTGCGGTCGACGTCTCCGTGGTCGACGACGCGCTCGCCCACCTGGGCTGCACCGCGCAGGTCCTCACCATCGACCCACACACCTTCGCCGAGGTGCTGGACTCCATCCGCACCCTCGGCGATGCCACCGGGCACCGGCCCGAGGCCGACGTCCTCGTGGCCGACATCGAGGCCCGCCGTGACGCAGTCGTACGACGCGTGGCCGGCCGCCCGCGACCGCGCGTGCTGCTGCTGGAGTGGACAGACCCGCCGTTCGCGCCCGGCCACTGGATCCCCGAGATGGTGGAGCTCGCGGGCGGGCTGCCGGTGCTCGGCACACCCGGCGAGAAGTCGGTCCGGGTCACGTGGGAGGCCGCGCAGGCGAGTGCTCCCGACGTGGTCATCGTGGCGCCGTGCGGCTACGACCTCGCCGGTGCCCGGTCGCTGGCGGACGAGCTGGTCGCGGGCGGCGCCCTGCCGGCCGGCGTACCCGTGCACGCGGTGGATGCCAACGCCTCCTGGGCGCGGCCGGGCACCCGGTTGGTCGACGGCGTGGAGGAGCTCGCGCGGATCCTGCACCCGTGAACTTCGCCGGCGGAGGGCCCGGCGATACCGTGTGGGGGTGAAGTATGCGAACGCGCTCCTCGACCTCATCGGCAACACTCCCCTGCTCCGGCTGTCCACCTCGCTGGGTCCCGAGCTGGCGGTCGACCCTGCCACGCCACAGGGTGAGGAGACCGGCCCACTGCTGCTCGCGAAGATCGAGTACCTCAACCCCGGCGGGTCCGTGAAGGACCGCATCGCCACCCGCATGATCGAGGCCGCGGAGGCGTCCGGCGCACTGCAGCCCGGCGGCACGATCGTCGAGCCCACATCCGGCAACACCGGCGTCGGCCTGGCGATGGTCGCGCAGGCCAAGGGCTACAAGTGCGTCTTCGTGTGCCCCGACAAGGTCAGCGAGGACAAGCGCAACGTCCTCAAGGCGTACGGCGCCGAGGTCGTCGTCTGCCCCACCGCCGTCGCCCCGGAGCACCCCGACTCCTACTACAACGTCTCCGACCGGCTCTCGTCGCAGCCGGGCGCGTGGAAGCCCGACCAGTACTCCAACCCCAACAACCCGCGCTCGCACTACGAGACCACCGGCCCCGAGATCTGGGAGCAGACCGACGGCCGGATCACCCACTTCGTCTGCGGCGTCGGCACCGGCGGCACCATCAGCGGCATCGGCCGCTACCTCAAGGAGCAGAACCCCGACGTCAAGGTGGTCGGCGCCGACCCCGCAGGCTCGGTCTACTCCGGCGGCAGCGGACGGCCGTACCTCGTCGAGGGCGTCGGCGAGGACTTCTGGCCCGACTGCTACGACCGCACCATCGCCGACCGCATCATCGAGGTCTCCGACGCCGACTCGTTCGCCTTCACCCGTCGGCTCGCCCGCGAGGAGGCGCTCCTGGTGGGCGGTTCGTCGGGCATGGCGGCGTACGCCGCGAAGCAGTTGGCCGCCGAGCTCGCCGGGACCCCCGAGGGCGAGAACGCCGTGATCGTCGTACTCCTGCCAGACTCCGGCCGCGGCTACCTCACCAAGGTGTTCAACGACGAGTGGCTCGGCCAGTACGGCTTCGCCAGCGGTCAGGGCTCGACCGAGAAGACCGTGGGCGAGGTGCTGCGCGGCAAGTCCGGCCAGCTGCCCGACCTCGTCCACACCCACCCCGGCGAGACCATCGCCGAGGCCATCGCGATCCTGCAGGAGTACAGCGTCTCGCAAATGCCCGTCGTGCGCGCCGAGCCGCCGATCGTGGCCGCAGAGGTCGCCGGGTCGGTCTCCGAGCGCACCCTGCTCGACGCCCTCTTCACCGGCACGGCCCGCCTCACCGACCCGGTCGAGGACCACATGTCGCCCGCGCTGCCCACCATCGGCTCCACGGAGCCGGCGCACACTGCTGTCGCGCTGCTCGAGGGCGCCGACGCGCTGCTCGTGCAGGAGGACGGCAAGCCGGTCGGCGTGGTCACCCGCCAGGACCTGCTCGCCTTCCTCGCCCGCCCCTGACCTCGCGGCAGCACGTCAAATCCGTGTGTAGCCGTTGGGTTCGATCCATAGAGTGAGGGACGTGGGGAAAGCAGCAGCAGCTCGCAAGCTGGCCTCTGCCGCGGCGTACGGCGGTGGGGGCCTCTCTGTGCTGGGCGCAGGTCTCTACGGCGTGCTGACGTTCGAGGCGAAGGCCGCGCGCAAGGCCATCGGCCGGCTCGACCGCGAGCCACCCGACTCGACCGGCTGGTACGGCCGCGGCCGACCCGGGCCGGCCATCAAGATCGCGCTGCTGGGCGACTCGAGCGCAGCCGGATACGGGGTGGAGCGGGTCGAGGACACCCCCGGCGCCCACCTGGCCTCCGGCGTCGCGGCCGAGGCCGACCGCCGGGTCTACCTGCGCCACGTCGCGGTCGTCGGCGCCAAGTCGACCCAGCTGGAGACACAGGTCGACCGCATCCTGCCGATGCAGGCCGATGTCGCGGTGATCCTCGTCGGCGCCAACGACGTGACGCACAAGCTGCTGCCGTCGCAGTCGGTGCGCTACCTCGGTGAGGCCGTACGTCGCCTCGTCGAGGCCGGCACGGCCGTGCTCGTGGGCACCTGCCCCGACCTCGGCACCATCCGGCCGATCGCGCCGCCGCTGAAGCAGGTGGCGCGTGAGTGGTCGCGACGGCTGGCCGCGGCGCAGGCCATCACGGTCGTCGACGCGGGCGGACGCTCGATCTCGCTCGGCTCGATCCTCGGGCCGGAGTTCGACGCGGCGCCGGCGCTCTTCTTCGGCCCAGACCAGTTCCATCCGTCGGCAGACGGCTACCGTTCGCTGGCCGGAGTGCTCATCCCCTCGACGCTGGCCGCCCTCGGCCTCGGGCCGGATGAGGCCGCGGCGCCCGACCCGCAGCGCGGCGAACGCGTGATGCCGGTCGCCGCCGCCGCCGTGCGAGCCGCCCGCAACCCGGGCACCGAGCTCGACGGCACCGAGCTCGGCGGGTCCCAGAAGGGGCTGCGTGGCCGCTGGGTGGAGCTGCGCCACCGACGTCGTCAGCCGTCGGCAGAGACGACCTCGCCCGAGACCAGCGAGGTCTCCGTGAGCCGGCAGGGGTAGGGAAAACCCCACCAGAGGTTGGCGGTCTGGACCCATCGAGCGTGGGCGACCGGATCCATAGCGTTGTGGACATCCGATCCGTCCACGAAAGGCCACCTCATGGCTACCGCACTCTCTGTCCGCGACCTGACCCGATCATTCGGCGAGGGTGAGCACGTCGTGCACGCACTGCGCGGCGTCTCGCTCGACCTGCCAGCCGGTAGCTTCACCGCGATCATGGGTCCGTCGGGCTCCGGCAAGTCGACGCTCCTGGCGTGCCTGGCCGGCCTCGACGCCCCCACGTCCGGCAGCGTCACCGTCGAGAGCGACGACGTCACGGGCTGGTCGGAGGCGCGGCGCACCGTGCTGCGCCGCAACCGGCTCGGCATCGTCTTCCAGCACTTCCAGCTGATCCCGTATCTCACCGCCGAGCAGAACGTCGGCCTACCGGTGCGGCTCGCCGGCCGCCGGCCCGACCGGCATCGGGTCATGTCCCTGCTCGACGCGGTCGGCCTCGACGGCCGCGGCGGACACCTGCCCGGCCAGCTGTCGGGCGGCCAGCAGCAGCGCGTCGCCATCGCCCGCGCGCTGGTCAACGAACCCGCCGTGGTGCTCGCCGACGAGCCCACCGGAGCGCTCGACAGTCAGTCGGCGCGCAGCGTGCTCGCGCTGCTGCGCGGTCTCGTCGACCAGGCCGGCCAGACGGTGCTGATGGTCACGCACGACCCCGTCGCCGCGTCGTACGCCGATCGCGTGGTGTTCCTGGTCGACGGCGCGGAAGCCGGCCGGATGACCAGCCCGACGGTCGACGCCGTCGCCACCCAGCTCGCCCACCTCGACGACCTCACCCGTGGCGTGTCGGCATGAGCGGGATGACGATGCTGGCGCGCCGCTCACTGAGCCATCGCAAGCCGGCGTTCCTCGCCACGTTCGTGGCCGTGTTCCTCAGCGCGCTGATGGTGGGCTCGTTCGCCCACCTGGCCGAGATCGCCCTGGGCGACGACGTGCCGGCGGCGAGCCAGGAGGCGCTGCTGACCATGGGCGCCGCCATCGGCGGCTGGGGCGCCGTACTCGCCATCTTCGCCGTCTCCTCCACCCTCTCCGTCGCCGTCCGCGGCCGCGAGACCGAGATCGGCCTGCTGCGCACCATCGGCGCCACCCCGCGCCAGGCCCGCCGCCTGCTGCGGCGCGAGGTGCTGGTGGTGGCCGTGCTCGCGGCGGCCGCGGGGATCGCCCTGTCCTGGCCCACCGGCGCACTTCTGCTGCACGGGGTCCGCGACGCCGGCATGGCGGCCGACACCGTCGAGTTCTCCTTCGGGACGATCGCCGCCGGCACGACCTTCCTTGCCGTGGTGGGGCTCAGCCTCCTCGCGGCCGGTATCGCCGGTCGACGAGTGACCGGTGGCACCGCACGTTCGGCGCTCGCCACCTCCAACGACTCCGCACCCCGGCGCTCGCGCTGGCGCACGCTCGGCGGTGGCTTCCTGATCGTGTACGGCGTCTCGGCCGGTCTCATCACGATCTTCGTCACCGGCGACCTCGAGGACCCCTTCGCCGCCATGTCGACGGCAGGAAGCGCCGGCCTGATCACCGCGGTCGGAGTGGCCGCGTTCGGCCCGTCGATCCTGCGGGCGCTCGCCCGCCCGTTGACACCCCTGCTGGGAGTGGCCGGAGTCAGTGGGCACCTGGCCGCGCTCGGCACCCGCCACCGCAGCCACCTGCTCGGCCCGGTCTTCGGCGCCGCGGCGGTCTTCACCGCGGCCGGCACCAGCGTGCTCATGCTCGTCGGAATCGACAACCGCACCTTCGTGCTGCCCGAAGGGATGGTGCAGTCCGAGGCCGACACGGTGTTCTTGCTCAACAACGTGGTCACCGGCATGATCGCGCTGTTCTGTGCGGTGGTCCTGGTGAACGCGCTGCTGGCGGTCATCGCCGACCGGCGGGCCGAGTTCGGCCGCGTACGGCTGGTCGGCGGCACACCGGGACAGGTCCGTACGGCGGTGCTCATCGAGACCCTTCTCGTCTCGACGCTCGGCGCGATCACCGGCCTGGTCGCCTCGCTGGTGACCGTGGTGCCGTTCTCCATGGTCCGCGACGAGGGTGTCGTGCCCGACGGGCAGCTCTGGCTCCCGGCTGTCATGGCCCTGGTCGCGATCGCCCTCACGGTGACCGCCGGCAGCTTCGCGGTCGCGCGCGCCGTACGGCCTCGGGCACTCGAGGTCGTGGCAGTGTCATGAGCCCGATGGAAGACTGGCCGACGATGACCGATCCGCGCGCGTGGGACCTCGACGAGCTGCTGCGCGTCGACTCGGTGCTGCCCGTGCCGCTCGACGAGGCGGGGTTGCGTAGTCGGCTTGCGCTGACCGGGCTGGCGCTGGTGCACGTGGCGCTCGCGGTCCCAGCGCTGGTGCTCGCGATACTGACCATCCTGTCGGTCGCGCTGGGTCCGCTCGGCATCGGCATTGCGCTGTCCCACCTGGTCGTGCCGGCCACGTCCGGGCTCAACCGGGTGCACCGGCAGCTGTCGGCCAGGGTGCTCGGCATCGAACCCATCGAGGCGTCGTATGCACCGGGCAGCGGGCCGCTGGGCGGTCCGTTCACCTGGCTGCGCGACAAGGCCCGGTGGCGTGACTTCGGACATCTGGCCTTCGCCGCGACGGGCGGGTTCGTGATGTCGGTCGTGGTGGCTGGTCTGCCGGCGCAGCCCATCGTCAACCTGTTCGGGGCGGTGCTCGACGGCGGCTGGGCCTGGTGGGGGCTGTTCCTGCTCAGCGGGCCGGTGGCGCTGGGGATCTGGTGGTCGGTCACGCCTGCGCTGGTGCGGGCCCACGCCCTTGCCACGCGCGGCATCCTCGCGCCGCGGGCCGACGAGCTCGAGCGCCGGGTCGAGGAGGTCACCGCTTCGCGCACCGCCACCCTCGACCACTCCGCCGCCGAGATCCGCCGCATCGAGCGCGACCTGCACGACGGCGCCCAGGCCCGGCTCACCGCGATCGGCATGACTGTGGGGTACGCCGAGAGCGTGATGGCCGACGACCCCGCAGCCGCCTCCCAGCTGATGCGCGAGGCCCGTGAGACGACACTGGCCGCGCTGGAGGACCTGCGGGCGCTGGTGCGCGGCATCCACCCGCCGGTGCTGGCCGACCTCGGCCTGAGCGCCGCGGTCGAGAACCTCGCGATGCAGCTGCCGATCCCGATGTCGCTCGACCTCGGCCTCGACGGGCACCCGCCGGCACCGGTGGAGTCGGCGGTCTACTTCGCCGTCGCCGAGTGCCTGGCCAACAACATCAAGCACGCCGACGCCAGGCGCGGGTGGGTGCGCTTCGACCACGACGGCACCCGGCTGCGCGTCGTGTGCGGCGACGACGGCCACGGCGGCGCCGACACCGCGCGGGGCACCGGGCTCGCCGGTGTCGCCCGGCGGCTCTCCGCGTTCGATGGCACCATGACCGTGGACAGCCCCGTCGGGGGGCCGACCGTGATCACCATGGAGGTGCCGTGCGCGTTGTCATCGCGGAGGACCAGGCCCTCCTCCGGGACGGTCTGATCCGCATCCTCGAAGGCAACGGCTTCGACGTCGTCCATGCCGTCGGCGACGCGCCGTCGCTCGACACCGCGCTCGACGATCCCGACATCGACGTCGCGGTGCTCGACGTCCGCCTGCCGCCCGGTCATGCCACCGAGGGCCTCGTGGCGGCGACGCGCGTGCGCGCGGCCAGGCCGGCGTTCCCGGTGTTGGTGCTGAGCGCCCACATCGAGCCGGGCTACGCCCGCGGCCTCCTCGCCAGCGGCGAGGGCGCGATCGGCTACCTGCTCAAGGACCGCGTCGTCGACGTCGGCAGCTTCGTCGACGCCGTACGCCACGTGGCTTCCGGCGGCACGGTGCTCGACCCCGAAGTGGTCGCGGCCCTCCTGGCCCGGGCCGATCGTCGTACGCCGGTCGGCAGGCTCACTCCCCGCGAGCGGGAGGTCCTCGGGCTGATGGCGGAAGGCCGCTCCAATGCGGCGATCGCTGCCGCGATGGTCGTGACCGAGAAGGCCGTCGGCAAGCACTCCAACAACATCTTCACGAAGCTCGACCTGCCGATGGCACCCGACGACAACCGCCGGGTGCTCGCCGTACTCGCGTGGCTCCAGGAGTCGAACTGACCAGAAATGACCACCGGCCCGCCTCCCACTCAGGGGAGGCGGACCGGTGTCGATCGTGGTGGGTCAGTCCTGGCTGAAGATCGCCAGGATGCGAAGCAGGTTGGTGTAGATCCACACCAGGCTGACGGTGAGGCCGAAGGCCGCACGCCACGACTCGCGCTCGGGGAGACCGGCAGCGATGCCGTTCTCGACGTAGTCGAAGTCGAGGATCAGCATGAAGATGCCGAGCACCAGGCCGACGACGGCCATGACCAGGCCGAGCGTGCCGAAGCCGAACAGGCCGGTCGTCACGCCGAACATGCTCAGCACGAACGACAGCAGGCCGAGGCCCACCATGCCGAACATGGCCGCGACCACGAAGATGCGGAACTTCTGGCCTACCTGGATGTTGAAGATCTTGTACGCCGCGAGCGTGCCCGCGAATGCCGCGAACGTGCCCACGACTGCGCCCGTCACGACGCCGGCGCCGGCGTAGGACTCGAAGAACTTGCTCAGCGCACCGAGGGCGACACCCTCGACGGCGGCGAAGAGCAGCACCAGCGGCGGGCTGACCACGCGCTTGAACGAGTTGACCATCGAGAGCCCGAAGGCGCCGAGGGAACCGATCGTCATCAGGGCGATGGCGCGCTGGTAGTTGTCCTCGTTGACGAACCCGTTGCCGGCCGCGACGTCACCGATGAACCACCAGGTGATGGCTGCGGTGACCATCACGACGGCGAGCGAGATGCCGGTCGCCTGGACCACCGAGTCGATGGTCATCCGACCGCCGGAGCGCTCGTCGGTGGGCGTGCCGGTGCCCCAGGTGGAGGGGTCGGAGCTGCCCTGGACGGACGAGCCGCCCGGGTAGGTCTGGTTGCCGTAGGCGTTGGTGCTGGCGCGGTTGAACTCTTCGGTTCGCGCGAACACGGGGTTGTTGCTCTTCATGGTCTCCTCCTTGGAGGCCGTCCTGCTGAAAGCCGTCGTGGTGACGACTGCTGGGTCCACTCTATGCGGGCTCGCTGATTCCAACGCCCGACGGTAGGGCGGTGTTCCCGTGAAACCTGTGATGGTCCTGAGTGGATCGAGGGGTGCCCCGGGTGGGGGTCGAACCCACACTGAACGGCTTTTAAGGCCGCCTCCTCTGCCGGTTGGGATACCGGGGCAGGCGCTCATCCTCCCAGTGCGCGCGCCCGGCCGAGCACGTCATCCAGCATTTCCGGCGTGAGTCGGCCGGTGAACGTGTTGTGCTGGCTCGGGTGGTAGCAGCCCAGCAGGGTCAGGTCGCCGATGGTCACCTCGGCCCCGTGCGCGAACCGCGGCTTGGGTCTCGGCACCTCCATCCCGGCTCCGGCCAGCGCTCGCAGGGCGCCGTCCCAGCCGTACGCGCCGAGGGCCACGACGGCCCGGAGTCCCGGGGCCACCAGCGCGATCTCGCGGTTGATCCAGGGCGCACAGGCGTCGCGCTCGTCCGTCGTCGGCTTGTTGTCCGGTGGCGCACACCGCACCGTGGCGACCATCCGGGCACCGACGAGGCGCTGTCCGTCGCCCGCGTGGACGCTGGTCGGTTGCGTCGCCAGTCCGACGCGGTGCAGGCTCGCGAAGAGCCAGTCGCCGCTGCTGTCGCCGGTGAAGACGCGGCCGGTGCGGTTGCCGCCGTTGGCGGCGGGCGCGAGGCCGACCACGAGCACGCGGGGGTCGTCGGTTCCCCAGCCGGCGATCGGCCGACCCCAGTAGGGCTGGTCGGCGAACGACGCCCGCTTGTCGCGCGCGACGTCCTCGCGCCACCGCACCAGGCGCGGACAGGCCGAGCAGACGCTGACCCGCGCATCGAGCTCGGCAAGATCAGGCGTCGCCGCCAGACGTCGTACGCCGCCGGCGGAGCGCGCCACCAGCGTGTCCGTGGCCGCCGGGTCCTCGGGCCAACCCGTGCCCGGCGGCACCGGTGACGGGAACGGATGACCGGTCAGGGGGTGGGGCAGGTCGACCGTCACGTGCTCAGTCTGCGATCGACCAGGCGATGCCGTCGAGGATGTCGGCCTCGGAGACCACCATCGTCTCGACACGGGTACGCCGCAGGATGCGCGAGAGGATCAGCGCCCCGGCGTCGATCACGTCGGCCCGGCCGTGCGCCATGTATGGCAGTGCCAGGCGTTCGGAAACCGTCAGCCCGACCAGCCGGTCGACGTACGTGTGCACGCCGGCCACCGGGATCACTGCCTGGTCGGTCTGGGCGGCGTCGTACGCCGGCAGGTCGAGCACGCCGCTCGCGACGGTGATGATGCTCCCCGCCACCCCGACGACGGTGGCCGCGGCGGCAGGGTCGACCGGACACGCGTCGAGCGCCGCGTCGATGTCGGCGACGCAGGCGGCCAGCTCGGCCGCGGTCGGGGGGTCGGAGTGCAGGTGCCGCTCGTGGAGGCGGACCGAGCCGATGTCCATGGAGTACGCCGCGTCGGGCGCGTGGTGGCCGAGGATCAGCTCGGTCGACCCACCGCCGATGTCGATCACCAGCACGGGCGGCGTCGCGACGTCACGCAGATTGCGGACGGCCCCGCCGAACGCCAGCGCGGCCTCTTCGTCGCCCGACAAGACCTCGGGCAGCACGCCCAACCGGGCCTGCACTCCTTCGGCGAAGACCGACGCGTTGGTGCTGTCACGGGTCGCCGAGGTGGCGCAGAACCGCAGCCGGGTCACGTCATGGGCGGCAATCAGCACGGCGTACTCGTCGATCGCGGCGAAGGCCCGCTCGAGAGCGTCGTCTGCCAGCCTGCCGGTCGCGTCGACACCCTGACCGAGCCGCACCATCCGGGTCTCTCGCACGGCCACGTCGGGCAGGTCGCCGATGAGCAGCTTGATGGTGTTGGTGCCGCAGTCGATGGCGGCGATCATGCGTCGGCCGAGACGCACGGCCCTTCGGCCCACCACTCGCCCAGGAGGTCGAGCACCTCGTCGCCGAAGGGGTTGACGCCGCGACCCTGCGCGAGCGCCTGGCCGGCCAGCACGTGCAGGCACTTCACCCGGTCGGGCATGCCGCCGGCGGAGGTGCCCTCGATCTCGGGTACGTCGCCCAGCTCGGCTCGCGCGGCGAGGTACCGCTCGTGGGCCGCCCGGTAGGCAGCAGCGAGGTCGGGATCGTCAGCGAGCCGGGCCTGCATCTCCTTCATCAGCCCGCTGCCCTCGAGCGTGCCGATGCGAGAGGCCGCGCGCGGGCAGGTGAGGTAGAAGGTCGTCGGGAACGGCGTGCCACCGGGCAGCCGCGGCTCGGTCGTGACGACGTCGGGGTTGCCGCACGGACAACGGTGGCCCACGCCGTGGATCGCCCGCGGAGCCCGGCCGAGCTGTGCCTGAATTGTGGCCTCGTCGTCCGCGTCGATCATGGGTCGATCACTCGTTGGCGCCGATCTTCTCCGCGGGACCCTTGCCGACCTTGGGTGGGTGACCGGCGAGCTCCACCGAGGCCCAGGCGTCGTCCCACCAGGCCTTCGGCTCGGTCTTCACGACCTCGTCGGGGTCACTCAGCTCGGCGTTTGCCTCGAGGGGCTCGCCCTTCGCGTCGAGCACCACGAAGCCGGTCTCGCCCGGCATCAGGTAGCCGAAGTGCGCGCGGGCCTGCGCCTCGACGTACGCCGGGTCCTGCCAGCGCCGCTTCTCGCGCTCGAGCTCGTTGATGCTGGTCTCGCGCTCGGCGATCGCGCTCTTGAGGTCGCTGATGTGCTCGCGCTGCTGGAGGTATGCGCGCATCGACGACGCATAGGACACGACGAGCACCGCCAGCACGAGCACGAGCACGGCGGCACGACCCGTCAGCCGCGGCCGTCGCCGACCAGGGGCCAAGGGTGCCGCGGGGATCGGTCGCGCAGGAGGCGTCGCCGCCGGCGCAGAGCTGGCAGACGGCGCGGTGGAGCGGGCGCGCGGGCTGTCGCGCTGCCCGGGTCGCCTGCTGCCGCCGGGACCGCCCCGGGGAGTACGTCGTTGCTGTGCCATGTCTGACTAAGGATGACCGATTCAGCCGGTGAAACGCGGGAAGGAGCCTCGCCCGGCGTAGCGCGCCGCGTCGCCGAGGACGTCCTCGATGCGCAGCAGCTGGTTGTACTTGGCCACCCGGTCGGAGCGCGCCGGGGCGCCGGACTTGATCTGGCCACAGTTGGTGGCGACGGCCAGGTCGGCGATCGTGGTGTCCTCGGTCTCGCCGGAGCGGTGGCTCATCATGCAGGTGAAGCCGCTGCGCTGCGCGAGCGCGACCGAGTCGAGGGTCTCGGTGAGCGAGCCGATCTGGTTGACCTTCACCAGCAGCGAGTTGGCCTGGCCGCCGGTGATGCCGCGCTGAAGCCGCTCGACGTTGGTGACGAAGAGGTCGTCGCCGACGAGCTGGGTGAGGCCACCCAGGCGGTCGGTGATGGTCTTCCAGCCGTCCCAGTCGTCCTCGTCGAGGGGGTCCTCGATGGAGACGATGGGGTACGACGCGACGAGGTCGGCGTAGTAGTCGATCATCTCGGCCGAGGTCTTCTTCTTGCCCTCGAACGTGTACTTCTTCTTGTCGTGGAACTCCGACGCCGCCACGTCGAGCGCGAAGACGATGTCCTTGCCGACCTTGAGCCCGGCGCCCTTGACTGCCTCGGAGATCAGGTCGAGCGCGTCGCGGTTGGACGGCAGGTCGGGGGCGAAGCCGCCCTCGTCGCCGACACCGGTGGACAGCCCCTTCTTCTTGAGCACGGACTTGAGCGAGTGGTAGACCTCGGCACCCTGCTGCAGCGCCTCGCCGAACGTGGCCGCACCGATCGGCGCGATCATGAACTCCTGCACGTCGACGTTGCTGTCGGCGTGCGCGCCGCCGTTGAGGATGTTGAGCATCGGCACCGGCAGGACGTGCGCGTTGGGGCCACCGACGTATCGGAACAGCGGCAGGCCGGCGGAGTCGGCGGCGGCCTTCGCCACGGCGAGCGAGACGCCGAGGATCGCGTTGGCGCCGAGGTTGGCCTTGTTGGGCGTCCCGTCCAGGTCGATCATCGCCTGGTCGACCAGTCGCTGGTCGTCGGCCTCGAGGCCGAGCATCGCAGGGCTGATCTTCTCGACGACACCGGCCACTGCCTTGGCAACGCCCTTGCCGCCGTACCTCTTGGTGCCATCACGCAGCTCCACGGCCTCGAACGCGCCGGTCGAGGCACCCGAGGGCACCGCTGCTCGGCCGAAGGATCCGTCGTCGAGGAGCACCTCGACCTCGATGGTGGGGTTGCCGCGCGAGTCGAGGATCTCGCGTGCGCCGACTGCTTCGATGGATGCCACGGTGTGCTCCTGGGGGTGTCAGGGAAGTCTTGGACGAGCGCGTCGCAGCCTATCGGCCCTCCGGTTCGGCGCGCTCCGGGCACCTGCGGGCGTGGACGGCGCCGGTCCCGAGGACCGGCGCCGTCACTTCTGGATCAGCGGCACAGGATCTTCTTTTCGGCCCGCGCCTCCGAGCGCCACTGTGCGCACTTCCTGCCATCACCCAGGTCGAGGACCTCAGCGATCTCGGGCTCGACGATGACCGAGGGGGCCGGAGCTCGGTCCCCGATGTCGTTCGTCGGATGGTCAGCCTTGCGGTCGCGGCGTTCGTGGCCCTGTGCAACGCGATCGCCTGCGCGCAGCTCGCGATGACCTACCCCACCTCGGGCGGCACCTAGGTCTACGGCCGCGAGGTCCTCGCGCCGTAGTGGGGCTTCCTCGCCGGGTGGGGCTTCGTGGTCGGCAAGACCGCGTCGTGTGCGGCCATGGCGATGACGTTCGCGGCGTACGCCGTCCCGGGTACGCCGTGGCTCCGGCACGCGGCGGCGGGCGCTGCCATCGTCGTACTCGTGCTCTTCTTCGACCTGCGTGGCGCGATCGGGTTCTCGAGCTGCGGGGTTCTGGTCTACTACGCGGTCGCCAACGCGGCGGCGTTCCGGCAGCCGAGCGTCCCAACGGCGCTGGCCACGGGCGCTCAATGTGGTCGGCCTGCTCGGCTGTCTCGTCCTCGTGGCCACGCTGCCGGCGGTGTCGGTGGTCGCGGGGGTCGACGTCCTCGTCGTGGGAGTGGCGGGGAGATGGCTTGTACGTTTGCGAGATGCGCGCCAAGCCTGACCGTCCCGGACCCGGCCAGGAGTCGGTCTGGGACTACCCGCGACCGCCCGCGCTCGTGACGAGCGACGCGCTGGTCGGGATCGTGCTCGGTGGCGTGACGATCGCCAGCACGCGCCGGTCGCTGCGGGTGCTGGAGACCAGCCACCCGCCCACGTTCTACGTGCCCGCGGTCGACTTCGTCGACGGTGTGCTGGTGCCGGTGAGCGGCTCGACGTTCTGCGAGTGGAAGGGCGCCGCGTCGTACTTCGACCTCGTCACGCCCGACCGCACCGCGCCCCGGGCGGGCTGGACCTACCCGACACCGACCCGTGGCTTCGAGGCGCTGGTCGACCACGTCGCGGTGATGCCGTCGCTGGTCGACCGCTGCGTCGTCGACGGCGAGGTGGTGCGGCCGCAGGCCGGCGGCTTCTACGGCGGCTGGATCACCGACTCGGTCGCCGGGCCGTTCAAGGGCGAGCCGGGCACGCACGGCTGGTAGCTACAGCCGACGTCGTACGGCGTCGCGCAGGGCCTGCTCGGGATCCACGCCGTCGGCGCGCGCCTCGGCCACCAGGGCCAGCAACCGCTCACCGAGATCCGGCGACGCCGCCACCGTGACGGGGTCGCCAGCTCGCGTGAGCCGGTCGAGCACCTTGTCTGCGTAGAGCAGCGCCGGCAGCCCGGGCGGGATGCCGTCGGTGACGAACTCCCGCTTCTTCTCGGCCGCCTTCACCGACTCCCACAGCGTGTTGACCTCCGCCGGCGTCATCGCGCCGTCACGCTCGGTGCCGAAGACGTGCGGGTTGCGGCGCACCATCTTCTCGATGATGCCGCCGGCGACGTCGTCGATGGTGAAGTCGCCGGACTCCTCGGCGATCACGGCATGGAAGTAGATCTGGAGCAGCAGGTCACCGAGCTCCTCACGCAGGTGCTCGGGGTCACCGCTGTCGATGGCCTCTAGGGTCTCGTGCGACTCCTCGAGCAGGTAGCGCGCCAGCGACCGGTGCGTCTGCGACTGCTTCCACTCGCACTCGGCGCGCAGCCGGCGCATCACCTCGAGGAACTCGACGAGGGACGCGCCGGAAGCGGACATGAGCGGGTCAGCCGCAGCGGTGGCCGCGCGGCAGGCTGCGCGCGTAGACCGGGTCGGGCTCCTCGGCGAGGCCGGACTTCGCGGCATCGCTGACGGCGACCGAGAGGTTGGTGTCGGCCGGCACGATCTGCCCCTCGACGACCGCGAGGCCGTAGCGTGGGTCGACGTCGATCGGGTGCTGGTCGGGCCACGAGATGAAGAGGTCCCGACCGCGCTGGGTGATCGCCTCGACGGTGGGCTCGGCGATGCCGTCCTCGGTGAGCGACGCACGGCCGACGGCGTCGACCACGCCGTTGATCAGCGACTCGGCCGACATCACCTCGACGTAGTCGGCGCGGGTGTCCTCGGGGAATGCCTTGGCCGTCTCCGTCAGCTGACCGACCTGGCTGGAGTACTCGTCGCCCGGCTTCACGTCGTACGACGCGGCGAGCTGGCGTGCCTGCGATGACGCCGCGAGCAGGCTGACCACGAACTGGCGCACCTTGCCCAGCGCGGCCACGTTGCCCGAACCGCGCAGGTCGGGCTCGATCGAGGTGCAGATCGCCGAGGTGGCGTGGTCGACCTGGCTCACGGTGATCTGCTCGCCGTCGACGTCGGCCGCGACACCGGGCGAGGCGCTGCCCGCACAACCGGACAGCATGGCCCCTACGGAGACGGTGGCCAGCGCGGCAACCAGGTGACGACGGAACGTGCTCACGATTTCTCCTTGACTGGGGCTGCATCGGGCGGGTCGAGGACCGTGTCGATCACCGCACGGGCCCATTCAAGCAGGGCGCGCCCGGTGCCTGCCGCCGACCCGACCGGTCGCGGCACGAGCACCGCGCCGAGCTGGGTGAGCACCCGGCTCTGCGGGTACAGGCGCTGTAGGCGTACGACGCGGGAGTCGGGCAGGTCGACCGGTGCGAAGCGCATGTTCTTGCCGGCCAGGCCGATCTCGTGCAGCCCGGCCTGCCGGGCGCGGGCGCGGAAACGCGCGACCAGGAGCAAGGTCTCGACGACCTCGGGCGGCTCGCCGTACCGGTCGACGAGCTCCTCGCGGATCCCGTCGACGTCCTCGTCGCCCCTGGCCTCCGACATGCGCTTGTACATCTCGAGCCGCAGCCGCTCGCTGGAGACGTAGTCGTGCGGCAGGTGGGCGTCGACGGGCAGCTCGATGCGGACCTCGCCGGCGTCCTCGGGCTCCTCCTCGCCGCGGAACTGCGACACCGCCTCGCCGACCAGGCGGACGTAGAGGTCGAAGCCGACATCGGCGATGTGGCCGGACTGCTCGCCGCCGAGCAGGTTGCCTGCGCCACGGATCTCGAGGTCCTTCATGGCGATGGCCATGCCGCCACCGAGGTCGGAGTGCTGGGCCAGCGTCGCGAGGCGTTCGTGGGCGGTCTCGGTGAGCGGCTTCTCGGCCGGGTAGAGGAAGTAGGCGTAGGCCCGCTCGCGGGAACGACCGACCCGGCCACGCAGCTGGTGCAACTGAGAGAGGCCGAGGGTGTCGGCGCGCTCGATGATCATGGTGTTGGCGTTGGAGACGTCGAGGCCCGACTCGACGATGGTGGTGCACACGAGCACGTCGAAGCGCTTCTCCCAGAAGTCGAGCATCACCTGCTCGAGCTGGTGCTCCCCCATCTGGCCGTGCGCCGTCGCCACCCGGGCCTCGGGCACCAGCTCGCGCAGCTTGGCGGCGGCCTTCTCGATGCTCTGCACCCGGTTGTGGATGTAGAACACCTGGCCCTCGCGCAACAGCTCGCGGCGTACGGCGGCGACGACCTGGCGGTCCTCGTAGGCGCCGACGTAGGTCAGCACCGGGTGCCGTTCCTCGGGCGGAGTGGTGATCGTCGACATCTCCCGGATGCCGGTGACCGCCATCTCGAGCGTCCGCGGGATCGGCGTCGCACTCATCGCGAGCACGTCGACCGACGTGCGCAGCCGCTTCATCTGCTCCTTGTGCTCGACACCGAACCGCTGCTCCTCGTCGACGATGATCAGCCCGAGGTCCTTCATCTTGATCTCGCCGCTGAGCAGCCGGTGGGTGCCGATGACGATGTCGACGGTGCCGTCGGCAAGGCCGGCGATGACCTCGCGGGCCTCCTTGTCGGTCTGGAAGCGACTGAGTCCCTTGAGCACGACGGGGAAGCCGCTCATCCGCTCGGAGAACGTCGAGAAGTGCTGGGTCACCAGCAGCGTGGTCGGCACGAGCACGGCGACCTGCTTGCCCTCCTGCACCGCCTTGAACGCCGCGCGCACCGCGATCTCGGTCTTGCCGTAGCCCACGTCGCCGCAGACGAGCCGGTCCATCGGGACCGTACGACGCATGTCGGCCTTGACCTCGTCGACCGTGGTGAGCTGGTCGGGCGTCTCATGGAACGGGAAGGCGTCCTCGAGCTCGCGCTGCCACGGGGTGTCGGGGCCGAAGGCGTAGCCCTTGGTGGCCTGCCGGGCGGCGTACAGCTTGATCAGCTCGGCGGCGATCTCGCGGACCGCCTTGCGGGCACGGGCCTTGCGCTTGGTCCAGTCGGCGCCGCCGAGGCGGTCGAGGCTGGGCGACTCGCCGCCGACGTATCGGGTGACCTGGTCGAGGGTGTCGGCAGGCACGAAGAGCCGGTCCGGCGGGGCACCACGCTTGGCCGCGCCGTACTCGAGGACGAGGTACTCGCGGATCGCGCCCTGGATCTCGCGCTGCTTCATCTCGACGAAGCGGCCGACGCCGTGCTTCTCGTGCACGACGTAGTCGCCGGCGGTCAGCTCGAGCGGGTCGATCTGCTTCTTGCGACGGGCCGGCATCTTGCGCATGTCGCGCGTGGACGCCTTCTGGCCGGACAGGTCGTCGCCGGTGATGACGGCGAGACGGAGGTTCGCATCGACGAACCCGTGGCTGAGGCAGCCGGTGGAGACCGTGACGACGCCGGGGGTGTGGTCGCCGTCGGTTGTCAGCCGGGCCGCGATGTCGTGCTCGCCGAGCACCTCGACGAGGCGCTGCGCGGGCCCGTGTCCCTGGTGCACGATCACGACGCGGAAGCCGTCGCCGAGATAGCCCCGGATGTCGGCGATCGCGCGCTCGAGGTCGCCGCGGTAGCTCTCGGCCGGTAGCGCCGCGATGGTGCGCGACTCGACGGCGCCGACGCGCACGTCGATGTCGAGCTCGGCCAGGTCTGCGGTGTCGCCCAGCCCGAACGGGCTCATCGACCACCAGGCCAACGCCCGCGCGATGGTGTGCTCACGGACGTCGGCGATCGAGCGGTACGACGCCGCGCCGAGGTCGATGGGAGCGATGCCGCCGCTCGCGGCCGCTGCCCAGCTCGCGCCGAGGAACTCGTCGCTCGTCGCGACCAGGTCGTGGGCGCGGGAGCGGACCCGCTCGGGGTCGAGCACGAGCACGTGCGTCTTCTCGGGCAGCAGGTCGACGAGCAGCTCCATGTCGTCGACGAGCACGGGTGCGAGCGACTCCATGCCCTCGACCGCGATGCCGGCGGCCATCTTGTCGGTGAGCTCGAGCAGCGTGGGGTGGGCACGGCCCAGCTCGGCCGCGCGGCGTCGTACCTCCTCGGTCAGGAGCAGCTCGCGGCACGGGGGCGCCCAGAGCCGCTCGACGGGCTCCAGGGTGCGCTGGTCGGCGACCGAGAACGTGCGGATCTCCTCGACGTCGTCGCCCCAGAACTCCACCCGCAGCGGGTGCTCCTCAGTCGGCGGGAACACGTCGACGATGCCACCGCGCACCGCGAACTCGCCGCGCTTCTCGACCAGGTCGACCCGCGAGTACGCCGCGTCGGCGAGGCCGCGGACGACGTCCTCGAGCGCCAGTGTCTGGCCGGGCACCAGCTCGACCGGCGCGAGATCGGCCAGCCCCTTGACCTGCGGCTGGAGGATCGAACGCACGGGGGCGACCACGACCTGGAGCGGTCCGTTGGACGCGTCGGAGCCGGGGTGCCGGAGGCGGCGGAGCACAGCCAGCCGGCGGCCGACGGTGTCGCTGCGCGGACTGAGGCGCTCGTGCGGCAGCGTCTCCCAGCTCGGGTAGTAGCCGATCGTGGTCGGGTCGATCAGGTCGCCGAGCTCGACGACGAGGTCCTCGGCCTCGCGGGTGGTCGCGGTGACGACCAGCACCTGCCGGCCGGCGTCGACGAGCCCGCGCACGATGAACGGGCGCAGCGCGGCGGGACCGGTGAGGTCGAGCCCCGAGACGCTGCCTTCGTGGGCGTCGGTCACCGACTCGGCCAGCACGGGGTCGGCCAACACGGCAGGGACCAGCGCCTCCAGGGCGGGGCTCAGGCTCACGGACTCACTCTCGGGCTGGGAACACAACACGACAGCCCCCGGCCACGAAAGGCAGGGGGTGTGGGCCCAGTCTACGGCGCGCTGCGCGGCGTCCTTGCTTCGCGGGCTTGCTTCGAGGGCTTGCTTCGAGGGAGCGTCAGGCGGTGACGAGCCCCGGCCGCGCCGCGGGCAGGCCGGGCGCCAGCTGCGGGGTGCACGTGCAGCTGTCGGAGCACGGCAGGTAGGAGTGCATCGCGTGTCCGCAGGAGTAGCAGGGTCGGTCGTGCGACAGGTGACGAGTGCGCGTCGCCCCGTTGCTGGTATCGGCCGTGTTCCTCATGCCTCCATGTTCGGCCGACCCAGCGGTGACTTCAGGGTTCGACACGGATCTGACCCGAATCTGGTCACAACGGACTACTCCGAACCATCCGAAGTGACGACGCCAGTTGCGCCTATGCTGCCGATCATGTGGCGTCGCGCGGTTGCCGTGGTCGTGGGGCTCGTCGCGATCTCTGCCCCGCCGGCAATCGCGGCAGCCGACGTGGCCCTTCCTGATCCCGCGAGCGACTGGGCCTACCAGATCGGCGGGGCGTCCACCCCCGCCGCAAGCGTCGGCACCGTGTCGCGCGATCGGAGCGAGCCACCCGCACCCGGCGCGTACAACGTCTGTTACGTCAACGCCTTCCAGGCCCAGCCGGGTGAGCGGGCGTTCTGGCGGTCACCGGCACACTGGCAGCTCGTCCTCAAGCAACACGGGCGGCCAGTCGTCGACGGCGCCTGGGGCGAGTGGCTGCTCGACACCCGCACCCGCTCGAAGCGGGCCCGCATCGCCCGCATCGTCGGCCGCTGGATCGACGGCTGCGCTCGCGACGGCTTCGCCGCCGTCGAACCCGACAACCTGGACTCGTGGTCGCGTTCCCGTGGCCTGGTCGACCCCGCCGACAACGTGTCCCTGGCCCGGCTGCTCGCCGTCCGGGCACACCGGAACGGCCTCGCCATCGCCCAGAAGAACGCCGCCGGGCTCACCGGCCGCGGCCCTGGGATCGGCTTCGACTTCGCGGTGGCCGAGGAGTGCGGCCGGTACGACGAGTGCGGGCGGTACGCCGCGGGGTACGACGATCGCGTGCTCGTCGTGGAGTACCGCCGCCAGGACTTCGACGCAGCCTGCCAGGCTTGGGGTGACCGGCTGCCGATCGTGCTGCGCGACCGCGATGTCACGGTCGGTGGCGTCGACGAACGCTGCTGATCGCCTACCCTCGAGATCGTGACCGGACGACGCGCGCTGGGTGCTTGGCTCCTGTGTGCCGCGATGAGCGTGCAGGCGTGCAGCGACAGCGCGCCGGCCTCCGTCGCCGGCGCGACGGAGCGTCCAGCGGCCGCCTCTCCGGCCCAGCCGACCCGGGCCGCGCTGCCGGTGATCCGGCCGGCCCGGTCCGCGCGCGAGGTTGCCGAGCAGATCGTGGCCGCCGAGGACGCCCTGGCCGACCGGGCGACGTCTCCCGACGCGCTTGCCGCGGCCGGGCACCTCCAGCAGCTCGCCTACCGGGAGCTCGGCAGCCGTCCGCGCTGGGACGTCCGCGTGCGCGAGCTGGTGCCGCGCCGGCTGCACCAGCTGGTGCGCGACAACGTCGCGTCCCGGCGCGAGTTCCGGTCGATGCACCCGAGCAGACGCTCCGACCTCAGCGACGAGCTGCCCGCGTGGCGGATCATCGCGCCGGCGCCGATGTCGCGGCTGCGTGCCTTCTCCCGGGAGGCCGAGCGCCGGTCCGGAGTCGACCGGGAGTACCTCGCCGCGATCAACCTCGTCGAGACTGCATTCGGCCGGATCCGGGCCACGTCGACCGCCGGCGCCCAGGGACCGATGCAGTTCCTGCCCGCCACCTGGGCGGCGTACGGCGGAGGAGGCGACATCAACTCGCCCCGTGACTCGATACTCGCCGCGGGTCGCTACCTCGCGGCGAACGGCTTCAACCGGCCGGGAGGCCGGCCCGGTGCGCTCTACCGCTACAACAACTCCTCGGCGTACGTGCGCGGCGTGACACTGCTCGCCGAGGTGATGAAGCGGCGGCCGACGGCGTTCGCCGGCTACTACCACTGGCAGGTCTACTACCTGACCAGCCGCGGGAGCATCCTGCTGCCCGAGGGGTACGTCGCCCGCACGCCGATCCCCGTCGACGACTGGCTGGCCGAGCACCCTTCATAGACGACCAGACCGGTCATCTTGTCGAGAGTCCGAGCGCGGCGACGAGGTGCGGCCAGGCCAGCGAGCCGAGCGCGGCCTCGGCCTCGGGAGTCCCGCCCCGCCGCATCCGGGCGCCTGCCGCTCTCAGCGAAGGCTCGCCGGGCAGGACCGTGCGGTGACCCGCGCCGGGATGCGTGACCACGGTCGTCTCGAGGCCGCGCTCCCCTCGCCGAGCCGCGATCCGCTCGGCGAAGGCGACGGACGGCCATACCTGGTCGTCGCCACCCGCGACCAGCACGACCGCTCCTGCGATGCGCTCGACCGGGATCGCTGCCTCGTCTGCTGCTTGCACGTCGGCGGCAAGGCTGTGCGCGTAGAGATCGCGGTACGCCGGAGGGTCCTGGGCCGACTCCCACCCCTCGACGAACGGCATCCATGGCACCGGCTGGCCGTCCGCCGTCCAGTGCGAGGTCCATCTGGTGCCGTCGTACCCGCCCCACACGACCGAGGAGGGGGCGAAGGCGACGGTGGCGCGGACCCTCTGATCGCGCGCTGCGGTCAGGAGGGCCGCCTCGGCCCCGAACGACGTACCCATGACAGCCAGTCGATCGGTTTCGGCCGCGAGGTGGTCGAGGGCTTCGGAGAAGAGCTCGATCGGGACGTCGTACGGACCAGCCTGCTGGCCGGGCCCGCCGAACCACCGGATCGCGAGAACGTGCACGCCGTGCTGCCACAGCAGGCCGGCACGCTGGAGTCGACGCGACCGCTCGACCCCGCCAGGACCAGGACTCCGGTGCCGCACGGGACCTCGGGGCGGAGGAGACGCCACTCGGGGTCGGGGAACGGCATGGGCTCGATCGTAGGTGGCGGCCCGGGCGTTCCGAGGCTGCGGATGGTCCAACGCCGCCTTCCGCGAGACGCTGGCGCCATGACGCCCCAGGAACACGCACACGCCAGTAGCAGACTCGAAATCCTGCAGGCGATCCTGGCGGCCATGGAGCGGCGTCAGGAAGTGACCGAGTTGGTTTGGGCAGCCGCGACAACCGAAGCGGCGCGCGACGGTCTCTGCGAGCTCCTTGCGATCGACGGGGATTGCGCTTCGGCGCTGCTGGACATGCAGATCGGACGGCTGACGGGTTCGTCGCGCCGGCACCTCGCAGACCAGGCCGCGCAGCTACGGTCCGAGCTCACCCAAGCCTGATGACACGACACCGACCTTCGAGACGACATACGTCTGGCCCCGCCCTTCGTCTCGGGCGGGGTGTGGGGCTTGGTGGTCAACCCGGCTTCGTGCCCTTGTCGTCCCTGACGAAGATGTGGCCTTGGGGGCTGGTCCAGGTGTACGTCGCGGGGCCGGTGCGCCGGTAGGACCAGGCGCCGTGGGTCTTCAGGCGGTGGTGTCGCCGACAGAGCGCGGCGAGGTTATGGGTGGAGGTCTCGCCGCCGGCTTCCCAGGGGACGATGTGGTCGAGGTCGCCGGCTCTGGCGGGTCTGCTGCACCACGGGAAGACGCAGGTCTGGTCGCGCAGGATCACTTGCTCGCGGAGCCGGGGTGAGGGTTGGTAGCCGGCACAGACGATGTGCTCGTTGAGGTCGATGACGGGTTTCACCGTCACCTGGGTGCGGGACTGCTGACACCACCCACGGATCTGGTCGAGGGTGGCGAGGTTGCCTCGTTCTAGGCGGGCGATCGGGTCGCCCTCGGCCAGGTGGACGTGGAGGACGACTTGCCGAGCCGCAGTGGAGGCTTGGTTTCGAGACGGTTGCTGCGCAACCTCACCAACCAACGGGAGGGCGAGCTGGGACCGTGCCATCTCCCCGACCGCGGACGCCCGCCGGGCATCGAGCGAGTCCTCGGACCCGAGGCTCTTCAAGACGTCTGCACCGTGGGTGACGGCGGCGCCGAAGTCGAGGGCGTCGGCCAGATCCAGCTCGGCGGTCACCCGCATGGTCCCTGCAAAGGAGACTTGCTCCTCCTCGATCGTCACATGCCGCCCGTCGGCAGCGAGCCGGGCTTCCGCGGCAGCGCGTTCGGGGTCGAACCGGGCGATCGCCGCATCCACCAACCGGTCCACCGCCGAGGTCGAGGTGCGGTGCGCGAACCGGGCGAGCTGCGCGTCGACGTACGACGCTGCTTCACGGGAGAGCCCGGCGTGGATGGTGGTCTCGGCGATCCGCCTGGCCCGCCAGGCGGGCAGTTCACCGGACTGGACACGTCGCCACAACCGCGGCAACCGGTGCCGCAGCTCGATCGCCTGACCGATCAGGTGCTTCGCCGACACCGTCGAGATGCCCAGCACGGCTCCGAACTCGGCGATGCAGAACTCCGCCACCAAGGGCGCCCCCGGACCAGCGACCGGCTCCTCGTGCTCCGAACCACCAGGCAGCAGGATCGCGGCCGCATCAAGCACCGACGACGCCGGATGCAGGTCGGCCCACTCACACGCCGCCACCAGCAACTCGGCCTCGCCGCGATCAGCCGTGGCGCGAGATGAGCGCGCGAACGCCAGCACCGCGGATGCGGTGTCGGGAAGCTCGCTCGTCGTGATCGCCATACAAGAGAGCCAATCAGGGACCACCGACATTTTCGGGCCGGATCCAGGCGTGGAGGGACGTTGTGGAAACTATTCGAACTTTGCCGCTCAGGTGTCTCTGTCTCGAGGCAGGGCGATCCAGTAGCGCCGCACCGGACCATGCTCGGTGTCGCGGATGGCTTCGAGGACGCCGCCGTTGCTCTCGATCGTGCGGGCCGAGGCGATGTTGTCCGCAAGGCAGGGTACGAGGACGCGGTCAACGCTGAGGGCGGCGCTCGCCTCCGCGAGCATCTCACCGAGGGCCCAGCTGGCCAGACCGCGTCGTCGAGAGGACGGGCGCACGCCGTAGCCGATATGGCCCGCGTCGCCGTCGAAGAAATGGCGCAGGACGATCCCGCCGAGCACCTGGCCGTCCTCGACGATCCATCGGGGTGAGCCGTGCCTCTCGTCCGGGCACGGGGTCCCGGCCGGGTGGGTCAGCCGGACCCTCTTCTGCACCCAGGCGGCGAAGCCTTCGGGTGAGTCCACGTCGTCGTCCCCGATGCCGAAGCCGTCCTCGTGACGACCGGGTCCCCAGTCGTCGCGGCACTCAAGGAAGGCTGCGTGCAGCCGCGTGGTCGGCACGATCAGTTCACGCACGTCGCGAAAGCCTCCGGCACCACCGCACGCACGCCGCCTCGTGGTGCACCCCGACCGTGTCCCGTCCGGAGCTGGCACACACCCGCTCGATCACGGCCCGCGCGGCGGCGAGGCGCGCCCCCCGGGCAGCGGGGTCCATGGCGATGACGGCGGAGTTGGTGGCCAGGGCTCCGCAGAACTGCTCGGCGGTCACCTCCCAGGTCCATGCGAACCGCGCAACGACGGTCTCGTCCGCCGGGAACGGCAGGGCGGGGAATGCCGGGCCGCCGAGGCCTTTGCGATCAGGGTCGATGCCGGCGAGCTCGAACTCCCACGGTTCGACGGGCGTGACCAGGTTCCAGATGAGGCCGAGCCAGCCGCCGGGCGCGAGCACGCGTCGTACCTCCGCGACCGTCTCGTCGAAGGGGAACCAGTGCCACGCATCCGCGAAGAGTACGGCGTCCACGCTGGCGGCGCCGATCGGCAGCGCGTCTGAGGCAGCCCGGTGGCCAATGGCGGCGGGGTGACAAGAAGTGAGCACGTCGAGCATCTGTGGATCAACCTCCACGGCCTCGACCGTCAGGCCGAGCTCTATCAACGCTCCGGTCAGCTGCCCGGTGCCGGCGCGAGCCACGAGACCGCCTCGGGCGGATACCGGGGCCGCCAGCGGGCGTAGTCCTCGGCGACCTCGCCGAACAGCATCGAGCGGCCCGGGTCGATCACGAGGGGCTCTTCCGCTCCGCCTCCGCCTTCAGGATGCAGAACTCGTTGCCCTCGGGGTCGGCCAGGACCACCCAGCCGGTGCCGGGGCCGTACTTGCCGCGGAGGTCGGCGACCTGGGTGGCGCCGATGCCGAGCAGGCGCACGACCTCGTCGTCCTGGGTGCCGGTGCGAGGCCGGAGGTCGAAGTGCATCCGGTTCTTGACCGACTTCTCGTCGGACACTTCGATGAAGAGGATCAGGTGCCCGGTCTCGGCATCCCGGATCAGGCACTCCTCGTGGCCAGGCTCGTTGGGGTCGTCGGGCATGTCGACGTAGCCGAGCAGCTGCTTCCACCACTCGGAGAGCTCGTAGGCGTTGCGACAGTCGACGGTGGTGTGCGAGACGAAGGAGGTCATGGCGCCAGCCTGACATCGTGCGCGGCGAGGAGCGAGCGGATTGCCACCGGCCCGTCGTCGATCGTCCACTGCAACGCGGGCATCCCGGCCGCGAGCGCGCCGCACACGTTGGTGGCGCTGTCGTCGACGAACACCACGTCGCTGGTCGCGACACCGAGCGACTCGGCCACCTTCGCGAAGAACGCCGCATCGGGTTTGGCGAGCCCCAGATCACAGGAGTAGAAGCAGGTGTCGAACAGGTCGTCGTACCCCAGCTCGTGCTTCATGTACGACGCGCGCTCGGCGTGCTGGTTGGTCCCGAGGTGGACACCGTGGCCGGCGGCCCGGAGCGACCGCACGAGCGCGACCGAGTCGGGCGCCACGTCGATCGCCAGCCAGAGCGCGGCATACAGCTCGTCGACGGGCACGTCGAGATCGCGAGCAGCGAGCGCAGCCGCCAGCGCGGCAGGAAAGTCGCCTGAACCCACCAGGGTCGGCGTCTCGAGATCGTGCAGGGCCCCATGGAACTCCTCGGCTCCGTCACCCAGCAGGCGCGACATCGTCGCGCGCCAGCCGCCGCACACCTGCTGCATGACGCCGTCGGCGTCGACCAGGACGTGAGGCACCAACGCGTCAGTCGGTGCCGTGGGCGCGGACGAACGCGACGATCGCGTCGGCCAGCTCGGGCCGGCAGACGATGAGGTCGGGCAGGTAGACGTCGTCCTGGTTGTAGACCAGCTCGGACCCGTCGACCCGCGAGCAGAAGAGGCCGGCGGCGCGGGCCACGGCGACGGGTGCGGCGTTGTCCCACTCGTACTGGCCGCCCGCGTGCACGTAGGCATCAGAAACGTCGCGCACCACGCTGATCACCTTGGCGCCGGCGCTGCCCATCGGCACCAGGTCGGCGCCGAGCTCGGTTGCGAGCGCCTCCACGAAGGCCGGCGGGCGGCTGCGGGAGACGGCGATGCGGGGACGGTCCGAGGTACGCGGAGGCACGACGCTGGGCGACGCGGTGCTGAAGGTCTGGCCCAGCACGGGCTGCGCAACTGCGCCGGCGGTGAGCTCGCCGGACTCCCAGAGCGCGACGTGCACGGCCCAGTCCTCGCGCGGCGGCTCGGAGAACTCGCGGGTGCCGTCGAGCGGGTCGATGATCCACACCCGGCTCGCGGTCAGCCGCGACTTGTCGTCACGAGCCTCCTCGGAGAGGACGTTGTCGTCGGGACGAAACTCCGCGAGGAGCCGCGCCAGCAGCTCCTGTGCCGCGGCGTCGCCGGCGTCCTTGAGCTCCTTGCCCTCGAGCCCCTCGGCGCGGACCTCGAGCAGCCGCGCCCCGGCCTGCTCGGCGGCCCAGGCCGCGAAGGTGTGGTCGTCGGAGAGGTCGACTGTCGGGATCTCTGTGGTCACGCCGATCAGCCTCTCATGTGACTAGCGGACCGACTGCTGAGAGGGCCGGGGATATGCTGACGTCCAACCAGATGGGATCTAGGCTGCTCCCACGGAGGGCGCCGGCCATGACCAGGACCGCACGACACATTACGGTTCTCGTGGCATGCGCCGCCGCGCTCGCGGGCTGCAGCAGTGCCGACCCCTCCAGCGCGCCGCCCTCGGCGAGTGCCTCCGCGAGTACGTCGGCCAGCCCGGGTGAGCCCGCGAAACCGAGCGGCACAGGCACGGCCGCCCCGGACAGCGCCAGCCCGGATGCACCGGCCAGCCCGGATGCGCCGGACGCCGTCGGCTCCGACGGTCCCGTCGAGGTTCTCCCCCCGAGCCCCTCCGAGGGCGGCCTTCCCGGCCTCTCTCCCAGGCCGAATCCCGCCAAGTCCCTGGTCAGCCGGCCGTTGCCGGCCAGCGCGAGCGCCCAGGGCTCCCTGGTGCCCGGCTACCCCTCCGGTGTGCTCCCCTCGGTCGCGGGCAGCACCATCGAGGCCAGCAGTGTGGCGGCCGACGGGCGACGCCTGCAGGTCGCTCTCACCGCGCGCACCGGCAAAGGTGCCAGCACCGTGCTGCTGTTCTACCGCCAGCAGCTCACGTCGCTGGGCTTCACCGAGGAGAAGGTCACGGCCGTCGGCGGCTCCCAGACAGCGGGCTTCCGGCGTGGGCAGAACTCCGCCACGGTCACGGTCACCCGTGACGGCGACGAGTCCTCGTACTCGCTCTTCTCGACCTTGTACGCCGGCTGAGAGGCGCCCGTGTACCTCAGCATGAGCGACCGCCCGGGCGGCAAGGACCGGACGGGCACGCGTGACCCGATCCCCCGCGTGGTGATCACCCTCGGCTTCGTCAGTCTGCTGACCGACATCTCGTCGGAGTCGGTATCGGCGATCCTGCCCCTCTACCTCACTGCGGTGCTGGGGCTCTCGACCATCGCCTACGGCTTCGTCGACGGGCTCTACCAGGGGGTCAGCGCGCTGGTGCGCATCGCCGGCGGCTGGGCCTCCGACCGCAGCGACCATCCGAAGTGGGTGGCGGCGATCGGCTACGGACTCTCCTGCGTGGCCCGGGTGGTGTTGCTCTTCGCCAGTGGCCTGGGCGCGATCTCGGCCGTCGTCACCGCTGACCGCATCGGCAAGGGCCTTCGTACGGCGCCGCGCGACGCCATGATCTCGGCGGCCACCCCGACCGCCGACCTCGGCCGGGCGTTCGGCGTGCACCGCACCCTCGACACCGTCGGTGCCGCGCTGGGTCCGCTGATCGCGTTCTCGATCCTGTGGGTGATCCCCGACGGCTACGTCACCGTCATGATCGTCTCGCTGGCCTTCGCCGTCCTGGGCGTCGCGCTGCTCGGCCTGCTGGTGCCCGACGAGCGACCGCGCGAGAAGCTCGAGGTGGCCCCCGGGCGCGAGTTCCGCTGGCGCGACGTGGCCGAGCCGCGGCTGAACCGGCTGCTCGTCATCGCCGGCCTGCTCGGCATCCTCACCGTCGGTGACGGCTTCCTCTACCTCGCCCTGATCGACCAGCAGGACTTCGACGCCACCTGGTTCCCGCTGCTGTACGTCGGCACCAACACCGCCTTCCTCGTTCTGGCCACTCCCCTCGGCGCGCTCGCAGATCGGATCGGCCGGGCGCGGATGCTCGTCTTCGGCCATGCCGCGCTGCTCGGCGCCTACGCGTGCGTGGCACTGGCGTCGGGTGGCGCGCTGTTCACCGTGCTCACGCTCGTGCTGCTCGGCACGTTCTACGCCGCCACCGACGGCGTGATCGCCGCCCTGGCGGGGCGACTCGTCGCGCCGACGGTCCGGGCCAGCGGCATCGCCACGGCGCAGACCGTGGTGGCCCTTGCCCGGTTGCTGGCGTCGTTCGGGTTCGGCGTCCTCTGGTACGCCGTCGGCCCGCGGACCGCACTCCTGATCGTAGGCGGCGCCCTGCTCGTCGCCGTACCCCTTGCCCTGCAGCTGATGCGGGGCCTCGACGCATCGGCGGACACCGCATGACCAGTCGTCGCATCATCGCCTTCGTCGTGGTTGCCGTGCTGGCCATCGGCGGAACCGTGGCGTTCGTGCTGCGCGACTACGACCGCTACCGCGACCGCATCGACAGCGCGCCGCCGGTGCCGAGGACCAGCCTCGGCGCCGTCGTCGACGGGCCTCGCGTGGTGTTCCGCAACACCGCCATCGGCAACGACTACGGGCTGGTGGCCGTGGTGCCGCTCGACGACCTGACCGGGCCGCGCGCGTTCACCGATGTCTCCTGCGACCGCATCGACGCCAGCCCGACGGGCGCCTCCTGTCTGGTGACGAAGCGCGGGGTCGTCACCCGCTACGCATGGCTCGACCTCGGGCCCGACCTCACGGTCGAGGACGAGCACGGGATCGCCGGCCTGCCCTCACGCACGCGGCTCTCCCCCGACGGATCGCTGACCGCGAGCACCGTGTTCGTCTCCGGGCACTCCTACATGCAGGCCGGCTTCTCGACGGCCACCCGCATCCGCGAGGTGGGTGGCACCGACTACGGCAACCTGGAGCGCTTCGACTTCAGGCTCGACGGCGAGAGGATCGCCTCAGTCGACCGCAACGTGTGGGGGGTGACGTTCGCCGACGACACCACGTTCTACGCGACGGTGGCGACCGGCGGGACGCCGTACCTCGTCAAGGGCAACCTGACCGAGCGCACCCTCACCGCCATCCATGCCGGTGCCGAGTGCCCGGCCCTCTCCCCCGACGGCACCCACATCGCCTACAAGAAGAACGTCAGCGACGACGCGACCCACTGGACCATCGCGGTACTCGACCTGGCCACCGACAAGGAGGTCCTCCTCGACGGCGAGACGGCGAGCGTCGACGACCAGGTGCAGTGGCTCGACGACGACACCGTGCTCTACGGCCTGCCGCGCGCCGACGAGGCCGGCGTGACCGACGTCTGGCAGCTCGAGGCGACGGCCGACGCCACGCCGCAGATGTTCCTCGAGCAGGCCTGGTCACCGGCAGTGATCCACTGACCTGAGTTACCGAAGACAGGCTATGACAGGGACGCCTCGACCACGGAGACTCGATACTTGGTCCTGGGGGACCATGCCCTGTCGCGTTCGGCAGGGCAGGGCGGGGCAGGGCGTAGGGGGCAAGCATGGGGATCTACGAGCGGCGCGTAGGCGCCGACGTTCGAGACGAGTCCCTCAGACCAGGAGGCTCGCCGGACGCGTCTTCGGAGAGCTCCAGATGGCACCGACGTCGGCACTCACACCGTCGAGAAGCCAGTAGCCCGACTCGTGCAAGCCGATGACGCTCTCCGGTCCGACCCTGAGGTCATCCAGTTCAGCAGCTCCCAGGTTCGTCACCAGCGTCGGCCGGTCCTCAATGGTGATGGACGCGAGCCCGGCTGGAGTCACGGCGCTGCACACGAGCTCGGCACCGCCTCGCTGCAGGCGGGCGCCCTCGCTCGGCTCCGGAAAGCCGGACCCCTCCGGCAACACGTTGAGGACGCGCAGGCTGGTCGTCTGCGTGCACTCCAGCACCCGGTCGATGTCGAAGCGGATGTCGGCGAGCACGATGTTGCGCACCCCGGTCTGTGCCTTGACGCGGCGGGCCGACCAGGAGCCACGGAGCCAGCGCAGTCGCCACCGGTGGTCGGCCAGCAGGGGGCGGGTCTCCGACTTCGGCACCGACGAGGTCACATCACCGCACGTGGTGCGAGTCGGCACCTGGTCGGGATACATCGCGGCGAGAACGGCGTGGGCGTGGTCGAGCCGGGCCAGGTTGGTCGACAGGCTGTTGTGGGTGAGCGGCACGTCGACCGCTGCCACCCGCAGGCTCTGCGCGCGGAAGCGCATGCCGAGCTCGACGGCGTATGCGTGCCAGGCCAGGTCGGCGTGCTCGCTCACGGGCTCCTCGAGCAGGTCGCTGCGCCGCGCGAGAAAGAGCACCTCGTCAAGGCTGTCGACGTCGACCGGCGTCGAGGTACTGCGCCCCAGGATCATCAGCCGGTCGCGGATGCGGCCGACGAGCTCGCCGTCACCGGTGATGCCGATGGCACCGAGCAGGCCCACGTCGGGGTGGTCGGCCAGCAGACCGGCTGCCCGCTCGAGGGCCTCGAGGGAGTGCAGGTGAATGTCTTGATGGATGAACGCGACGTACTCGGTGGTCGCCGCCCGGACGCCGCTGTTGAGGGCGGAGCCGGCCGTGGGGTGCACCTGCCCGCGGTTGTCGACAGGGAGGTACTCGGTATGGGGCGCAGTCGGCAGCAGGGCTGCCACGGAGGCGTCGAGGCACGCCGACCTCACGGCCTCGTCATTCCAGACACAAACGATGCTGACAGGTTCGCGTCGCGACACAGGGACAGACTAGGCGACAACGGCCCATCCGGGATCGGCGTTCTCGCCGCGGGATGCCCTAGTGCTCAGTTAGGCTTGAGACACGTACAGGATGAGAGAGCGGGAAGCTGATGGATTTCCTCGACGCGCTTAAGGTCCTGTGGCGCAGGTGGCTCATTGTGCTGCTCGGGATCCTGATCACCGGCCTCGGCTGTGGGGCCGTGATCGCCAAGGTCCAGACCGTCTATCAAGGCTCTGCCCAGTACCTCCTCCTGCTGCCGTCCAAGGCAAATGGTGACTCGAATCCACAGAACCCGCTCATCAACCAGCCGGCCGGCCTGGTCATCGGTGCGAGCCTCATCGCCGCCGAGATCAACACCAAGGACACCGAGCGCGAAATGGCGCGCGACGGCTTCGAGTCCGACTTCGCACTCGCGCTCGCGCCCTCGGGCGGCCCGCTGTTGAGCATCACGGTGACCGACACCGACCGCGTGGGCGTGATCGCCACGCGCGACGAGATTCTCCGACGACTCGACAAGCAGCTTGCCGAGCTCCAGGAGCGCGACATCCCCGACATCCCCGATAACCAGATCATCTCTGCATTGCCGGTGGCCGTGAACCAGGAGGCGGAGGCGGTGCCCGGAGCCAAGATCAAGGCGCTCGTGGTCGTGGTGGCCCTCGGCGGCATCATCACCCTGCTGCTCGTCTTCGCCCTTGACCGCCCGCTGAGCCGGCGGGCCGCCCGGCGTGCCGAGAAGAAGAAGGCGAAGTCTGAGGCCGCCGGCGCCGGAGGGGCCCCGCCCGACGACACGGCCACCAAGCCCGCGGCGAAGCCGGCCAGGGGCGGGTCGCCGGAGCCGACGACCGCGTCAACCGGGTCCTCCGGCAACCGGCCCCAGTCGCGGCCCAAGACGACGGGAAAGGAGTCCGACCGGCAGCAGGGTAGGGGCCCCATCGACAAGAACGGTGCCGGCAACAGCGCCCGGCCCGCCGTCCGTCGCGGCAGATGAGCGCGACCGCCCCGTCACCTGCGGTCAAGCGGCCTGTCCGGCCCGCGCCAAGGCGCTTGCCGGGCACCACCCTGCTCACCATCTACGTCTGCCTACTGACGCTCATCCCGGCCGGCCTCGTGTTCGGCCCCATCGGCGCGGCCGGCACGCCGGCGACCCTGTGGGGGATCTTCCTCCTGATCTTGTGGCTGTGCAGCCGGCTGGGCGGGCTGGGCTCGAGGTCCCACGTCTCGCCCGTGTACCTGGCGCTGGGTTTCCTGGCCGTGTCCGTCCTGCTGAGCTGGGCCAACGGAGTCAGCGTCGGCTGGGTGCGCCCCGCCGACGTCCATCAGGTCACTGACGGCGTCTACTCGCTGGTGCCGGTCTCCGTCTCCGAGCTCCAGGAAAAATCCCAGCTGGCCGGCATTCGCGGGCTGCTGTCGGTGGCGGGCTGGCTGGGTGTTGCCCTCATTCTCTGTGACGGACTCCGCACCTGGCGCCAGCTCGACCGCTTCGTGACGACGATCGTCTGGCTCGCCGCGGTCATCGGCCTGGTTGGTGTCATCCAGTTCGTCACCGGCACCAACCTCGCGTCGTACATCCGCATCCCCGGGCTGACGATCAACGGCGAGATCGGGTCGCTCGTGCGCTCCGGCCTCAACCGCGTGCAGGCCACCGCAACACATCCCATCGAGTACGGCGTCGTGCTCGCCGCCCTGTTCCCCCTTGCGCTGCATCAGGCGCTGTACCGCGTCCGCCGCTGGTACGACTACGCGCCGGTCGCCCTGCTGTCGCTCGCCGTGCCGATGTCGGTGTCCCGCTCGGGGATCCTTGTGCTGGGTGCGAGCCTCCTCATCCTCTTCGCGGGCTGGTCATGGAACCGCCGCGCGTGGTCCCTGGTGCTGTTCCCCGCGGTGGTGGTGGCCATGCGCGCGACCTTCCCCGGTTTGGTCGGCACGATCCGTTCGCTGTTCACCAGCCTGCTCGGCGACCCCAGCGTGTCCGGGCGCACATCCGACTACGGCCAGATCCTCGGGATCTACGCCGGCCACCCGTGGTTGGGTCGTGGAGCGTCGACCTTCATGCCCGCCTACTACCGCACCCTCGACAACCAGTTCCTGATGAACCTCGTCGAGCTCGGTGCGGTCGGCCTGGTCATCACCCTGTTCCTCTTCATCGCCTCGACCTACGCGGCGAGGTACGCCAAGCGACACGCCACCTCCCCCGAGCACCAGCACCTCGGCCTCGCGCTGAGCGCGGGACTGGTCGGCATCGCGATGAGCTACGCGACGTTCGACGCCTGGGGGTTCCCGATGGCAGCGGGCGCCACGTTCCTCCTCATCGGCCTGTCCGGCGCGGCCTGGCGGATGACGCGCGACGACGTGCGGAAGCTGGCCAGCGCGAACGGCGACGTCGGCGATGGATGACGAGCGTCCCGGGGAGGCCTCGGCACCCCCCGACGGTGCTGGCCCCCCAGCGAGCGGCCTCCGGCGCAGCGTGCTGCGCAGCACCGCGTGGAGCACCGGCGGGGCGCTAACGATCCGGATGGCCAGTCTCCTGACCGGCATCGTCGCCGCCCGCCTGCTGACGCCCAACGAGTTCGGGCTCTTCGCCGTTGCCCTGGTGGTGTTCACCTTCATGGGCAACTTCGCCGACATGGGCATCGGTGCTGCAGTGGTTCGGGCCCGCGACGACATCGACCGCATCGCCTCGACCGCGGTGACCTTCGCCCTCATCAACTTCACCGGCCTTGGCGTCGTCCTCGCGCTGCTCGCGCCGTTCATCGCCAGGGCGTTCGGTGCCCCCGACGCCACCGGCGCCCTTCGGGTCATGTGTCTCTACCTCGTCCTGTGCGGCCCCGCCGCGGTGCCGGTGGGCCTCCTCATCCGTGAGTTCCGGCAGGGCCAGCGGGTCGTGTTCGACTTCGTCGGGCTCCTGGTGTCCAGCGGCCTGCTCATCTCCCTCGCCCTTCAGGGACTGGGCGAGATGGCCCTGGCCTGGTCCCGGGTCGGCGGCCAGGCCTTCGTCGTCATCGCCCTTCTCGTGGCGGCGAAGAAGCGCTACCGGCCGGGGTGGGACCGCGACGCGGCCCGCGAGATCATGCGGCTCGGCATCCCGCTCGTCGGAGCCAGCCTCATCGGCAGCATGCTCATGGGCGTCGACGTCTTCGTGATCAGCCGGCTGCTGGGGCCGCACGAGGCCGGCGTCTACACACTCGCCGCCACGATCGCTGCCTGGCCGCTCGGCCTGTTCCTGCCGGTCCTCGTCAACGTCGGTCTGCCGCTCTTCGCCAAGATCCGCGACGACCGCGAGCTCGTCGGTCGCCTCCTGGCCAGCTGCCTCGACATGATCGCCGGGGTCTTCTGGCCGGTCTCGGCCATCCTCGCCGGCCTGGCGCCGTACCTCGTGCGGGTGCTCTACGGAGACAAGTGGTCGGCGGCCGCGGCCATTCTGAGCGTCATCGCGATCACGAAGGCCTTCGAAGCCGTGATGTCGCTGGTCGCCGACGTGCTGATCGCCGGCGGCTACGCCAAGGAGTACATGCGCTCCCAGCTCGCGCGGCTACTGCTCGTGCTGCCGGCCATGTGGCTGACCGTGCCGCGCTGGGGCAGCGTCTCGGCGGCATGGGTGACCATCGTCGTGCTGGCCGTCGTGGTGATCCCGTGGAACCTCTCGACCTGTCGCCGGATGACGTCGCTGCCGGTCGTCCCGATGTTCCGCACCTCCCTGCCGCCCATCGGCGGAGCAGTGGCAGCCGGGCTGGTCGCGAGCTGGGTCGGCGCAATGCCCGACAACCCGTGGCTGGCGCTCCTTGCCGGTGGTGCGGCCGGCTCGGTCGTGTACGCGCTCCTGATGCTGCGCTGGGGCCTCAAGGCCTACCACCGCACCACCCAGCTGCGCCGTGCTCCGGCTGTCGAGGCTCAGTAGCCCAGGACCGACTGACGCCACGCGGCGTACCGCGCGCTCCAGTCGTGCTCGGCGCGGAACGCCGCCACCTCTTCCGGTGTGGCGGCGGGCAGGGCTGCCGCCTCGAGCACCGCTGGTGTGAGCGACCCACCCGCTGGCACGAGCAGGCAGCGGGGCGACAGGCCGCGCATGGCTTCGAGGTCGGTGGCCACCACGGCGGCCCCCGCGCCCAGGTACTCGTAGATCTTCAGCGGGCTCATGGACCCGGTGCCGTCGAGGTGCGGCACCAGGCAGACGTCGGCCGCGGCCATCATGGCCAGGATCGACGACCGCGGCTCGGCTTCGTGGATCAGCACGTTGGGCTCGGCCGCCAGCCCCCGGAACCACTCCGGGTCCTGCATGGGACCGACCAGGACAATCGTCCAGTCGGATCCGAGGTCTCGCGCGAGCGTCGTTAGGGCGTCGACATCGACGCGACCCTGAAGGCTGCCAGCGTAGAACGCCACCCGGCCACGCACCTCGGTGAACCAGGCCGGCACGGAGTCGACGTCGTCGTAGTCGGAGGCGAGGATGGCGTTGGGCACCACCGTACGGCGCCGCGCGCCGACGTTCTGCACGATCTTCTCGGTGACGCCAACGACGTTGACGTCCGCGGCAGCCAGGGTCTCGTGGGCCCAGCCGTACAGGTCGAAGAAGCCGGGAATTCCCCGAAAGTCGTCCCAGGCGTAGTAGCTGATGTCGCGCCAGGCGCCCCGGTCGGCTACGGCGGCCAAGACGGGATGTGAGGTCACAAGGACGGTTTCCGTCGCCTCGACCTGCGCGCGCAGCCAGCGGTCGAGACGCCGGTAGACGGGAACGGCCTCGTTCATCGTCGTGGGCTCGCCGCGGCGCCAGCGGTAGGGGTGGACGAGCCGGCGGCTCGGGTCCGTGGAGAAGGCTGGCGACGGGCAGCGCGCACGTTTGACCCGGCCCAGGTGACTGCGCACGGGATCGGCCAGGAGCACGAAGGGGATGGTCGAGTCGTCGCGGAGCAGAACGCTGATGCGGTCAGGAGAGTAGGCGTAGCCGACGGCCATCCCGTCTGCCCAGGTGCGATGGGCCAGGGCCATGACGACATCCGTCACAGTCTCAGGTCCATCTGGACCGTGACACTCGGTGGGCGCAGTTCATCCGCCCACCGTAAGGGATCCAGGCCGTTCGCCGGCCCGAGTCAACCGGTTCGGGCTAGAATCCTCGACGTTCTGGCCATCGCGCGAACGAGGTGGGAGCAACCCATGGACTCCCCCGGCACTCCGACACCCGTGATCGATGTCGCGGTCGTGGTCGTCGCCTTCAACAGCAGCGATGTCCTGCCTGCCCTGGTCGAGTCCCTGCCGGAGGGCCTGTCGGGTCTGACGTGGCAGCTCATCGTCAGTGACAACGCGTCCGTCGACGGCAGCGCCGACGTGGCCGTCCGCCTCTCCCCCGGCTGCACGATCGTCGACATGGGCCGCAATGCTGGCTACGCCGCGGGACTCAACGCCGGCGTCGCCGCAGCTCCTCCCCACCGCGCCGTCCTCGTGCTCAACCCCGACGTGCGACTCGCCGCCGGTTCGGTGGGGCTGCTGCTGGAAGCTCTCCAGGCACCCGGCGTCGGCATCGCAGTGCCACGGCTCGACGACTCGAATGGCGACCTGCACTTCTCACTGCGGCGCGAACCCACGGTGCTGCGCGCCTTGGGCGACGCCACCATCGGTGCCGTCCGCGCTGGACGCCGGCCGCGCTGGGGTGAGCTCGTCACCGATCCTCGGGAGTACGACGCCCTAGGCTTCGCCGACTGGGCCGAGGGCTCCACGCAGCTCATCTCGGCGCAGTGCTGGCACGCGTGCGGCACCTGGGACGAGTCGTTCTTCCTCTACTCCGAGGAGACGGAGTACGGCCTTCGAGCGCGCGACCACGGCTACCGCACGGTGTACGTCCCGACAGCACGCGCGACCCACCTGCAGGGTGAGTCCACGCGCTCGCCAGGCCTGTGGTCGCTGCTGGTCGCCAACAGGGTGCGTCTGCACCGTCGTCGCAACGGGTTCGTCGCGGGCACTCTCTTCTGGGCCGTGGTCGTCCTGCGCGAGGCAAGCCGGGCAGCGATGGGCCGGGCCACCAGCAGGGCGGCCCTCGCCACCTTGCTGAGCCCGCGACGGATGACGGACCGTCCCGGCCCGCACACCGTCGCCCCAGCAGCCGCCAAGGGGAAGACTCAGGGCTGACGGACCTTCTTGCCGTCGTCCCACACGTTGCCCTCGAACACGTTGCCCTCTCCTGAGTCGGCCACCGCCGCCGCGGCACCGAACGCGGCGCACTTGCGGTTGGCGCCCCGCTGGAACACGTTGCTCGTGATCACGACGTTCGTCGGGTTGTCGCCGTATGGCTTGCCCGTGTCGTAGCCGCCGTACAGGCAGTACGCCGCGCGCCCGGCGGTGAACAGGTTCGCGTCGATGGTGACGTCGGTGATCGGGTCGAAGTCCGCGAAGAGCGCGACGGCGCCGGAGCACCCACCGTTGCCTGAGGTCTCCGAGTCGCACGCCAAGGTGTTGTGGCGGACGAGCATGTCGGAGCCACCGTTGGAGACGAACCCGTCGCCGTGCCAGTCGCTGCCGGGCTGGATGTACTGACCGTGCAGCCAGGAATCCTGGATGTCACAGTTCTGGTTGCACGAGAGCGACTGCCGGGCCCCGACGACCTCGACGCGACGCATCGTGACGTTGTACTGCCCGACGGCCGAGCCGTCGAACGTGCCACCGTCGACCGTCGAGTCGGAGATCGTGAGCGAGCCCCCCTCCCTGATCTCGATGTTGCCGTTGACGAGCGAGTGCTTGATGACGACGTTCTCGGCCTGGATGGAGAGCCTGCCGTTGACCTGCCTGCCGTCGATCACGGCGCCGTCGGCGCGGATCGTCGAGGTTCCGGTGTACGCCGACAGCGACACTCCGCCGGGCACGCCGGTGTTGGCGGCGTCGGGGAACGATGACGGGGTCTTCGTCGTCACCTTTCCGAGCACCGGCCGGACCAGGAACTGCGCGTGCTTCATCAGCTTGGCCGGGTAATGACCCTTCAGTGCGTGGGCGCCACCCAGGACGCTGTAGCGGGATCCTCCGCCGGCCGTGCCGTCGCGGAGAACGGCGTAGGGAACTCCCGCGCGTACCGAGAAGGATGCGGCGTACGTGCTCCCCGCCTCGAGCTTCACCGGCGAGGCGAAGGACGCCTTCTGCCACCCCACCTCCCCGGTGGACGGGATGGCAAGCGTGCCGAGCGACTTGCCCGAGTCCGACCACACGCGAGCAACATGCCGCCCCGTGTCACCACGGACGCGGTAGTAGCGGAGCGCGGTCACCCTCGATCTGGCTGCGGCCTGGAAGCGGATCCCCCGCTCGGTGTCTCGTGACGAGCGGTCCCGCTCGTACTCCGGATCGTGAGCGCGCGCAGTCACACCATCGCGGTCCAAGGGCGGTACGACGCCGGCAGACGCACCCGCGACGAGACCTATGCTCACCAGGCCGGTGAGGCTGACAGTCATCGAGAGGGCGAGCGCCACCCATGTGGGGGTGGCCCGAGAGCGGAGGATCTTGTGGTCCATGTCCATTCCTGGGGTAGAACCCGGACGGCATCAGGGCCCCCCTGACCGCCCGAACCGTGGACTGTAGCAGTTCTGGCCTGCGCCACCTGAGCTCGCCGACACGGCTAGGGCGCCGGGATCACCCTGCCGTCGTCCCAGACGTTGCCGCTGAACACGTTGCCGTTGCCGGACGGCGCGACAGCCGTCACCGGTCCGTAGACGGCGCACTTGCCGCTGGCGCCCCGCGCGAAGACGTTGTTCGTCACCTTCACGTTCGCCGCGGCCATGCCGTACGGCTTGGCCGGGTCGTACCCGGCGTACATGCAGTATCCGGCCGGGCTCGACAAGAACAGGTTGTTGTCCACGGTGAGGTTCGTGATCGGGTCGAAGTCGCCGTAGGCGGCCAGGGCTGCCGAGCACGCGCCACCACTGCCGCTCACCTGGGAGTCGCACGCCATCGTGTTGTGGCGCAACGTCATGTTGTCGCCACCGTTGGTGAGGAAGCCGTCGCCGTGCCAGTCGCTGCCCGGCTTCATGTACTGCCCGTGGAGCCACGAGTCCTGGACGTCACAGTTCCCGGCGCAGCCCACCGAGGCCCGCGCACCGACAACTTCCACCCGGCGCAGGGTCAGGTTGTACTGCCCGACGGCCGAGTTCTGCGAGGTGCCGCCGTCAACGGTCGAGTCGGACATCGTGAGTGAACCGGTTTCCTCGATGTAGACCGTGCCGTTCACCTTCGTCCGCGTGATCGTCACGTTGGGCGCCTTGATGGTCAGGGTGCCGTTGACCTGCTTGGCGTCGATCACCGTGCCGGCGCTCGTGATGGTGATCGGACCCATGTAGGTCGTCAGGGCCAGTCCGTCCGGGACACCCGTGTTGGCGGCGTTCGGGAAGCCCGGCGCCGGCGTCGGTGTCGGTGTCGGCGTAGGTGTAGGTGTCGGCGTCGCGGTCGGCGTCGGCGTCGGCGTCGGCGTCGGCGTCGGCGTCGGCGTCGGCGTCGGCGTACTCGTCGGCGGTTTGCCCCTGGTGTGACGCACACTCACGTCATCGAGCAGCACGCGGTCCTTGCGGGCCTGCGTGGTGCGGACCTGCACCGTGATGAGGGAGCTGGTCGAGGTCCGGAACACCTCGACCTTGGCGCGCTGCCAACGGTTTGCGATGACGACGCCGTCCCGTTCGGTCGCAAGCACCCTCCCGCTCCCCGGCTCGATCTCACGCACCACGAGGCTCGCGTGAACGATGCCGCGGGTGGAGCGCAGCCACGCACTCACGATGTGCGGGCCACCCTCGTCGCTGGAGAAGACCGTGGTACTGGCCGCCACCCTGCCTGAAGTGCTGGTCCGCAGGCGGGCAGCCCGACCGGACTGACGCCCTTGGGGTACGGCGGCGATGTCCGCCAGCGGGCTGGCGGACCACCCTCGTGTGCCGGACTCGAACGTCTCCTCGTAGAGCGTGCTCGTGTCGTCGGCGGTCTCGCTGGCGAGCCCGAGGGTCGAGTCCGTGAGGGCGACGGGACCCGCGAGAGCCGGCGTGATGATCAAGATCCCGGCGGCTGGCACCAGGAGCAGGACCGCCATCAGGGCGCACTCGACCACGGGGCGTGGATTCTTCACGGCGAGTCGACCTTTGCGTAGGGGGCAGGGCACCCGGACGAGGGACATCCGTCCACGCATAACACCGGCGAGCGCTCCTTGAGAACAGCAGAAACGGTACCCAAAATGGGGTATGCCCACCGGTGAACGGTCAATCACGCGAGTAAAGAATTCTCGCCTCAGGCCCTGTCTCGAGGACGCCCCGCGCAGATCGTCACCCGCTCTGCGGCGAGCTGACCACCGGCCGTCCTACGGGGCCGAGATGGCCACGCCGTTCTCCCAGACGTTGCCGCTGAACACGTTGCCGTTGCCGGATGGCGCCACCGCGGTCACGGGACCGAACGCGGCGCACTTGCCGCTGGCGCCCCGCGCGAAGACGTTGTTCGTCACCTTCACGTTGGCCGCGGACTTGCCGTACGGCTTGGCGGGGTCGTAGCCGGCGTACATGCAGAACCCGGCTGGGCTCGACACGAACAGGTTGTTGTCCACCGTGAGGTTCGTGATCGGGTCGAAGTCGCCGTACGCGGCGAGGGCCGCCGAGCATGCGCCCCCGTTGTCCGTCGGCTGGGAGTCGCAGGCCAGGGTGTTGTGGCGCAGCGTCATGGCGTGGCCTCCGTTGCTCAGGAACCCGTCGCCGTGCCAGTCACTGCCCGCGGGCATGTACTGGCCGTGCAGCCAGGAGTCCTGGACGTCGCACTGGCTGGAGCAGCCCACCGAGGCACGTGCACCAACGACCTCCACGCGACGCAGAGTCAGGTTGTACTGACCGACCGCGGAGTTCTCTGACCTCCCGCCGTCGACGGTTGAGTCAGACATCGTCAGCGAACCGTTGTCCTCGATGAAGACGGTGCCGTTGACCTTGGTCCGCGTCATCGTCACGTTGGGCGCCTTGATGGTCAACGTGCCGTTGACCTGCGCGCCGTCGATCACCGCTCCGGCAGTCGTGACGGTCATGGGACCGGCGTACGTCGCCAGTGCGATGTCGGGCACGCCCGTGTTCGACGCGTTCGGGAACGGGTTGTTGCTCGGCGGCGGGGGCGGGGTGGTGGTCGACTTCGTCCGCCGCAGGTGCACGTCGTCCAGCAGGACGCGGTCGCCGCGACCCTGCTTGGTACGGACCGCCACCTTGATGACGGAGGTGGCAGACGTGCGGACCACCTCGACCTTGGCGCGACCCCAGCTGTCGCGGGCCTTGACCCGGTCGCGCGCCGACGTCAGGAGCTGCCCGGTGGCGGGCTCGACCTCGCGCACCACGAGTGCGGCGCGGACGGTGCCGCGGGTGGACTTCAGCCAACCGGTGACGGCCTGGTTCGCGCCGACGGCGTCGCTGGCCGCGACCCTGGTGCGTGCGACCGCGGCCCCGGGACCACTGGTGCGCAGGCGTGCAGCTTGGTCGGACTTGCGTCCGTGAGCGACGGTGGTGAGCTTGGCGCGGGCGTTGGTCGACCAACTCTTCGTGCCGGACTCGAACGTCTCCTTGTAGACCGTCTTGGTCTCCGCGGAGGCTCGCTCTGAGTTGCCGACGGGACCGGGACCTGCCTGCGCCGGTGTGCCCGCAAGCACTCCGACCGGGGCCGCGAGGAGGAGCACAGGCATCAGGACACGCTGGAAGGTACGGGGGTGGATCATGGGGATTGGCCTTACCTAGGGGACAGGGCACCCGGTGGAGCTGAGGGCGGCAGCGCCCGGACCGACGGGGTGCCTGGTCGTCAGTGCGGGATCGTACCCAAAATTGGGTAGCCGTCAGGAATCGCCAGATCCCTGTCGGCTCGCGTTGCCGCTCGCGGGACGAGGCACGGCGTGGTGCCGGGCGGTGATCCGGGACCATCCCGATCACCACCCGGCGCCTTTCAAGCTGTTGGTCCGTCAGCCGGCAGGGACAGCGCCGCCGTCGTCCCAGACGTTGCCGCTGAACACGTTGCCGTTACCGGACGGCGCGACAGCCGTCACCGGTCCGTAGACGGCACACTTGCCGCTGGTGCCGCGAGCGAAGACGTTGTTCGTCACCGTCACGTTCGCCGCGGCCATGCCGTACGGCTTGGCCGGGTCGTACCCGGCGTACATGCAGTAACCGGCCGGGCTCGACACGAGCAGGTTGTTGTCCACGGTCATGTTCGTGATCGGCTCAAAGTCGCCGTAGGCGGCCAGAGCTGCCGAGCACGCGCCACCATTGCCGCTCACCTGGGAGTCGCACGCCATCGTGTTGTGGCGCAACGTCATGTTGTTACCACCGTTGGACAGAAACCCGTCACCGTGCCAGTCGCTGCCCGGCTGCATGTACTGGCCATGGATCCAGGAGTCCTGGATGTCACAGTTGCCGGCGCAGCCCACCGAGGCTCGCGCCCCGACAATCTCGACGCGACGGAGGGTCAGGTTGTACTGGCCGACAGCCGAGTTCGACGAGGTACCCCCGTCAACGGTGGAGTCGGACATCGTGAGTGAACCGTTGTTCTCGATGTAGACCGTGCCGTTGACCTTGCTCCGCGTAACGGTCACGTTGGGCGCCTGGATGGTCAGGGTGCCGTTGACCTGCTTGGCGTCGATCACGGTGCCGGCGCTCGTGATGGTCATCGGGCCGCCGTAGGCCGACAGCGTCACACCGTCGGGCACGCCTGTGTTCGACGCGTTCGGGAATGCGCCACTAGCCGGAGCCGACGTCGTGGGAGCCGACGTCGTAGGAGCCGACGTCGTAGGAGCCGACGTCGTAGGAGCCGACGTCGTAGGAGCCGACGTCGTAGGAGCCGACGTCGTAGGAGCCGACGTCGTAGGAGCCGACGTCGTAGGAGCCGACTTGGTCGAGCCCTTGGGCTGGAAGACCACATCTACGTAGTAGTTCGAGCCGTGCCACGTGCTGGTCGGGCGGCTGCTACTGCCGCCGTACGCATACGTGCCGCGCAGCGCAGTGAGGGCCTCGGTGCTCAAGGTCTCGTTGTGATCGAAGGCGTGCTCCTGGATGGCGTAGTTGCCGTTGGGCGCCAGGTAGGACGCGGTGTAGTTGACTCCGGGCTGGATCTCGACCGGCTGGGAGAAGCTCGCGGTCTGCCAGCCTGCATCCGAGGAAGCGGGGAAGGTCACCGAGGCGAGGCGGCTACCGGTGTCGCTCCACAGCTGGCCGGTGTGCGGGCCGCGGTTCGCGGAGTCGCCGTAGAACTGGATGCCGGTGACGGCTCCAGGGGTCGAGGTGGTGAACTCGACGCCGAGCGTGACCGAGTCGTCGTCGTTCTCTGCCGGGACAGCAGGCACGACGGAGTCGGACCACATGCCGTATGCCGTCGAGTTGGCCACCGGGTTCAGTGCCGTGTTCGAGACGAGGACCGGCAGGCCGATCAGTGCGGTGAGTGCGACAGCGGCGCCAAGGATCCTGGACATTCTTGGTCGTGGCAGTCGTCTGTGCGAGGGGATGGGGGACATCGATTTCCATTTCCGAGTTGTTCTTACAAGGGCATCACTCGGGTTGCGACTCCGCTACGGCGCGCCCGACAGCGCCCAGCACCGGTTGGGCTGAGCGAGGACGTATGCGACGTTGTGCGGGAAATCCCCCCGACAACCCGGTACACGGTGGGCGTTCGAAACGCGCCATGGCTTATTGCCGACACTCGGATCTTCGAGACCCGGCGCCGAGCCGTCGAACGCCGTCTCTGACAGCGAAAGACACCGTTTCACTGACCCGCAGCGACCGGCAAAAGGTCCGGTCAAGCGGGTCCACAAGAACGTAACAGCGCCCCTCGGGAGGTACGAATCGGGCCAGCGGGGACAAACCGACCAGGTCGCGCAGGAATAGGCATTCACTCGGCACCTGTCAAGCACCTGCAGCACCTGAACCCCAGCAACTCCACGAAGCCACATGCGTAACACCCTTCAATGTGATGTAGAACACAGTTCGAACGGCGTGTCGGCGCGAGAAGCGGGGGTCAGGTTGCCGTGGCAGCCCGGGACCCCAGGAATCGCCGGCCCCAGACCTCTAGCGACAGCAGGGTCCAGATACGGATCTCCTCGTCGCGACGGCCTCGGGCATGGTCGTCGAGGATGCCGCCCACGACCCGCGCATCCATGAGCGAATCGACGAGACTGTCGGGTCCACGCAGCAGGTCACGAGCGAGCTCCTGCAGCTCCCCGCGGAACCATGCGTCGATCGGCACCCGGAAGCCGACCTTGGGCCGGAACACGATCTGCTCCGGCACATGGCGCAGCGCCACCTGCTTCAGCACCCACTTCGTCTGCCCCTCGCGCACCTTCACCGAGCTCGGCAGGCGGAAGGCCAGGTCAACCAGGCGGTGGTCCAGGAACGGCGGACGCAGCTCGAGAGAAGATGCCATCGACATCCGGTCGCCGCGCTCGAGCAGGTTGTCGGGCAGCCAAGTGTCCAGGTCCATCCGACCCATCAGGTCGATCGCGTCGCGATGGGGCACGTCGCGGCGTACGGCAGGGCTGCGCTCGCCGAGCAGAGCATCGATCTCGTAGTCGGTGAACGGTGCGAACCAGTCCTCCATGCGCGCGTGAGGCTGCGCGGCGAGCGCACGCACCGCGATCCGCAGCTTCCCCCGGCTCGACGGCAGGGCCCGCTCGAGCGTGCGCATCCCGCGGCCGCGCACCCGCGCCGGGAGACGGTTGGCCAGCGTCGTGGCGCCGGCGTACCGGTACTTCGGGTAGCCGCCGAACAGCTCGTCACTGCCCTCACCGGACAGCACGACCTTCACGTGCTGCCGAGCTGCCTTGGCGAGCTGGGCCACGGCGATGTCAGCAGGCTCGCTCACCGGAGCGTCCCGATGCCAGGTCAGGTGCTCCCACATGCCGCGGAAGTCGCCGGGCTGGATCCGCACGCGGTGATGGTCGGTGCGGAACACACTGCTGACCAGGTCGGAGTGTGGTGTCTCGTCGACCCGCGGGTCGCCGAAGTCGGCCGTGAAGGTGGCGATGGGGCCGGTGCTGCCCGCCCTGCGGCGCGCGCCGTCGGCGAGCGCGACGATCAAGCTGCTGTCGACTCCCCCGGACAGATAGGCACCCACGGGTACGTCGGCGACGAGGGCGGAGTCGATGGCCTGCTTCAAGGTGTCCTCGACGAGGTCGATCGCCTGCCCGGGCGAGCACGGCTCGAGGTCGTCAGGATCGGGGAGGCGCCAGTAGGGTCTGACGGTCACCTCGCCGCGAGCGGACACCTCCACGACATGGCCCGGCGGCACCTTGCGGATGCCCTTGAACAGCGTGTTGGGCGCGTGTATGGCGCGCGCCTTGAGGTAGCCGCGCAGCTGCGTCTCGTCGAGGGCGACCCGGTCGCCGAGCACCTCTAGCAGTGCCTTGATCTCGGAGCCGAAGACGAGCTGCTGCGCATCGAGGTAGTAGTAGAGAGGGAGCACTCCCACGCGGTCGCGGACCAGCCACGTGCGACCGGTGTGACGGTCGAACATGCCGAACGCGAACTGTCCGACGAAACGGCTCGCGGCGTGCGGCCCGTGCCGGGCCACGGTGGCCAACACGACCTCGGTGTCTCCGCTGGTCGTGAACGGGTAGTCACTGCCCTGACGCAGCTCGCGGTAGTTGAAGATCTCGCCGTTGAACGTCAGCGTGTAGCGCTGGTCGGGGGTCTGCATCGGTTGCGGCGAGCCCTCCAGGTCGATGATCGACAACCGGGTGTGGGCAATGCCGACCGGACCCTCGATGAGGAAACCCTCGTCGTCGGGCCCGCGGTGCGCGAGCACGTGCATCATCCGTCGAAGCGCGGCCTCGTCGACCCGTTGGTCGTCGAAGCGCCGGATGCCGGCGACGCCACACATCAGCCCACCTCCTGCTGGTCGAGGATCGCGCGGAGCACGTCTGCCCGAGCGTCCCAGGAGTCACCAGCGACTGCCGCTCGACGAAGCTCGGGGGTGCCTGCCGGGTGGCCGTCGACGGCCTCGCGCACGAGGGCGACGAAGTGGTCGGAGGAGCCAGAGACGGCCATGACGTCGGCATGTGCCTCCGCCTCCGGGTAGGGCGTGGTCACTACCGGCAGGCCGAGTGCGAGGTACTCCTTGGTCTTGATCGGGTTGCAGAAGCGGATCCAGTCGTTCTGGAGCCACGGCATGAGAGCAACGTCGAAACCCGCGCCGTAGGCCGGGATCTCGGCGTACGGCTTCATCCCGAGCCAGTGGACGTTGGGCAGCGCGACGAGCTCGTCGAGGGGACAGGTGGCCGCCCCCACGAGCACGACAGAGACGTCGGGGAGCTCGACCGCGAGGCGGCTGATGAGGTCGAGGTCGACGACGTAGTCGTCGATGCCACCGAAGAACCCGACGCGCGGGTGCGGCACCGGCGCGAGGTCGGCCGGCTCCGCGCCCCCGGGCTGGGGAGCGAAGTGGTCGAGATCGACACCGTGGCCCAGAAAGAGGGCGCGCCCCGAGCCCGCCGACACCAGTGGCTGCTCGTCCGCCATCAGCTCCCGGCTGACGTAGACCGCCGCGTCGCACGCCTCGAGCATCGACGCCTCGAGGCCGGCGATGAGTGTCGTGTCGGCCTCGGGCAGGGCGGAGTAGCGGTCGGAGCGGTTGACCACCACGGTGCGCGTCCGGAGACGGCGCGCGACCTCCCAGGCGGTCGGGAGCGTGATGAGGACGTCGGGGACGCGGATGCCGACGAGCCGCGACGCAACCCGCACCTGAAGCCGCACCGACAGGGCGTTGAGACGGCTCAGGCGCGGATTGGCGAACACCGGCACACTGACCGGCGTCATCACGTACAGCTTCGGGAAGGCGGGCTCAGGTCGGCGCAGTGCCCGGAGGGTGCTGCCGACCTTGCGTGCGACCCGGCGCAGCGGCTGGCTGGTGGTCCCGCGCCTTGGCATCCGCATGCCCAGGCTGTTGACGAGGAGCACCGGGCGGTCGATCGACAGCGCGCGGGCCAGCTGGACGTCGGAGTGCGCGCGGTTGTGGTACCAGTAGTCCTGCGCCGAGAAGAGGACCACGCCGACGCCTCTCATCCGGCGTCCTGCGAAGGCACTCGCGAACGGTTCCGGACGTACGACGCCAGGGCGACATCGTCGTACAAGTCGACGTACGCACGGCCCAGCTCGTCGTGAGACGTCTCCTCCGCCGGGGCCGCCGTGGCGACCGTCGCCAGGCCACTCAGCTCGTCGATGACCCTGACGTACGACGTGGCCTGGGCCTTCCAGTCGAGCTGCTCGGCAACCCGACGCCGGGCTCGCAGGCCCATGTCGGCACGCAGGTCGTCGTCGTCGAGCAGCCGCTCGACGGCGTCGCAGAACGCGGTGAGGTTTCCCGAGTCGACGTACAGGACCGTGTCGGCACCGCTGACCCTGGTCTCGACAAGGTCGAACGAGACCGAGGGAAGGCAGTAGGCCATGTACTCCATGGTCTTGTTCATCGTCGAGACGTCGTTGAGCGGCGACTTGAGGTCGGGGCACACACCGATGTCGGCGTTGCTCAGGTGACCCGCCATCGCCACCTTGTCGACGCGTCCGGTGAACTCGACCACGTCGTCGAGGCCGAGCTCGCTGCACTCGCGCCGCAGGGCGGCGAGGCAGTCACCGAAGCCCATCAGCACGGCCCGAACGTCGGTGCGGCCGCGCCGGTGCACGAGCTCGTCCATGACGTGGAGGACCGTGTCGACGCCATCTTGAGGCCCCATGATCCCGACGTAGGCGAGTGTGAAGGTCTCCCGCTCGGCCGGCGCGGTGGGGGTCGCGAGGACCGGCCGCATCTGGCGCGTGTCAGGACCACTGCGCACCACGGTGACGTGCCGCGGGTCGAGGCCGCCCCTGTGGATCGCCACCTGGCGGTAGGACTCGTTGGTCGACGTCACGCGGTCGGCCGTGCGGAAGGTGCGCCGCTCGAGCCAGGTGAGCGCCCGCAGCTCGAGGCGCTCACGCAACCCGGAGGGCTGGCCGAACCGCGACAGGAACAGCTCCGGGTTCAGGTCGTGGTGGTCGAAGAGGAATCGCACTCCACGACGTCGCCAGAGACGGGCGAGCAGCCAGTAGGTGTCGGGCGGGTTGCAGGCCTGTAGGACGTCGAAGCGCTGCCTGCGCCAGACCCGCAGGGACAGCCAGGCCGTGCGCAGCCAGGAGTAGATGAACTCCAGGGCGTAGCCCGCCAGGCCCGATGCCTCGGGGGTGGGAGCGTACTTGTAGACGTGGACGCCCTCGATGACCTGCCGGGCCGGGTCGTCCGGTCCCTTCGGGCAGATCACGCTGACGTCGTAGCCTCGCGCCCGCAGGGCCAGGCACTCGAGCCAGACCCGCCGGTCGAGAGGCACGGGCAGGTTCTGCACGATGATCAGGACGTGTGCGCCGCCGGTCACGCGGGGCCTCCAGACGGGTCATGGCGAAGTCGTTGTCGGCCACCGAGTGGTGCCTGCCGGATCACGGCCGTGAGGCCCGCTGTGAAGGCGGCACGGGAGAAGAGCTGCTCGGCCCGTCTCCGGGCCGCGCGCCCCAGGGACGCACGACGTGCGGGATCTGCGGCCAGATCGCCCACGCTGCGCGCGAAGGCCTCGACGTCGCCCGCCTCGACCAGCACGCCCGTGTCACCGAGCTGGTGAGCCACACCCCCGACGTCGAAGGCCACGACCGGCTTCGCCAGCATCATCGCCTCCATCACCACCAGCGGAAACGGGTCGTCGCGCGACGGCAGGGTCATGATGTCGAAGCCGCGCATGGCGGCGTACGGGTTGGCCGACGCTCCCGCGAACTCGACCTGCGGCTGACCGGCGGCCTCGACCGGCGGATCGCCGTCGCCGACCCAGACGAAGCGCAGCCGCGCGCCACCCTCGCCGGCGATCGCGCTGCGCGCGGCACGCAGCCAGAGGTCGACGCCCTTGCGGTGCTCCACCGCTCCGCAGCTGCCGACCACGACCTCGTGACCGTCCCTCGCCTCGGCAGGACCGGCCGTGAGGCGGCGGATGAGGTGTTCGTCTGGGATGGATAGCAGCAGGTGGACGTCTGCGGCCCCGGCATCGAGAAGGTCGCCCTCCACACTTGGCGAACAGGCCACCAGCAGCACGTCAGGCGCAGGCAGACCGCGGATCCCCACGCGCCCCAGGAACCCACCCAGGACCTCGCCGGACTCGTGCACGTGCAGCACCACCGGGTGTCCCAGCAGGCGACCGACGCGGACGTACGCCGCAGCCGACGACGAGTTGACGTAGACGATGTCGGGTCGAGCCATCAGGACGGTCACGAGCGCGACAGTGAGCTCCAGCAGCCTGGCCACGGGGTCCCGGAACCTCCCCGGGCGTGACCACAGCCGGCGTCGGACGCGCCAGAGCGGCTCGACACGCGTCGGCGCCACGTGGGCGAAGTCGGGCAGGAGGGGTCCCGGCCGCTGGGACACCACCCTGACGTCGTGGCCCTGCTCGACCAGGCAGTGGGCGACGAGCGCAGCGATCCGCGGCGCCCCCGTGCGCGATGCCTCGTGGCTCACCAGCAGGACCCGGCTCATGATCTCGCCCGCCGCGGCCCGGCCGCTGCCCGCCGCAGAACACCCAGGCCGTGGCGCGACACGAGGTAGGCATCGTCGAGCAGGCGGACCGGAGCGGGGCTCGCACCCACGAGGCAGTCACGGTAGATCACCTCGAGGCGCGTGGCGGCAGCGTCGAGGCCGAACCGCTCCTCGGCGACGCCGAGCCCCCACCGGCCGAGCGACTCGCGCGTCCCGGGGTCCAGGCGGCCGAGCTGTGCTGCGAGGTGCTGCGCGGGCTCCGGCTGCTCATCGGTGCCGAAGAAGCCGGCGCTCATGAAGTAGTCGTTGCTGGCAGGCTCGAAGAGCCGGCTGAAGCCGTTCTCGCCGAGCACGACGAGCGCGCGGCCGTGGGCGAGCGTGCGGCTGGCCGACCCGCCCATGGCGAGGCCGACGTCGGTGGCGGCGTAGGCAGGGTGCGGGTCGGCGAGGGCACCCGTCAGGATGATCGCCTCCCGTCCGAGCTCGGCGTTGACCTTCGCGGCGTGGAGCCGCACCTGCTCCATGGCGTTGCCGTCACCGACGACGGCCAGCCGCAGGTCGGGATCGTCACGGACGGCGACGGCGTCCATGGCCATCAGGATGCCGGATAGCTTCATCACCCGGTCGACCCGGGTGATCACGGTGAGCAGCACCTCCGTCGGGGTGATGGAGTACTCGGCCCGGAACGCGGCACCCGCAGCGGCGTCGGGCCGGTCGTGCGCGAGGTCCACCGGCGGCTCCAGCAGCCAGGCGCGGGAACCGTGCTCACGCAGCGCCTCCTCGTGCAGCCCCACCGTGCCGACCAGGAGCGGCGTGCGGGAGGTGGTGGGGAACTCGTTGGTCATCATCCAGTTGAGTACGACGGCGATGCGCCTCCGCCGCAGGCCGCTCGCCAGAGCGGCAGCACGCCCGAGCCACGGCGCGAAGACGTGGATGACCCGCAGGTCGTGGGCCTCCGCGTAGCGACGGAGCTGGCGGGCCCGGGCGAGCAGCCCCGCCTTCGTCGGCAGCAGGGTGACCTCGAAGCCGGCAACCTCGGCGTACGGCAGGATCGAGACCAGCACCTGCTCGTCGATCGCCAGCAGGTGCACCTCGTGTCCGCGGCTGCGAAGAGTGCGGGCGAGGTCGATCGCGTTGATCGGGCAGCCACCCAGGGCAAGCCCTTCGAGCACGAAGGCGACGCGCAGCGGGTCGGCGCGACCGGAGTGGGCGGCAACGCTGCGCTGCCCTCCAGAGTCTCCGACTGTCAGGCTCATGGGTGTCAGCCGACCAGCGAGCCGAGTGTCGCAGCGACGTACTCCTGCTGCTCGGACGTCAGGTGCGGGTGCATGGGCAGGGAGAGGACCTGGCCGGCCGCCCGCTCGGAGACGGGGAACGATCCGGGGCCCTGCTCCAGGCCTGCGTAGGCGTCGGTCAGGTGCACCGGCGTCGGGTAGTGGATGCCGGCGCCGATGCCCGCTGCGGTCAGCCCGGCGAGCACGCGGTCGCGCTCCGCCACGCGGACGACGTAGAGGTGCCACACGGGCTCGTTGCCCGGGAGGACACGGGGGGTGCGGACTCCTGGGATTCCCGAGAGGAGCTCGTCATAGCGCGCGGCCGCCTCACGGCGCAGCTGGTTCCACTTCTCCAGCCGCGACAGCTTGGCCCGGAGATAGACGGCCTGGACGGTGTCGAGCCGGGAGTTCACGCCGATCACGTCGTGGACGTACTTGGTGGGCGAGCCGTGGGCACCCAGCAGCCGGACCCGGTCGGCCACTCCCGCGTCATCGGTCGTGACGGCTCCGGCGTCACCAGCGGCGCCGAGGTTCTTGCCGGGGTAGAAGCTGGTGCCGGCCACCAACCCGAGCGTGCCGGCCGCGCGTCCGTGACGGCGAGCACCTTGCGACTGGGCGGCGTCCTCGACGATCGAGATGCCAGCGGCAGCACAGAGCGGCTCGAGCAGCTCGACGACCGCTGTCTGCCCGAAGAGGTGCACCGGCACGACGGCCTGGGTGCGTGAGGTGATCGCCTGCTCCACCGCAGCCGCATCGATCAGCAGGTGGTCGTCGTCGACGTCGACCAGCACGGGCGCCGCGCCGATGCGGGAGACGGCCTCGGCGGTCGCGATGAAGGTGTTCGCTGGGAGGACGACCTCCCCGCCGGGCGTGACCCCGACAGCCCGCAGCGCCAGCTCGAGCGCGTCGGTGCCGTTGGCGACGCCGATGCAGTGACGAGCCCCGACGTAGCCGGCGTACTCATCTTCGAACGCCGTGACCTCCGGGCCGCCGATGAATGCCGTGCGCGCGAAGACGTCCTCGATGCCGGCCCTCACCTCGTCGGCGATCTCCGCGTGCTGAGCCTTCAGGTCCACGAACGCGACATTCATCTCTCCACCTCCACTGCGATGCTGATGCGACGAGCGGGAACACCCACCCAGGTCTCTCCGGCCGGCAGCCCCGTCGTCAGCGCTGCCCCCATGCCGAGCACGGCGTCCTCGCCGACCACGACGTCCTCGCGGACGCAGCTGCCCATGCCGAGGTAGGCACCAGTGCGGACCCGCACTCTCCCGCCGAGGTTCACCCCCGCGCAGAGGGTCACGAAGTCCTCGACGACGTCGTCGTGGGTCAGGGTCACGTGCGGCATCGCCACGACGTGCTCGCCGACGTCGACCGCCGCGGTCATCACGACACCCTCGAGCACGATGCTGCCGCGACCGATCCGGCATCCGTCGGGCAGGTGGACGCGCGGGTGGACGACAGTGGCGTAGCGGCCGGCACCGACGCCCAGGTCGGCTAGCCGCTCGACGATGGCGCGGCGCGAGGTGCCCCGGCCGGCGCAGACCAGCAGCTCGTGGTCGGCGTACTCGCCCACGAGATCGAGGCCGCCCACCACGGGCACGCCGTCGAGCTCAGTGCCCCACAGAGCCGGGTCGTCGTCGAGCACCCGGATCGTGTCGTGGGCTCCCCGGTCGCGCTCCATGACGAGCACCTCGCGTGCGAGGCCAGTCGCGGCGAGGAGCATCAACCGGCTCACGACGCCTGTCCTGCGCTGCGGAGCGCCTCGATGACCCGAGCCTGGTCGGACTCCGAGAGCTGATGGAACATCGGCAGGATGAGCGTGTTGTCGGTGAGCCGCTCGGTCACCGGCAGAGGCACGTCGCCGGTGTCGCGGTCGCGGTAGGCGGGCTGTCGGTGGGAGGCCATGATGCCGCGGCGGGCGGAGATGCCCGCCTCGGCGAGGGTCAACATCAGCTCTTCGCGATCCTGGGCGAAGTCGGGCTCGACCTCCACCCAACACGACTGGAAGTTGGTGGTGCCCCAGGCAGGGTCGACCACGATGCGCAGCCCGTCGATCTCGTCGACCGCCATGGCGTAGGACGCGGCGATGGCGCGGCGACGGTCGACCACCTCGGGCAGCCGACCGAGCTGGACGATGCCCACGGCTGCCTGGAGGTCGGTCATCCGGAAGTTGAAGCCGATCTCGGCGTACTCCTCCGGCGGCGCCAGGACCTGCGAGTGCCGGTCGGCCGCCGACACGCTCATCGCGTGCTCGCGCAGCTGCCGGGCACGGGCCGCCCATTCGGGGAGAGACGTGGTGACCATCCCGCCCTCGCCGGTGGTGAGGATCTTGCGCGGGTGGAACGACCAGGCGGCGATGTCGGCACCGGCACCGACGGGGCGGTCGCGATAGGTCGAGCCGGCCGCGCACGCGGCGTCCTCGATCACGACGATGTCCTGCGGGTCGCACAACGCGCGCAGGGGTGCGAGGTCGAGCGGCACGCCACCCTGGTCCACGGCGATCACCGCGCGTGTCCGTGCGGTGATCGCCGAGGCGACTGTGTCGGCCGTGAGGTTGCCGGTCGTCGCATCCACGTCGGCGAAGACGGGGCGCGCCCCGACATAGGTCACGGCGTTGGCGGTGGCGATGAAGGAGAACGACGGCACCACGACGTCGTCGCCGGGGCCCACCCCGGCGACGAGCAGGGCCAGGTGCAACCCGGTGGTGCACGACGACACCGCCACGGCGTGGTCTGCCTGCATGGCCATGGCGAAGGCGGTCTCGAACGCCGCGACGCGCGGCCCTTGGGCGACCCAGCCGGAGGCGATCACCTCGGCGACGGCAGCGGCCTCCTCGTCGCCCAGCCAGGGCTGCATGACATTGATGCGGCTCATGACGCCACCGGGGTGCGGCCCGCTGCGATCTCCTCGCGCAACGGACGCCACCACTCGACGAGCTCGCGCAGTCCCTGGTCGAGGCCGACCTGGGCGGTGAACCCGAGGTCGCGCTCGGCCGCGGAGACGTCTGCGAGCCGGCGTACGACGCCGTTGACCGCGCGATCGGGGCCGTGCTCGACCGCGAGGTCGGAGCCCATCACCTTGAGCAGTGTCTGGGCCAGCCCGAGCAGGCTGGTCTCCTCGCCGCAGGCGATGTTGTAGACGCCCTCGGTGATGTCGCTGCCCGCCGCGAGGACGTTGGCCCGCGCGATGTCCGTGGTGTAGGCGAAGTCCATGGTCTGCTGCCCGTCGCCGAAGATCAGCGGCGGCTGGCCGTCGACGATGCGTTCCATCCAGCGCACCAGCACCTCCGTGTAGAGGCCGTGCACGTCCATCCGCGGGCCGTAGACGTTGAAGTAGCGCAGCAGCACGTAGTCGAGGCCGTTCATGGCCCGGAAGCTGCGGATCATGCCTTCGTTGAACGACTTGGCGGCGCCGTAGAACGTGTCGTTATTGTGGTGGTGGTGCCGCTCGGTGGTCGGGAACTCCTCGGCCATGCCGTAAACCGACGCAGACGACGCCGCGACCAACTTGTCGACGCCGTGCTCGACGGTGGCCTCGACGACGTTGAACGTGCCGTCCACGAGCACCTCGAGGGCGAGCCGCGGCTCCTCGGCGCACTGGGTGATGCGGATCGCGGCCTGGTGGAAGACCACGTCCTTGCCGCGGGTCACGTCGTGCACGAGGTCGCGGTCGCAGATGTCGCCCTCGACCAGGGTCACCCTCCCCGAGGCGAGAGCACCGTCGAGGTTGGCGCGGCGGCCGCGCACGAGGTTGTCGAGCACGTCGATGTGCCCCACGCTGGCCTCGAGAAGCTGGTCGACCAGCGTCGACCCGATGGTGCCCGCGCCACCCGTGACCAGGACGGACGCTCCTTCAAGACCGCTCATCAGACTGCCTCACGCTCAACGGTTCGGGTGTCGGGGTCCACGAGCGAACCGCCCGTGACGAGGCTGGCCGAGGCCGCCTCCAGGACGGAGAGGACGCGCAGGCCGGCCGCACCGTCGGTGAGGGACGCGCGCTTGTCGCGGATGCACGCGGCGTACTCGGCGACCATCGAACCGAGCGCCTCGCGCTCGGGCAGGGCCGGCGCCCAGGTGTCGCCGAGCCGGTAGGAGATCGTGGCGGCTGTGCGGTCATCGGCGGAGACCTGGGCCAGGTCGACGCCGCGGTCGTAGACGCTGATCCGCTGCTGCGGGTTGAGGTCGTCCCAGACCAGCGTGCGCCGGCTGCCACCGATCACCATCTGGCGGATCTTGGTGGGGCTCAGCCAGTTGACGTGCACATGGGCGATGGCGCCGCCGGGCAGCGGCATCGTGAGGTAGCCGACGCACGACTTGCCGGCGCGCAGCGGGTCGGCACCGTGGGCGGCGACGCCCTCGGGTCGGAGCCCGTCGGGCAGGATGAAGTCGAGGATCGACAGGTCGTGGGGAGCGAGGTCCCAGAAGACGTCGACGTCGGGCTGCACGAGCCCGAGGTTGATGCGGACCGAGTCGATGAAGAGGATCTCCCCCAGCGCACCGTCGGCGATCAGCTCGCGGATCTTCTGCACTGCTGGGGTGTAGCAGTAGGTGTGGTCGGCCATCAGGACCACGTCCTGGGAACGGGCCAGGTCGACCATGGCCGAGCCGTTGGCCACGCTGTCTGCCAGCGGCTTCTCGACCAGCACGTGCTTGCCGGCCCGCATCGCCGTCAGGGCGATGTCCTGGTGGGTGCGCGCCGGCGTTGCGATGGCGATCGCGTCGACGTCGTCGCGGGCGAGCACATCGACCAGGTCGGCGTGGACCTCGACGCCGCTGCGCGCGCCGAGCGCCTTCTGGGCGCGTTCGACGTCGAGGTCGCAGACGGCGACCAGGTCCCAGTCGTCGGCCGCTCGGAAGTTGCGGATCAGGTTGGGTCCCCAGTAGCCCGCGCCCACGACGGCAATACCGACCTTGCTGCTTGTTGACATTCAATTCCCCCAGGATCGTCTTGCCTGCTGTTCAGATCATCCGTCCTCGACGACCCCTAGGGGGAGGTTTGGCGGAAGACGAGATCGACGAAGTAGTTGGTGGCGTTGAACGTGCTCGTCGGGAAACCGCCGCCGGTGCCGTAGCGGTAGCGGCCGTTGCCCGCTGCCGGGGCCGTCAAGGGACCCACCGTCCGGGCGGTCGTGAAGTAGCCGGCCGTCGCGGAGTAGTGAGCGACGGGTGCGTAGTAGGACACGACGTACGCCGTGCCGGCGGTCACCGGCACCGGTGTGGCCAGCACGGCCGTCTGCCAGCCGGAGGCGGTCTCGTTGGTGAACGTGACGGTGCCCAGGCGGGTGCCGGTGATCGACCAGATCGACCCGGTGTGGGTGCCCGTGTTGCCGACCCCCTTGTAGAACTTCACGGCCGTGACCGTGCCGTTCTGGGAGGGGGTGAACGACGTGCCGAGCTCCACCGCGTCGGAGTCGTTGACCGACGGGGTGGCCGGGACGACGTCGGCGAACAGTGAGACGACCGTGGCCGTGGCCGTGGCCGTGCGGAACGTCCAGGTCTGGGTGGGCAGGGTCGCGCCGTCCGTGGAGACGATGCCGGCCACGGTCACGGTGTAGTCGGTGGCGGCGGCGAGCGCGGCGGTCGGCGTGAAGGTGAGCGTCTTGCCGTCGGTGGACAGGGCGGCGGAGCCCGCCACCGTCGTCGTACCGGCCTTCAGCGTCATCGACCACCCGCTCGCGAGCGGTGCGGAGAACGTCGCCGACGGCTTGACGGTCGTCGCGACGTCGTTCTCGGCGTCGAGCGGCGACCTGGACTGCAGGGTGAGGGTCGGCGCGGCACGCTGGAAGACGACGTCGACGAAGTAGTTGGCCGAACCGGATGAGTAGGTCGGGAAGCCACCGGCGGCGCTGTACAGGTAGCGGCCGTTGTTCGCCTGCGGCGCCGTCAGGTCACCCGCGGTCCACGCCGACGAGAAGAACCCGTTGGTGTAGGAGTAGTGACCGACCGGAGCGAGGTACGACGCGACGTAGCGCTGGCCCGCGGTCACCGCAACCGGCGACGAGAGCGTGCCGGTCTGCCATCCCGACGCGGTCTCGCCCGCGAAGGTCACCTGGGCCAGGCGGGTCCCGTCAATGGCCCACAACGAGCCCGTGTGGGTACCGGTGTTGCCTGCTCCCTTGAAGAAGCGGATCGCTGTGATGGTGCCGTCGCGGCTGGGTTCGAGGACGACGCCGAGCTCGACCGGGGAGCCGTCGGAGGCCGCGAGCGTCTGCGGCACCACGTCACCGAACAGGGTCTGGTTGCTGGCGGTGTCGGCCGACCTCGTGCGGAACGTCCAGGTCTGGGTCGCAAGCGTGGCACCGTCGACGGACGTGACGCCGCTGAGCGTCACCGTGATGTCGGAGTCGGCCGGCAGCTGGGCCGACGGAACCCAGGTCACGGTCTTGGCGTCGGCACTGAGGCTGGCCGTCCCCGGCAGCGTGGTCGCGCCCTGCTTGACCGTCAGCTGGTAACCCGGTGCGATCGGGGCCGACAGGACGACGGTGACGTTCGTGCCGCGCGAGACCGACACGGCGCCCGGAGCCGGGTCCTGGCTGACCACGGCGATGGCGGACGTGACCTTCTCGAAGACGACGTCCACCAAGTAGTTGGTGGCCGACGAGCTGTTGGGGAAGCCCGTGCCGTAGGTGTAGGCACCCGCGGTTGAGGTGACCCGCAGCGGCGGGCGCGACAGGTCGGCGGCCGCGAACGCATTGGGCGTCGCGGAGTAGCGGCCCACGGTGGTGCGGTACGACGCGACGTACTGGGTGTCCTTGCGTACGGGCACCGGGGTCGGGAAGGTCAGAGTCTGCCAGCCGGTCGTCGACTCGTCGGCGAACGTGCCGGTCGCCAGGCTCGTGCCGCTTGCCCCCCAGAGGGTGCCGGTGTGCGGACCGGTGTTGTTGAGGCCCTTGTAGAAGCGGACCGAGGTGATCTGCCCGTCGACGTCGGGGGTGAATCGCACGCCGAGGGTCACGGGGCTACGGTCGGCATCCTCGAGCAACGTCGGCATCAGCGAGTCGTCGAAGAGCGTGCACGGGCAGACCCCGGGCGTGCTCGGCGGTTTGACGGTAGTGAACGACCATGTACCGCCGGTCGTGACGGGGTTGCCCTGGGCGTCGGTGCCCGAGAGCGTGGCGGTGTACTTGACGAAGCCGGCGAGCGGCGCCGACGGCGTGAACGTCACGGTTCGCGAGACGGAGTCGTAGCTCGTGCTGCCCGCGACCGTCGTGCCGTTGGCGTCCTTCAGGGTGAGGCCCGCGGTGCCGGGAGCGAGGGGCTTGGAGTACCTGGCGCTCACCGTGGTGTTGGTCGGCACGCTGGAGGAGCCGGCGAGCGGCCACTGGTCGAGGGCGATCAATGGTGCGCTGTCGGTCGCGTTGAAGGTGACGTCGACGTAGTAGTTGGAGTTCTGGTAGCTCGAGGCCGGGAACGCACCGGGTGCTGCGTAGCGGCCGCCCGCCGCCGCGCCGTACCCACCCTCGATTACGAAGGCTCCAGCTTCCTGCGGCCCGTCGGAGAAGCCCCAGGTCTTGAGGGCGTAGCGACCCGCCGGTGCGGTGTAGGAGGCGACATAGACCTGGCCCGCCGTCACCGGGACCGCGCTGGCGAAGGCGACCTGCTGCCACCCGGTGGCCGTCTCGTTGGTGAAGGTCGCCTGGGCCAGGCGCTGGCCGGAGGAGCTCCAGAGCGAGCCGACGTGGGTGCCGGAGTTGCCGGTGCCCTTGTAGAAGCGGACGCCGGTGACGAAGCCGTCGGCGAGCGCGACGATGCGGACGCCGAGCTCGTTGGCAGAGCTGTCGTTGGCCGCGGTGATCTTGGGGACTTCGGGCCCGAAGATGCTGCACGGACACGTCACGCTCACGGCCTGGGAGACGGTGTCGCCGATGTTGGCGCTGTCGTCGATGGCACGCACCCGGATCGGGCTGCTGCCGACGCTCCTCGGCGCGTAGGCGTAGGTCCACGCGGTCGTGCCGGTCGCGGCGTGCCACGTCACGCCGGCGTCGGTGGAGACCTCGACTCCGGCCACGCGCCCGCCGAGGTCGGCGGCGGTGCCGGTGACGGTGACGGTCTGCCCGTTGTTGAGCACGGCGTTGGCGGCCGGGCTGGATACCGTGACCGTCGGCTTCGTCGTGTCCGTCGACTTCGTGGCCGCCACCAGGTTGGCGGCCAGGGTCGCGGGCTGGGCGCTCATGTCGGCGAGCAGGTTGACCTGCGCCTGCTGCATTCGTACGTCGGCCGGCTCGGGCGCGAACCCGGAGTCGTGCTGCGCGTCGAGGCCCCACGCCCACTGCACGGTGCCGGCGCTGAAGACGAGCGCACCGCTGGCGGCCTTGTACATGGTGAGGTGGTGGGTGGTCGTGCCGGCCTGGACCGTGTTGCCGAAGTCCTGGAGGTACTCCGGGACGGCACCGGTGGTGGTGGACAACGCGATCAGGCCCGCGGGCCGACGCCCGTTGTCGACGTCCTCGTTGGACTCGTACCCGATGGTGTGCTTGGCCAGCGTGGCCGAGCCGGAGGCAAGGTTCGCCACGGACGTGTTGCGCCACAGCCGCAACTTGCCCTCGGCGGCGCTGACGGTCATGGCCAGGTCACTGAAGTTGACCATGTACTGGGTGCCGATGAGTGAGTTCTCGGGCACTCCGGCCCCGGCGCTCTTCGGTGCGAAACGCGGGTCGCGCCAGGTGCCGGTCCACTCGGTGTCGGGGTCGATCTTGGCGTTGGCCAAGGTCTCCTTGTAGGAGGTCAAGGTGCGGTAGGCGGTGTTGGTGCCGTCGATCGAGGGCTGGTAGCGCGTCTTCCAGTAGACCTCGTTGCCGGCCAGGAACTGCAGGTTCACCCCCGCGTCGCGGGCAGCCTCGACATTGGCCCGCTGGGCCTTGCTCCAGTACTCGTCGTGGCCGATCGACAAGAAGACCTTGTGGTTCTTGATCAGCTGGCCTCGGCGGTCGCTGTCGACGCCGGCCATGTAGCTGACGTCGTAGCCGTTGCGCTCCATGAAGCGCACCATGGCGTACTCGCTCGACATGAAGAAGTCGCGCCCGGACTCACGGCCACGGGTGAGCACCGGCCGGTTGTAGCTGACCTTGTACGCGCGGCCGTTGGCGCCGCCGCCGTAGAAGTACGCCCCGCCATAGGTGTTGTAGGCCTGCCACGTCGGGTCGGAGGTCTGGAAGACGACGTCGGAGGTGCTGGCGTCGTCGCGCACGATGAAGGTGATGTGGCTGCCTGCGCCAGTGGACCGCTTGATGTGGGCGATGTAGACGCCCGAGACGGCCGTGGTCGGGACGGTCCACGAGGCGGAGACAGCCCAGTTGCCGCAGTCGTAGAGGGCGGTCGTGACGTCGGTGACGCAGTTGGGCTGGTTGCGCGGAGTTGGCGTGACGCTTGCGATCTTGCGGGCGCCGAGGCCGCCGTAGTAGCCCATCCGGTAGATGTCGGCGGTGTAGGCCGAGGCAGTGGTGTCGACCTTGAAGTCGATTCGCTGGCCGAGGTTGACCGAGATGTCGGTTGCGAAGCCCTGGATGGCGGGGTCGCCGGCACCGCTGATGTCCCAGACGCTGGGGTCGGTGCCGGGCTTGGAGTTCTCACAGGCGATCTTGTTGCCGCCGACACCGCAGGGGTCCCCCGCCGCGAGGGCAGGTGCTCCCGGCGTGACCACGGCCATCAGGGCAGCCATCATGAGCGTCGCGACGAGCGCGGCGAGCCTGGACACCATGGGAGGTCTCCTCGTTGAGCTCTGCCGAGTGTTCATCGCACCCATCCCGTGCGGGGGCTACGCTGCGGGCCATGACGCCAGGGCCGCCGCGTATCGAACCCTCCGCCGACGTGTCCGACGAGGCGATCATCGGGAGCGGGACTCTCGTCTGGCACCTGGCCCAGGTCCGTGAGGACGCGGTCATCGGAGACGAGTGCATCATCGGCCGGGGCGCCTACGTCGGCCCGGGAGTTCGGCTCGGCAACCGGTGCAAACTGCAGAACTACGCACTCGTCTACGAGCCGGCCGTCGTCGAGGACGGCGTCTTCATAGGCCCCGCGGTCGTCTTCACCAATGACCTGATGCCGCGCGCCGTGATGCCCGACGGTCGGCTCCAGACCGGCGACGACTGGGAAGCAGTGGCCGTTGTGGTGCGCGAGGGTGCCTCGATCGGCGCCCGCGCGGTGGTCGTCGCGCCCGTGACCATCGGCCGCTGGGCCATGGTCGGCGCGGGTTCGGTTGTCACTCGCGACGTACCCGACTTCGCCCTGGTCGTTGGCATTCCCGCGCGGCGCGTCGGCTGGGTGGGGCGCGCTGGGGAGGCGCTGGAACGTCACGGGGCTGAAGCTTTCAGGTGTCCACGCACCGGGGCGGAGTACGTCGAGTCGGATGGTCTGCTGCACGAGACGCATCAGTAGGCCCCTGACGACCGGGTGACCGCGGCGAAGGTCTTGAGACCGATGCGCAGATCCTCGCCGAGGTCCCAGTTGTCGGTGTACTCGAGGTCGAGCCGCACGGACTCGTCATGGCTCAGGTCGGACCGGCCACTGACCTGCCACAACCCGGTGAGGCCGGGGCGTACGGCGAGGCGGCGGCGCTCGTCGTCGTTGTACTGGGCAACCTCGCCCGGGAGAGCGGGGCGGGGCCCGACAAGCGACATCTCGCCGCGCATCACGTTGATCATCTGCGGCAGCTCATCGAGTGAAGTCTTGCGCAGCAGGCCACCCACGCGGGTGACGCGAGGGTCCTGCTTCATCTTGAACAGCCGCCCGTTGCCTTCGTTGAGCTCGGCGAGCTCGGCCTTGCGCTCCTCGGCGTCGCACGACATCGAGCGCAACTTGTACATCGTGAAGGGAGTGCCGTCGCGGCCCACGCGCGTCTGCTTGAACACGGCAGGGCCCGGGGACTCGAGGCGGATCGCGACCGCACAGGCGATGAGCACAGGCATCGACATCATCAGGATCGCGGCAGCGGCGACCCGGTCGAGAACGGCCTTGCCGACGCGATCGATGCGCCCCGGACGGGGAGCGCCCACTTCGACTCCGGTGGCGGCCCCGAGCCGGAGCGGGGTGACTCTGCGGCGGGAGACCCCGTCGGGGAGCCCGAGAACGACGAGGCGGACGTTGGCCTCGGCCAGACGCCAGGACAACCGCCGCAGAGCCATGGAGTTGAGGTGCATCGACGGCGCGACCGCCAAAGTGTCGACGTGCCAGGCATCCGCCATCTCGACGATCCGCTCGATCGACGTGAGTGCACAGGTCATCACGTCGGGGAGATCGAGGGAGCGCTCGGAGACGTCGCCCAGCAGGCCCACACCCACGACGTCGCAGCCGGCGGTGCGCCGGAGCTGTGCGAGTGCCTGCGCGGAGCCGTCCTGGTCGCCGACGAGCATGACCCGGCGGGCGGTCGCGGGGTGGGCGGTCACATTGGTGGCGCCGCGGGCCAGCACGCCGACTATCGCGAACTGCGCCGCGAAGCCGGCCAGGAGCTGGGAGGGACGGTCCACGCCCATCAGCACGACCAGCACGGACACGGCACCGAGCGAGGTCATCTGGTGTCGTAGGTAGATGCCGATGCGTGCCTCGGCACCACGGCCGACGTCGCGGCGGGCCATGGCCACACCGACCACGGCGCCGACACACCCGAGCGCCGTGACGCCCGGGCCGAGGCCGGCGAGCACGCCGATCGCGGCACCGGTGGAGACGATCGCAAGGATGACGGCGGCGACCCAGGCGGCGTACGTGCTGAAGGGCCACGTAATGAGGCGAGAGCGGCTCGCGCCGACGGAGAGTTCGAGCGAAGTCATCCGCGGCCCCGTGCCGTGCTCGAGAAAGAGCGGTTGGTGGGGCCCATCGCGATCGGCTGACACGCAACGTCTCGCGTCGGACCCCACCCGTGCAGACGGCCTGAAGGGGGGGACTTCGTTGGTGCGGCCCGGCCGTGGCCCGCACCGGCCTCATCTGCACTCCGACGACGACCACACTGAACGCGGTCTGGGCGTCGTCGGAGACTGGTGTGGTTCATGATTGTCGCCATGCGGCACCCCCATTTCGGCTGACGAGAACAGTGTTCTCTACCGCGAACACCGTTGTCATACCCGGAATTGACGAAGCCGGTTCGGGGACTCCCGGGGCCGGGTGAACCTGGTCACATGCGGTCCCGGACCGCGTACGGTGTCCCTGCCTACCGCCTCACGACAGGTGCCGCCGCACGATGACATCCGAGAACCCCACCGACGCGCCGGGTGCACGTCGTGCTCGCGTGCGCGAAGCAGCTCTCCTGGAGATCAAGCAGGCCGCCCGGGAGCACCTGCTCCGCTACGGGCCCGGTGAGCTGTCGCTGCGGGCGGTCGCTCGCGACGTGGGGGTGACGCCCTCGGCGCTCTACCGCTACTTCGACTCCCGCGGCGCCCTCGTCGCAGCGCTGAGCGCCGACGCGCTGGAGTCCGCCGCCAAGGCGGTGTCGAGCGCGTCCTCTGACGAGGCACTCAGGCCCGTAGAGCGGCTCCGGGCGATGTTCGTGGCCATGCGGGCGTGGACGCACACGCACCGCTCGGAGTTTGAGCTGATCTTCGCCAACCGCGACGAGCAGACCCGTCCCGACATGGCGCGGTCGGAAGAGATGCAGCGACTGGTGTCGCTGCCGCTGGCAGCCGCGATGGCCGCGCTGGCAGACGGCAGCATCGCGCCGAGCGTGAGCCAGCCGACGCTCAGCGCCGATGCCGTGGCGGCGGTGCAGGCGCTGCCCGTCGACATCGACCAGGAGCTCTTCGGCCAGGCGATGCTCGTGTGCACGAACTGCTTCGGCTGGCTCTACCTCGAGCACTTCGGGATCGTCACGTGGGCCGTCGACGAGGGTGACGCCGCCTTCGCGTCGCACCTCGACGGCGTCCTGGGCGCCCGTCCCTGACCCAGCACCGGATACGTCGGCCAGGCGGGCGGGATCAGGGGCGGCTCGATCAGGCGGTCGAGTCGAATCGGCGCGCTGGCCAGCGCACTCCCGAGGCGGCCGGCGGCCGTGGGAAGCCAAGGGCTGCGTAGACCAGGGCGGTCACGAGCGGTCGGGCCAGGCGCAGGTCGTAGCCACCCGGCCCACGCTGGAGCACGAGCAGCCACTCCTGCGCGTCGGGATCACACCCGTCGATCAGCAGCCGGGCGTCGTCAAGCCGGTCGATCTGACCTTGCACGGGACCGTGACCTGACGAGTCGACGGTGACCAGCTCGCGCTCGAACGACGCAGCGACCCACCACGCTCGAAGGCCCAGGAACTCCTGCAGCCTCGTGGCCAGCCAGACCAGCCGGCTTTCTGGCCGGTCGCGGTCGCGGCCGTCGAGGTGGTCCATGCACTCCTCGACGAGGAGTGTCCAGGCCTCCGACGACGGCGACGCGATGATGCGTCCATCGGGCTGATCCAAAATGTCCTCAACCATGACCGGTCTTCTCCCCCACCCCGTGCGCCGCGACTGACCTCCCCAGGCCCGCACGGAAGGAGAGTAGCCGCGCGGACGCGCCGAGCGAATGGCCCATATCGGGTAGGTGGGTCCCCGATTCAGACACATCCGGGAGGGTCACGAGTTGAACATCTGCTGCGCCTTCTCGAGTCCCTGGGCGACCAGGCACTCGACCGCATCGGCCGCATCCGTCACCTGGAAGGGCAGTTCCTTGCGCTCCACCGACGAGTAGTTGGACAGCACGAAGTCAGCCACCGACTGCCGACCGGGGGGCCGGCCGATGCCGGCGCGGACCCGGTGGAAGTCACCCGTGCCGAGCGAGGAACGCATCGAGCGCAGCCCGTTGTGCCCGTTGTCACCGCCGCCCAGCTTGGCGCGCAGCGTGCCGAACGCGATGTCGAGCTCGTCGTGAATCGCGACGATGCGGTCGGGCACCACCTTGTAGAACTTCGCGAGCGTCGACACCGCGCCGCCGCTCTCGTTCATGTACGACCGCGGCTTCATGAGTACGACGCGCGGCCCGGGTGTGCCGGGGGCCGCGAACCGGCCCTCGACCAGCTCGGCCCGGCCGGACCGGTCGGCCTTGAACGACTGGCCCATCCGCTGCGCCAGCTCGTCTACCACGAGGTAGCCGACGTTGTGGCGGTGCCCGGAATAGGAAGGACCGGGATTCCCAAGCCCGACCACCAGCCACACATCGTTCGTCTGGTCGGTCGTCATGGCAGGAGTATCCCGGTCCGTTCGGTGCGTGCCGGCCCCGAGGTGGTCGTGTCGCCACCACCTCGAGAACCGGCCGCGGATCACTCGGAGGAGTCGCCCTGGGACGCGTCGCCGCTCTCGCGGGCCTCGTCCTCGGCAGCGGCCTCGACCTGCGCCTCGCCCAGGGCGTCGTCGGACGGCTCGTGCACGATGCCGGCCTCGGCCTCGGCCTCCTCCAGCTCGGCCTCCAGGGCCTCGGCGGTGACCTGCTGGGTGATGTTGATGACCAGCGTCTCCGGGTCGGTGAGCAGCGTGGTGCCCTCGGGCAGGCGCAGGTCGGAGGCGTGGATCTGGGTGCCGATGGCGGCGCCCTCGATGTCGACCTCGATCTGCTCGGGGATGTGCGTTGCCTCGGCCTCGACCTGGACGGTGGCGTTCTCCGTCACGACCAGGGTCTCGGGGCCGGCCTCGCCGACGGTGTGGATCGGGACGTCGACGGTGACCTTCTCGCCCCGGCGTACGGCGATGAAGTCGATGTGCTCGATGACGCGACGGAGCGGGTCGACCTGCACCTCGCGGGCCAGCGCGAGCTGCGACTGGCCGTCGATGTCGAGGTCGAGCAGCGCGTTGGCGCCGCCGCGCTTGAGCGCCATCATCGTGACGTGGCCCGGCAGGGTCACGTGCACCGTGTCGTTGCCGTGGCCGTAGACCACGGCGGGGATCTTGTTGTCGCGGCGGATGCGGCGGGCCGCACCCTTGCCGAACTCCTCGCGGACCTCGACGGTGATCTTCTCGGTGGCCATGGGTATCTCCTGTGCAGCAGATGGAATCGAAACCGTGTGGCTGCCACGTCAGGCGAAGGAGACGACGAACGCCGCGCTCCCGACAGGAGGCGCGGCGCGAAGGCTGAACCTGCCCTGTCGATCACGGAGTCGCAATGCGCTCCCTCGCCGAGGCAACCCGGGAAGACTACCGGCGCATCCGTCCAGCGACCAAACGACGGCGGTCTCGATACACCTCGGTCGTTCCACGCGAGGCACTCGAGCACCGAGCAGGTTGTAGTTGGTCGAGTATCGAGACCCAGCCGCTAGAACTCCGCCAGCACCGCCTCGATCCTCCGCCGACCGCCCTCGGCGAACGCCGGCACCGTCTCGGCGTAGTAGGTCGCGGCGCTGATCGAGGGCGAGAGCGCCCAGCCACGGGCACGCCGCCAGGCGTCGTCGTCGTACCCCGAGAGCTCGCGGAACAGCGCCCGGGCTGGCGGCTCGAAGAGCGTGTACGCCGTGTGGAGGTCGGTCGCCGGGTCTCCGAGCCCGATGGCGCCCCAGTCGATGACGGCGCTGAGCCGGCCCCCGCGCACCAACAGGTTGCCTCTCAGCAGGTCGCCGTGGATCCAGCGCGGGGGCCCGTCGTACGCCGGGGCGTCGAGGCAGTCCTGCCATGCGGCCCGGACAGCGGAGCGGTCGAACCCCTCGAGCCGCGGGAGCCACTCGTCGACCCAGCCCTCGAGGTTCGCCAGGGGTACGCCGCGGGCCGTGCCCGTCTTGAGCGGACCGTCGCCCGGGTCGATCGCCGCGAGCGCCCGCACGAACCCGGCCAGCTGCGTGGCCACCACCTCGGCGTCGGCGTTGTCGGGCGTGAGGGCCTCACCGGGCAGCCACCTCACGACCGACCACCGCCACGGATAGCCCTCCCCCGGCTCGCCGACCGCGACGGTGACCGGCACGCCCAGTGGCAGGTGTGACGCCAGCAGCGGCAGCCAGCGAGCGTCGCTGTCGGCCTGGTCGACCGCCCACTCGATGCGTGGCATCCGGGCCACGAGGTTGTCGCCGAGGCGCCAGAGCAGGTGGTCGGTGCCGAACTCGGCGACAGGGGTCACCGGCAGGTCGGCCCACTGCGGGAGCTGGGCGGCGACCAGTCGGCGTACCTGGTCGACGGTCGTGATCACGTCGTTGTCATGCATCAGGCCGAGCCTCCCGTGGCCGTGCGGCGCGGGCAACCGGGTTTCAGATGAGGTCGAGCGTGGCCCGCGACCTGCTCAGCCGCTCCAGGGCCGACAGCATCGACAGGCCGACCACCACGAACACGGCCCCCACCCCCAGCTCGCGCAGCACCAGACCGGAGACGTCCCCCAGCGAGCCACCGGCCGCGACCTCGCGTGCGGCCTGGATGCCGTGGGTCAGCGGCAGCACGTTGCCGACGGCGGCCATCCAGCCCGACAGCTCGTCCAACGAGACGTTGACTCCGCAGAACACCAGGAGCACGAGGAAGAGGACGTTGCCCAGCGTGGCGCTCTCCCGCACGCGCAGCGAGATCGCGCATATCACCAGGCCCAGCCCGGTGCACGACGCCGAGGTCACCGCCGTCACGAGCGCGATCGCCGGCCAGGCCGACCACGGGATCGTGACGCCGAGGAGCAGTCCGCCGAAGAGCAGGCCGAACATCGCGACGCCCCAGCCGTTCACGATCGCGGGCAGCGACCGGCCGAGGAACAGCGGGATCCGGCGGGCCGGCGTGGTCAGGATGATGCCGAGGGTCTGCGAGTAGCGCTCGCCGCCGATCGTCGCGCCCATTGCGAACAGGCACGGGATGGCGGCGTAGTTGAGCGCGTTGCCGATCAGGTAGAACTCGTCGTTGCCGACCCCGGCGCTGCGACCGATGTAGGCGAACAGCAGTACCTGGCTGATCGGCGAGACGAGCAAGGTCGGCACCAGGATCCACGGGTTGAGCCAGTTGAACATCGCGCGGTAGCTGATCAGCCGCCGATGAAGAAGATCCGCAGGCTGGTCACGTCAGCGCCAACGTCGCGTGCTTGCGGGCCGAGTCGACGAGTCGGGTGCTGAGGTACGCCGCCAGCGCGGCGTACGCGGTGCCGAGAGCGAGGCAGACGGCCAGGTCTCCCCACGGGCTCCCACCGGCGGCCGACTCGCGGATGGCCGCCATCGCCCAGGTGGGCGCGAGCACCCACGAGAGCGGCTGGAGCACTCCGGGCAGCAGGCCCAGCGGGATGAGGAACCCGCACAGCAGCCAGCCCGGGTACTCCAGGGCGGCGCCAAGCGCCCAGCTCGTGCGGTAGCGGATCGCGGTGACCGAGAGCAGGAAGCCGAGCATGGCGATCGTGACGCAGGCCATCATCAGGCTGAGCACGAACAGCGGCCAGCTGGCGATCGTCAGCTCGATCCCGAACACCAGCCACCCCCACAGCATCGTGGCGACCACGCTGTAGAGGCCGAGCGTCGCACTCGCCAGCGTGCTGGGCAGCAGCACCATCGAGAACGGCGTCGGCGCGGCCACCACCAGCTCGAGGGTGCCGGCCCAGCGTTCGCGCGACAGCAGGGTGCACGCGGGCACCATCATCGCCGTCCAGATGCCCATCACAGCGGCGCCCAGACCGGCGTAGACCATGGCCGTCGGGTCGTTCTCGACGCGGTAGACGAGCAGCGCCGACGTGGCGAACATCAGCGGGAAGCTGATACTCAGGAACCCCTCGAACGGCGAGATCGCCATCACCTTGAACTGCAGCCAGTAGCAGATCCAGAGCTGTCGCAGCCGGGCCGTCATCCGGCGACCGGGGCGGCGTTGACGAGCTCGACGTACGCGTCCTCGAGGGTGGGCTCGCGGTGGCTCACCCGGCCCACGCGTACGTCGCCGAGCCGGCCGAGGACCTCGTGGGTGACCTCCGCGCCGGGGTCGACCTTGACCACCAGCAACTGCACCTGGCCGCGCTCCTCGACCGTGGCGGACACGACCCCGGGCAGCGCGCCGACGGCGGCGGTCCGGTCCTCGGGCAGGCCGTAGGTCTCGACCTCCAGGACCCGGCCGCCGCTGACGCGTTCCTTCAGCTGGGCGGGTGTGCCCTCGGCGACGATCTCGCCCTTGCGGATGACCGCGATCCGGTCGCAGAGCTCGTCGGCCTCGAACATGTAGTGCGTGGTGAGCAGGACCGTCTTGCCCTGCCCGGACAACGTGGCGATGGTGCCGCGCAGCTCGCGGGCGCCGACCGGGTCGATGCCGATCGACGGCTCGTCGAGGAACAGCACCTCCGGGTCGTGCAGCAGGCCCCGCGCGATGTGGAGGCGCTGCCGCATGCCGCGCGAGTAGCCCTCGACGCGCTCGCCCTCGCGACCGGTCAGCCCGACCAGCTCGAGGAGCTCGCCGATGCGGGCCTTCTGCTCGCGCGGCGCGACGCCGTACAGCTCGGAGAAGTAGCGCAGGTTGTCGTAGCCGGAGAGCCGCTCGTAGAGTCCGCGGTCGCCGCCGAAGACGTAGCCGATGCGGCGGCGAACCTCGCGGACGTCGTCCACCACGTCATGGCCCAGCACCCTCGCACTGCCGCCGGTCGGGAGCAGCAAGGTGATGAGCATCTTGATGGTGGTGGTCTTGCCGGCGCCGTTCGGGCCGAGCAGGCCGAAGAGCTCGCCGGGGGCGATGTCGAAGCTGACGCCCTTGACCGCCTCGACGTCCTTGCGGGTACGCCGGACCACGCCGGTGTGGGTGCGGAAGGTCCGGCTGAGGTCACGGGCTTCCACGGCGAGAGTCACCTCGGGAGGCTATCTCGGCGCGGTCCGGCGCCGGCACCCGATTATCGGGCAGAGGCGACCGCTAGCCTGCTGGCAATGTCTCTCACGCTGAACGAAGCCCGTGCCCGCGCCGCCGTCGTCACCGACGTCGCCTACGACATCGCGCTGGACCTCACCGACCGCGACACCTTCGGGTCGACGACGACGGTGCGTTTCACGGTCACCGAGGAGGGCGCGAGCACCTTCCTCGAGCTGTTCGACGCGAGCGCTGTCGCGGTGAGCGGCGCCGATGCGTGGGAGCACAGCGGAAACCGGGTCGCCCTCACGGGGCTTGCCGCTGGCGACCACGAGGTCACCATCAGCGCCCGGCTGCCCTACGTGACCAACGGCGACGGCATGCACACGTTCACCGACCCTGCCGACGGCGAGACCTACGTGTCGGCGTACCTCGGCATGGACATGGCCCACCACGTCTTCGCCTGCTTCGACCAACCCGACATCAAGGCGCCCTTGTCGCTCACAGCCGTCGCGCCCGAGGGCTGGACGGTCATCGGCAACGGCGTCGCTTCGCAGGACGGCTCCACGTGGTCGTTCGCCACGACGCCGGCCGTCTCGACTTACCTCTTCGTGGTCTGCGCCGGCCCGTGGCACTCCTACACCTGGGAGTACGCCGGGCTGCCGTTCGGCTGGCACGCGCGACGCTCGCTGGCCCCGCTCCTCGAGCGCGACGCCGCCGAGCTGCGCAGGATCACCGAGGCGTGCTTCTCCTACTACACCGACGTGTTCAAGCCGCCGTACGCGTTCGACTCCTACGACCAGCTGATGGTGCCCGAGCACAACTGGGGAGCCCTCGAAACGCCGGGTGCCGTGACGTTCCGCGACGAGATGCTGTTCCGCGGCGAGCCCACCCCTATGCAGCGCGTCGCCCGGGCCAGCGTCATCGCGCACGAGATGGCGCACATGTGGTTCGGCGACCTGGCGACGTTCGTGTGGTGGGAGGACTCGTGGCTCAACGAGTCGTTCGCCGACTACATGGGCTACCAGGTGGCGTCGCACGCCGTCGGCGAGGAGGACGCGTGGACCTCCGTCGCGCTGCGCCGCAAGACCACCGGCTACCGCGCCGACGCGCGGCGCTCGACGCACCCGATCGCGGAGGACGCCGAGGCGATGGTCGACGTGGACACCGCGTTCGGCAACTTCGACCACATCACCTACGCCAAGGGCAGCGCCACCCTCCGCCAGCTCGTCACGTGGCTCGGCGAGGAGACGTTCCTGGCCGGCGCCAACGCCTACCTCACGGCGCACGCGTTCGCCAACGCGACGCTCGCCGACTTCCTCGACGCGCTGGACGAGGTCTCCGACCGCGACGTCCGCACCTGGGCCGAGCAGTGGCTGCGCAGCACGGGCCACGACACGATCCGCGTCACCCGCGACGGCGACGTACCGGTGCTGCACCGCGACGGGTCCCGGCCGCACCGCTTCACCGTCGCGGCGTACGACGCCACAGGCACGCACGTCGGCAGCCGGCTGGTCGACCTGGCCGAGGCTCCGGTCGAGCTGCCCGAGTATGCCGGCTGCGCGGTGCTGCCCAACGCCGGCGACGAGACGTTCGCCGCGCTCGACCTCGACGAGCAGACGTGGGCGTTCGTGCAGGCACACCTCTCCTCGATCGAGCAGCCGCTGACGCGGGCGGTCATCTGGTGGGCCGCGATCGCGGCGACGCGTGCCGGCACCCTGTCGATCGACGACTTGTTCGGCCTGGTGGCCCGGCACCTGTCGACCGAGCGGCACCCGATGGTGTTCGAGGGCGCCCTCTTGTTGACCCAGGACGCCGTGCTCACTCCGCTGCTCTCGCCCGACCGGCTGGCCGAGGCCGAAGAGGTCGTCTCAGCTGCCTGCACGCTGGCGCTGGCCGGATCCCCCGAGCCGTCGCTCGCCGTGTCGGCGGCCCGCGGACTGACCAACACGACGTCCGACACCGACCTGCTGCGCGAGTGGCTGTCTTCTGGTCAGGTCGACGGACGCGAGCTCGACCGGGACGTGCGCTGGCTCGTCGTACGCCGCCTGATCGCTCTCGGCGCCGACCCCGCGCTCATCGACACCGAGCTCGCGGACGACCCGTCCGCCTCCGGCGAGCTCGGCGCACGGGCCGCCCGCGCGGCGATCCCGACCGCCGATGCCAAGGCCGCCGCGTGGGGCGAGATGTACGACGGCGACCCGTCGAACCGCGAGTTCACCGCCACGTCAGCCGGCTTCTGGACGGCCGGCCAGGCCGAGCTCGTCGCGCCGTACCTCGCGAGGTACGCCGCCGAGGCCCCCGCCGTCGCAGAGCGCCGTGGCCAGGCCTACAGCCTGGTCGTGGGCAACAGCTTCCCGTTCCTCCCGCTGGCCACCGAAGACCTGCAGGGACTGCGTGACGCCCTGGCCGCCCGCGTCGACGAGGGCGTCACCACCGTGCTGGCCCGCACCTGGAGCGACCGCGTCGACGACCTGGACGTGGCCCTGAAACTGCGCTGAAGCTGCCTTCGGTGGTCGAGTGCCTCGCCACACCCTTCGGTGGTCGAGTGCCTTGCGAGGTGTATCGAGACCCAGGTGTATCGGGGCTCAGGCGTGCCCGTCGAACATGCTCGTGACCGACCCGTCCTCGAAGACCTCACGGATGGCGCGCGCGAGCAGTGGCGCGATAGACAGGCAGGTCAGCTTGTCGAACTTGCGGTCGTCGGTGATCGGCAGCGTGTTGGTCACGATGATCTCGGCGGCCGAGCTGTTCTTGAGCCGGTCGACGGCCGGGTCGGACAAGATGGCGTGCGTCGCGGCGATGATCACGCCCGCGGCGCCGTCGTTCATCAGCGCCTCGGCGGCCTTCACGATCGTGCCGCCGGTGTCGATCATGTCGTCGACGAGCACGCACATCCGGCCACTGACGTCACCGACGACGCGGTTGGCGACGGTCTCGTTGGGCCGGTCGGTGCGACGCGTCTTGTGGATGAAGGCCAGCGGCGCGCCACCCAGGCGGGCCGACCAGCGCTCGGCCACCTTGATCCGGCCGGCGTCCGGGGAGACGATCGCGAGGCGCTGGTCGCCGTACTTCTCGCGCACGTAGTCGGCCAGGATCGGCAGCGCCATCAGGTGGTCGACGGGGCCGTCGAAGAAGCCCTGGATCTGGTCGGCGTGCAGGTCGACGGTGATCAGCCGGTCGGCGCCGGCGGTCTTGAAGAGGTCGGCCATCAGCCGGGCCGAGATCGGCTCGCGGCCGCGGTGCTTCTTGTCCTGGCGGGCGTAGCCGTAGAACGGCATGACGACCGTGATGCGCTTGGCGGACGCCCGCTTGAGCGCGTCGACCATGATCAGGTGCTCCATGATCCACTCGTTGATCGGAGCGGTGTGGCTCTGGATCACGAAGGCGTCGCAGCCGCGCACCGACTCCTCGTAGCGGATGTAGATCTCAGAGTTGGCGAACTCGTAGGCCGACTGCGGCACGAGCCCGCTGCCCAGCAGGGTGGAGACCTCCGCGGAGAGCTCGGGGTGGGCCCGGCCACTGAAGACCATCAGGTTCTTCTCGGTGGTCCGCTTCATTCCGCTCACTCTGGGTGGCTCCTCGATCGGGGGTGGAGTGCCGGTCAAGATTCTGTCTCACCGGAGGCGCCGGCCCCAACCCCGGGGTCCACCTGTTGTTCATCCGCGGGACGTCCTGAGCGTGACGCCGCCTCGGCCTGCGCTGTGCCCGGCCGCTTGGACTGTGCCCACGCCTCGATGTTGCGCTGCGGGCCGCTGCTCACGGCCAGCGCGCCGGGGGGTACGTCGCGTCGTACGACGGTGCCCCCGGCCGTGCCGGCGCCGTCGCCGATCGAGACCGGGGCCACGAACGTGTTGTTGGATCCGGTGCGCGCGTGCCTCCCTACGGTGGTGCGGTGCTTCTCGACGCCGTCGTAGTTGGCGAAGATCGTGCCGGCCCCGATGTTGGTGCCCTCACCGATCTCGGCGTCTCCGACGTAGGAGAGATGTGGCACCTTCGCGCCGTCGCCGATGATGGCGTTCTTGGTCTCGACGAACCCGCCGATCTTGCCGCCGATGCCGAGGTTGGTGCCCGGACGCAGGAACGAGAACGGGCCGACGGTGGCCCCGTCACCGATCACGGCCAGTTCGGCATGAGTGCGTACGACGCGGGCTCCCGCGCCGATCTCGCAGTCCTTGAGCGTCGTGTCGGGCCCGACGACGGCGTCCTCGCCGACGACCGTGGCGCCGAGCAGCTGGGTGCCGGGCAGGATCGTGGCGTCCTGGCCGAGCACGACGTCGGCGTCGATCCAGGTGGTGGCGGGGTCCATGACCGTCACGCCGTCGCGCATCCAGCGCGTGACGATGCGGCGGTTGAGCTCGCGGCCGAGCTCGGCCAGCTGGACCCGGTCGTTCGCTCCTTGCGTCTGCATCACGTCGGAGATGGTGTGTGCGCCGACGGTGAGGCCGGCCTCGCGGGCGATCTGCACGGCGTCGGTGAGGTAGAACTCGCCCTTGGCGTTGTCGTTGCCGATCTGCGGCAGCGCCTCGAGCAGGAACTCCACGTCGAAGGCCAAGATGCCGGAGTTGATCTCGCGGATCAGCCGCTGCTCGTCGCTGGCGTCCTTCTCCTCGACGATCGCCTCGACGTCGCCCTCGGAGGTGCGCACGATGCGGCCGTAGCCGAAGGGGTCGGCGACCAGTCCGGTCAAGATGCTGACCGCCCGCTGGGCCGCTTCATGCTCGGCCGCGAACGCCCGCAGGCTCTCGCCCTCGAGCAGCGGGGTGTCGCCGGCGGCCACGATCACGGTGCCGTGCGTGGGGCCGGCCACCTCCATCGCGACCCGGACGGCGTGCGCCGTACCTTCCTGCTTCTCCTGCACGGCGAGCAGCACGTCGGGCACGAGGGCCCGGATGTGCGGGCCGACCTGCTCACGCTGGGTGCCCACCACCGCGACGATCCGCTGCGGCTCCATCGCGCTGACCGCGGCCAGCACGTGGCCGATCATCGAGCGCCCGCCGACCGGATGCAGCACCTTCATCGTCTTCGACTTCATCCGGGTGCCACCACCCGCGGCCAGGACGATCACCGTGAGGTTGTCCATGCTCCTGCCTTCTCCCGTGGGTCGTGCACGTGTTCACTGCGCATCTTGCTCCCCGGGTAGGAGTCGAACCTACGTCGCTAATCCTGATTCAAAGTCAGGCGGGCCCTGCCGGCAGACCAACCGGGGAATGAGTCACCCAAGGGTAGGGCCCGCCTCGGCGGGACAAGCCAACTGCCCGGCAGACCAACCGGGGAATGAGTCACCCAAGGGTAGGGCCCGCCTCGGCGGGACAAGCCAACTGCCCGGCAGACCAACCGGGGAATGAGTCACCCAAGGGTAGGGCCCGCCTCGTGGAGGCTGCTGATCGGGAGCTTTGTGTACGTTCTTCTCGCTGTGGCGTCGTTGCAACGCACTCACAGCGACGTGACACCCGGCTGACCGGGTGTCACGACAGCTCATTCACCACCGAGTCCACCACCGCCACCCAGTCGCCACCGCTTGCCCCGGCCACCCGACGCTGCCGCTGGTACGACGCGCCGCGGCGCGGGATCTCCTCTACCAGGGCCAGGTCGTCGGCGCAGCCGAGCCGGCGGGCCACCGGGGCGAGCCGCTCCAGCAGGTCGGCGAGGTCGTCGAGGAGCAGCCGCTCGCGGGAGTCGGAGTCGAGGATGATCCACGCGTCCAGCCCGTAGCGCGCCGCCCGCCACTTGTTCTCCTGCACGTGCCACGGCGGCATCGTGGGCAGGGACTCGCCGGCGTCGAGCCGGTCACCGAGGTCGGCCACGAGGCAGTGGGTCAGCGCGACCAGCGCCCGCATCTCGTCGTACGTCGAGACGCCGTCGCTGATGCGGACCTCGACCGTGCCGAGGTGCGGAGCGGGCCGGACGTCCCAGCGGATCTCGGTGACGTCCTCGATGACGCCGGTGGTGAGCAGGTCGCCGGCGTAAGCCTCGAACTCCGCCCACGCGTCGAACTGGAACGGCAGCCCGGCCGTCGGCAGCTGCTGGAACATCATCGCCCGGTTGCTGGCGTAGCCGGTGTCGTGGCCGGCCCAGGCCGGTGATGAGGCCGATAGCGCGAGCAGGTGGGGGTACTGGTTGAGCAGCGCCGAGACGATCGGCACCGCGTGCTCGCGGCGCACCCCGACGTGCACGTGCACGCCCCAGATCAGCATCTGCCGTCCCCACCACTGGGTGCGCGACATGAGCTCCTCGTAGCGGTGACCGGGCGTCAGCTGTTGTTGAGACCACTCAGCGAAGGGATGGGTGCCGGCGCAGTAGAGGTCGGCGCCGACCTCGTGCGCCACCGGCCGCACCTGGTCGACGAGGCCGCGCAGGTCGGCGATCGCCTCGTCGGTCGTGCGGCAGACTCCGCTGGTCAGCTCGACGGAGTTGCGGAGCAGCTCCTTGTGCAGTCTCGGGTTGTCGCCGTACCTGTTGCGGTAGACCTCGAAGACCTGGCCGGCCGCGTTGACGAGGTCGCGTGTCGTGCGGTCGACGAGCGCGAACTCCCACTCGACCCCGAGGGTGTCGCGCTCCGAGTGCGCGAAGTCGATGGCCACCCGGTGATCGTCGCAGAGTCGGGCGGCTGCCCGCTGGTCTACCGTCGGGGCATGGACCTGCCCGTCATGCCGCCCGTCCAGCCGATGCTCGCCAAGCCGGTCAAGGCCGTCCCGAAGGACGACGGCTACAGCTTCGAGCCGAAGTGGGACGGCTTCCGCTGCCTGGTCTTCCGCGACGGTGACGAGGTCGAGCTGACCAGCCGCAACACCAAGCCGCTGACGCGCTACTTCCCCGAGGTCGTGGCGGCCGTCAAGCAACAGCTGCCCGAGCGCTGCGTGCTCGACGGCGAGCTGTTCGTCGCGCTGAGCACACCGGAGGGGGGTGACCGCCTCGAGTTCGAGACGCTCCAGGAGCGCATCCACCCGGCGAAGTCCCGAGTCGACATGCTCGCGGAGAAGACGCCGGCCGGTTTCGTCGCGTTCGACCTGCTGGCACTCGGAGACGAGTCGTACGTCGACCGGCCGTTCGCCGACCGTCGAGCGGCCATGGAGTCGGCGCTGGCTGGACTGGCCGGCCCGTGCTACCTGACCCGCACGACCACCGATCCGGCCGAGGCCGAGCAGTGGTTCACCGAGTTCGAGGGCGCCGGGCTCGATGGCGTGATCGCGAAGCCCCTCGCCGCGCCGTACGCGGAGAACGTCCGGACCATGCTCAAGATCAAGCACGAGCGCACCGCCGACGTCGTCGTCGCGGGCTACCGCGAGCACAAGACGTCGACGCCGGAGCACCCGCTGCTCGGGAGCTTGTTGTTGGGCCTGTACGACTCCACCGACGGAAGTGGCAAGCTCCAGCACGTCGGCGTCAGCGCCAGCTTCACCGCCACCCGCCGCGCCGAGCTGATCGAGGAGCTGCAGGCGCTCGTGTGCGATCTGGCCGACCACCCCTGGGGAGAGTGGTCCGAATGGGCCATCGCGAACCCCGACCGGGCGCCCGGCACGCAGAGCCGCTGGAGTGCCGGCAAGGACCTCTCCTTCACGCCGTTGCGGCCCGAGCGGGTGCTCGAGGTGAAGTACGACCATATGGAGGGCCGACGCTTCCGGCACACGGCGCAGTTCAAGCGCTGGCGGCCCGATCGCGACCCGGAGTCGTGCGGCTATGAGCAGCTCGAGGAGCCCGTCTCCTACAACCTCGCCACTGTCCTCGGCGGCTGACGTGGGGACGGTCGACGAGTTCCAGCTCAGCAGCGCAGTGCACCGGGCGAAGCTCGCCTCGCAGGCCGTTGCGGGCCTGATGGTCCTCAGCGGTGGCCTGCTCCTGGCCATGATCGGCGGTGGGGACGGCGGCGACTGCACGGTGACGTGACCGGCGATAGGATCGGGACGACCCAGTCGCCGAGTCGTTCGGAGGATCGCCATGCAGGACTATGACGTCGTACTGCTCGTCGAGCAGGCTCTCTCCCCCGCTGACGGGGCACAGGTCCACTCGCTGCACGAGGGGCTGGACCAGCCGGTGACCTACCACGTGCTGCTGCCGCTGGAGGACGCCTCGGCCCGCGTGGAAGCAGCCATGGGGTCGCTGGCCGCCGGTGAGGTGATGGCATCTCCCGCGATGGCGATGAACGACGTCGACCTCGACGCCGTCCGCCAGGACTGCAAGGACCGTGCCGACGCCGATCTCAAGACGACGATCGCGTCGCTCTCGGCATCGGGCGCCACGGTCAGCGGCGCAGTCGTCACCGAGTCGCCGATCGAGGCACTGGCCAAGAAGGTCGCCGAGGTCGACGGCCGCGAGGCCATCATCTTGACGCGCCCGCACATCGTGGCCGAGTTCTTCCACGTCGACTGGACCTCCCGGGCTCGCCGCAAGATAGGCGTGCCGGTGCTGCACCTGCTCGAGCACGAGAACTTCGACGAGCAGGCGGGCGGCTGCGAGGGCGTCTCCGGCCTGTGAAGATGGGGCTGTGAAGATCGCCCCACGGTTGCGACTCGTCCGATCCGGTCGCAGCGACCGCCTGCGCGTCGCGTTCTGCGTCTTCAACCTCGACGGCATGGGCGGCACGTCGCGTTCCGCCATCACGCAGGCCAACGCGCTGTCGGCCCGCCACGACGTGCGCCTGGTAAGCATCACCCGTTCCACCGATGCTCCGCACTACCCGATCGACCCGGCCGTGACCGTCGACTACCTGCTCGACGTACGACGCCGAGACCGCAGGCCGGCGCCGTCGGTGCTGATCCCGGCCCGGTGGGACGGCCAGTTCGACGCCGACACCGATGACGCGATGGCGGCCTACCTGCCGGGCCTCGAAGCCGACGTGCTGGTCACGGTCACGCCCGCGCTGCTCGCGGCGGTGGTGCAGCTCGCGCCCAACGACGTCGCGCTGGTGCACCAGGAGCACCGCTCGTCGGCCGACCGGGTGGGCGGGCTGGAGCCGCTGCTGGCGTTCGCCCCGCGGGCTGACGTCGTCGCCCTGCTGACCGAGGCGTCGGCGACCTGGCTGGCCGACGAGCTGGGTCCGGTCGCGCCCGAGGTGGTCGTCGTACCCAATCCACTGCCGGAGACGCCGCAGCCGCGCTCGGCGCTCGACTCGAAGCTGATCGTGGCGGCCGGGCGGATCGTCGCGGAGAAGCAGTTCATCCATCTGGTGCGGGCGTTCGGCGAGATCGCGGAGGGCCGGCCCGGCTGGCGGCTGCGCATCCTCGGCGAGGGCCCGCTGCGCGGCGAGCTCGAGGCGCACGTCGCCAAGGCCGGCCTCGCCGACCGGGTCGAGCTGCCCGGCCCGGTCTCGGACATGGCCGCGGAGTGGGCCGCCGCGTCGGTCTGCGCGCTGACGTCGCGCACCGAGGGCTTCCCGCTGGTGGCCCAGGAGGCGATGTCTGCGGGCGTGCCGGTGGTGACCTACGACTGCCCGTCAGGCCCGCGCGAGCTGGTCGAGCACGACGTCAGCGGACTGCTCGTCGCAGCCGGCGCGAAGGCCGGGCTCACCGCGGCTCTCTCCCGGATCACCGGCGACGAAGCGCTGCTGCGGCGACTCGGTGAGGGCGCGTTCGAGGCCTCCCGGCAGTACGACGCCGACGTCATCGCCGCCCGCTGGGAACCCATCTACGCGGGAGCCGTTGCCCGCCACACCTCGGGGGAGCGCCCACCCCGTTGGGACCGCCCGCACACCCGCGAACGCGTCGGCGTGGCCCCGCTGGTGACGCCGGAGGACGCGCGGGCCGAGGCCTTCGAGGTGGCCACCGACGCAGCCATCGCTGCCGGCCCGGGCTGGTTCGTCATCCCCGCCCATGCCGGCTTCGCGCCGACCGTGGTCGTGCCGACGTCGCAGCGCACTGCCTTCCTCGGTGCCCTGTCTGCGCCTGAGCACCTTTCCCTGCGCGACCCCGGTGACCGGGGCTGGCCAGAGCGCCGTCTCCCCGTCGCGACGATGGTCGACCTCCAGCGCCGCGCGATGACGCCGCGGCTGGTGCTCGAGCCGTGGCCGCGCGGCGACGGCGGCAGGCGCTCGCACCTGGGCGAGCACTGCGGTGTCGAGATCGAGTTCTGGGACCGTGCCGGTGACGGCGACCTGGTCGCACCCCGCCCCAACGGGTTCGTGTCCCGGGTGGGGTCGCCCGACACGACGGTGTCGGTCCTCGGGCGCGAAGTGCCGTCGTACACGCTGGTGAGTGGGCTGAGCGTCGACGAGTGCCGCTTCCCGGTCGACGTCGTCTACACGTGGGTCGACGGCGACGACGACGCGTGGAACTCCGCACGCGAGCAGCGGCTGGCCGACGTCGGCGGCGACGAGCAACGTCGTGAGGCCAGCGGACAGGCGCGGTTCCGCAGCCGCGACGAGCTCCGCCACTCGATGCGCAGCGTGCACCTCTTCGCACCGTGGGTGCGCACGATCCACCTCGTCACCGCGGGCCAGCGGCCGGCGTGGCTCGCAGACCACCCGCAGGTCCGCGTGGTCGACCACCGCGACATCCTGCCCGCAGACGCGCTGCCCACGTTCAACTCGCAGGCCATCGAGACCGCACTGCACCGGGTGCCCGACCTGGCCGAGCACTTCGTCTACCTCAACGACGACGTGTTCCTCGGCCGGCCGCTGCGCCCCGAGTTGTTCTTCTCCCCCGGCGGTGACGTCGCGGCGTTCGTCGGTGACGGACTCATCGGCGACCCCGGGCCTGACGCCAAGCCGTTCCTCCAGGCAGCGCTCAACAACCGGCGCCTGCTGCACGACGCGTTCGGCGTCGCGATCACCCACGTGATGGCCCACTCTCCCCACCCGCAGCGGGTCTCGGTGCTGCGCGAGATCGAGTCGCGGTTCGGCGAGGCCGTCGACGCCACCGCCCGCGCGCCCTTCCGCTCAGCGGGTGACGTGTCGCTGCTGTCGTCGTTCGCCCAGCACTACGGCCTGATCACCGGTACGGCGTTCCGCGGCGAGGCGGCGCACGCGTTCGTGGATCTCTCGAATGCCCGGATCGCCCGCCAGCTCCGGCAGCTGCGCGCCCGCGACAACGACTTCTTCTGCGTCGGTGACCACCACGACTTCGCGGTCGACGCAGACGAGGTCGACGCCCTGCTGGCGGAGTTCCTCGCGGCGTACTTCCCTGTTGCTGCGCCCTGGGAGACGCCCGGCCGCTAGCCGCCGTACGGCACGGTGAGGATCTCGAGGTGGTGGCCGTCCGGGTCGTTCCAGTAGAGCCCGCGACCGCCGTCCTCTGAGTTCTCCTGGCTCTCCTTCCGGTGGAACGGGTCGGCCCAGTAGGTCAGCCCGCGCTCGATGATCCGTGCCTTGATCTCGTCGAACGACGCGTCGTCGACCAGGAACGCATAGTGCTGGGAGTGCGGCGCCGCATGGTCGTCGGCGTAGTCGAGCGCGACCTCGTTGTCGACCTGGACGACCACGAACGGGCCGTACGTCGTCGGCTCGGGCAGGCCCAGGATCTCGACCAGGAACCGTGCGGACGCGTGCTTGTCACTGACGTGGACGATGGTGTGGTTCAGCTTGACGCTCATCTCGATCAGTCCTTTCAGTGCTGATTCTGCTCCGGACGTGGTGTCCGGACCAGGACAGCGGCGACGACCGCCGCTGCCACGAGGAGTGCGGCGGCGCACGTGGTCGCGACCGCGAATCCGTGCACCAGCGCGGCAGCTCCGACACCGGCGGCGGCGGTCGCCGAGACGGCCACGCTGTTCAGGGCGGCCGTCCCGATGGACCCGCCCACCTGCATGAAGGTGTTCGCCGTGGCCGCGGCCACCCCGGCAAAGCGCATGTCGATGCCACTGGTGGCGACGCCGATGGCGGGCGTGAACACACAGCCCATCCCGACGCCCAGCAGGATCTCGGCCGGCATGATCCGGGTCAGGTAGCCGCTGTCCTGGGTCAGCCCCGCGAGCAGGAACAGGCCTGTCGCGGCGATCAGCAGCCCGGGCACCATGAGGATGCGTGGCGCGACTTTCGGCATCAGCCGGGCACCGAGCCCGAACGAACCCGCCGCGACCGCGACGGACAGCGGCAGGAAGGCGACGCCGCTGCGCACCGGGCTCCAGCCCAGCACCGCCTGGAAGTGGTAGGTCAGCATCAAGAACATCCCGAACGAGCCCACGACCGCCGTGGCGACCGACAGATAGGCCCCGATCCGCGGGCCGTCGGCGAGCACCCACAGCGGAAGCAGCGGCTGGGCGCTCCGCTGCTGACGCACGAGGAACAGACCGACGCCGACGAGGCCGACCGCCGCCGGCAGGAGCACGTCTCCGGAGACCCAGCCGCCGGTGGCCGCCTGCGCGCAGCCGTAGACGATCGCCGCCAGGCCGGCCGAGGCAAGCAGGCCGGAGACCACGTCGATACGAGTCTCGGCGTAGCCGTCACCGTGCGGGAGGACCCGCCGCCCGATCACGAATGCGACCAGCGCGATCGCGACGTTGACGTAGAGGCACCAGCGCCAGCCGGCGTACTCCGCGAGCACGCCGCCGAGGAGCAGGCCGACCGCAGCGCCGGACGACGCCACGGCGCCGTACACCCCGAACGCCTTGGCGCGCTCCTTCCCGTCGGTGAAGGTCACGGCGATGAGGGACAGGGCGGTCGGCGCGAGCACGGCCGCGAACACGCCCTGCAAGGCCCGACCGGTGAGGAGTACGCCGAGGCTCGGGGCCGCGCCGGCGAGTGCCGAGGAGGCGGCGAAGCCGACCAGGCCGACGAGGAAGGCACGACGCCGGCCGACCCGGTCGGCGATCCGGCCGCCGAGGATCAGCAGGCCGGCGACCGCGGAGGTGTAAGCGGTGACGACCCAGGCGCGGTCGCCGTCGGAGAAGCCGAGTGCCTGTTGGGCCGTCGGCGGTGCGATGTTCACGACGGTGGCGTCGAGCGCCACCATGAGCTGGGCGATGGCGATCACGACCAGGGCCGCCCACCGGTTGTCGGTGGCGGGCTGCGCTGGCGTTTGTGAGTGGGTCTTCAGGTTCATGACGGGTTTCCTTAACCGGAGGATGTGTCTCCATTTAAGGAACCACGACCGGCCCGGCCGCGTCAAGAGATACGGAGGATTTTCCTCCGTATCTGTGTATGCTCTCACCATGCCGACCCTCCGCGCCGACGCCCGCCGCAACCACCAGCAGGTCCTGGAGGCCGCTCGTGAGGTCGTGCTCGCACACGGGCCGAACGTGCCGCTGGACGTGATCGCCAAAGAAGCCGGCGTCGGCATCGGCACGCTCTACCGCCGCTTCACCGACCGCGAGGGGCTGCTCAGGGCGGTCGTCCTCGACGCGCTCACCCGCGCCCGCGAAGTGGCCGAGCGGGCGCTCGACGAGCACGAGCAGGGGTACGACGCACTGGCGGCGTACCTGCGCGGGGCGCTCGAGCTACGGGTGTCGGCGCTGATCCCGATGGTGCTCGACCGGCTCGATCCAGCCGACGCGGAGCTCACCGCCGCACGCGAGGCAGGCGCGGCGGTCCTCGAGACGATCATCGACACCGCTCACCAGGACGGCACGCTCCCCCACGACATCGACTTCGGGGACATCGGGCCGATGCTGGTGCGGCTGTCCCGTCCACTGCCGGGCACCCTCCCGACCGAGGTGGACCTCCGTCTGGCGCGCCGGCAGCTCGACCTGCTCCTGCTCGGCATCCAGCACGCCTCCGACGACACCCTCGGCGCACCCGGCCTCACCCGCAAGGAGCTCCGCGTCAGCGACGCCTGAGCCGCCTGGCCACCCGGTTGGTGAGGGATGTGCGCAGCTTGGCGTTCTCGTCGCGCAGCGCGTGCAGCTCGCGTCGTACCCCTGCCAGCTCGGCGTCCTTGCGCCTGCGCACGGTGCGCTTGCCCTCGGCCACCTTGGCGGTCGTCGAGTCCATGGCGATGGCGGCCGACCAGTCGAACAGCTCGGCGTACTCGCCCTGCATCTGCTCGAGTGCAGCCACCGCCGCGGCGTCCTGCGGGTCGTCGACCAGCGCGTTCATGGCGTCCCAGGTGCGGTCGGCCAGGTCGCGGAGCACGGCCGGCACGGCCAGGTCGTCCCACGTGATGCGCGAGCGGTTGAGCTTCACGTCGATGAAGTCGTCGACATCGTGGTGATCCGGCGACGACAGGTCGGCGTCGTAGGTGATGCCCAGCTGCTCGCCGGCGCGAGTCATGGCGGCCCGCCAGTCCTCGATCAGGTCGGGGTAGCGCACGAACGCCCGTGGCATGCCGCGCGTGGCGAGCTCGGTCTGGAAGGCCGCGTTGACCCAGGCGGCGATGTTGGCCGTCTCGCGCTGGCGGCGGAAGGCGGGCTCCTGCTCGGTGAGGTACGCCGTGTCGCGCGACCGCACGACCTCGGTCGGGTGGCGCAGCATCGTCAGCGTCGACACGTCGGCGCCGAGCTCGCCCGCGACCTTCGCCCAGACCGGCAGGATCCAGAACGCGCGCGGGTCCTTGACCAGGATCTGCGGCTCGTCGAGCTGGCCCGACAGCCACTCGCGCAGCCGCGCCTCGACCTCCGGCGCGGACCCGGCCTCGCCCGCGATCGCGCCGGCGTCGGGGCGGGTGTCGATGGTGCGCACGGGCACCGGGTTGAGCACGTCCTTGTGGAACTCCGTGACCCACAGCGGCTCGTAGTAGCCCCGGGGGTTGGCCTCGTCGGCCTCCACCTCGGGCTGCGGGATGTGCAGGCCCAGCCGCTTGAGGGTGCCGGCCACGCTGCTGGTGCCGCTGCGTCCCGAGCCGGTGACGATGACGAGCTTCACGCGTTCTGGCACGAGCGAGAGGCTACCGGTCGGTGAGTTCGGCCACGATGTCGAGATGGCCCGCGTGGCGGGCGTACTCCGCCAGCACGTGGAAGCAGATCCACTCCAGGGTCGGCGGGTCACTGTCGAACCGCCCTCCCGCGGCCGCGACCGCGTCCAGCGGATGCGCGGCCAGCACCTCCGTCGTACGACGCCCGACCGCGCGCAACCGCTCGGCCAGCGCCTCGGCCGTCACGCCGTCGGTCACGAGCCAGCGCGCGGCCGGCCGTGTCTCGTCGGAGTCGTCGGCGATCCACGGCTCGACGGTGTTCCAGTCGCCCCACGGCTCCTCGACCGGCTCGCCCAGGAACCCCCACACGAACCACCGCTGCTCCATGTGCAGCACGTGGCTCAACAGCTCGATCGGGGTCCATCCGCTCGGCACTCGGCTCGTGCGCTGCTGCTCCGGTGTCAGCGCCAGCACCCCGTCGACGACGTCTGTTCGCATCCAGTCCAGGTACGCCGCCCACCGGGCACTGCCCACCGGCCCGCGCTTGGCCGGCTCGCCGGTGTTGCGGGACACGCGCTGGTCCTCGGTCATGGCGGCCACGCTAGCCATCCTCTTCCGCCCACGACTCCGTGGGATCTCCGGCACCAGGTGCCGGCAAGTGCACGACGTCGTCCACCGGACAGCCGTCGCGGCAGGCTCGCGGCCGACCCCTCCAGCCGCGTGCGACCAAGATCCGGCTCACAGTCGCGGCGAGGCGGCACGGGTCGAGCACCTGTCCCCACCCGACCCGGAGCGTCAGTCTGTGGGCCAGTGCCGCGTCGAGGTCACGATCGAGGTCTGCCCAGCGATCGGAGCCCTCGTGTCCGAGCCGTCCGTCGAGCTCGACGATGGTGCGAGTGACGACGTACTCGACATCGCGGAAATGGAGGACTGCCTCCTCGAGGCGGATACGCGGCGGGCTGAGGCGCATCTGCGCACGCTGTGAGAAGCGACCACCCGCTCGACCCGCACCCCGGGCAGCGACCGAACGCTCCTGCCTCCGTCGACTGCGACCCTGATGACCGGCGGGAAGGCAACGCGAACGCCATGCGCACACAGCGCAGCGTCACCCGCCACCGCGGCCGGCCAGTAGAACAGCACCGCAGCCCTCGCGCGCTGCTGCCACGCGACCACGCCACCCTGCTCGGCGATCAGCCGAGCGAGCGTCAGGTCGTCGAGGGACATGCGTCCAGCGTGTCTCCAAGCGGGGACGGTCAGCCTCCGACGAGGCACACCCTGTGGAGAACGTCAGTCCCCGACCCGGTTCCCCGCGTCATCCCAGTGCGCGGCCACCTTCTTGCTCGGCTGCACCCGCGGCGGCTCGCCGGGCATCTTGGGGTAGTCGGGCGGGTAGTTGAGCTCGACGGGATGCTCCGACCACAGGTCCAGCAGGGGCGTGAGGTCGTTGTGGACGTCGTCGATGGCAGCCCACGGGTCGCCGTCGACCATCCGGGACGGCACGGTGAAGAGGTTGTGGTCGCGCGGGTCGGTGACCGTCGCGATCTCGTCCCAGGTCATCGGGGTCGAGACCGGGGAGCCGGGGATCGGCCGCAGTGAGTACGCCGAGGCAATGGTGCGGTCACGCGAGTTCTGGTTGAAGTCGACGAAGATCCGCTCACCCCGCTCCTCCTTCCACCAGGCGGTGGTGACGCCGTCGTCGCGCTTCTCGAGCTCGCGGCCGAACGCGATCGCCGCATGCCGCACGTCGGTGAACTCCCAGTCGGGCCGGATGCGCACGAAGATGTGGATGCCGCGGTTGCCACTGGTCTTGGCGAAGCCGACCATTCCGAGGTCGTCGAGCAGCTCGCGCGCCACGCCGGCGACGCGCACGACATCGGCGAACGTCGTACCGGGCTGGGGGTCGAGGTCGATGCGCAGCTCGTCGGGGCGGTCGACATCGGCGCGGCGTACGGGCCAGGGATGGAAGGTGAGCGTGCCCATGTGCGCGCACCACACCGGTACGGCGATCTCGGTCGGGCAGATCTCGTCGGCGGTGCGGCCCGACGGGAAGGTGATCGTCGCGGTCTCCAGATAGTCGGGAGCCCCCTTGGGCACGCGCTTCTGATAGAACGCGTCGGCGCCCTTGTCCTGGGGTCCGGTGGCCAGCTTCATGCCCGGCCGCACCCCCGACGTCCAGCGCTCCAGAGCCGTCGGACGGTCACGCAGCGCGCGCATCAGTCCGTCGCCGACGTCGGCGAAGAACTGCGCGACCATCAGCTTGGTGACCTCGGGCGTGGACTCCGTCGCCTCGTAGATCACCCGGTCGGGGCTCGAGACGCGCACAGCGCGGTCACCGTCAGGACCGGGTACGACGACCTCGGCAGCAGCGGGCTTGGCCATGTCGGTCAACCTATCGCCAGCCGATAGCATCGCCGTGCCCGAACGCTCGAGACGTTCGTGACGCCAATGATCCGGGGGAACCCATGACCGACCAGACCGACACCACCTTCGACCTCGTGGTGGTGGGCGGCTGTGGCCACGTCGGGCTGCCGCTGGCCATCGCGTTCGCCGACCGCGGCAAGCGGGTCGGCATCTACGACGTCAACGAGGCTGCGGTCAAGCTGGTCGAGAGCGGCGAGCTGCCGTTCGTCGAGAACGGCGCGACCGAGGTCCTCGAGCGCGCCCAGGCCGCCGGCCGGCTGACGGTCAGCACCGACCCGTCGATCATCTCCGGCGCCGACGTCGTCGTCGTCGTGATCGGCACCCCTGTCGACGAGCACCTCAACCCCGACCCGCGCGCGGTCACCTCCGCGATCGCCGAGATCCAGCAGCACTTCCGCGACGGCCAGCTCCTGGTGCTGCGCAGCACCGTCTTCCCCGGCGTCACGGCCGGCGTCGAGCGGCTCCTCGCCAAGGCCGGCCTCGCGATCGACGTCGCGTTCTGCCCCGAGCGCATCGCCGAGGGCAAGGCGATGGAGGAACTCTTCACGCTCCCCCAGATCGTCTCCGGGCGCACCGCTGAGGTGAAGCTGCGTGCCGGCGAGCTGTTCGGCACGCTCACCGAGAGCATCGTCGAGCTGGAGACCGAGGAGGCCGAGCTCGCCAAGCTGTTCACCAACACCTGGCGCTACATCAAGTTCGCCGCGGCCAACCAGTTCTACGTGATGGCCAACGACCACGGGCTCGACTTCGACAAGATCCGCAAGGCGCTGGCGCACGACTACCCGCGCGCAGCCGACATGCCGGGCGCCGGCTTCGCAGCCGGACCGTGCCTGTTCAAGGACACGATGCAGCTGGCCGCGTTCACCGACAACTCGTTCGTCCTTGGCCACGCCGCGATGCTGGTCAACGAAGGGCTGCCGCTCTACCTGGTCACCCACCTCGAGAAGACCCACGACCTCTCCAACATGACCGTCGGCATCCTCGGGATGGCGTTCAAGGGCGAGAGCGACGACATCCGGTCGAGCCTGTCCTACAAGCTCAAGCGCATCCTCGAGTTCCGCGCAGGCGAGGTGCTGTGCACCGACCCCTTCGTCACGGTCGACACCTCGCTGCTGCCGCTCGACGACGTACTCGAGCGCGCCGACCTGCTGATCCTGGCCGCCCCGCACCGCGCGTACGCCGACCTCGAGACCGCCAAGCCCGTCGCCGACGTCTGGAACTTCCTCGGGCAGGGCAGCGTCGTATGAACCCCGCCCAGAAGAAGACAGGCCCCCGTGTCTCCGTCGTCATCCCTGCCTACAACGAGGGCGACGGCGTCCTCCCGGTGCTCGACCGGATCTTCGAGTCAGTCGAGACGCCGTGTGAAGTGCTCGTGGTCGTCGACTTCGAGACCGACACCACCGTGCCGGTGCTTGCCGAGTACGCCGCCGGCGAGCCGCGCCTCACGACCCTCGTCAACACCTATGGCCGGGGTCCGGCCAATGCCATCCGCTTCGGCATCGACCAGGCCAACTCGCACGTCGTCGTGGTCACCATGGCCGACGGCAGCGACGACCCCCGCCAGATCGACGCGCTCGCACGGCTGGTCGAGCGGGGCGTGGTGGTCGCGGCAGCGTCGCGCTACTCGGCCGGCGGCCAGCAGGTCGGCGGCCCGTTCCTCAAGGCGTTCGTCGCGCGCAGCGCCGGCACGTCGCTCGGCATGCTCGGCCGGGTCGGCACCCGCGACGCCACCAACAGCTTCAAGGCCTACTCCACCGAGTTCGTGCGCGAGGTCGGCATCGACTCTCGCAGCGGGTTCGAGATCGGTCTCGAGCTGACGGCGAAGGCGCGCCGGCTGCGCCGCCCGGTCGCCGAGATCTCCACCATCTGGCTCGACCGCACCGTCGGCGACTCCCGTTTCGACATGAAGGCGTGGATCCCGAGGTATCTGCGGTGGTACCGCTTCGCCTTCGGTCCCGAGCTCACCATCGACCAGCTCCGTGTCCAGGCGGCCCGGATCGCCGCCCAGAACAGCCGTTAGGAACCTCATGTCAGAGCTGCAGAAGGTCCTCGTCTCCGGCTCGGCCGGCTTCATCGGCGGCTACGTCGTCGAGGAGCTCCTCGGCCGCGGCTACAAGGTCGTCGGCATCGACAACTACTCCAAGTACGGGCCCGTCGAGAAGTCCTACGACAACCACCCCGACTACGACTTCACCGAGGGTGACGCGCGCGACCCGATCCTGATGGAGAAGCTGCTCGCCGACTGCGACCACCTCATCGCCGGGGCCGCGCTGATCGGCGGCATCTCCTACTTCCACGCCTACGCCTACGACCTGCTCGCGCAGAACGAGCGGATCATGGCCTCGCAGTGCGATGCCGCCATCGCCGCCGCGCGCAGCGGCAAGCTGAAGAAGGTCACCTACCTGTCGTCGTCGATGGTCTTCGAGTCGACCGAGCACTGGCCCTCCAAGGAGGGCGACGAGCGGAAGATCCCGCCGCCGCTGTCGTCGTACGGCTTCCAGAAGCTGGCCGTGGAGTACTTCGCCAAGGCCGCCTGGGACCAGTACAAACTGCCCTACACGATCGTCCGCCCGTTCAACTGCGTCGGCATCGGCGAGGGCCGTGCGCTCGGCGACGTCGAGGTCTCCTCGGGCAACGTCAAGCTCGCGATGAGCCACGTCGTGCCCGACATCGTGCAGAAGATCGTCAAGGGCCAGGACCCGCTCCACATCCTCGGCGAGGGCAACCAGGTCCGGCACTACACCTACGGCGGCGACCTCGCGAGGGGCATCGTCGAGTGCATGTCGCAGGAGGCCGCCTACAACCAGGACTTCAACATCTCCACGCCAGAGTCCACCAGCGTGCGCGAGCTCGCCGACGTCATCTGGCGCAAGATCAAGGGCGACGCCCCGCTCACCCTGGTCAGCGACGAGGCCTACGAGTACGACGTCCAGAAGCGCGTCCCCGACGTGCAGAAGGCCAAGGACGTGCTCGGCTTCGAGTGCAGCACGTCACTCGACGTGATGCTCGACGAGGTCATCCCGTGGGTGACCCAGGCGGTTGCCGACGGGCGTCTGTGACGTGGCTCGTCGGCTGACCCCGGCTGGTGAGGGGCGGCTGTACGCGGCTGTTCTCCTCACCGGCCTGGCTGTCGCGGGAGCGATCCTGGTCACCTTCGCCCGACGGCTCTATTTCTTCGGCGACGACTGGGCCTTCCTGCTCACCCGCGGCAGCGTGGAGGGCACCGACCTCGACCTCTTCGCGCCTCACAACGAGCACTGGACCACCCTGCCGATCCTGCTCTACCGCGGGCTCTTCGCGGTCTTCGGCCTCGACCAGTACCTGCCGTACGCGCTGCCGGTCATCCTCGCCCACCTCGCACTGTCGGCCCTGACCTACGTCGTACTCGTGCGACTGGGCTCGCATCGCGGTCCGGCCCTCGTAGCCGCCCTCGCTCTCGCGTTCTTCGGGGGTGGGGCCGACAACACCCTGTGGGACTTCCAGATCGCCTTCGTCGCCCCGTTGATGTTCGCGATGTCGGCGGTGCTGGCATGGCTTCGCTTTCCGGCCAGCGTCAAGGGGGTCGTGGTCGCAGGAGTGTGCCTCGTACTGGCCCTGATGTGCTCCGGCGTGGGCATCGCGTCAGTGGTGCTCGTCGTGGTCTTCGTCGCCCTCACCAACGGCATCCGCAGTGCGATCGCGGTGGGCGCGGGCCCGACCCTCGTCTTCCTCGGCTGGTACGCCGCCATCGGCCACACCGCGGCGAGCGCCTCCTTCGCCGACAAGGAGGTCTACCTCCAGGTGCCCAGCTACGTCTGGACCGGCCTCGTGGCGTCGGTCGAGCGAGCTTCCGGCATCGACGGGTCGGGGCCGGTGCTGCTCGTCGTCCTCGTCGTCACCCCGTTCGTCATCCGTGACGTCAGTCCTGGCGTGCGGGCACTGGCGATCGCCGGGGTGGCCACCGCGCTCTTCCAGTTCCTCCTCCAGGCCTGGTCCCGCGTGGGCATGGGGGTGGAGCAGGCGACGGAAGAGCGGTACGCCTACCTCACCGTTGCCCTGCTCCTGCCGTCTTTCGCAGTCGCGTGTGGCTGGCTGAGAGGTCGGTTGCAGGGTCCTGGCTGGGTCGCTGCGCTGCTGGCCACGCTGGTGGGCCTCGGCTACGTCGTCCAGGGCATCGGCCTCCAGCACGCGTTCGTCGAGAGCCGTCTCGACCTGGCGCCCGATCTCCAGCGGCAGCTGCGCGGCATCCAGGCGGTCATCACGGACGACGGCCCGGTGCTCACCGAGCAGCCCTTCCCGACGTACCAGCCCGACATCACCGTCGCACTGCTCGACTCACCCGAGGCGCGCGCCGCACTGCCACCGAACCCTGTCAGCGGGCGTACGGAGCTCGAAGGACAGTCGCTGGTCAACGTCGGCGTCGGCGGCACGTCCTTCGGGTTGCCCGAAGCACGGGACTTGCGGACCGGGCGCGGGCTGGTCGCCTCCGGCGACGCCGGCCCTGATTGCGAGCGGTACGTCGCGTCCGGGCGGGGCGCCGTGTTCGAGCTCGACTCCCCCGCCGACGGCTCGCAGTTCACCCTCACCGGCGACGCCAACTTCGTCACGACGCAGCTGCTGCGCGACGGGGTGCGCACCTTGCCCCACGTGCAGCGGGTGACGCCGGGACAACCTCTGTACATCGCGGTGCGCGTGCCCGATGCGACGCTCCGGGTCAGCTTCGACAAGGCCGGCGCCTACACGGTGTGCCCGACCCCAGACACCGCGCCCGTATCCTGAGGGCATGGCTTACGACGTGGAGAAGACCGACGAGCAGTGGCGCCAGGAGCTGAGCGCCGAGGAGTACGCCGTGCTCCGCCAGGCCGGCACCGAGCGCGCCTTCACCGGCGAGTACACCGACACCGACACCACCGGCACCTACTCGTGCAAGGCGTGCGGCTCGGAGCTGTTCACCTCCGACACGAAGTTCCACTCGGGGTGCGGGTGGCCGAGCTTCTACCAGCCGATCAGCGACACGGTCGACTACATCGAGGACGTCTCGCACGGCATGAAGCGGGTCGAGGTGCGCTGCGCCAACTGCGGCTCACACCTCGGCCACGTCTTCCCCGACGGCCACGGCACCCCCACGGGCGACCGGTTCTGCATCAACTCGGTGAGCCTGAAGCTGACTCCCAAGGAGTAGCCGGCGGACTGTTGGGCACCCTCGATTGGTCGAAAGCCGCATGGATATCGGCCAAAACCATGCGGTCCTTGCCCAATGGAGGGGGTTGATTCCCGACCACGGGTCGGCGACCTCCCGATAGGTGCCAACTCGGCCGGAGCCCGGGCGGACGATGACACCGGCCCGAGAGCTGCCTCCATTGGTCACCAACCGCACGTTTCGGCGCCGGAACCTGCGGTTTGGGACCAAACCGCAGGCCTCAGCGACCAGCGGCCGGTCGGCCCACCATGAACGCCTGCGCGCCCAGCACCCGCCACGCGAGCGGCACCTTGAGGTAGAGCTTCACCAGTCCGGGGCCGCTCGGCAGCCGGCTCTTGGTCGTGTAGGGCAGGAACCGCGGGATGTTCAGCTCGACATCGAAGCCTGCGGCGGCGAAAGCCTCCACGAGCGCCCGGTCGTCGACCGGCGTGATGTGGTCGAAGAACATCCAGTAGTCCTTGGCGCAGTAGCGCACGTTGGGCTGGAGCACGAGCAGCTTGCCGTCGGCCTTGAGCACGCGTCGTACGGCGAGCAGCGTGGACGCGATCACCTCGCGCGGCACGTGCTCGAAGAAGTTGCTGATGAACACCCGGTCGATCGACCCGTCGTCGATGCCGACCAGCTCGTCGGAGCGGGTCACGATGGCCTCGACGCCCGGCCCGGCCTTGTGGATGACGTCGGGATTGAGGTCGACCGCGATGCGTCGCTTGGCCTTGATGTTGTTGACGAACTCGCAGTGACCCGCGGCGATGTCGAGCACGATCGCGTCGTCGGGCACCCACTTCTGGAAGAAGCGCGAGCAGAGCACCTCCCACACGTCGAGGCGCTGGGCCTCCTCGTTGTGGAAGCGGTTGGCGTAGAGCTCGCGGAGCTCTTCCGGTTCCGAGGTCACCCGCGCAGCCTAGCCAGCGGGCCGTTCGGCCGATCAGTCCGACCCCGCGACGACACGGGCATCGAGCCCGGACAGCCGGCCGGGCATCAGGGCAGCCGCTGCACCAGGTCGGCGACGCTGGCGCGCGAGCCGGTGTAGAACGGCACCTCTTCGCGCACGTGGCGGCGGGTCTCGGAGCCGCGCAGGTGACGCATCAGGTCGACGATGCGGTACAGCTCGTCGGCCTCGAAGGCCAGCATCCACTCGTAGTCGCCGAGGGCGAAGCTCGCGACCGTGTTGGCGCGGACGTCGGGGTAGTCGCGCGCCATCTTGCCGTGCTCGGCCAGCATCGCGCGGCGCTCGGCGTCATCGAGGAGGTACCACTCGTAGGAGCGCACGAACGGGTAGACGCAGATGTGCGCCTTGGGCTCCTCGTTGTCGAGGAATGCCGGCACGTGGCTCTTGTTGAACTCCGCCGGCCGGTGCAGGGCGAGCTGCGACCAGACCGGGTCGAGGCGACGACCGAACGTCGTACTCCTGAAGCGGTGGTAGGCGTCCTGGAGGGCCTCGCTCGTCTCCGCGTGCCACCAGATCATCAGGTCGGCGTCGGCGCGCAGGCCGGCGACGTCGTAGGTGCCGCGGACGACGACGTCCTCGCCGGCCAGCTTGGAGAAGAGGGTCTCGACCTCGGCCGACTCGGACGCGCGGTCGCTGTCGCCGATGAGGTCACGCAACCGGAACACCGACCACATCGTGTAGCGGATGGTCGCATTGAGCTCGTTGATGCGGGAGGCGTTGCTCTGGTCGCTCATGCCCTCATTCTGCCGCGTGGACCATGAGCGCCGCGAGGCGGGCGGACCCGATGACGGCGGGGATGCCGACCCCGTCGTACGTCGCTCCACAGACCACGACCCCGGTGCCGTCGAGGGCCGCGCGGATCCGGACCACCCGGCCGACGTGGCCCACGGCGTACTGCGGCAGCGCGCCGCCCCAGCGCTGTACGTGAGTGTCGACCGGCCTTGCGTCGATACCGGCAATCTCGCGGAGATCGGCGAGCGAGCCCGCCACCAGATCGGCGTCGGGGGCCTGCAGCGCAGCCTCGTCGCGGTGCCGACCCAGCGAGGTGCGCAGCAGGAGCACGCCGTTGCCGGTGTCCCGCACCCAGTCCCACTTCGCGAACGAGAACGTCGACGCCTTGATGTGGCGCTGCTCGACTGGCGGCACCAGGAAGCCCGACCGGGCGGCGAGGTCGGGCAGGTCGGCCGCGTGGAAGGCCAGCGTCACCACGGCGACCGACGCCATCTCGATCGCGGCGAGCTCTGCGGCCGCGTCGGGGGCGAGCTCCGCCAGCAGCCGTGCCGTCGGCGCCGACGGCGTGGCCAGCACGACCCGGTCGGCAAGCACCGTCTCGGCGTCGCGGGTCGAGCCGACGGTGAGCTCGAAGCCCGAGGCCGTACGCCGCAGCTCGCGCACCGTAGCGTGCGTTCGGACCACGAACCGGCCACTGTCGACCAGTGCCCGAGGCAGGAGCCCCATGCCCCCCTCGATGCCCGCGAAGACGGGGACGTCGGACGCGACGATCGCGGCGGCTTGCTCGGTCAGCGACCCACGGCCGGCCATCGCGGCCAGCTGGGGCATGGCGGCGAGGACGGAGATCTCGAACGCGCGGCCGGCGTACACACCACCCAGCAGCGGCTCGACCAGCCGGTCGACGACCTCGTCGCCGAGGCGCGCGGCGACCAGGTCACCGACGGAGACATCGTCGCCGCTCCACGGTGTGACGACCTCGGCGCGGGCGCGGGCCAGGCCGTCGGCCGACAGCACGCCCGAGGCGGCCAGCTCGTCCAGGTCGAACGGCACCCCCATTAGTGACCGTGGCAGCGGCCGCAGCTCACCGCGGCTCCAGACCCGCGACGTCGCGCTGGTGGGGTGTACGACGGGCAGTCCGAGCTCGCGGGCCAGCTCGACGCCTTCGGGGCGGCGGTTCAGCATCGCCTCGGCGCCGACGTCGACCGTCACTCCGGCGACCTCGGCCAGCCGCAGCTTCCCGCCGACGACCGGCGACCCCTCGAGTAGCAGCACGTCATGGTCGGCGCCCAGCAGGTGGGCGGCGGTCAGGCCGGCGATCCCACCACCGACCACGACGATGCGCAGTCGGTCGGCAGTCACGCCGGCCAGCCTCGCACAGCTCAGGTGACAGCGGGCTCCGGGATCCACTCGTCGAAGGCCAGCTGGCCGCCCTCCTCGACCTGGTCGAGGTCACGGCCCAGCGTCTCCGGCGGGGCGCGCGCGCTCAGCAACGAGACCAGCCCGTACACACCACCCCGTGGCCTCCGCCGACGACCAGCCAATGTGATTCGCTAAGTCAATCAGATTGCTCATATTACGATCGGGTTGCAAGCCGCCGCACCCGACGGACCGCGGGAACCGGCCCCTCCCCCGTGGCGTCCCAGCCACATGTTGACCTCACCCCGGGCACCGGCCCTGCTCGCCGGCATCGCGATCGCACTGACAGTCGGCCTGTCGGGCTGCAGCTCCTCCGGGAACGACAGCGGCGCCACGTCCTCCGAATCCGCCGAAGCCCCGGCCTCCGGGCAGCAGGACTTGCTCGACATGCCGTCCGATGAGGGCGGGGGCGACAGCGACAGTGGCTCGGTCAACGGCCAGAAGGCCGGCACCCCTGCCCGGGCCGCCCTGCAGGAGCGTTCGATCATCTCGGTCGGCACCGTCTCGCTGAGCAGCAAGGACGTGCAGGGCACACGTAACGAGGTGCAGAAGATCATCGACACCCGCCAGGGCGAGATCACCGGGGAGGAGACCCAGACCAGCGACGACGGCGAGATGACCTGGTCACGACTCGAGCTGCGCGTGCCCAGCGAGGACTTCAGCGAGACCATGACCGACCTCGAGAAGGCAGGCACCCTCGAGAACGCCAGCCGCACCGCCGAGGACGTCACCACACAGGTCATCGACACCGACGTCCGGATCCGCGCTCAGGAGCGCAGCCTGCGCCGCATCGAGGTGCTGCTCGACAGTGCCGGCTCGCTGCGCGACGTCGTCGCCGTCGAGGCCGAGCTCACCCGCCGCCAGGCCGACCTCGACTCACTCAAGCAGCAGCAGGCCTACCTCTCCGACCAGACGAGCATGTCGACGATCACCGTCCACATCGACCGCGAGGGGACCACGAAGCCCCGCAAGGACGACGACCCGGCCGGCTTCGTCGCAGGCCTCGAGGGCGGCTGGTCGGCGCTGGCCACCTTCGGTGCGGGCCTCGCCACCGTCACCGGCGCCCTGCTCCCATTCGCGGTCGTCCTCGCCCTGCTGGGCACCCCGCTCTTCCTGGTCCTGCGCAGGTACGCCGCCCGTCGTACGCCGCGGCAGACGACCGCGGAGACGAGCTAGGAGCCAGGAGGTCTCGCTTCCGACGAACAGTCACTCGTCGAGCAAGGCAAGGTCGAGGCGACCCAGCCGCTCCGGGTCCGCGAGGATGTCGATGCCAGTGATCTGGCCGCCGGAGACCGTGAACCCCATCACCGACAGTGGTCGGCCGTCCATGATCGTGACGATCCCGGCTGCCCCGTTGACCAGGACCGGGCGGCCGAAGCGCGCGTACCGTGCGAACGTCATGGCCGACTCGGCCACGGCCCGCGCGCCCTTCAGCAGCTTCGAGACCCCGATGCTGCCGGATCCCGTGTCCGCGCGCAGCACGACGTCCGGGTCGAGGACGGCCACCAGGGCCTCGAAGTCACCCGCACGGACTGCGGCGTAGAAGGCGGTGACGACCTCGCGCTGCCGGGGAAGCGGGTCGGCGGGAGCGGTTGCCTGCCCTTGGACCCGCCGCCGCGCCCGACTCGCCAGCTGTCGGGTGGCAGCGGAGGAGCGGCCCACGATCGGTGCAATGTCGTCGAAAGGTACGGCGAACACGTCGTGCAGCACGAACGCGAGACGCTCCGCGGGCGTCAGCGAGTCCAGCACGACGAGCAGGGCAAGTCCGACGGAGTCGGCGAGCAGCGCCTGGTGCTCGGGGTCGCTGCCGGACTCCGGACTCACGACCGGGTCCGGCACGTGCACGTCGTACGGCTGCTCCCCACGCGACGTGCGGGACCGCAGGGCGTCCAGGCACACCCGGGCGACGACGGTCGTCAGCCAACCGCCCAGGTTGTCGACCGCGCTGGTGTCGGAGCGGCTAAGTCGCAGCCAGGCCTCCTGGACGGCGTCGTCGGCCTCGCACAGCGAACCGAGCATCCGATAGGCGACCGCCCGAAGGTGGCTCCTCTTCTCCTCGAACCGCTCAGCCAGAAATTGTTCGTCGGTCATTCGGTCACATTCCTTCGTCTGGGTCCGTCATAGCGCTGACGAACCACCCCCGACCGATGTGACACAACGAAGAGGAGAACATCATGAAGGCACGAATCGGCAACCCCGCGATCGTCGTCCCCGACGCGATGAAAGCACTGCTGGCACTGGGCAAAGTGGCCCACCAGGGCAGCGTCCCGCAGGAGACGCACTACCTGGTGCACCTGAGGGCGAGCCAGATCAACGCCTGCGGTGTCTGCGTGGACCTGCACGCCCGCGAGCTGCGCAAGGCCGGCGAGTCGGACGAGCGGATCTTCTCGGTCGCGGCGTGGCGGGAGACGCCGTACTACTCGGACGCGGAGCGGAGCGCGCTGGCCCTCGCCGAGTCGATCACCCGTCTGTCCGACACGTCGGACGCCGTCCCGGACGATGTCTGGGATGAGGCCGCGCGCCACTACGACGAGTCGGAGCTCGCGTCCCTCACGCTCTCGATCGCCGCCGTCAACATGTGGAACCGCCTCAACGTCGCTACCCGCCAGGTCGCAGGTGAGTGGGTCGGGTGACGAACCCACTCTCATCTACTGGCCGGTCAGTCCGGTGAGCGGGTAGCTCTGCACGAACTCCGTCAGCCGGGCCAGCTGGTCGGGATCGGTCGACGGGATGACGCCGTGGCCGAGGTTGAAGATGTGGCCCTTGGCGGCCCGGCCGGCGTCGATGATCTCGCCGGCGCGAGCCAGCATCACGTCGGTCGGCGCGAAGACCAGAGTCGGGTCGAGGTTGCCCTGCACGACCTTGTCGCCGACCAGCGGCAGCGCGTCGGCGAGCGGGGTACGCCAGTCGACGCCGACGACGTCGGCTCCGGCGTCGCCCATCAGACCGAGCAGGTTGGTGGTGCCGACACCGAAGTGGATGCGCGGCACATTGAGCTCACCGGCCGCGGCCAGCACCCGCGCGGAGTGCGGCATCACGTGCTCGGCGTAGTCGGCGGGGGTGAGCGCTCCGGCCCACGAGTCGAAGAGCTGTACGGCGGAGGCACCGGCGTCGACCTGCACCTTCAGGTAGGCCGCGGAGATGCCCGCGATCTTGCGCATCAGCGCGTCCCACACCTCGGGAGCACCGAACATCATCGCCTTGGTCTTCGCGTGCTCCTTAGACGGGCCACCCTCGACGAGGTACGACGCGACGGTGAACGGGGCGCCGGCGAACCCGATCAGCGGCGTCGCGCCAAGCTCGCCCACCAGCCCCTGCACGGCCTGGGTGATGAAGGGGACGTGGTCAGGGGTCAGGTCGGGGATCGTCTCGACGTCGGCGAGGGTGCGCACGGGCGAGGCGACGACGGGTCCGACCCCGGGCACGATGTCGAGGTCGACACCGACCGCCTTGAGCGGGAGCACGATGTCGGAGAAGAAGATGGCCGCGTCGACGCCGTACCGGCGGACGGGCTGCAGAGTGATCTCGACGACGAGCTCGGGATCCATGCACGAGTCGAGCATGGCGACGCCCTCGCGCGCCTTGAGGTACTCCGGCAGCGAGCGACCGGCCTGACGCATGAACCACACGGGCGTGTGCGAGACGGGCTCACCCCGGGCGGCGCGGAGCAGGACACTGTCAGCGGCAGCAGGCGACGGACTCACCCTCGAATCCTCGCAGGTCAGGCGGCGTGTTGGCACATCGACGGCTGGCCCCGCGACCTACTGTTGGCTCATGGCTGTCCGTGAAGAGACACGCCCGGGCACGGGCGCGGGTTCCCCACCCCCGGAGTTCCTGGCGGCGGTTGCCGCGATGCGCGCGGCGCCCCTCCGGCCGGAGGTCTTCTGCGAGGAGATGCCGGCACCGCAGCGCATCGCCCCGCACTCCTTCGCGCTCAGCGCCGACGTCACCGTCGATGACGTCGACCTCGGCACCGGCCGCATCATCCTGCTCCACGACCCGGCCGGCAACGACGCCTGGCAGGGCACGTTCCGGTGCGTGGCCTACGCCCGAGCCGACATCGACCCCGAGCTGATCACCGACCCGATGCTGGCTGCGGTCGGCTGGACCTGGCTGACCGAGGCGCTCGACGCGCACGGCGCCCAGTGGACGGCCGCCTCCGGCACCGTCACCCGGGTCGCCACCGAGAGCTTCGGTGGCATGTCCGACGAAGAGGGCACCGCGCAGGTCGAGATCCGCGCGTCCTGGACCCCCGTCGCGCCGGACGCCTCCGTCGGCGGCCCGCCCGACCTCACCCCCCACGTCGAAGCCTGGGGCGAGCTCCTCTGTACGGCGGTAGGCCTGCCCCCCGTGCCCGAGGGCGTGACCGCCATGCCGAGCCGACGCGGGCAGCGCGGCCGCTGACCTCATGCCCCCCGAGCCGACAATCGAAGACCCCGACGAGTCCGTCGAGACCGACGAGACTCCCGAGGTCCCTCCGGCTCCACTGCTGCTCCTGCGCGACGGCCTGACCCCGATCGTCGACACCCCCGAGCTCCTCGAGGAAGCCTGCGCCGCTCTGGCCACCGCCACCGGACCCGTCGCGATCGACGCCGAGCGCGCCTCGGGCTACCGCTACTCCGCCCGCGCCTATCTGATCCAGCTGCGCCGCGAGGGTGCCGGCAGCTGGCTGATCGACCCGATCGCCTTCGACTCCCACCTGCCGATGCTGCAGGGCACACTCACCGGCGCGGAGTGGATCCTGCACGCCGCCACCCAGGACCTGCCCTGCCTGCGCGAGGTCGGCCTCGAGCCGGCCGCGCTCTTCGACACCGAGCTCGCCGGTCGGCTGCTGGGCTACCCGCGCGTCGGCCTCGCGACCCTGGTCGAGGAGATCCTCGGCCAGCGGATGCGCAAGGAGCACTCCGCCGCCGACTGGTCGACCCGGCCGCTGCCGACAGCTTGGCTCGAGTACGCCGCGCTCGACGTGGAAGTGCTCCTCGAGCTGCGCGACCACATGATCGAGAAGCTCGAGGAAGCCGGCAAGACCGAGTGGGCCCGGCAGGAGTTCGACCACCTGCTCAGCTTCGAGCCGGCCGTCCGCGTCGACGCCTGGCGCCGCACGAGCGGCGTGCACCGCCTCCGCGGACGTCGAGCCCTCGGTGCCGCCCGGGCGATGTGGGAGGCGCGCGACCGCATCGCGGCCGAGCGCGACGTGACGCCGGGCCGGATCATTCCCGACGCCGCGATCGTCGCCGCCGCCACCGCGATGCCCACCGAGAAGGGTGCCCTGCTGGGCACCAAGGGGTTCCACGGCCGGGGCGCGGAGCGTTACTCCCGGCAGTGGCTGACTGCGCTCGACGAGGTCTTCGCGATGGCCGAGGGCGACCTGCCCGCCAAGGCGCCCCGTAGCGACGGCCCGCCGCACCCGCGCACCTGGGCCGAGCATGACCCGGTCGCCGCCGTTCGTTTCCAGCTCGCGCGCGCCGCGATGCTGGCGATCTCCGAAGAGCTCGCGGTGCCGGTCGAGAACCTGCTCACCCCCGACTACCTGCGCCGCGCCATGTGGGCGCCGCCATCCACTCGCGACGCCGGTCAGCTGGCCGATGCGCTCGCGGCCCAGCTGTCGTCGTACGGCGCCCGGCCGTGGCAGACGGACCTGGTCACCCCACCCCTGGTCGACGCGGTGCTCGGCGCCGACGAGCGGAGTCAGTCGGACGACTCCGACGACGTCGGGTCCGACGGCGAGGGCGACTCGGTCTCCGGCACGTAGTCGGGGTCGAGGATCGGTCGCGAGACCTCGTCGATCTGGTCGGTGACCCCGTCGAGGTCGAGCTGGCCGGGCAAGGTCAGCAGCTGGTGGATCAGGTCGGCCTCTGCCTCTTCGAGCTCCTGGCCGTTGTCGAGCAGCGGGGGGATGACCATGCCGCGGATCGAGGCGGTGAAGACGAAGGACGAGACCGGCTCGCGGTTGGGCTGCAGGAAGACCTCGGACCCGGCGACCGAGCTGTTGGCCGGCACCATGAAGCCGGCCGCAACCACTTTCTCGGTCGCCTCGTCGGACACCAGGTCGGCGATCACGTCGGCAGCGGCCTGCGGGTCCTCGGCGTCGGCGGACATGCACAGCCCGGTGGTGTCGCCCACGGTGGCCGGAGAGTCAAGCACCGGCATCGAGATCACGTCGAACGGGAGCTCCGTCACGCCGCGCAACCGCGGCACAAGGTCGCGCTCGCCGGCGAGGATGCCGAGCTTGCCGCGCTCGAACCACTCCAGCGGCGTCGCCTTCGCGAGCTGCTGGTCGGTGAGCGTCATCTGGGCGTCGCGCAGGACCGCGAGGCTGCGCTCGAGGGCGCCGCGGGTGTCACCGTCGGAGAAGGCCAGTGACTTCGGGTCGTCATCGTCGTCGAAGACCTGGCCGCCGCCGGAGTAGATGTACGGCGCGAGGCCACGCAGGCTCGGCTCGACGTAGAAGCCGCGGGTGCCGCGGGCCGGCCGTGAGGCGAACTCCGCCGCCGCGGTGAACTCGGCGAGATTCCAGAAGTCGCGGGGATCCCGCGTGGGGATGTTGAGCCCGCGCCGCTTCATCTTGTCGAAGTCGACGAGGTCGGTGTTGATGTACATCACCACCGGCGAGACCGAGTAGGCCATGCACTGGAGTCGCGAGTCGATGCCGAACGCCTGTACGGCGTCGCGGGAAAAGCCGTCCCCGAAGTCGACGCCGCGCTCGTCGAGCAGCTCGTCGACGGGCCGCAGGGCGTCGCGCGCCAGCAGACCGGGCAGGTCGCGGCGCGAGACCATGAAGACGTCCGGCTCGTCGCCGTCCTCGATGCCCTTGAGCGCCGTGGCGTGGTCACGCCACGACTCCAGCTCGACCTGACCGGTCTGGGAGGTCGCGTTGTAGTCGTCCACGACCGACCTGTACGCGTCGAGCTCTTCCTCATGCCCGTAGACGCCGAGCGTCACCGGCTCCGCCTCCGTCGCCGCAGAACTGGAGCCCGACGACGGCTCGTCGGAGGACGCGGGCGGATCCGCTTTGCCGCCCTGGCAGGCCACGAGCGCCGGGATCAGGCAGACCACCAAGCCGATGGCGGCAGCCCGGACCGGGCGGCATCGATGCATGCGGAAGCGCTCCTTCGATCTGATGGGGGACTGCGTCCACCCTAGCGACCCACGCGTAGCCGCTGCATGCCTATTCCTTGCGGCCGGGGGAAGCTCACGTGAGGTCGTGGAACGCCCGCGCCCCGGCCACCACGGCTTCGAAGACGTCGCGGTCGAGCGCGGCACCCTCGCGCCGGATCGAGGCCGCGTCGAGACGGATCAGCCGGTCGAGGCGCACCTCGCTCGGCCGGCCCTCGCGGTCCCAGCCGCCGACGCCGACGTCCATCCAGTGCCGCCCGTACGACGCCTCGTCGGCCGCGTCGCGGTCGTGGTCCTGGCTGGAAAGCATCAGGCCGAGCCACTCGTCGCCGTCCGTGGAGCTGTCGTGGGCGAGCAGCAGCACGGGCCGGTCCTTGCCCTGCTGCGGGTCGTCCTCGTAAGGGACCCAGCCCCAGACGACCTCACCCGGATCGGGCAGACCGTCGGCCTCCGGTGCGTAGTCGACACCCGTGCCAGGCGTGACAGGCGTGCGATCGGGGACCAGCCGGGAGATCAGACGACGCCACATGGGAGTCAGTCTAGGAAGAGTTGTGGGGTACGCCGGACCGGGAGCGCCTCACGGCGCGTGGCCGCTCTTAGCGGCACATTTTGGGACCCGGGGCTGCCACAGCCCGACGTACCACCCGACAGAGTGTAGGTGGTCACGCCAGCTCGTGTCGCAGTTCGAGGTGCGCGGCCGACTCGAGCTGCTCGGCCAGCGTGAGCATCCTCACGGTCTCGTCGTGCGGAGCCTCGAGGCTGGCGCGGCCGGTCGCGACGACGCGGGCGAACGCCGCGGCCCGGAGCAGCACGTCGGCGAAGTCGCCGACCGTGATGCCACGGAGTACGGCGTCGACCATCGCCCGCAGCTCGTCGGGACCGGGTGGGTCGGCGACACCGGACACCACGCGCGCCACCTGGGCGCGCGCCCGGCCGGCCTCGAACTGGGCCGCGACACCTGCCGGGTCGGCGTACACCCAGGCGCGCATGACGTAGAGCCGCCACAGCGACCCGGCCAGTGAGTCGGCCGGCGAACCCGCCCACAGCTCGGCCAGCGTCTCGAGGCCCTGGGTCTCGGCGAGGTGGAGCACCCGCTCGGCGATGTGAGCGTCGTCGCTGCCACGGGCTCCGCGGACCAGCAGGGTCGCGGCGCGATCGGCCGCTTCCTGCAGCATCGCCGGGTCGTCGCCCGACTCGATCTCGTCGAAGAACACCGCTCCGGGAGTCAACGGTCGATGGTGCTGGCGCATGTCCGCCACCCTAGTTCGCCTCGCCCCTCCCGGTAGTTAGGCGCGAAATGGTTGTCCCGTCGGTCAGAACGGAGCCATCTTGCGGCTAACTATCCCGTCAGCCGGCGAGTGCCTTGCGGATCCGCTGGTCACTCACCGGCTGCGCGGTGCCGAGCTGCTGGGCCCACAGCGAGACGCGGTACTCCTCGAGCAGCCACCGCGCAGAGCGCTGCGACGGGCTGGGCGGGCGACCGTCGGGCAGCGCGTCGAGCTGGTGCAGCAGCGCTTCCTGGAGGTCGGTGATCTGGTCCATCAGCTGGCGGTCGCGGGCAACCTGCTCGTCGAGCCTGGCGCGCCGGTGCTCGATCGCCGCCAGGTAGCGCGGGAACTGCCGCAGCTGCGCCGCCCCCGCCTCGCCCACGAAGCCACGGCGTACGAGACGCCCGAGCTGGGCCTGCATGTCGGTCAGCGCCGGCAGGGTCATCAGGTCGGCGCGTCCGCTGAGGATGCGGTCCGTACGCCGCCACGCGTCGAGCACCTTCATCACATCGTGCATGGTGGCGCGCAGCCGGGCTTCGAGGTCGTCGCCTGCGGCGGCCAGCAGGGCGGCGTACGCCTGCTCGCCACGCGGAGGGGGCCGGGCGTCGACGACGTCGGCGACGACTGCGGCGCGGCAGTCCTCGAGCAGCTCGGCGACGCTGGGGTAGGGCGACCCGGCGAGGCCGAGCTTCTCGGCATTGTCGAGCCCGTCGACAATGCGGGCGACCGGGTTGCCGGCGCGGGCGAGGTCGAGCAGGAGCAGGCGTCGTACGCCCAGCCGGTGTCGCGACTCGGCCTCCTCCTGCGAGCCGAAGATGCCGAGGCCGACGGTTGTGCCTTCGTCGACCAGGCCCGGGAACGCGAGCACCTCGTGGCCCGCGCGGCGCTGCGTGAACGACGTCTCGACGCTGCCGAACGTCCAGGTCGTCTGGGCTGTGGAGGTGACACCGGCGTCGGCGGCGACCTCGGCCATGGCCTGCGCGAAGGTCGGCCGCAGCGGCTCCTTGAGCGCCTCGAGGTCCTTGCCCCGCGCTGCCTCCGACCCGGTCTCGTCGACGACCCGGAACGTCGGCCGCAGGTGCTCGGGCACCTTGGCCCAGTCCCACGCCTCGCGCGGCACGAAGACGCCGGTGGTGGAGCGGAGGTGGCGTTCGAGCGCCTCGATCAGCGGCTCCTCGCCGGCCGGCACCTTGGCCAGGAAGTCGCGCGCGGTGTTTGGCGCCGGCACGAAGTGCACGCGCAGACTCTTGGGCAGGCTCCGCACCAGGCTGACCACGAGCTCCTCGCGCAGCCCGGGCACCACCCACGAGAAGTCGTCGGCCTCGACCCGGTTGAGGGTGGCGACGGGTACGTCGATGGTGAGCCCGTCGTCGGTCGAACCCGGCTCGAAGTGGTAGCTGATCGGGAACGTCAGCCCCTCCGAGCTGCCCTGCCAGACGGTCGGGAAGTCCTGGCCCGCGACCTCGCCCGCCGTGTCGTGGATGAGCATCTCGAGGTCGAAGGTGAGCAGCTCGGGGTGCACCCGGCGCTCCTGCTTCCACCACTGGTCGAAGTGCGCGCCGCTGACGACCTCCTTGCCGACGCGCGCGTCGTAGAAGTCGAAGAGCGAGTGCTCGTCGACGACGATGCCGCGGCGCCGGGCCCGGTGCTCGAGCTCCTCGGCCTCGGCCAGCAGGGCGCGATTCTGGTCATAGAACTTGTGCCCGGTGTGCCACTCCCCGTAGACGAGCGCGTGCCGGATGAAGAGCTCGCGGGCCAGGTCCGGGTCGACCTTGCCGAAATTGACGAGCCGGTCGGCGACCAGCGGGACGCCGTATAGCGTGACCTTCTCGTGGGCCATCACGGCCGCGCGCTTCTTCGACCAGTGTGGCTCGCTCCACGTACGACGGACGAGGTGCCCGGCCAGCCGCTCTGCCCACTCGGGCTTGATGGCGGCGTTCTGGCGCGCCCAGAGCCGCGACGTCTCGACCAGCTCGCCGGCCATCACGAACGCCGGGTTGCTGCCCTTGAGGCCGGAGCCCGGGAAGATCGCGAACTTCGCGCCGCGCGCGCCTAGATACTCCCGCATCGGCCGCCGCTCCCCCGGCCGACTCTGGTCGCGCTCCTCGAGGGCGCCGATGTGGCTGAGCAGGCCGGAGAGCAGTGCTTGGTGGATGCCATCGGCGTCAGGCGTGTCGGCCGGCTGACCGGCCTCGATCCTCATCTCCTTGGAGACCCGGCGAAGCTGCGACTCGAAGTCCTGCCACTCGCGCACGCGCAGGTAGTTGAGGAACTCCCGCTTGCACATCCGACGGAACGCGCTCGACGACAGCTCGCGCTGCTGCTCCTTGATGTAGCGCCACAGGTTCAGCCAGGTCAGGAAGTCGCTGCCGTCGGCCCTGAACCGCGCATGCTGCTGGTCGGCCTGCGCCTGCATCTCTGCCGGTCGCTCGCGCGGATCCTGGAGGCTCAGGGCGGCGGCGATGACGACGACCTCGCGCACGCAGCCCAGCCGCTCGGCCTCCAGCACCATCCGACCGAGCCGCGGGTCGATCGGGAGTCGAGCCAGCCGTCGCCCGAGCTTGGTGAGGCGCTGGTCGTCGTCCAGCGCTCCGAGCTCCTCGAGCAACTGCACGCCCGCGGAGACATTGCGCTTGTCGGGTGGCTCCACGAACGGGAAGCGCGCGATGTCACCCAACCCCAGCGACGTCATCTGGAGGATCACCGAGGCCAGGTTGGTGCGCAGGATCTCGGGGTCGGTGAACTCCGGCCGGGCCTCGAAGTCGTCCTCCGAGTAGAGCCGGATCGCGATGCCGGCCTCGACCCGACCACACCGGCCCGACCGCTGGTTGGCCGACGCCTGGCTGATCGGCTCGACCGGCAGCCGCTGCACCTTGGTGCGCGCGGAGTAGCGGCTGATGCGCGCGACGCCCGAGTCGACGACGTACCGGATGCCGGGCACGGTGAGCGAGGTCTCGGCGACGTTGGTGGAGAGTACGACGCGGCGCACCGTGGCCGGGTGGGACGAGAAGACGCGGTGCTGCTCGGCAGCCGACAACCGACTGAACAGCGGCACGATCTCCCACTGCCGCCCCGGCGTGGACGGCAGCTCGGACAGCGCGTCGGCGGTGTCGCGGATCTCGCGCTCGCCAGGCAGGAACACGAGTACGTCCCCCGGACCCTCGCTCGACAGCTCGCGCACGGCGTCGACGATCGCCTCGGTCTGGTCGCGCATCACGGCCTCCCCCTCGTCGTCCTCGTCGGGCAACTCGAGGAGGGGGCGGTAGCGGATCTCGACGGGATACGTGCGCCCGGAGACCTCGACCACGGGCGCGTCGAAGTGTTCGGCGAACCGCTCCACGTCGATCGTGGCGGAGGTGATGATGAGCTTGAGGTCTGGCCGCTTCGGCAGCAGCCGCTTGAGGTAGCCCAGCAGGAAGTCGATGTTGAGGCTGCGCTCGTGGGCCTCGTCGATGATGATGGTGTCGTACTTCCGCAGCTGCCGATCGCGCTGCAGCTCGGCCAGCAGGATGCCGTCGGTCATCAGCTTGATCCGGCTCTCACGCGAGGTCCGGTCGGTGAACCGCACCTGGTAGCCGACCAGGTCACCGAGCTGGGTGCCGAGCTCCTCGGCGATCCGCTCGGCCACCGACCGCGCGGCGATCCGGCGGGGCTGGGTGTGCCCGATCAGCTTGTCCTGGCCACGCCCCAGCTCGAGGCAGATCTTCGGCAGCTGGGTGGTCTTCCCGGACCCCGTCTCACCGGAGATGATCACGACCTGGTGGTCACGGATCGCGGCGGCGATGTCGTCGCGACGCTGGCTGACGGGCAGCTCGGCGGGGTAGGTGATCTTCACAGCCCGCCCATTGTCGCGTACGGGAGCAACCCGATTCCGGCGCGGCTACGAATTGGTCCCGGAGCTCGGCGTCTCGGTGGGGGCGTCGGGCTGGGCGCCGTCGTCGGGCTGCGTCGTCGGGGGTACGACGCCCGGCGGCGCCTGGGGTGCGAAGCCGCGCGGGCCGCGGCCGGGGCCGTCCCGAGGCGGCGAGGGTCGACACCGTGATCTCCTGACCCCCAGCACAGGGTGTCCACAGCCAACGCACAGCATCCCGCGGCAGAGTACGACGCATGGAGCTGATCCGGCCTGACGGCGACCCGGTCCGGGTGCTGGTCGTCGACGACGAGGTCAACATCGCGGAGCTCCTCTCGATGGCGCTGCGCTACGAGGGCTGGGAGGTGCGGATGGCGCACACCGGATCGAAGGCCGTCTCTGCTGCCAGGGAGTTCCAGCCCGACGCGGTCGTGCTCGACGTGATGCTGCCCGACTTCGACGGGCTGGAGGTGCTGCGCCGCTTGCGCGCCTCGGCCCCCGACGTACCCGTGCTGTTCCTGACCGCGAAGGACGCCGTCGAGGACCGGGTGGCTGGACTGACCGCTGGCGATGACTACGTCACCAAGCCGTTCTCACTCGAAGAGGTCGTGGCCCGGCTGCGTGCGCTGATGCGCCGCTCCGGTGCCCGCGCCATCACCGCCAACAACATGCTCACCGTCGGTGACCTGACGATGGACGAGGACAGCCGCGAGGTGCATCGTGACGGCGAGGAGGTGAGCCTGACGGCGACCGAGTTCGAGCTGCTGCGCTTCTTCATGCGCAACCCGCGCCGGGTGCTGAGCAAGGCGCAGATCCTCGACCGCGTCTGGAACTACGACTTCGGCGGGCAGGCCAACGTGGTCGAGCTCTACGTCTCCTACCTGCGCAAGAAGATCGACGCCGGCCGCGAGCCGATGATCCACACCATGCGGGGCGCGGGGTACGTGCTGAAGCCGGTGAGCTGATGCGCGACCGCTTCGCCTCGCTCACCGCGCGACTCGTGCTCACGGCGGTGCTCCTGGTCGTCGTCGTCTCCGCACTGATCGGCGTCGCGGCCACGCTGGCCATGCAGAACCGGCTCACCGCCCAGGTCGACGACCAGCTCAACGAGACGTTGCGGCGTCCGACGTTCTTCGGCCCCGGCGCCGGCAACACCGAGCCCGGCACGGTGATCGCCCAGTTCCGCGATGGCCAAGAAGGGGAGGGACTGCGCTTCGGACGCGGTCCCGACAATGACCGGCCCTTGTCGTCGACAGTGCTCGACGAGCTTGCCTCGGTCAGCCCCTCCGACGGCACCACGAGCGTCGATCTGACCGCACTCGGCAGCTATCGGGTCAAGGCGATCGACGGCGCCGCGGGCACGCTCGTCGTCGGGCTGCCCGACGGTGACGTCGGCGAGGCGGTCTCGTCGCTGATCGGCTACGAGGTCCTGTTCATCGCGCTGGGGAGTCTCGTCGCGGCGGGTGGCGCACTGGTCGTCGTACGACGCCAGCTCGCGCCGCTGCGCGAGGTCGCCGCCACCGCCCACAACGTCGCAGCGCTGCCGCTCGCGACCGGCGCCATCGAGCTCTCGGAGCGGGTCCCCGGCAACCTCACCGACGTACGCACCGAGGTCGGCCAGGTCGGCGCGGCCCTCAACACCCTGCTCTCCCACGTCGAGTCGTCGCTGGAGTCCCGGCACCGCAGTGAACAGCAGGTGCGGCAGTTCGTCGCCGATGCCTCGCACGAGCTGCGCACCCCGCTCGCGACGATCCAGGGGTACGCCGAGCTGGCTCCCCGCCACCCGGCGCAGACCGAGGTGGCGCTGGCCAAGGTGGAGGGCGAGACGCTGCGGATGACGTCGCTCGTCGAGGACCTCCTGCTGCTCGCCCGGCTGGACGCCGGCCGGCCCCTCGCGTCGGCACCCGTCGACGTGACCCGGCTGCTGGTCGAGGCGGTCTCCGACGCCCGCGTGCTGGCGCCCGACCACCAGTGGCGCCTCGACCTGCCCAGTGAGGCGGTGGAGGTCGCCGGTGACGAGCAACGGCTGCACCAGGTGGTGATGAACCTGATGACCAACGCCCGCAAGTACACCCCCGCCGGCACCACGGTCACCGTGCGCGCGCGGCCCGGGCTGATCGCCGTACACGACGACGGGCCGGGGTTCGCGCCGGAGCTGGTGGAGGAGGCGTTCGAGCGGTTCGCGCGCGCCGACGCCGCGCGTACTCGCGGACCCGACCGCGGTGCCGGCCTCGGGCTCGCCCTGGTGAAGGCGATCGTGGAGGCGCACGCCGGCACGGTTGCGCTGGACAGCCGACCGGGTGACACAACCGTGACCGTCACGCTGCCCGCCTGACGCCTCAGCTCGGCCGCGAGATCGGGATGCTCAGCGGATGGATCCCCGGCTTACGCGCCCGGAACAGCCCAGCCGGCCGACCAGGACCCTGCGACGGGCGCATGTGCCCCGTCTCGGTGATGAAGTCCTCGGTCTTGGTGACCTTGCGTTGGAAGTTGCCGGGGTCGAGCGGGTGACCCCACACCACCTCGTAGACCGAGCGCAAATCGGACAGCGTGAACTCCTCACCCATGAACGACGTCGCCAGCGTGGTGCGCTCGAGCTTGGTGCGCACGCGCTCGACCGCGTCGGTGAGGACGAGCTTGTGGTCGAAGCCGAGCCGCGACCGGCTGCGCAGCAACGGCTCGACGGGGTGCCAGCCGGCCTCGCTCGCGTCGTCGCCAGCACGCGCCGAGACGGGCTCGGGCAGGATCGCGAGGTGCGCCACGCTGACGATGCGGCCGCGTGGGTCGCGCCCGGGGGCGCCGTACGACGCGAGCTGCTCGAAGACCACGTCGGTCAGCCCGGTCTCCTCCCGGAGCTCGCGGCGAGCGGCTTCAGGGAGGTCCTCGTCGGGATCGACGAAGCCGCCGGGCAGCGCCAGCTTGCCGGCGTACGGCTCGTTGCGGCGCTTCACCAGCAACACTTGCAGCGCGTCGGCGTGCACCGTCAGGATCGCCATGTCCACGGTGACGTAGAAGACGGGGTAGTCGCTCGTGAACTTGGCCATCTCGCGACCATAACTAGTCCGGTCGACAAGTAAAAGTCACACGACGAGTGCGACCAGCTGCGGCAGCGACAACGTCAGGGCCTGAAGCAGCTCTTCGCGAGTGACGCCGCCCGGCTCGGCGACCCAGGTCAGCACGACCTCCTCGGCCAGCGCAGACCAGCCGCGGACCATCAGCCGCGCCGCCGGGGTGTCGGGCACCAGCTCGCCCTGCGCGTCCTCGGAGAAGATCCGGTCGGTCAGCGCCGAGCGGGCCTCTTCATACAGGGCCGACAGCCCGCCGGCCCCACCGGCCGCCCCCTTGACGATCGACACGTAGCCGGCGTGGTTGGTCTCGACGTAGTCGACGTAGGCCGTCATCGACGCCAGCAGCCGCTCCATCGGGTCGCCACCCTCGGGTGGCGCGGTGCGGGCGATCAGGTCGTCGACCGCGCGCCGTACGACCGCTTCGCGGAACTCCTGCTTGCCGCCGAAGTAGTGGTAGAGCAGCCCACGAGAGATGCCGGCGGTCTCGGCCAGCAGGTCGATCGAGAGCTCGTCGAGCGAGCGGGTGGCGAGCAGTCCGACGCCGAGGTCGAGCAGCTGGGCACGCCGGGCATCGGGGCTCAGGCGGGTCCGTGTGGGCGTCGTCACGCGTCACACCTTATTGACGTTCGTTCAATAACGCCAATAGTGTGGCGGCATGTCCACGCAGCAGCGCACCCTCCCCCGGCACGTCCGGCACCTCGTCATCGGCGCCGGTTTCGCAGGGCTCGGTGCCGCGATCAAGCTCAACGAGGCCGGCGAGCGCGACTTCGTCGTACTCGAGAAGGGCGACGACGTCGGCGGCACCTGGCGCGCCAACACCTACCCGGGCGCCGCTTGCGACGTGCCCAGCCAGCTCTACTCCTTCTCCTTCGGGCCCAACCCCGACTGGTCGATGTCGTTCTCGCCGCAGCCCGAGATCCATGCCTACCTGCGCCGCGTCGCCGAGGAGTCCGGCACCCTCGACCGCTTCTTCTTCGGTACGACGATGCGCGAGGCGCGCTGGGACGACGATGCCCAGCTGTGGCTGGTGTCCACCGACCGCGGCGACCTGACCGCGGCCACGATCATCAGCGGCTCAGGCGGACTGTCCGAGCCCAAGCTGCCCGACATCGACGGCATCGACTCCTTCGCCGGCGAGGTCTTCCACTCCGCCCGCTGGGACCACGACGTCGACCTGGCCGGCAAGCGGGTGGCCGTGATCGGCACCGGCGCCTCGGCGATCCAGATCATCCCGGAGCTCGCCAAGGTCGCGGGTCACGTCGACGTCTACCAGCGCACCGCGCCGTACGTCGTGCCGCGCAACGACCGCAGGTACACCCGTCTCGAGCGCTTCGCGTTCCGGCGCGTCCCGGCGGTGATGAAGGCCTACCGCACCGCCATCTACTGGGGCCGCGAGCTCTACGTGCCCGGCTTCACGTTCCAGCGGCGGCTGCTCGCGCCGGCTCGAGCGATGGCGCTCGGCAACATCAAGAAGGGCATCGACGACCCCGCCCTGCGCGAGCGCGTCACGCCCGACTTCGCGGTCGGCTGCAAGCGCATCCTGATCTCCAACACCTATTACCCGACCCTCGCAGCCGACCACGTCGATCTGGTGACCGACCGGATCGCCAAGATCACCGGCAACGCGGTCGTCACCGCCGACGGCGTCGAACGACCGATCGACGTACTCGTCGTCGCCACCGGCTTCCACACCACCGAGCAGCCGATCGCCCACCACATCATCGGCCGCGACGGGCGCACGCTGGCCGAGGTCGGGGCCGAGCACGGGAGCGCCAACTACAAGGGCACCACGGTGCACGGCTTCCCCAACCTCTTCCAGATCGTCGGCGCCAACACCGGCCTCGGACACAGCTCGATGGTCTTCATGATCGAGTCGCAGCTGGCCTACGTGATGGACGCGATCCGCACGATGCAGGTCAACCACTACGGCACGGTCGAGCCGCGGCAGGACGCGCAAGACGCGTGGAACCACGACCTCCAGCGTCGCATGAGGCGCACCGTCTGGAGCACCGGTGGCTGTGCCAGCTGGTACCTCGACGCGCAAGGCCGCAACACCACCCTGTGGCCGCGTACGACGTACACCTTCCGCAAGCTGCTCGCGACGTTCGACGTGAGCGCGTACGACGTGCAACCGCTGGTCGAACGAAGTCGAGACCACTCCACCGAAGGAGCCACCGCATGAGCATGAAGACCGTCACCGACAAGGTCGTCGTCATCACCGGCGCCGGCTCAGGCATGGGCCGCGAGCTCGCCGTCCGCGCGGCACGGGGCGGCGCACTGCTGGCCCTCTCCGACTGGAACGCCGACGGCCTCGCCGAGACCGTCGACCTGGTCAAGGTCGCGGGCGCCCGCGAGGTCCGCAGCGACCTCGTCGACGTCTCCGACCGCGCCGCGATGATGGACTGGGCGGCTGCCGTCGCCGACCAGTTCGGCCGCGTCAATATGGTCATCAACAACGCCGGCGTGACCGCGACGGGCGACTTCGAGCACATGACGTACGACGACTTCGACTGGATCGTCGGCATCAACTTCATGGGAGTCGTGCACGGCACCAAGGAGTTCCTGCCCCACCTGATCGCCTCCGGCGACGGCGCGATCGTCAACATCTCGTCGCTCTTCGGCCTGATGTCGGTGCCCGGCCAGTCGGCGTACAACGCCACCAAGTACGCCGTCCGCGGCTTCACCGAGGCGATCCGCGAGGAGATGCTCGTGGCCGGCCACCCGGTCACCGTCACCTGCGTGCACCCCGGCGGCATCAAGACCGGCATCTCCCGCAACGGCCGCAAGAACGCTGGCGAGGACGCTGCTGCGCTCGACCGCATCTTCGAACAGAAGCTGGCCCGGATGACGCCCGAGAAGGCGGCGAAGATCATCTTCGACGGCGCACTCACCGGGAAGGCGCGCGTGCTCGTCGGCATCGACGCCCACCTGCTGCACCACTTCGCGCGGCTCACCGGCTCGCGCTACCAGGACGTCGTCGCCCGGCTGCACGGCCGCGTCGCGCCGCCCGCGAAGAGCTCCCGGACGTAGCCTGCCGGGGTGACCCCCTCCCCCGGCGACGACGTCCGCTGCGAGATCACCAAGTGGGGGGACCAGCCGCACTGGGTCTACCCGGGCGTCTACCTCGGCGAAGACGCGCACGGTGACTGGATCGGCTTCCCGAAGGGCACGTACTTCTTCCGGCCGGGCGCCGAGTACGTCGCCCCGTACCACCAGGTCGGGCTGATCCCGCACGCCGACCTGGCCGAGCGTGGCTGGATGGCGGCCTTCCACGCCGCCGGGGGGCCCGTCCAGGTGTACGTCGACATCGCGACGCCGCCGGTCTGGGACGGTGCCGTGCTCCGCTCGGTCGATCTGGACCTCGACATCGTGCGCGGCGCCAACGGCCGTGTGTGGGTCGACGACGAGGACGAGTTCGCCCAGCACCGCGTGGCGTACGGGTACCCCGAGGAGGTCGTGCGCGCCGCCTGCGCCAGCTGCGACCACGTGCACGCGGCCGTCCGCGACGCGCGCCCGCCGTACGACGGTTCGCATCTCCCCTGGCTCGACAGTCTGGCCGCCATCGCGGGATAGTCCGGGGCAAAATGCACCTGGATCTGCCAGCGGAGGTACGGATTGCCCCGGACTACCCCGCCGGGTCAGCGCTTGGTGCGCGCCCGCAACGGCCCGACCAGCCGCGGCCCCGACAGCCGGTCCTCGAGCCGCCGCGCCTCCCGCTTGAGCGGCTGGGCGAGGTACTCACCGAGGATCACCCCCGACGCCAGCGCGATCGCCACGCCAGCAGCGGTCACCATGGCGAGCAGCCCGAGCGACACCCGCGCGTCGTCCTCGGCGAGCAATGACAAGCCGCGATAGATGGAGAGTCCGGGCAGCAACGGCACCACGGCCGACACCACGATCACCAGCGGGGGCACCCGGATCCGGCCGGCCACGAAGTAGGACACCAGCCCGATCGCGAACGCCGCGGTCCCGGCGCCCCAGGTGCGACCGAAGCCGGCCTCGTCGACGAGCCGGTACGCCGCCGCACCGAGCGCGGCGACGGCAGCGATGGGCAGCAGCGCCCGCATCGGGGAGTACGACGCGTAGGCGAACGCGGCGGCGCACAGCGCGGAGCCGACCACCAGCACCCACGTCGCCTCCCAGCCGGAGTAGCCGGGCTCCAGCCGGCCCACGTCCACGCCGATCGCCTCGCCCAGCGAGAGCCCGCCGCTGACCCCCGCGATGATGCCGGCGGTCGCGAGGAGCGCCTCGATCAGTCGTGCGCCGCTCGTGACGTAGAAGCCGGTGAGCGCATCCTGGATCGCACCCATGAAGCCCACCCCGGCCAGCAGCATGACGATGTTGGCCGTGACGACGAGCGACGGGTCGACGTCGATCTCGGAGGCCGCGGCGCCGAGCGCGAAGAGCGTCGCCACGACTCCCCCGGCGATCTGCTGGTAGAACGCCGGCAGCCGTCGTCGCGACATCGCGAGCTGGAGCCGGTCGATGCTCATCGCGGCGAGACTCGCGATGCCGGCCACCACCATGCCACCGCCGAGGAAGGCGGCGACACTGGCGCACATCACGCCCCAGGCGAGGGTGACAAGCCAGCGGTGGGTCGGGTGGCCGACCGACACGATCGTGGCCATCCGGGTCCGCGCGAGATAGACGTCGGCCTCGTCGTCGAGGATGTCGCGGACCAGGTGGTCGACGGCGGTGAGGTCGCCGTAGTCGAGATCGCGGTGCTTGACGTTGCGGATCATCGACAGCGCCGGCTCCTCCTCGTCGTACTGGTGGCTCATCGCGAGGGACGTGAACGTCACGTCGATCTCGGGGTTGCGCATGCCGAGGTGACGCGCGACGGAGCCCATCGTGGCGGTCACGTCTGCCGCGCCGGCGCCGGACGAGATGAGCACTTCGCCGATGCGCAGGCACAGGTCGATGGTGAGGTTGAGTTGCTTGATGTCGCTCATCGGGGACGACGCTATCGGCTCAGTAGCCGCCCTCCGGAGGCACCATCTCCAGGCGTACGCCGAGGAGCCGGGCGGGCTTGTCCTGCTCGACCCGTTCGAGCAGCCCGACGGCCACCTCGCCCAGTGCAACGGGGTCGTTGGTGGCCTCCTTGAGCGTGCGGACGCGCGTCACCGTGAAGAAGTTCGGATAGCGCACCTTGATGTGCACCCGCGCCGCCGGTCGGCCCTCGCGGTCGATGTCGGCGACCACCCGGGTCGTCAGCTCGCGCACCGCATCGGGGATCTCGGGCCACTCGAGGTCGCGCTGGTAGGTCTCCTCGCGCCCGTGCGCACGCGGGACCCACGGCTCGTCGCTGACCGGGCTGCTGTCGACCCCGCGGCCGAGCCGGTGGAACCACGGACCCATCGTCGGCCCGAGCTCGGCGGCCAGCCGGTCCACTTCGATCTCGGCGAGCTGCCGTACGGTCTCGATGCCGAACGGCTCCAGCCGCTTGGCCGTCTTCTTGCCGACGCCCCAGAGCGCGGTCACCGGCCGGTCGCCCATCTCGGCGAACCACGTCTCGCTGCTGATCCGGTAGGCGCCGCGCGGCTTCCCGAAGTCGGTCGCGATCTTCGCCTGCAGCTTGTTGTCACCTATGCCGACCGAGCAGTGCAGGCCGGTCGCCGCCAGCACCTGCTCGCGGATCTGCCGGGCGAACTCGAACGGGTCGCGGTCACTCGTGTCGACCGGGGGCCGCGCCGCGACGAACGCCTCATCCCAGCCCAGCACCCCCACGACGACCGGGTCGCCGTCCCAGGTCATCGACTTCAGGGTCGTCATCACGACGGCCGAGGCCGCGTCGTACGCCTTGCGGTCGACGGGCAGGATCACCGCGTCGGGGCATTTTCGCGCGGCGATGCGCAGCGGCATGCCCGACCCGACGCCGTACTCCCGTGCTTCGTACGACGCGGTCGACACGACCGCCCGCTCGGTGGGGTCACCCCGGCCCCCGACGATGACCGGGAGCCCGGCGAGCTCCGGGCGCCGCAGCACCTCGACCGCCGCGATGAACTGGTCCATGTCGACGTGCAGCACGTACGGGGTCATCGCGGTGGCGGCGGCAACGCGTCGGACGCTTCGAGTGGATCCATCCCGGTCAGCAGGAGCAGGTCGGCGATCACCGACCGCAGCTGGGCCAGCACCACCTCCGCCGAGAGGACATCACTGCGCTCGACGAGACCGGTGGCCTGGCCGACGGCGAGCAGGGCGGGCCGGGCGACCTCCGCCATCCGGTTGGCCGCCAGCTCGTCGGCGGCATGGTCTGCAGCGGCCGCCAGCTCGCGCGCCACGATGGCGTAGGAGCCTGGCACGGGTCGTCGGTGGTACGCCGCGACAGCGGTGTGCCGCACCAGCACCCGGGTCGAGCGCAGGGACCGGTCGAGGGGATCGACGAGGTCGGCCATCCGGCGTACGTGGCCCTTGTGTCGCACCCGGAACGGCGACGACGCGACCACCGACAGGCCCTCGTCGGCGGCGGACCTCAGCTCGTTGATGAGGTAGTCGGTGGCGCGCGCGTCAGCGAGTACGTCGAGCGCGTGCTCGACCTCGCCGTCGAGCATCACGTCTGCGGCGGCCCGCAACAGCTCGGCCACCTTCCGCACCACCACGGCCGCCTGCTCGCGTGGCCGGCGCAACGGCGCGGCGGGCACGACGGTCGCCGCAACCAGGGCCACGGCGCCGCCCACGAGTGCGTCGGTCCAGCGGGTCAGGGCCATGCCCGGGTCGGGCAGCAGGGTGCTGACCACGATCGACTGCACGGCCGCCTGCGTGACGAACAGCTGCCCGCCGTCGAGCAGGAACGCCGTCGTCATCGCCAGCGACACGATCAACGTGAGCTGCCACCAGCCACTGCCGACGTACGACACGAGCAGGTCGGCGAGCAGCACCCCGACCGCGACGCCGACCGTGACCTCGACGACCCGGCGCAGCCGCTGGCCGTACGACGTGCCGAGACTCACCACCGCAGCGATCGGCGCGAAGAACGGGCTCGCGTGGCCGAGCAGGTCGTGGGCGATGAACCAGGCGGCTCCGGCGGCCAGCGCGCACTGCGCGATCTGGAACCGCTTGGACTTCCAGCGGTCGATGCGGGTGCGCGCCGAGGTGCGGCTGCGGGTCCAGGCCCGGTCCAGCGGCGTCGCCTCCATGGAGCGATCGTGCCAGACGCGGGCGCGTCCCTTGTGGCGCGGCGGTGTGGCCGCGAGGATCACCAGATGGTGACACCGATCGACCCCACCGGTGTGGGGTTCCTGCTGGCCGAGAACCGCTCCATGCCGATGCACGTCGGTGGGCTGCAGCTGTACCGCAAGCCGGAGGGCGCCGGGCGCAACTACGCGCGCGAGCTCTACGAGCACATGAGCAGCACCGAACGCATCGCGCCGCTCTTCCTGCGCCACCCGCACCGTTCCACACGCACCGCCGGTCAGCTCGTGTGGGAGCAGGACGAGCAGTTCGACATCGAGCACCACGTCCGGCACAACGCGCTGCCCAAGCCCGGCCGCGTCCGCGAGCTCCTCGAGCTGTGTAGCCGCCTGCACAGCACCCGGCTCGCGTGGGAGCGGCCGCTGTGGGAGGCGCACGTCATCGAAGGCCTCCGCGACGGCCGGATGGCGATCTACACCAAGGTCCACCACTCCCTCGTCGACGGCGTGTCCGCGACCCGGCTGATGGCGAGCTCACTGTCGCCCGACCCCGACAAGCGGGGCATGCAGCCGCCGTGGGGCTACCGCGAGAAGCCTGCCCGCGACGCCACCGACACCGCCGGCGTGCCCCTGAGCGCCCTGCGTACGGCGCTCGGCATCACCGCCGAGGCCGCCGGCATGCCCGCCGCGCTGATCAAGACCCTCACCAAGAGCGTGCGCAACGAGACCTCAGCCCTGTCGCTCTACGCGCCCCGCACGATGCTCAACCAGCAGATCACCGGCTCGCGCCGGTTCGCCGCGCAGCACTGGCCGATCGAGCGGATCCGCGGTGTCGGCAAGGCCGCCGGCACCACCATCAACGACGTCGTCATCGCGATGTGCGCGGGTGCGTTGCGGTCCTACCTGCTCGACTTCAACGAGCTGCCCGACGAGAGCCTGGTGGCGATGGTGCCGATCGGGCTGAACGCCAAGAAGTCGCAGATCCCGTCGGCCGAGGGCGGCAACGCCGTCGGCTCGATCATGGTCAAGATGGGCACCGAGTTCGCTGACCCGGCCGACCGGCTGCGCGCGGTGCAGGCGTCGATGAAGGACGGCAAGGAGGCGTTGTCGTCGATGACGCCCATGCAGATCCTGGCGATGAGCGCGATCGGCCAGGCCCCGGCGATCCTGACGCCCATGTTTCGGATGCAGGGCATCGTGCGGCCGCCGTACAACGTGGTCATCAGCAACGTGCCGGGCCCGCGCACCACGCAGTACTTCAACGGCGCGCAGCTGGTCGGCAGCTATCCCCTGTCCATCCCGATCCACGGGATGGCGCTCAACATCACCTGCACGTCCTACGACGGCCTGATGTGCTTCGGCCTCATCGGCTGCCGCCGCACCGTGCCGCACCTACAGCGGCTGCTGACCTACCTCGACGACGAGCTGAAGGCGCTGGAGAAGGCTGCCGGGGTCTGACCCGTTCAGCAGAACAGGCACAAATGGTGTTTCAGGTCCGAAATCGGCCACATCCGGCGTTTGTGCCTGTTCTGCGTGACGCAGTGCGGAGCGCGACGGCCTCGGCCAGGGCGATGGCCACGTCGTCGGGAGTCAGCATCACGTCCTCCCACGAGAACCGGAGCACCAGCCACCCGTGCAGCGACAGGCGGTTGTAGCGCCGGCAGTCGCGCATCAAGGCCTTGCGGTGACCGTGCCAGGCGAAGGAGTCCGCCTCGAGCACGGTGCGCAGCTGGGTGTCGACGAGGTCTGGTCGCACCAGCTCACCGGAGAGATCCAGCTCGACCTGAGGTGTCACGGCCAACCGGGGCACGTCGACCGCGATCGCACGCAACACCGACTCGAAAGGGTTGGCCGCGCGGCCATCGGCCAGCTCGAGCACCCGTCTGGCCTGCCGCGCGCCGTGGCCGCGGAGCACCAGTGAGTCGAGGTCGCTCCGGGTGACCAGGCCGCTGCGAAGCGCGGAGTCGGCGACCGCCAGTGCTTCGTCGAACGGCAGCGCGAGGGCGCAGTCGCTCACGGTGCGGATCGGCGAGGTGGCCGGACCGTCGAGGTCGCCCGGTGCCAGATCGCGCCACGTCAGGCGCACCCCATGCCGTCGGTGTGGATCGACTCGTCGCTTGCGGGGCACGATCACCTCGGGCTTCGGCGGTTGCGTCTTGAGCTCCCAGCCCCAGTACGTCGCGGCGCTGCGGTGCGACATCGTCCCTTGCAGCCGGGTCGCAGCCCGGAGCGCGTCGGCAGCCGTGGGCAGCGCGAAGCGACCGGGCGCCAGCCGCACGATGGTGCCGCTGTCGACCAGCTTCTTCAGCTGCCGGGCCGAACCAGGTAGCTGGCTTCGGGACGCGACTCCTCCATGACGGAGAAGGACGTCCACGAGGTGCATGCCTCCACCCTCACGCGATCCGGCTACCGACCGCGCCCGTTGTCCACAGGCCTCAGCCGAACATCCGGCGGATCAGGAAGTCCATTCCCGTGGCCGGCGGCACCTTGCGAGCTTGCGCGCAGGTGCGGCACAGCCACCCGAAAGCCGGCGACGAGGAAGGCGAGCCCCGCCTGCTCGCCGATGCCGCTGGAGGCACCGGTGGCGCCGGTGGCGGGCGCGACGCGAGAGTCGGAGGTCAGGTCGGCATCTTGTCGCAGGCCTCGATCAGGCCACCACCCAGCAGTACGTCGACGGCGCGGAGCCGTGCGCGGGTGATGTCGGCGACCGTGGCCAGTCCGGCGAGCTCGGCGTTGGAGCCGGGCCGCGTCGGCTGTCCGATCTCGATGGAGATGCACTGCCGCGTGCCACCGTCCTCGACGTTGGCGAGCGCGACGGCGTGGCCGGTGGTGCCGCTCCCGGCGAAGAAGTCGAGCACGGTTGCGTCACAGGGCATGGTGCCGAGGATGCGACGGATCAGCCCGGTCGGCTTGGGTGACTCGAAGATGTGGCCGACGATCTCCTTGAGCTCGGCCACGGCGGTGTCCGTGGAGCCGACCTCCTGTGCGAGCCAGATGGTGTTGAGCTTCTTGCGGCGGCCGTCGTGCAGCCAGTCGCGCTGGAAGACGTCGACCCGTTCGCCATGGCGGCCGCGGATGGTGCGGCACACCAGGTCGTCGGGTCGCTCGTCGATCAGCGGCCGCGACCACCGCCACACCGCCGGCTTGGCGTCGCCGAAGACCGGCCAGACCTCCTGGCCACCCTCGAACGGCGCGGTCGCCACCCGGCCACCCTGCGGGTCGCCGTACACGGGGAAGTGGAGGGTACGCGCGGTGACCGGGTTGAACTTCTTGTTGGTGTTGCGCAACGGGAGGTGGCGGAAGCGGCGGCCGTCGGGCGCGGTCTCCGGGAAGTCGGCGGGGTTGACGGTGTCGGTGGTGCTGGCGTCGAGGTCGCAGAGCCGGGCGTCGCGGGCGAAGGCGAGGAGATACTCGTGGCTGGTGGCGAACCCGCCGCCGAGCTGTCGCCCCTTGGGGTTGAGGTTGACGACGATCTGGGCGAGGAAGTTGGCCTCGCCGAACACGTCGTCCATCAGCAGGCGCAGGTGCGCGACCTCGTTGTCGTCGATGCTGACGAAGATCGCGCCGGTCTCGGCCAGCGTCTCGCGCGCGCACTCCAGCCGGGGCCGCATCATCGCGGTCCAGGCGGCGTGGCCGCCGTAGCGATCGGCGTATGCGAAGTCGTTGCCCGTGTTGTACGGCGGGTCGACATAGATGAGGTCGACCGAGCCCGGCGGGACGGTCGGGAGTACGTCGAGGTTGTCGCCCTCGACGAAGACGTTCCACGCCCGCTGGTCCACCCGGCGACCCTACTGGCGCGCAGACACGGCCGATCGGTTGTCCGGAGTCTTGACGTTTGTTGTTTACTCTGGAGCGCATGCCTGCTTTCAAGCGCTTTGTCCTGCCCACGCTCAGCCTGGCCACGACGGCGTGCGTCGTCGCGTCGCTCGGGGCCGCCGCCCCGTCGTCGGCGGACCCGACGCCGACTGCCCAGCCCCCTGCAGTCGCCAACGGCGAGCGGGCACCAGGCACCGGCACCACCGAGCACCCCAAGCACAGCAGCGATGGCATCGCCGGACCGATCGCGCCCGAGCTGCCCGCGGGCCGGGTGCGGCCCCAGGTCCTCAACGAGACCACCTGGGACATGGCGCCCGGCATCAACTTCCGTCAGTGGGACCAGATCGACCCGCGCGGCCCGATCCGCGCCCAGCTGCTCACCATTGACATCAACAACACGGCCAACGAGTTCGACATCGTCTCTCCCGCGAAGGTGCCCGTCCGGAAGGCGGTCAGCGAGCTCACCGCCAAGTCGGGTGCGGTCGCCGCGGTCAACGGCGACTTCTTCGACATCGGCGACACGGGTGCGCCCCTGGGGGTCGGCAAGGACCGCGAGCAGGGCATGCGCCACGCGCCCAAGGCGGGCTGGAACAGCTCGTTCTGGGTGGACGCCGTCGGACACCCCTACATCGGCCAGCTGCCCTACAAGGGCAAGCTCAAGCAGCACCCGAAGCTCAAGTTCAACAACCACAACTCACCGAGCATCCAGGCCAACGGCATCGGCGTCTTCGACAAGTTCTGGGGCCCGACGCAGGGGTCGTCGGTCACGGCCGGCCAGAAGCGCGTGCGTGAGGTCGTCGTCCAGGGCGGCATCGTGCGGTCCAACAAGACGAAGGTCTCCGAGGGCTACAAGATCAAGGGCAAGGGCCTCGTGATCGTCGCCCGCGGCACCGCGACCAAGATGCTGAGGAAGTTGAAGGTCGGCGAGAAGGCGTCTCTCGTCGAGTCGATCGCCGCGTCGCCGACCGTGGCGATCAGCGGCGACCGTCCGCTGCTCACCAACGGCGTGCGCGTCGTCGTCGACGACAAACAGATGCACCCCCGCACGGCGATCGGCATCGACGCCGACACGGGCCACGTGCTCATCCTGGTGATCGACGGTCGGCAGTCGTTCAGCCGCGGCTACACGATGGTCGAGCTGGCCAACATGATGACGGCCCTGGGTGCGGAGAACGCGCTCAACCTCGACGGCGGCGGCTCGTCGACCATGGCCGGACACACCGTCGACGGCCAGCTCGCCGTACTCAACTCGCCGTCCGACGGCCACGAGCGCCTGGTGCCCAACGGCATCGGCATCTTCTCGCGCCCGGTCAGCTGACGGTCGGGCCGAGCTCGACGGTGTCGACGACGAGGATCGCCACCGATGTCTGCGCCGCGAAGCACTGCACCTGACGCTTCGACATCACCGGAGACACCTGTACGGCGCCGTCGACCCGCTCGACGGTGACGTCGATCGGACGGTCGCAGCCGATGACGAGTACGGCGCCGACCAGTGTCTGGTCGGCGCCGATGTCCGGTGCGCTCGAGACGGCGGTACGGATGTCCTCGGCCATCCGCGAGCCCGTGAACTGGTCGGTGAACTCCGCCACGGCCGCCTCGGTGTCGAGCGGCGCGGGGGTGGTCGAGACGGTGCCGTCCTCCTCGGTGTTGGTGAGGAGAGCGACCTGGGTGAATGGCACCGGGCCGTCGTCCTCGGTCTCGGGCGTGGGCTGGTCGGTCGGTTCACCCGACTGGGATGTGGCCTCACCAACCGGGTCGGTGGCGGTGTCGTCGGCGTCCTGCCCGCAGGCGCTGAGACCGAGGGTGAGCAGGGTCGCTAAGACGAGTGCGGGAGGTCCGAGAGTGCGTCGCATGGTGATCCGACGTTAGCGAGTCACCGGCCGTTCCCGACAGCGGAGCTGTCCGGAGGGCCGGCTAACCTCCACCGCATGCCCCGCTTCACCCGCGCCGAGCTCGAGTCCTACCGCGGCGCGGAGGTGCCGGACCTGCTGGGCCCGGGGCTGCGGCTGCTGTTCGTAGGCATCAACCCGGGGCTCTGGACGGCCGCAACGCAGACCCACTTCGCGCACCCGGTCAACCGCTTCTACCCAGCGCTGCTGAAGGCCGGCATCATCGACCGCGCGATCGACCCGGCGGCAGGCATGACCGATGACGACCGCGGCCACCTCCGAGCGCGCGGCATCGGCATCACCAATCTCGTACGTCGCGCGACGATCCGTGCCGATGAGCTCACTGCCGAAGAGCTGAGGCACGGCGGTGAGTCACTGCGAAAGCTCGTGGCAGAGCGGCGGCCGAGGGTCGTCGCCGTGGCCGGCATCACGGCGTACCGACAGGCGTTCGGTGATCGCAAGGCAACAGTCGGTCGGCAGCCCGACGACCTGGGCGACGCAGAGCTCTGGGTGGTGCCCAACCCCAGCGGCCTGAACGCGCACCACACCGTCGACACCCTCGCCGCGGCGTACGCAGAACCCGCCCGTGCCGCGGGACTGCTCTAGGACTCCGGGAACTGCTGGTCCTTGCCCAGCACGGTCAGCCCACCCTCGACGAGGAAGCCGCGCGACCGGTCCAGCTCCTGGTCGACGCCGACGGTCTCGCCCGCGGGCACGATGACGAACTTGTCGAGGATCGCGTTGCGTACGACGGCGCCGGGGCCTACGCGCACCCCGTTGAGCAGCACCGAATCGGACACCTCGGCGCCCGCATCGATGCGCACCGCGGGCGAGAGCACCGACTTGCTGACGGCTCCGCCCGTGACGACGACACCGGGTGACAGCAGAGCCTCTTCCGCTGTCGCGGGCTCTCCGGAAGCACCCTGCACGAGCTTCACCGGTGGCTGCGGCCCGTACGACGTCATGATCGGCCACTCGAAGTTGTAGAGGTTGAAGACCGGCAGCGGGGAGACGACGTCCATGTGCGCGTCGTAGTACGACGCGAGCGTCCCGACGTCGCGCCAGTAGCCGCGGTCGCGGTCGGTCGCGCCGGGCACGTCGTTGTCCTTGAAGTCGTAGACGGCCGCCTTCCCCTGGTCGACGAACGCCGGCACGATGTCGCCGCCCATGTCGTGCCTGGAGCCTTCGAGCGACGAGTCGCTCGTCACCGCCTCGACGAGTGCCTGTGCGTCGAAGACGTAGTTGCCCATGCTGGCGAGCACCTCGCCGGGGCTGTCCGGCAGACCGACGGGGTCCTTCGGCTTCTCGAGGAACTCGCGGATCCGCGAGGTGTCCGACGGGTCGACGTCGATCACGCCGAACTGGTCGGCGAGGGCGATCGGCTGCCGGATCGCCGCGACCGAGCACGGCGCCCCGGACGCGATGTGCTGGTCGACCATCTGGCTGAAGTCCATGCGGTAGACGTGGTCGGCCCCGACGACCACCACGATGTCTGGCTTGTCGTCCCGAATCAGGTTCAACGACTGGTAGATCGCATCGGCGCTACCGAGGTACCAGTGCTTGCCGACCCGCTGCTGCGCCGGCACCGGGGCGACGTAGTTGCCGAGTATCGTCGACATCCGCCAGGTCTGCGCGACGTGCCGGTCGAGGCTGTGCGACTTGTACTGCGTCAGCACGACGACCTTCAGATACCCGCTGTTGACGACGTTCGACAACGCGAAGTCGATCAGCCGATAGATGCCGGCGAACGGCACGGCGGGTTTGGCCCGGTCGGCAGTCAGCGGCATCAGCCGTTTGCCTTCTCCGCCGGCGAGCACGATCGCGAGCACGTTCTTTCGCTGCATGTCGTCACCGTGGCATTCGCCCCACCACTTGTCGAGGGCGTGTCCGAGTACGTTGCTGCCATGCGAGTCGACGTGCTGACCAAGGAGTACCCGCCCGAGGTGTACGGCGGCGCCGGCGTGCACGTCGCCGAGCTCGCCCGCGCCCTGCGCGGAAGAGACGACCTCGTGACTCGCGTCCATGCGTTCGGTGCGCAACGTGACGAGGCCGGCACCGCGTCGTACGCCGACCTGCGCGAGCTCGCCGACGCCAACGGCGCGCTGAAGACGATGGGTGTCGACCTCGCCATCGCCGACGCGTGCGGCGGGGCCGACCTCGTGCACTCGCACACGTGGTACGCCAACTTCGCCGGCCACGTCGCAAGCCTGCTGCACGGCATCCCGCACGTCATCAGCGCGCACTCGCTCGAGCCGCTGCGACCGTGGAAGGCCGAGCAGCTGGGCGGTGGGTACGCCGTGTCGTCGTGGATCGAGCGCACGTCCTACGAAGCCGCGGAGGGCGTGATCGCGGTGTCGGCGGCCATGCGCGACGACGTACTCCGCTGCTACCGCGACGTCGACCCGGCGCGCGTGCAGGTCGTGCACAACGGGATCGACACCGACGAGTGGTCTCCGGTCAGCAACCCCGACCGGGTGCGCGAGCTCGGCGTCGACCCGGACCGTCCGTCGGTGGTGTTCGTCGGCCGGATCACCCGGCAGAAGGGGCTTCCGCTCTTCCTGCGCGCTGCCGCGCAGCTGCCGCCCGACTGCCAGCTGGTGCTCTGCGCCGGCGCGCCCGACACCCCGGAGATCATGGCCGAGGTCGAGACCCTCGTCGCCGACCTCGCCGCCACCCGCTCCGGCGTCGTGTGGATCAGCGAGATGCTGCCGCGGCCCGACGTGGTCGCGCTGCTGTCGGCCGCCACTGCCTTCGCGTGCCCGTCGGTCTACGAACCGCTCGGCATCGTCAACCTGGAGGCGATGGCCTGCGAGACCGCGGTGGTCGCCACTGCCACCGGCGGCATCCCGGAGGTCGTCGTACACGGAGAGACCGGGCTGCTCGTGCCCATCGAGCAGGCCACCGATGGCACGGGCACACCGCTGGATCCCGACCAGTACGTCGCCGACTTCGCCGCCGCCCTCAACGAGGTAGTGGCAGCTCCTGAGCGCGCCGCCACGATGGGCCGCGCGGGCCGCCAGCGGGCGATCGATGCCTTCAGCTGGGACTCGATCGCCGGCCGCACCGTGGAGATCTACCGCTCCCTGCTCTGACCCGCCGTCATGAGTACGGCGTCGGTGTGGACCCGGTTGCGACGTACCGACACGAGGTAGAACCGGTCGCCATCGGCCTCGAACCACACCCGCCCCTCGACCCGGTGCTCGAACGTCAGCCCGAGCCGGATGAGCCGTACCCGCCGAGCGGTCGGCCGCAGGAACGTGTGCACGAGGAAGCGCAGCCACGTGGCCGCGGCGTACACCGACACTCCGTCACGGATGACCAGGCAGCAGCCCTCGGCACACGACACCCACGGACTCCAGCCGCGCGGGCGGCCCGGCCAGATGCGGCGTAGGCGGGGCATTGGCTCGGCCGCGCCGCCGCCGTCGTGGCGGGCGAGCGGCTCCCGACTGAAGCTGGCGAGGAACGCCACCTCGTCGGTGTTCAGCGGTGGGTGCACCCGCAGCCGGCCGACCGGCTCGAGGGGTGTGGTCATGGTGTCGTCTCCAGTCGTGAGTGTTCGTGGTGACACCCTTCCCAGAGTCAGGCCTGCTGCAATCAGCACAATCGCCGACTGTGGATAACTAGGTGACCAGGGTCAGCACTGGCAGGCGAAGACGGGCCACGAGCCTCGCGTCGGCTGTGAGCAGTGAGCTTCCGAGCCGATGGGCGAGCGCGACGTAGACCAGGTCGTAGATCGGATGTTCGTCGTAACGCCGGGCCAGATCCCAGGCACGCGCGATGTCGTCGGCCACGTCGGCCAGCGTGATCGGCAGGGTGGCGAGATGCTCGAATGCACGGTCGGCGTCGGTCCCGGTCCAGCGACGACGTCGTACGCCGGTGAGCAAGGCGTTGGACACCTCCTCGATCAGCAGTCGAGGCGCGAGGACCTCGGCACCTTCCGCTGCCAGGCGGCGCAGCAGCGAAAGGGCAGGACCGTCGGGGTCTGCGTCCGGCGCCACCCAGTCGACGACGATGCTCGCGTCAACGACCGGCACGGTCGTCCCACACCAGGTCGGCGGCCGAAGCACCCGCGAGGCCGGTGCGGTCGGCGGTCACCCGCTCGGCCCAGGCGGCCAGGGAGTCCTGGGAGTCCTGGGAGTCCTGGGCAGCCATGGCCTCGTGAGCGTCAGCCAGCGCCGTGACGAGATCGCGCGCGATGAGCAGGCGGTTGCCCTGCTTGGTTGCGGGGAGGCGTCCATTCCAGACCCAGCGGCGAATCGTCTCGGGGGCGCGATGGGTCAGCCGCGCCGCTTCGCGCACATCCACCATCTCTACACCATCAACCACGATCATGTAGTAACCGTACTACTACATGTTCTGCGGAGCAGCCCGTCACAGGCCCCGGCGATCCAGCTGTCCCATGAGAGCCGGGCGACGCGCGTATCGAATCCTGATCCCCTGCAGGTACGCCGCGAAGTCCTCGCTCTCGCCCGCCCGGTCGCACAGGTCCCTCAGCAGCTCGAGGTTGTCGGCGATCTCGGCGTACTTGCTGGAGTTCGCCACCGCGAGCTGCTTGTCGACGCGAGGTTGATGAAGGGTGGCCGCGCGGCCGGGGAACTCGGCTGCCAGCGCACCCGCGAGTTCCTGCCAAGCGTCTCCCGGCCCGAAGTCACCAGCGACCTCCCACGCAGTCTCGATGTCGCCTTCGGCCAGCGCAATCCGGATGCGGGCGGCGCCGCTCCCGAATGGCTGTCGTGCCAGCTCGTCGAGCGTGGCGAACGCGCGGGCCCGCTCAGCGTCGAGCGATCCGACACGCTCGGCCAGCTCTGCGAGCGCGCGAAACCTCGGCACCTCCGGCCGGCGGGCGAACTCGCGTCGTTGCACCTCGAGCGCATCCTCTGGGCGCCCCCGGGCGACGTACTCCTCCGCGACCTCTTCGGGACTCAACCAGAAAGCGCGACCACTGCTGGACATGTGCGACGAGACCCTCCCCGCGGCAACGGCGCGCTCAAGCCACTCAAATGCGTCGTCGTCGCGGCCGGCGCTGCGGAGCCGGTCGATGATGCCCGGATAGTCCTCGTGACCGGATCGACTGGTCAGCAGCTCGACGGCCCGATCGACGTCCTGGTCGTGGTCGGCGAGCTCGAGCAGCATCCAGTCGACCCTCGAACCGTTCGTAGGCCTCGATGTCCTTGTGCTTTGCGTCGAGGGCATCGACCGCCTTGCGGTAGACGCTCAGGGCACGCTCGTCGAAGGCATCGACGAAATCAGGCAACGTCGTCTCCGGCCAGCCCGGTGAGTCGTCGCGGAACTTCGCCAGCCACCTCGCCAGCTTCACGCCGTCGGGGCTTCCTTCGCGACAGGCACGGGCGTAGAGGTCGGCCGCCCGCTGGCAGGCGTCGCCGATACTGCCGGCGGAGTCGTCGGCACGGAGGATGACCGTGCGCAGCCGGGTCACCGCCTTGAGCAGCGCCGGACGGACGGCATCGGCGGCACCGCTCTCGAGATGGTCCTGCAGCTCGTCGAGCACCCGCTGGGCATCGTGGGCCACGTCGAAGGATCGGCGATAGTCGACGAAGCCGCGCGTTGAGAAAGCCTGCTGGACCAACCTCGTCAGGTCCACGGCCGCTTTGGGATCCGCCTGAGTGGCGGCTGCCCGCACCTGCAGGATTCGCCCGACGTGGGGGTCCCTCTCGGCCAGCTCGATGACCAACCTCCGGAGAAGCGTCGGGTCCAGGGTTTCTACGTACGTCGCCAACACAGGTGTCGTCTCCGGGCTGGGTGAGGCGTCACCACCCCGACCGGAGCCTGATTCGTCCAGGACAGCCAAGCCGAGAGCGACCAGGTGCTTGCAGAAGTTGCCTTTGGAGTGGTGCGGACAGGTGCAGTCGCCGTCGATGCGGCCGTTCGACCAGTCCAGTTCAACGAGATAGACACGCTTGGCCTGGATCGAACCACGGGCGGAAGTGCCGGAGAGACGCAGGCCGTGCACGTAGCGGACGTAGTCTTCGCCGCGGTCGAAACTCGTGCGGCCAGCGGCCCTGAGGAGTCCGGCCTCCGTCAGCTGCGTTTCGACCATGCGACCATCCTGCCCGCCGGCGGTCGCCGCTCTCCATCGTGCGCTGTGGATAACTCCCGCGGCCTGTCGGCGATCTACGGCACCGTGAGGGCATGAGCCCCTACCGACCCCGCATCAGGACCGAGTTCGACCTCGAGCGCGCGTGGCGCATCATCGCGCCACCGGACGAGCCTCGACCGCACGCCTTCTGGATCATGCTGATCGGCGACGACCGCCGCGCGTTCACGCAGGTGATCCAGGTGGAGGAGGCGTTCAAGATCCCGCCGCCCGCACGCAGCCACGTCTTCCCCGACTTCGTCACCGAGCTCGTCGGCCAAGCACCCGCAACCGTCGAGCGGCTCGCGTTCCTCCGCACCCGCCCCGGCCACTTCGGCCCCACCGACGAGGACCTCGCCTGGGCCGAGTGCCTGTATGCCGTCGCCCGCGACGTCGGCCTGCCGTGCGAGACCGTCTTCCTGGCCACCGACCTGGTGCTGGTGCCGATGCCGAGCGACCCGATCGGAGCAGCAGCCTCGGCCTAGGGCACTGCCGGCACACTGGGGTCGTGGACCCACACGACGAGCGCCTCGAGGCTGCCATCCTGGACCTGCTCGCGCAGCGCCGGCTCGGTGCCTCGATCTGTCCATCGGACGCGGCTCGCGTGGTCGGCAGCGAGAACGACTGGCGCGAGCTGATGGAACCCGCCCGTCAGGCAGCCGGCAGGCTCGTGAGCTCCGGCGAAGTGGAGATCACCCAGGGCGGCCAGGTCGTCGACCTCGAGTCCGCGAAGGGACCCATTCGGATCCGGAGAGTCTGACGACTCAGTAGGGCCAGCCCGCAGGCGCGGCACCGACGGTGACCGACTCGCAGTCACGTGCCTCGAACTTGCCGACCTTGTCGTTGCCGTCACGGCTCCCGACGAAGATCACCTGGTCGTAGCCGGCGTCGCAGTAGATCTCGTCGGCTTCCCCGTCGTTGAGGACGTAGAAGACGTCGTCGCCCTCCTCGCCGTACACGTCGTCGACGCCCGATCCGAGGAAGAAGGTGTCGCCCCCGGCGTCGCCGGTGCCCTGGTCGTTGCCGGGGCCGTCGATGAGCAGGTCGTCGCCGGGGCTGCCGTCGAGCTCGTCGTCGCCGTTGCCACCGTCGACGCGGTCGTTGTCGGGGCCGCCGGCGACGTGGTCGTTGCCTTCGCCGCCGAGTACGACGTCCGCGCCGGTGCCGCCGAACCCGAAGTCGTCACCCTCGCCACCGACGAGCTGGTCGACTCCCGGGCCACCGGTCAGCGAGTCGTTGCCTAGGCCCCCGTCGAGCACGTCGTTGCCGTTGTTGCCGAGCAGGGTGTCGTTGTCGTCCTCGCCGTACACGCTGTCGCGACCGGCCTGACCCTGCACGCGGTCGCTGCCGGTGCCGCCGTACACGAGGTCGTCGCCGGCGCGCCCCATGACGACGTCATCGGCGCCGAGGCCGGAGATCGTGTCATTGCCGCGAAGGGCGTCGATCCGGTTGACGTTGTCGTTGCCCATGATGACGTCACGACCGTTGGTGGGCTTCCCGGCGTACGCAGGACTCGCGACAGCAAGGCTCGCGACAAGCGCGATGAGGACAGGTGTACGGCGCATGGGGACCCTCCCGGATCGAGTTCGCATGTCAAGCGTCGCCTGACAACATTGCAGGAATTACCTAATTTTGGGTATTCGGCGCGCTACCGAACCACTCCTCGTAGACCTTGGAGTAGCCACCGTTCGACTTGAGATCAGCCAGTACGTCGTTGATGGTGCGGAGCAGGTCGACGTTGCCGTTCTTCTTCACAGCCATGCCGTACTGCTCGCCCGTGTCGAACTCCGCAGCCACCGTGACCGCCGGGTTGTTGGCGACGACGTCGCCCACCACGGTGTTGTCGTAGACGGCGGCGTCGACGTCGCCCTTCTCCAGCGCGGCATCCATCGCCGCGGAGTCCTCGAAGGGGACGATCTCGGCAGTGCCCGGAGCGTTGTCGGTGACGTAGAGCTCGCCCGTCGTACCGCCCTGCACACCGACCTTCTTGCCACCGAGGTCCGCGAGCGACGTCACCGCGGAGCCCGCCTCGAGCACCAGTGCCTGCGAGGCGTTGAAGTAGGGGCTGGAGAAGTCGAGCACGCGGGCCCGGTCACCGGTGATGGTCATGGCCGAGATGGCCACGTCGCACTCGCCGGAGTTGAGGGCTTCGCCGGACTGGATGGCGTCGAAGTCGGTGTCGACGATTGCCGACTTCACGTCGAGCCGTTTCGCCACCTCGGCGACCAGGTCGACGTCGAAGCCCGCGGGCTTGCCGTCCAACTCGTACTCGAAGGGCTCGTAGGGCATGTCGGTGCACACCGTCAGGGAGCCGGGCTTCATGACGACCGGGGCCAGCGCGGCGGACGCGGTGTCCTCTGCGGCGCAGCCGGCCGCGCCGAACGAGACGATCAACGCCGCGATGGTGGCGCAAGCAGCACGGGGCAACATTCAGATCACCTTCGCTGAGAGCGACCCGGTGAGTCGCTGCAGGGCATATTCCGTGACGCGCACCAGCGCCCGCTTGGCCGACTCCCGGTCGCGGGCGTCGATGTCGATGATCGGTACGTCGTCGGGCAGGGCGAGCGCGTTGGCCACCTGCTCGAGGGTGTACTTCTCGGTGCCCTCGAACTGGTTGACGGCCACGATGAAGGGCAGCCCCTTGGACTCGAAGTAGTCCAGCGGCGAGAACGAGTCGTCCAGCCGCGCGGTGTCCACCAGCACGATCGCGCCGATGGCGCCGAGGCACAGGTCGTCCCACATGAACCAGAACCGGCGCTGGCCGGGCGTTCCGAAGAGGTAGAGGACGAGGTCCTCGGCGAGGGTGAGCCGGCCGAAGTCCATGGCCACGGTGGTGGTGGCCTTCGTGGGCACGGCCGCGAGGTCGTCGACACCTTCGGACTCGTTGGTGACCAGGGCCTCGGTGCGCAAGGGCACGATCTCCGACACGGAGCCGACAAGCGTCGTCTTGCCCACGCCGAAGCCACCCGCGATGACGATCTTCGTCGACGCAGCCGCGCGCTTGGCGCTAGTAGTTGCGTAGTCCACGGAGAGTCCTTTCGATGAGCTCGAGTCGCTCGTCCCTCGACGAGTTCGCGGTGATGGTGGCTTGGACCGAGACGTTGCCTTGTTCGACCAGATCGCTGAGTAGGACGCGCACGACCCCGATCGGCATGGAGACGAGGGCGGAAACCTCGGCCACGGAGCGGGTGTCGCACATGCCGAGGATGCGGACCGCGCCCGAGCTCAGGCCGGCGTCGATGTCCTTGGGCTGACGACGCAGGGTCGCCTCCAAAGGCAGGTCGACCGTCGCCTGGGTACGACCGGCCGTGATCGTGTACGGCCGGACGAACCGGGCTGCGGACACGAACTCACCGTCCAGTCCGACGCGATCAGCTGAGCCCATGACCATTCACAGTCAGCTTCTCGTGGTCGCGACGCGGGCCTGGGCCTGCACCATCTGACCGACGCGCTCGACCAGCAGGGCCATCTCGTAGCCGACCTGGCCGATGTCGGCAGCCTCGGTCGTGAGCACGGCGAGGTTGGAGCCGTCGCCGACGCTCATGAGCATCAGGTAGCCGTGCTCCATCTCGACGACGGTCTGCAGGACTGCGCCGCCGTCGAAGAGTCGGGCTGCACCGACACCCAGGCTGGCGAGCCCGGACGACACCGCGGCGACCTGCTCGGCACGGTCGAGCGGAATGCTGGAGCTCGCTGCCATCAGGAGGCCGTCGGCTGACACCAAGATGGCGTGGGCCGCATCGGTCACCTCGGTGACGAAGCGGGTCACCAGCCAGTCGAGGTTGCGATCGTCCTGCTGCGAGGCAAGGTGGCCGTTGATGTCGATCATGCTGGGCCTGCTTCCGTGTGCTGAGGGTCGGAGGTCGAGGTTGCGGCGGAGCGGCCGCGGGAGACGCCGGCCGCGTGCGCCTGGAGACGAGCCCGGATGGCTTCGGGATTGCGGGCGGTGACGGTCGCGTGCTTGGTGACGCCACCGGGGACGAGACGGTTGCCGGGACGTCGTACCGGCAAGCCGGCTGACGTGACGGCCGCCTCGGTCGGCGCCTCTGCGACGACATCCGCGCGGTCCCAGCCGGCTTCGACCTCGGAGGACTGCCACGACTCGTCGGTGCCGCCGGCACTGAGCCAGGCGGACCGCATCGACTTGAAGATCGGGGTGTCGTACTCGATCGGCGCCTCGGGGATCGGCTGCTCGACGAGGGCGAGGGTCGGGGTGACCGGCGGGCTCGGCGCAGCGAGCACGGCAGGTACGACTGGTGCTGGGACGGGCTCGGGCTCGGGCTCGGGCGTCGGTTCCGGCACGACCTGCACCGGGGGCTCAGGTGCCGTCACCGCTGCGACAGGTACCGGTGCGGGTGCCGGCTCGGGTGCCGCCGGGGCGCGGTCCTCGGCACGGTCGATGCTGGTGCCCGGGCGGCGCTGTGGCAGACCGATGATGCCGTTGATCCGGGCCTCGATGGAGTTGCGGTCCGGCTCTGCGGGCGTCTCCGCCGGAACCACGGGATCCTGCCGGGGAGTCGGGGCCTTGACCTCGCGCGCCGGCTTCGGCGTACGCGGCGACTGGGCGTGCTGCATGTCGGGAAGGATCGACGGCGGCAGTACGACGGTGGCCGTCGTACCGCTCACGGCATTGCATCGCAGCGACGCGACGATCCCGTGCCGCTGGGCGAGCCGGCTCACCACGAACAGGCCCATCCGGCGCGCTGTGTCGGGCGTGACGTCGCCACCGGAGCGCAGGGTCTCGTTGATCTCCGCGAGGTACTCCTCCGGGATCCCCAGACCGGAGTCGGTGATCTCGACGGTCACACCGTCGGGTGACGTGGTGGAGGCGAGCGTCACGTTGGTGGTCGGTGAGGAGTAGGAGAGCGCGTTGTCCACGAGCTCGGTGAGCAGGTGTACGACGTCCGCCGCGGCGTCGTCGCCGAGGCGCAGGCTGCTCGTCGAACCCACGTGCACACGCTGGTAGTCCTGCACACCGGACGTCGCCGCCTGCAGCGCGTCGCCGACGGTGAGCCGGTGCTCGCCACCGGTGTGCGTGGGCGCGTCGGCGAGGATCAGCAGGCTGTCCGCCGTACGACGCATGCGAGCCGCCAGGTGGTCGAGCCGGAAGAGGCTCTCGAGGCGACGCGGGTCTTCCTCGTCCTTCTCGAGCTTCTCGATGAGACCGAGCTGCTGGTTGATCAGCGAGGTGTTGCGGCGCGACAGGGTCACGAACATCTCGCCGACCTGCTCACGCAGCTGGGCCTCGCCGGATGCCAGGTGAACGGCCTGGCGGTGCATGTCGTCGACCGCTCGGGCGAGCTGGCCGATCTCTTCGTGCGTGGTGACGTCGATGGGCACGATCGCGCCCGGGTCCTGACCGGCGCGGATCTTGGCGACCGCCTCCGGCAGCTGCAGGTTGGCCACGGCCAGCGCGCCTTCGCGCACCCGGCGGATGGGCTTGAGCAGGGTGCGGGAGACGAGGAACGCCAGCAAGATGGCGAGGAGGAGGGCGCCGAGCGTGATGCCGGCGTTGACCTGGGCACTCCGCTGAGCACTGCTCGCGCTGGCGGCCAGCTGGTTGTCGATGCCGGTCAACAGCGACGAGACGAGGGCGTCGTACTCGGTGTAGGCCTGCTCGCCACCGAGGTCGGATCCGCCGGTGCGGATGGTGCGGAAACGCTGGGCGTTCTCGGTGCGCAGGTTTGAGAGGGAGGCCTCGGAGTCGCCGAGCGCACTGGCCAGGCGATCGATGGCCGAGCCTTCGACGCCGAGCTCGGCGAAGAGCTCGAGCGAGCCGGTCTTGCCGGTGCGCTCGGTGGCGACGAGCGCCTGCTGCATGGCGAGTGAGAAGCGGCCGGCGAGGGTCTGGGACAGGAGCTCGAGTCGCGGTTCCGGGTCGGTCTGGGCGTTGACGATGGTGGTGATCAGCTGGGTCACCCCGGACTGGAGCTGCCGCAGCTGCGCGATCCAGGTGCCCGGGCTGAGGTCCTCGGCGCCTTCGCGCAGGGCCCGACTCAGGTCGAGCACGACGTCGACCTGGTAACGCTGTTCGGTGGTCAGGTCGGCGGTGTCCCGCGCCTTGGAGATCTCGGCGGCGGCCTTCTGGAGGTCGATCAGCGCACCACCGAGGTCGATTTCGCTCGTGCCGGTCGTGGCCTGCGCGGCGACCATGGCGCGCTCTGCAGCGGTCAGGTAGTCGACTGCGGGTCGCAGCACGGTCACCTGGGTGGCGCTCGCGGACGAGTTCGACGACGCCTGCAGGTCACCTGCCACGCGCAGCCCACCGAGGGTTGCCGCGAGCAGCAGCGGTACGGCGAGCGCCAGCGCCACCTTGCGGCGCAATGGCCAGGCAGAGACGGCGAGCGGTGATTCGGACTGTCCGTGACGTGAGGGGCGCTTCTTGCTCATCGTTCCCCAGCTGGTTCGAGTCAGACGTCGCCACCGGCGACGAGCCCCTGGATGGGGGGCGCGATCCAAGATAAGGACAGGTCCGGGGCCGGCGTGGCGTTTCACCCAAACTGGTGATGACGTGCTTGCTTCGGCATCCTGGCTGTTGAGCCGCCGCCCCGTCCGCACGGCTGCTGCTAGAGCGCTGGGGCGACGTCTGTGTGGGTGAAGTCGTTGCCGGTGAAGAGCAGCGGCTCGCCCGTGGTCACTGACAGCGCGTAGGCGAAGCAGTCGCCGTAGTTCAGTCGCGCCGACGAACCGGAGCCCCGGCCGAAGCGTCTGTGCGCGACGCGCGCCACCTCGCCCTGTCGCACCGAGACCGGCACCACTTCGATCTCCAGCGCCTCGATGATCTGGTCGAGCCGCTCACCATGGCCGGCCGAACGAGAGTCCGCCACGATCGACACCTCGAGACGCGTCGCGACTGACATCCGGCAGTCAGCACCTGCGGCGGCCCGCAACAGCCGACCGGCACCGGGTTCGTCGTTGACGATTGCCATCAGCGCCGACGAGTCGACGATCACCGAGGCAGCCCGGTGGCGTCGTCGTACAGGTCTTCGACCCGCCGGACCTCCGCGTCGTCCCTTCCCGGGCTGGCCAGATAGGCCGCCACCAGTTCGTGCACGACGTCCACCCTCTCGTCGATCCGGGCAGCCGCGGGGTCGGCGTCATAGGCGCGCAGCAGCCGCTCGAGCGCCTCCTCGATGGCGCCGGTCTGCGACTTGCCGGTGACGCGTGCCGCTTGGCGAGCCAGCTCGTGGACGCGCTCGTTCTTGATGTTCAGGCCCATGTCTACCATTCTACCGTCAATGCCTTCTACCGGTCTACAGTCGCAAGTCACGCGAGGAGGATCGCGAGATCGGTGGCCCGTGCGGGCCGCGCGTCGCTGGTGAGGACGCGCATACCTTACTGATTGGCGAGCTCGACGTAGATCGCGTCGGCAACGCGGAGCTGGCCGAGCCGGGCCCAGTGTGCGAACCCGGGTCTCGCGAAGCTCTGGCAGCAGGCTTGAGGAAGTGGGCGATCAGGTAGCGCAGCCATGGGATCATGGAGTACGACTTGTCCGTGCCGTCCCACACGAGGCAGCTGCCATCCCAACTGACGTGCCAGTCGCACCACAGATTGGGTTGACCCCTGCGCCAGGTCGCTTTGGCACCCGCCCGCGAAGTCCTCCGGCCGCTCCGCACGCGGGTTGTCGGGCCCCTGGTACGGCCCACCGTCGCGTACGCATCGGCGCGACGCCGCGAACGCGGTGGATAACTCCGGAGGCTCAGCCCGGATCCTCGGCATCCTCGAGACATGGACCTCTACTCATTTGAAGTACGCGACCCGCCGCCCGCTCGAAGAAGTCGCTGCCCAGATGCCACTCACCGAGGACACGGCGCTCGTCGCGCTGGTGCGCAGGCCGTCCACCGAGCAACGCCTGCTGCCGGTTCGTCAGCTCGCTCTCCGCTGGCGAGGCGTCCGACCACGAAGACCTTGCACGCAGGATCGTGGAGCCCGCCGAGCGATGCGGGGCTCGTGTCTATCCACTCTCTAGATGCGCCCACCGAGAGTTGGTCCGACCACACGGCAGTCCCTAATCCCTAAGCGGCCAACCGTGGGCATCCATCCGAGATCCACTCGATTGCAGGCAACGCTTCAGGCGCTACCGCGCGCAGTTTGGTCAGACCTGCTGTCCTTTTGGTCGAGGGACGCCATCGCCGAACGGAGAGGATCAGAGCCCTTCTGTGCTGGGGTGTTCCCACAGCTATCGCGGCTTCGACAGCATGTCCGAGTTTTCCTGCCTCGCTAGCGGCCCACGCCTCGACATAGGCGCACCGGAGTGGGACCCAATCGCCAGAATGCAATGCAACTTCTTCGAGGGGCACCGCGAGCGCCTTCGAGATGCGCGCCTTTGAACAGGCGAGCAGGGCCTGAAGCTGTATCGCAGCCGAGCCCGGAGTCGCGTCCTGAACGGCGAGCGAGACCAGCCAGTCAAGGTCGATCTTTTTGTCGCCGACCAGCCTCGAAAAATAGGCTCCGAACCCCTTCGGGTCTATGCGGGCAATAGTCGGCGACTCTTCGACGAGCCGCAGGGCGAACGGATCGCCTCTATTGCACAGTACTTTGAGGCACCATCGCAGGCGAGACTCGTTCGGCAGCTCGGCGCGGGCCTCCGTTTCGAAGGCTTCTCGTACCCGCTCCACCCCTCGGTCGCCGTCGTCGCGCAGCGCGATAACCAAGTCTTCGATTTCCCGATCAAATAGCCTGAGACCTGCGTCGTCTCGTGTAACAAAGTGGCGCACCTTCGATTCATTCAGCTCAAGCGACAACCTCGCAAGCTCGCGCGTCACAGCCTCGACGAGCGGCGGGAACTCGTTGCTGCCGATGCTCATCAAATAGTCATCAGTGACGCGGGTGAAGGGATCACACGCGTCAGCGACGATCTTGTCCACGGAAATGAGCATGATGTTGCCCAACAGGCCAGACGACTCCGGGCCAACGGGTACACCACGTACGTCCCACTCACTCTGCCAGGATCGAAGAATTTCGATGAGCGGATCGGCGACAGCACTCGTTACGCCGATGCCATCAAGAACGGAGCGAAGGGGCTCTAGCTGAATCGATGGGTAGTAGTCCTTGACGTCCAGTGTCCCGAGCCCCCCGAAACCCGAGTTCGCCATCGCATCACGGAGACGATTACGCCGAGCCGACACTCCGTATCGGAAGTCTCTTACAGTCCAGCCGGGACCTCCGCTTAGCAAGCGGTAGCTCAGCACCTCGCCTCCCAGTGCCGAGTCCACGTTCTGCGCAAGGCGTCCTGTGATTACTCGGTAGGCGAGTTCGTCGAGGGCGTCGACACTTGCCAACCAACGGTTTGTCGGCGCTAGGCCCTTGGGCAACGGGAATGCATGGGCCGCAGAGACGATCACTCCCCTACTCCGACGCTCGTTGATGAGGTTCGCCGTCAGGTCGGGAGAATAGCCAAAGTCTGCCCATCCGACCGGGTCAGGAAGGTCGCGAGACAGGACCCACGGAGCGCCGGCGTGCACGGTCGCCTCCACATCCAGGCTCGAAATCTCCATCACATGTCACCTCAGTCGCCAGGGGCACGGCCGGGGACATCCCAACCAGGGCCATTGCAATCGCCTATTTAGCTGCAGCCGCTGGTGCTCCCGCAGCCCTCGCACACGTAACAGGACCCAGCCGGGCGCATCTTGGTGCCACAGGTGAAGCAGAGCGGGGAGTCGACGGCGGTGCCGGTGATTTTCTCCAGGAGCTCGGCGGAGGTGTGGGCTTCCTTCACCGCCGGCACGATCTCGGCCTCGACGACAGCCTCGGTTTCGAGACGGGCCTGGAGGCCCTCCTCAACCAGCGGCTCAGCGTCGGCCTTGAGGGACTCCGCCTCGCTGATCTCGGCGAGGGGCTCGTAGGAGCCGGTCTCGAGGTGGCGGCGACGCTCGTCGGCGGAGTAGATGCCGAGCATCGAGCGGTCCTCGAAGGACAGGTAGTCCAGAGCCAGGCGGCGGAAGATGTAGTCCATGATCGACTGCGACATCCGGACGTCGGGGTCGTCGGTGAGGCCGGCGGGCTCGAAGCGGAGGTTGGTGAACTTCGAGACGTAGGTCTCCAGCGGGACGCCGTACTGGAGGCCGATCGAGACGGCGATCGAGAAGGCGTCCATGACACCGGCCAGGGTCGAGCCCTGCTTGCCGAGCTTGAGGAACACCTCGCCGAGCTGGCCGTCATCGTGGGCACCGGAGGTCATGTAGCCCTCGGCGCCGCCGACGGTGAACGACGTGGTGCGCGAGACACGCGACTTCGGGAGGCGCTTGCGGGTCGGGGCGTAGACGACCTTCTCGACGACCGTCGGCTCGACCGGGGTCTGCTTGCCGTCGTCGGCCTTGCCCTTGTTCTCGCCCTTGCCGGACGACATCGGCTGGCCGACCTTGCAGTTGTCGCGGTAGATCGCGGTCGCCTTCAGGCCGAGCTTCCAGCTCTGCAGGTAGACGTCCTCGATCTCCTCGACCGTCGCGGTCTCGGGCAGGTTGACCGTCTTGGAGATCGCGCCGGAGAGGAACGGCTGGCAGGCAGCCATCATCCGCACGTGGCCCATCGGCTTGAGGGAGCGCGCACCCATCGCGGTGTCGAAGACCTCGTAGTGCTCGGTCTTCAGGCCCGGCGCGTCGATGACGTGGCCGTGCTCGGCGATGAAGGCGACAATCGCCTCGACCTTCTCAGCGTCGTACCCGAGCTTGGTCAGCGCCCGCGGGATCGTCTGGTTGACGATCTGCATCGAACCGCCGCCGACGAGCTTCTTGAACTTCACCAGCGAGAAGTCGGGCTCGATGCCGGTGGTGTCGCAGTCCATCATGAAGCCGATGGTGCCGGTCGGCGCGAGCACCGAGGCCTGCGCGTTGCGGAAGCCGTTGGCCTCGCCCAGCTTCTGTACGTCGGCCCACGCGGCCGTCGCGAGCTTGTGGACCTGTGCGTCGGGGATGCCGAGCGTGCGGACCACGTCGTTCGCGGCCTGGTGCTTGCGCATCACGCGCTTGTGGGCCTCGGCGTTGCGGGCGTAGCCGGCGTACGGGCCGACGACGCCGGCGATCTCGGCCGAACGTCGGTAGGAGACACCGGTCATCAGCGACGTGATGGTCGCGGCCATCGTGCGGCCGCCGTCGGAGTCGTAGCCCAGGCCCATCGCCATCAGCAGCGCGCCGAGGTTGGCGTAGCCGATGCCGAGCTGGCGGTAGTCGCGGGTCGTCTCGGCGATCGGCTCGGTCGGGAAGTCGGCGAAGCAGATGGAGATGTCCATCGCGGTGATGATCACCTCGACGGCCTTCGAGAACAGCTCGGAGTCGAAGGTGTCGTCCTGCTTGAGGAACTTCAGCAGGTTGAGCGACGCGAGGTTGCACGACGAGTTGTCGAGCGACATGTATTCGGAGCACGGGTTGGACGCCGTGATCCGGCCGGTCTCGGGGTTGGTGTGCCAGTCGTTGATCGTGTCGTCGTACTGGAGGCCGGGGTCGGCACACTCCCACGCGGCGGTGCTGATCTTGGTGAACAGCTCACGGGCGTCGACGGTCTCGATGACCTCACCGGTCGAGCGCGAGCGCAGGCCGAACGGCGTGCCGTCCTCGACCGCGCGCATGAACTCGTCGGTGACGCGGACCGAGTTGTTGGCGTTCTGGTACTGCACCGAGGTGATGTCGGAGCCGCCGAGGTCCATGTCGAAGCCGGCGTCGCGCAGGGCGCGGATCTTGTCCTCCTCGCGCGCCTTGGTCTCGACGAACTCGACGATGTCGGGGTGGTCGACGTCGAGGACGACCATCTTGGCCGCGCGGCGCGTCGCGCCACCGGACTTGATGGTGCCGGCTGAAGCGTCGGCGCCGCGCATGAAGGAGACCGGGCCGGACGCGGTGCCGCCGCTGGACAGCAGTTCCTTGGACGACCGGATGCGGGAGAGGTTGAGGCCGGCACCGGAGCCGCCCTTGAAGATGAAGCCCTCTTCCTTGTACCAGTTGAGGATCGAGTCCATCGAGTCGTCGACCGAGAGGATGAAGCAGGCGCTGACCTGCTGCGGTGAGGTCGTGCCGACGTTGAACCACACGGGAGAGTTGAAGGAGAAGTACTGGTTGACCAGCAGCCAGGTCAGCTCGTGCTCGAAGAGCTCGGCGTCGGCGGGGGTCGCGAAGTAGCCGTGGTCCTCGCCGCCCTTGCGGTAGGTCTTCACGACGCGGTCGACGAGCTGCTTGAGGCTCCACTCGCGGGCGTCGGTGCCGACGGCGCCGCGGAAGTACTTGGTGGTGACGATCGTGGAGGCGTTGACGCTCCAGAAGTCGGGGAACTCCACACCGCGCTGCTCGAAGACGGTGTCGCCGGTCTTCCAGTTGGTCTGGACCACATCGCGACGCTCCCAGGTGAGCGCGTCGTAGGGGTGCACGCCCTCGGTCGAGAAGACGCGCTCGATGCGCACTCCCGACTGCTTGTGCGCGCCCTTTGCGGTGCCGGTGTTCACCGTCTCGGTCATGGTTCTCCCTTGATCCCTCGTGAGTTGATCTTCAAGTTGATGACCCATGTCGTGCAGTCATCGAAGTGGTACGCCCGGCACGCAGCTTCCCCACTACGTGCCGGGCAGTCTGTGGTCAGCCCGTTTCGACGAGGACCGCTTCAGCGGTCTCCGGCGGGCTTGGTACGGCGCGCTCGGCGCGCAACATCGCTATCTCGTCCTCGAAGTCGTCGGCCGACTCGAACGCCCGGTAGACGCTGGCGAAGCGGAGGTAGGCGACTTCGTCGAGCTCTCGCAACGGCGCCAGGATCGCCAGGCCCACCTCGTGGGCCGGGACCTCGGCGAAGCCGTCGCTGCGCAGGGCGTCCTCGACGGCCTGGCCGAGACAGGCGAGCTGGTCCTCGGTGACCGGGCGGCCCTTGCAGGCCTTCCGGACCCCGGAGATCGCCTTGTCGCGGGTGAACGGCTCGGTGGCCCCGGAGCGCTTGAGGACGACCAGCTGCATCAGCTCGACCGTGCTGAACCGCTTGCCGCAGTCCTGGCAGGTACGTCGCCGGCGGATCTGGCCGCCGTCGTCGGAGACGCGCGAGTCGATGACCCGGGTGTCGGTGGTGCGGCAGTAGGGGCAGTGCATCTCGCGGCCTCCTCTCGTAGCTGGCCAGTCATCGTCGGGGCGCGACAAATAGCACCCTTCGTAGGGTGTAACGCCTGTGGATGAAGGTCTGATTCCTGTGGATGAACTACTGCTGTGCTGTGGGCCACACGCCGGGCAGCTGTGCACTAGATGTGGATAACTACACCGGTGTAAGTCCTAGATGTTGTGGTAACCGTACGTCGCGGCACCAGGGATTGGCAAGCCGAACCCGACAAGTTTTCCAACGGGCCCAGACGGTGCGACAAAGGTGCAGGTCAGGGGCCGAATGACTACTCATTTCCGGTCCTTGGTAGCGGCGTGTCGTGCGCGTCGACCGGATCGGTCACAATGTCCTCGTGACGGGGAAGAGTGCTGGGTCGCGGAGGGCTGCGAAGCAGTCGCGAGTCAACCTCTCGGCCGCCCTCGGCTATGCCATCGGCATCACGCTGCTCATCGTCGCCTGGGGCTATCTGGTGTATGTCGCCATCGACTTCGGCAGCTCGGCCCGCTCCGGACAGTCGGCAGGCTGGTGGCTGCTCGGCCTGGCCTCGCTGGGTGCGGTGGCGTGCCTGTTCATCGGGTTGCTTCTGATCACCCGGCTGCTGCGCTTGCTGGAGCAGCGGCCCAAGGCCGACGATGGCCACCCCGCTCCCCCGCGCATCCCGGGCGGTCGGCGCGCAGCGCGCTGAGTCTCGGCTCTGCTCGACCACCGCAGGCCCCGGACGCCGCGAAGGGCGGGCCAGATGGCCCGCCCCCCGTCTTCCCCGGCCCACCAGCCGGGGTCGAGTCGGCTGGTGGAATATTCAGTTGTAAGTCATTCTGCGATGGGAACGCGCAGCTTCTGGCCGGCGGTCACCATCGCGGTGTCGAGCGCATTGAGCCGTTCGATCCTCGAGACCATCTCGCGGGTGCTGTCGTCCCCGGCCGCCTCCGACGCGATGCCCCACAGGGTCTCGCCCTCGCCCACCATGACCACGCGTGTCGGCTCGGGCGTGCCGCCCTGCTCGCTCGCCACGGAGCCGGTGCCCAGGAAGACGCCGATCACCAGGGCAACAGCCAGCGTCGCGAGGAGCACGACGAGCCGGCCACGCCGGGTGAGGCGTAGCTGAGCAGCGGCGGGCTGCGGCGTCGTACGCACGGGGCGCAGGTCGCGGACCGGAGCCAGCGTCAAGGTGGGGTAGGGCGTGGTGGTCATGGTGCTCATCGGGACCTCCTGGGGAAGGGGGCGGTCTGCCTAGTTGGTTGTTGATCGATGTCTAGTGGCGACCACCGACAGTCTCGGTAGGTCGATCAGACGTTCGATCGAACATGTGTGCGACATTAGAGCATGTGTTCGAACAGGTCAAGCACCTGCCCGAACAAATGTTCGAGGCGTGTCGCCGCGTCGTGGCTGTCCACAGGCTCCGGGCGACGGCAGCTGAGCGGCCAGCGTCTATCTAGGCTGACAGCGGACCGATGGTTCGGAATCGGCCGTCTCGCGAAGTTGGTCTTGCATGGCGCGCAGCCGCCTCGGCCTACTCGCTGCTTGTTGCCCGCTGTCCGGGGCTGCTGGCGTTGGCGAGCCGGTCGGACCACCCCGACGCTGGCGCCGTGGGTGCGCGTGTCACGAAAGCCGGTATGAGTGCGGCCGCGATGAAGTGCCCAGCGGCGGCCACTCGCGGAAGGCAGGCCCGGTGAGCGAGGAACAGACTGACCCGAAGCCATACACGCCGAGTGCTTACCCGACCTGGCCGGCCGAGGCAAGCTCTTTGACCAACACGACACTGCCGAGACGATCACGCCGAACCCGACCTCAACGAGCACCGAACCGGGCCAGTGCCCGCCGAAGGGCAACGCCGCGAGACGAACCCCCAGGCGATGGCACCGCGCCAGCGAAGACGCTGGTCGCTGCGGCGTAGAAGGTGTAGAAGGCGGCGAAGGCCCCGCCCGCGGCGACTGCGGCACCTCGCGCGCCGTGGGCGGGGACAACGGCCCTACTCGTGATGGTCGAGCCTCCTAGCTCGTGACCTCGTGCTTGGTGCGCGGAATCTTGGGGCTGTCGGCGAGCTTGAGCCAGACGACGCCGCCGATGATGACGGCTAGCCAGAAGGCACGGACCGGGGTCAGGACCTCGTCGAAGAAGACGGGCCCCAGGAGCGCGGCGCCGACCGCTCCGATCCCGGCCCACACGGCGTAGCCGATGCCGACGTCGATGGCTTTGAGAGCGACGCTGAGGCAGAACAAGGTGAGCAGGAAGAAGACGAAGGCGGAGATCGACCATCCGAGGATGGTGAATCCTTCGCTGCCGGCCACGCTGAGCGCGTAGCCGATCTCGAATGCGCCGGCCAGCAGCAGGACCAGCCAGGCGCCGGCCTTCTTTTCGGTGTTCGTGGTAGTGGTCATCACATGGGTCCTTTCAGGATGGTCGGGGAGGGACCGGTTATGCGGCCCCGCTGAGCTGGAGTCCGACGACACCGCCGATGACGACGGCGATGCCGAGGGCCTGCTTCCAGTACAGGCGCTGGCCGAGGAACAGGGCGCTGACGATGACGATCCCGACGCCTGCCACGCTGGTCCAGATCGCGTAGCCGACGCCGACGTCGAAGGTCAAGAGGGCCAGGCCGAGGAAGAAGGTGGCGATCGCACCGCTGACGAGGGTGCCGGTTGTCCACGACAGTTTTGTGAAGCCATTTGCCTTGCTTGCGAAGATGCCGACGGCGACTTCGAAGATGGTGGCAATGCCTAGGTAGAGCCAACTCATGATGATGTTCCTTTCATGTTCATTCGATGGAAGAGGTCGAACGGTTCCCGGCCGCGCTCGACCGGGAGCGGGCGGACGAGGTCGGTGGGTCGGGAGCGGTCGATGCCGAACGCTGGGTAGCTGTGGCGGTAGTCGAAACCGTGGGCTGCGACGGTGTCCGCGTCGACGGCTACGTAGATTCGCTCGATACCGCGGTCCATGGCGAACCGATAGCACAGGCCACAGGGTTCGCCGGTGGCCAGCAGACGCAATCCGCGCAGGTCTGGTGCGCCGCGGTCCTCCATGGCCTGTCGCATGGCGACGATCTCGGCGTGCGCGGATGGGTCACCCGTCCTGTGGACCTCGTTGACGCCGAAATCGCTCTGGTCTCCGCAGTCGTCCGAGATGACGCCGACGAAGGGCAAGCCACCGGATGCCACGTGCCGGATGCTGAACTCGACCGCCTCGGCCATCAGCCCGGCCAGCTCGGGTTCGGTCCCGATCACGATGCCTGCTCCGAGCCGGTGGCCTCGTCGGTGGCGCGCTTCAGCCGGTCGGCATCCAGAACTCCGGAAATCAGCCGGCCGTTCACCCGGAAACTGGGCACGGCAGTGACCCCCACCGTCTCGACCGCGTGCCGCTGGTGAACGAGCTGGCGATCGCGCCGCTCCTGGCTGACAAGGGCCTGCTCCACCTGCGACCGGTCGAGCCCGGAGGACGCGGCGACGCCGATGACTACATCGTCCTCGCCGATGTTGCGGTCCTGCTGGAAGAAGGCGCGGAACATCGCGGTCGAGTACTCGCGCGCCAGTCCCTGCTCCTGTGCCAGCTGCAGCACGGCGAACGCCTTCGCGGTCCGGGGTTGCGGAGACATCGTCGGCAACGCGATGTCCACCCCGATCCGCCGGGCCATCGGATAGACCGAGCGGCGCCAGATGCGAGGCAGATAGTCGTCCTCCGCCCTCAGTGTGGGTACCGGGTCCGGTCGCAGCTCGAACGGGCGGATCTCGATCTCCACATCGCGATCCCGCTCGAGTTGCGCCACAGCGTCCTCGACCAGGAAGCAGAACGGGCAGACGTAGTCCACGAACACTTCAACTTTCGTGCTCATGACCATGGGCTCCTCTCGCTGGATCTTTCTCTGCATGTACACACATGCACCTAGGCATGCTTTGGGATTGCCGCAATGACTCTCGTTCAGGGAGTGATCAGGGATTCGACCTCGCGGAGGGCGTGGCCGAGTAGGCGCACGTCCAGCTGCGGAAAGTGCACGGCAGCCTTGCTCAGGAGCTCGTGCAACCGGTCCTCGTAGGGACCCCGCACCTCGCGGAACAGTGTCTCGCCTTGATCGGTGATGACTGCGTAAACGCCGCGTCCGTCATCCTCGCAGACATCGCGCCGTGCCAACCCCTTCGCCTCCAGCCGGCTCACCAGGCGCGTCGTGGAACTCTGGTTCAGGCCGACCCGCTGCGCGAGGTCGTTGACCCGGAGCTCCCTATCTCGGGCTTGACTCAGAAAGGTCAGGGCGCGGAACTCCGTCAGCCCGATCCGATGGGTGTCCGCAAGCCACTTGTCCAGGCTGGCGTCGACCGCAGACGCGAATGCGGCCACCTTGGACCACGCGACGCTCACGTCACGCCCACAAGAAGTTCTTGAATCGATCTGCCTGCATGTGCATGCAAATAATGTACCACAGGTCGATGCCCTGCCAAATGCGCGTCAAGCGAGCCCCAGGGCCGGGTCGACGGCACTGTCACCAAGGTCGACGAGGCCCAGGAGCTCGACGTGCTCGAGTCCCGGCCAACCCTGGTGAACTGAACGCTCAGCGGCGCTTGGCGATCGCCCGGCGACCGAGCGCGGCGAACAGTCCGAGACCGTGGGCCGCCACGCCGGGCGCAAGGGTGCTGGCACGGACGAGACCGCCGCGCCAGGCAGGCACCGCGAGTACGACGCGGCGCGAGCCGACCAGCCCGACGGCGGCACGCGCCACGTCGTCGACGGTGAGGATCGTGCTGGAGTGCACGAGCTGGGAGCCGATGCCGTCCGGGTTCTGAGCGTTGAGCATCGCCGTCTGCACCCCGTCGGGGCAGAGCGCGTGCACGCGCACGCCGCGTGGGGTCTCGGCGTCGCACGACATGGTCAGTGAGACGACAGCGGCCTTCGTGGCGGCGTACACGCTGTAGCCGGGGACGGGTCCGAGGCCGGCGATCGAGGCGGTGTTGACGATGTCGCCTCCACCCGGTCCGAACGCCTCGAGGGCGGTGCGAGTGCCCCACATGCAGCCGAGGACGTTGACCTCGACGAGGCGGCGTACCTGCTCCTCGATCAGCTCGGAGAGCCGGCCGTCGTCGCCGACGCCGGCGTTGTTGAACCACGCGGTGAGTACGCCGTGGCGCGAGGCTGCCGCGGCGACGACCCGGTGCGACTCGGGATCGCGGACGTCCTGCGCGATGCCCTCGGCGGCCCCGATCTCGGCCGCGGTGGCCGTCGCGGCCGCTCCGTCGAGGTCGGCCACGACCACGTGATGACCGCGACGAACCATCTGTTCGGCGATCGCCCGGCCGATCCCGCGACCGGCTCCGGTGACCACACAGCTCGTCTCCATGCCGGGAGTGTGGCACGACACGCCGTTCGAACACTTGTTTGAAGTCATGCCGTGATCGGTCTACGGTGAGGCAACCGGCGAGACGATCCACAGCGTGACATCCAGGAGGACCCATGGCCAAGACAAGCGGCACCGGCAAGAAGGTGCTCGAGATGCCCGACGGGCCCCCCGACGCCACCGGTCTGACCCCCCGCCAGCAGCGCGTGCTGGCCACGATCAAGGACGCCATCGAGATGCGCGGCTACCCGCCGAGCATGCGCGAGATCGGCGAGGCGGTCGGGCTCACCAGTTCGAGCAGCGTCGCCCACCAGCTCAAGACGCTCGAGGAGAAGGGCTTCCTCAAGCGCGACCCCAACCGGCCGAGGGCCCTAGAGGTGTTCCTGCCCGAGGTGATGGCCGCGCGTCGGTCGCTCGGCAACTCGGCCGAGGAGAGCTCGATCGACGAGTCCGACATTGGCGACGCGATGCCGCCGGCCACCTACGTCCCGATGGTCGGGCGCATCGCCGCCGGTGGTCCGATTCTCGCCGACGAGCGCATCGAGGAGGTCTTCCCGCTGCCTCGCTCGCTGGTCGGCGAGGGCACGCTCTTCATGCTCGAGGTCGCCGGTGACTCGATGATCGACGCGGCCATCTGCAACGGCGACTTCGTCGTCATCCGCCAGGAGCAGACCGCCGAGAACGGCGACATCGTGGCCGCGCTGATCGAGGGCGAAGCCACCGTCAAGACGTTCCAGCGCAAGGACGGCCACGTCTGGCTGCTCCCCCACAACGACGCCTACGACCCCATCGACGGGTCCAACGCCAGCATCCTCGGCATCGTCACGGCGGTCCTGCGCCGCATGTGACCGCGGTGGGTCGGTCACTGTCGGCGCCTGCACATAAGGTGCCCGGGTGACCGATCAGGACGACATCCCCAGCAACCCGCACAGCCGGGTGCACGAGGTGCTGTCCGAAGCGGTCACTGCCCTCGGGGGCGAGCAGCGCGACGGCCAGGTGCAGATGGCCGACGCCGTCGCCGACGCGATGGAGGGCGGCGAGCACCTCCTCGTCCAGGCCGGCACCGGCACCGGCAAGTCGCTCGGCTACCTCGTGCCGAGCCTGCTGCACGGCAAGCGGGTCGTGATCGCCACCGCGACGCTCGCCCTCCAGCACCAGCTGGTCGAGCGCGACCTCCCCCGCCTGGTCGAGGCGGTCGGCGGCACCATCGACACGTCGTACGCCGTGTTGAAGGGTCGCTCCAACTACGCCTGCCTCCACCGCATCCGCGAAGGCGTGCCCGACGACCAGGGCGTGCTCGTCGACCTGCCCACCGGGTCGCTCGGCGGCGAGGTCATCAAGCTGCGCGAGTGGGCCGAGAAGCAGAGCTTGGACGGCGGTAGCGGCGAGCGCGACAACGCCCCCCGGCACACCGACCGGGTCTGGCGGCAGGTCAGCGTCAACCACCGCGAGTGCCTCGGCGCCACCAAGTGCCCGTTCGCCCAGGAGTGCTTCGCCGAGCGCGCCAAGGAGAAGGCCCAGCGCTCGCACCTGATCGTCACCAACCACTCGCTGCTCGCGATCGACGCGATCGAGGGGGTGCCGATGATCCCCGACTACGACGCGGTGGTGATCGACGAGGCCCACGAGCTCACCGGACGGGTCACCCAGGCGGCGACCGACGAGCTTGCCGCCAACGACGTCGAGCGAGCTGCGCGTCGCGCCCAGCGGCACATCGACGGCGAGCAGGCCGACGACCTGTCCGACGCCGGCGAGGCGCTCGCCGACGCACTGTCCCGCACCGAGCCGGGTCGCATCGACACGATGGGCGAGCAGCTCTCCGACGCGCTGGTGCTGGTGCGCGACGCCGCCCGCGCGTTGGTCTCGGCCTTCCCGAAGGAGTCGGCGGGCGACGGTGACTCCGACGCCGGCCGTACCCAGGCAAAGGGCTTCGTGCAGGAGGTGTTCGTCAACGCAGAGCGGATGGCCAAGCATGCCGAGGCCGACGTGCTCTGGCTCAACGAGGCCCGCGACCGCATCCCGGCCCGGCTCCACGTGGCTCCCCTCCAGGTGTGGGGGCCGATGCGCGACAAGCTGCTGACCGACACGACCGTCGTGTTCACCTCGGCCACCCTGATGCTCGGCGGCGACTTCAACGCGGTCGCCACTTCGCTCGGGCTCAAGCCTTCCGAGCGGGTGCTCGACGAGCCGATCAAGCGTGCTGACGGCGTGCTGCCCTGGCGCGGCATCGACGTCGGGTCGCCGTTCAACTACGGCCAGCAGGCCATCCTGTACGTCGCCCGCCACCTGCCGCCGCCCGGCCGCGACGGCCTCGGCACTGCCCAGCTCGACGAGATCGCCGAGCTGGTCGACGCGGCCGAGGGCCGCACGCTGGGCTTGTTCTCGTCACGACGGGCCGCCGAGGCCGCCGCCGAGGCGATGCGCCTGCGGCTCCCCCACCTCACGATCCTTGCCCAGGGCGACGCTCAGCTGCCTGAGCTGGCGAGGCAGTTCGTCGACGACCCGCACACCTGCTTGTTCGGCACGCTCTCGCTGTGGCAGGGCCTCGACGTCCCCGGCGAGACGTGCCAGCTGGTGATCATCGACCGGATCCCGTTCCCGCGGCCCGACGACCCGCTCATGTCGGCGCGTCAGCGGGCCGCCGACAAGGCGGGCGGCAACGGCTTCATGCAGGTCGCGGCCACCCATGCCGCGCTGCTGCTTGCGCAGGGGTCCGGGCGGCTCATTCGCACGACCACCGACCGTGGCGTGGTCGCCGTACTCGATCCTCGGCTGTCGACCGCGAGGTACGGCGGGTTCCTCAAGGCGAGCCTGCCGCCGATGTGGACCACGACCGACCCGGCCGTCGTGCGCAAGGCGCTGTCACGGCTGGCGGGCAACTGACCCGTCGGTCAGCGCTTGCGGTTGATCTGCCGGTTGACGCGGCCCTCGGACTGGCCGAGCACCTTGGCCAGCAGCGGGACCCGCATCTTCCACGCCACTGCGGCCACCACGACAACGAGCAGGATGATCAGAAAGGTCATGTCGCGAGCGTACGCCGGCGTTCCTTGGGGTAGTCCGGGGCAGATCGCACCTGATTTCGCCTCGGAAGGTGCGATCTGCCCCGGACTACCCCGAGAAGCGGTCCGTCAGATGACGGCGCCGGAGTCCCGGGGCTCGCTGGTGCGCGGCACCTTCGCCGCGCGCGACATCGGCCAGCGCTCCTGGAAGTAGGTCACCAGCGGGGTCGCGGTGAACACCGAGGAGTAGGTGCCGATGATCAGGCCGAGCAGCAGGGCGATGGCGAAGTCGCGCAGCGAGTCTCCGCCGAGCACGGCGAGCGCGGCCAGGATGAACATCGCGCCGAGGCCGGTGTTGACCGTGCGCGGCATCGTCTCGACGGCGGCCTTGTTGGCGAGCCGGTTGAAGGTCTGCTCGGGGCGGGAGCCCTGCCAGCGCTCGCGCACCCGGTCGAAGACGACGACGGTGTCGTTGACCGACAGTCCGACGATGGTCAGCGCGGCGGCCAGGAAGATGCCGTCGATGGGCTTGCCCAGCCAGGCGAAGACACCGGTGACGATGACCACGTCGTGGAACATCGCGAGCACCGCCGCGACGCCGAAGGTCCACTTGAAGCGGAAGGCCAGGTAGACCATCTGCACGAGGAGCGCGATGCCCAGGGCGATCAGGGCCTTGTCGCGCAGTTCGGTGCCGAGTGAGGCACCGATCTTCTCGTCGCGCTCCTTGGTGGCGCCGCCAGCGGCGTCGCCGATCGCCGTCTCGATCTTGATCGCCTCGTCGTCGCTGATCTGGCCCGTGCGCACGGTGATCTTGTCGTCGTCGGACTCCTGCACCGTGGCCTCGGGGTAGCCGACCTCGGAGACAACCTCGCGTGCCCTGTCGGCGGAGATCGGCGTGGTGGTGGAGTACTCGAGCACCCGCCCACCGGTGAACTCGACACCCAGGTTGAGCCCCTGGCTGACGATGCCCGACACGGCGAACACCAGGGCCGCACCGGAGACGGCCAGCCACAGCGCACGGCGCGACATCAGGTCGGGGTCGCGGCGCTCGAGCCAGAGGCGGACCCTGCCGACCGAGCCGATGCCGCTGAACCCCGGTCGCTGCTCGACCCAGCGGTTGGAGACACCGATCTCGGTGAGCACTCGGGCGATCACCAGCGCCGAGATCATGGAGGCCACCACACCGATCGACAGCGTGACACCGAAGCCCTTGATCGGACCCGAACCCAGGATGAAGAGCAGCGCCGCCGCAAGCAGCGTGGTGACGTTGGAGTCGATGATGGCGCTCCACGCCTTGTTGAAGCCGATCGTCAGTGCTCGTCGCAGGCCGGCGGACGGGTTGGCGGCGTACTCCTCACGGGCGCGCTCGAAGACCAGCACGTTGGCGTCGATGGCCAGACCGATCGCGAGCACGAAGCCGGCCAGGCCGGGCAGCGTCAGGGTCGAGCCGAGGCCGACGAGCATGGCGTAGGCGAGCAGCGCGTACGACGTCAGCGCGAGCGCCGCGAGGAGGCCGACGAACCAGTAGACACCGGCAATGAAGAGGCCGGTCAGCAGCAGCCCGATCAAGCCCGCCTGCCACGAAGCGTCGATGGCGGCCTTGCCGAGCGTCGGGCCGACGACGCGCTGCTCGATGACCTCGACGGGCAGTGGCAGGGCGCCGCCCTCAATCAGGACGGAGAGATCCTTGGCCTCGGTGAGGGTGAACGAGCCGGTGATGTCGGTGGTGTCCCTGATGGAGCCACCACACGGCACGTTCACGCTCGGGGAGGAGATGATCTCGCCGTCGAGCACGATCGCGATCCGGTTGGGGTCACCCTGGGCACAGGCCGCCGCGGCCGGGGGCAGGGAGGTGGCGGGCGACGCACAGGATTGCCTGCTGACCGTAGTCGAACGGCGACCCGACGTGGATCCCCCGCCACGGCGACACGGCGCCGGAGCGAGACAGCGCCTCGCGCTCGGTCGGCTTGAGGCCGAGCGAGGCGGCGACCGCGTTGAAATCGCACCGAGCATCAACGTCGCGCTCGTGAACACCAACGTCTTGTCGGTCAGCAGCTTGTCGCGCATCGGCCCCCACAACCTGCAGCGGCGCGACGTGCAGCAGCGCGGGGACGCGGACGCGCGCCTCGTTGAGCCAGAGCACATCACACTCGAGGTTGGCGGCCATCCGCTCGGCGTTGACGATGACCTCCTGCACCATGCCCTTGTCCTGGGTGCGGCCGGCGTCGCCGTCGGAGAAGGCGCGTCCTTGGGGTAGGCCGACAGGCACTTGCGGCGGTGGCCTCGATCGCCTCCGCCAAGGAGTCAGCGGCCTCGCTCAGCGCATGGGCCGACTCGTCCTCGACCCCACGCTGGGAGCGCCAGGATGCCCGCTCGACGTCGTTGACCGCCAGCTCGTCGATCCCCGCCTGGGTGACCCGCGCGGTGAGCTCGTGCGCCTCGTCGATCGCCACCGCGTCGTAGCCGGGGATCATCGGCACCCGCTCGATCGCGTCGATCGCGAGCAGCGAGAGGTTGGTGACGATCAGGTGGGACTGCTGCGCCTTCTCCCGCGCCCGCTCGGCGAAGCAATCAGAGGCAACCGGGCGCTTCGTCGCGCCGAGGCACTCGCGGTGGTTGACGCTCACCTGTCGCCATTCGCGGTCGGTGTGGCGAGGAGCGTTGTCGCGCTCGTCGCTGCCGCCGGCCTCGTCTCCTTCTCAGCCCATGACCGCAACTCGAGCACCTTCTCGGCCATCGACCCCGTCGGCACGTCGAGGAGACCCTGTTCGTCGGTCACGCCCTCGCGGATGCGGTGCAGGCAGGCGTAGTTGCCCCGACCCAACAGCACGGCGGACGTCGCATCGGCCTCGTCGCCGCTCGCCTCGACCAGCCGCGGGATGTCCTGCTCGTTGGGCTGGTGCTGCAGGGTCAGCGTCGCCGTGGCGACCACGACCCCGGTCGTGGTGGAGCAGGCTGGGGGCGACGTAGGCCAGCGACTTGCCGGTGCCGGCCCGGACGAGGAGATGCTTTCCGGCGCCCAGCGCCCGCGCGACCGCCTCGTCCATCTCGATCTGGCCGCCGCGCTCCTGCCCGCCGAGTGCCTTCACCCAGTGGCGAGCACCCCGGAGACAGCGGGGGTGGAGCGCTCGGGTTGGTCGTCGGAGTCAGGCACTCAAGAACCCTACGGGCGCGCACCGACAACGCGGGCATCGTTCCCTGCGGTGCGCTCTCGACCTGCCCAAGACGGCCGACGACCGACGACCGGTCTGGCAACTGGACCACCAGCCGGCCGCCGGTCAGTTCGTCACCGTGCAACACCCCGGTCAATCTTTGTTGGGGTTGAGATCCGTCAGAATTCGGAGATTCTGCCGGTCGGCTCTGTCAGCTTGCCTTCCACTTGTATGCGCCGCCCAGGAAACCGGGCTGAACCTTGGCGCGGACAGCAGGGGACGACAAACCACTGGACGTTCCCGACTGCACGTTCGCAGTGCCGCCCGTCCCACAGCCAAGGGTGGTCCATCGGTACACCCATTGCCCGTCGACCCTGACTGTTCGGCGGCCTTCAACACAGATTCGCGTGTTGGTTCCCGGCTGAGTTTGCCACGTGTAGGTCCAAGTCCCCCCATACATGCCGCAGTTGGGCTCGGACGTGGCCCACGACCCAAGTCCAGCTACGGCGCTCCGCCATTCGTAGCAGCCCGATGCTTTCGCTCTAGCCGCCGGCACTGCACTGTGCGCTGCGATCCGAGCATCGAGCGTTCCTTCTCTCGGCACGACTGCCGACGAGGGCGCCGTCACCGCACCGCAAGCCACGGTCAAGCCCAATCCAACCAGCCACTTCGTCCACGCATGAAGTCTCCCGAGATCAAAATGATGACGCGCCTTAAATGAACCGGCAATTGGCTCGTCACAAGTTATCACCGGGGGTGACTGCGACGATGACCAGCGCTCATCCCAGATGACCGCTCAGATCACGGCGCCGGAGTCGTCGGGGGTGCGGACCATCTTCTCCCGCTTGACGCGGCTCATCGGCCACTCCCCCTGGAAGTAAGTGAGCAGCGGTGTGGCGGTGAACACCGAGGAGTAGGTCCCGACGACGAGACCCACGAGCAGCGCGATCGCGAAGTCGCGCAGCGAGTCGCCACCGAGGATGGCAAGCGCCGCGAGGATGAACATCGACCCGAGGCCGGTGTTGACCGTCCGCGGCATCGTCTCGACCGCGGCCTTGTTGGCCAGGAAGGTGAACTTGTCCTCGGGGCGCGAGTTGTGCCAGCGCTCGCGGATGCGGTCGAACACGACGACGGTGTCGTTGATCGACAGGCCGATGATCGTCATCGCCGCGGCCAGGAAGACGCCGTCGATGGGCTTCTGCAGCCAGGCGAACAGCCCGACCACCAGGACCACGTCGTGGAACATCGCGACCACGGCGGAGACCCCGAAGGTCCACTTGAACCGGAACGCGAGATAAATGAGCTGGACCAGCAGCGCCACACCGAACGCGATCAGTGCCCTGTCGCGCAGCTCGTCGCCCAAGGCGGCGCCGATCGTCTGGTCGTCGACCTTATCCACGTCGCCACCGACGGCGGCGAGCGCGTCCTCGATCTGCTGCACCTCGTCGTTTGTGATCTCGCCCGTACGCACCGTGAAGTCGGCGGTGTCAGCGCCCTGCACGACCGCCTGGGGGAAGCCGGCGTCGGCGATCGCCGCACGCGCGTCGTCGACCGAGATGGTCTTGCTCACGGAGTAGTCGAGCTGGCGCCCACCGGTGAACTCCACGCCCATGTTGAGACCCTGGGTGAAGATGCCGGTCAGGGCCAGCACCAGCGCGGCGCCCGAGATGCCGAGCCACAGCTTGCGCTTGCCCATCAGGTCGGGTTCCTTGTTGTCCAGCCAGGTCCGGACGCGACCGATGTTGCCGAGACCGCTGAGCATCGGCCGCCGCTCGACGAACTTGGTCGCGACGCAGATCTCCGCCAGCACCCGGGCGATGATCAGCGCGGAGATCATCGACGCGACGACACCGATCGACAGGGTGACGCCGAAGCCCTTGATCGGGCCGGAGCCGAGCAGGAAGAGCAGGCCGGCGGCGAGCAGGGTGGTGACGTTGGAGTCGATGATGGCGCTCCACGCCTTGTTGAAGCCCATCGCGAGGGCGCGCCGAAGGCCGGCCGACGGGTAGGCGGTGTACTCTTCGCGCGCACGCTCGAAGACGAGCACGTTGGCGTCGATCGCCATGCCGATGGCGAGCACGAAGCCCGCCAGACCCGGCAGGGTCAGCGTCGAGCCGAGCGCCAGCAGCATGGCGTAGGCGAGCAGGGCGTACGACGCGAGCGCCATCGTGGCCATCGCGCCGACGAGGCGGTAGACGAAGATGATGAAGAGGCCAGTCAGGATGATGCCGAGGACGCCGGCCTCGAGCGAGGCGTCGATCGCCTGGGCGCCGAGGGTCGGGCCGACCAGGCGGTCCGAGATCAGCTCGAGCTCGAGGGGCAGCGCGCCGCCCTCGATGAGGGCGGCCAGGTCCTGGGCCTCGGTCAGGGAGAAGTCGCCCGTAATGTCCGTGCCGCCGCCCTGGATGCCGACATCACAGCCCACCCCCTCGTTGACCTCGGGCGAGGTGATGATCTGCTTGTCGAGCACGATGGCCACGCGACGCTTGGGGTCGCCCAGCGGGTTGCAGGCGGCCTTGCCGGTTATGTCGGCCCACGCGTCACCCCCGGCACCGCTGAAACTGAGCACCACGACGTAGCCGACGGCCTGCTCCCGCTGGAGCCCGTCGGCGCCAGTGATGTCCTCGCCGGCGAGGGCGGTCGGACCGATCTCGAGGAAGTCGCCCTGGTCGGAGGGCAGGATCTGGCGGTCCTGCTCCTCGGCCTTGGCCAGCTGCTCCTCGGTGGGCTCGGCCCGCAGGCTCGTGATGACCGGGTGGGCCGAGAGCTGGGCCGTCTGGCCGATGCGCTCCTCGGCCTGCTGCGCCTCCTCGTCGTTGGTGACGCCCGGGAGCTCGACGAGGATCCGGTTCTCGCCCTGGCGGACCAGCGTCGACTCGGCGACGCCGAGGGCGTCCACGCGGCCGCGCAGGACCTCGAGCGTCTTGTCGACGTTCTCGGCGTTGGCAGGAGCTTCTTCAGTGCCGGTCGCCTGGAAGACGAATTGTGCGCCGCCCCGGAGGTCGAGCCCCAGGTTGGGCTTCACCGTCAGCGCGAGGGCCGCACATCCGCCGAGGAGGCCGAGGACAAGCAGGAGACGGACTAGCGCACCGCGAGACATGGTGCGAATCCTCCCCCAGTCATGCGGGCTGCCCCAAAACTTCGGGTAGTCCAGTCACGTGCGGTCGTCGTCGGTGGTGCACAACGACAAGAAGTGACTGGACTACCCGAGATCAGCGGCGCCTCTTGGAGACCACGCCCGCGGCGCCACCACCACGTCGTACAGGCTCGGCCACGGCGGTGACCTTGCCCTTCCTTCCGAACTCGATGGCGGTCGCGGCACCGATCTCGGCGGCGCTGGTGAACGCGTCCCCTGCGGGCACCAGCTTGTGACCCAGCGGCTTGAGCAACGCGTCGTACGCCGTGATGAAGGCCGGCTCGGCGGTGACGTTGGCGGTGTTGCGCTGGGTGGCACGCGGCGCCGCGATGGCCTCCTGCACCGTCATGTCGCGGTCGATGCGGTTGAAGATCATCTGCAGCACCGTGGTGATGATCGTCGAGCCACCGGGCGAACCGAGCGCCAGGAACGGCTTCCGGTCCTTGAGGATGATGGTCGGCGACATCGACGAGCGCGGACGCTTGCCGGGCTGGATGCGGTTGGGGTCGGCCGCGACGTACACCGTGGAGAAGTCGGTCAGCTCGTTGTTGAGCAGGAATCCGCGGTGGGGTACGACGATGCCCGAGCCACCGGTCTGCTCGATCGTGAGGGTGTACTCGACGACGTTGCCGTCCTTGTCGGTCACGGTCAGGTTGGTCGTCGAGATGTTCTCGGTGTCGGTGTCGACGGCGCCGTTCTGGGCCGCAGCCGGCGTGCACACTCCGTCGTACGCCGCGACGTCACCGGCCGCGACCGGCTTGGTGAGCGCCTTGGCCGGGTCGATCGAGCAGGCCCGCTCCTTGGCGAAGGTGTCGCTCAGCAGGTTGTCGAGCGGGACGTCGACGAACCTCGGGTCGCCGAGGTACTTGCCGCGGTCGGCGAACGCCAGGGCACTGGCCTCGAGGTAGCGGTGTAGCGCGTCGGCGTCAGACATGGAGCCGACGTCGTACTGCTCGAGGATGTTGAGTGCCTCGCCGACCGTCGAGCCGCCCGACGACGACGGCGCCATGCCGTAGACGTCGTAGCCGCGGTAGCCCACCTTGCTCGGCTTCTGCGGGATGGCCTTGTAGTTCTTGAGGTCAGCGCGCGTCATGGAGCCGACCGGCACCGGCAGCTTGGTGGTGCTGGTCTTCGGCGGCGCGGTCACCGCCTTCACGATCTCGCCCGAGAGCTTGCCGTTGTAGAACGCCTTGATGCCCTTGCGGGCGATGATGGCGTAGGTGCGGGCGAGCGCCTTGTTCTTGAACACCGAGTCGACGGCCGGCGCGTCGCCGCCCGGCAGGTACAGCTCGCGCGTGGACGTGAACGCGTCGAAACGCACCTTGTTGTCCAGTGTCTGCGAGCGGAACGTGTCGTCGACCCGGAAGCCCTTGCGGGCGACCTTCCTGGCGGGCTTCATGGCGCCGGCCAGGTCGAGGGTGCCCCACTTGCGCATCGCCCTGTCCCAGGTGGCAAGGGTGCCGGGCACGCCGACCGAGACGCCGCTGGTGACCAGCTCGGGCGTGAAGTTGTAGGGCTTGCCGGTCGCCTTGTCGATGAACGCGTCGCCCTTCATCGCCGCCGGCGCGGTCTCGCGTCCGTCGATGGTGGAGACCTTCTGCTTCTTGGCGTTGTAGTAGACGAAGTAGCCGCCACCGCCGATGCCGGCGCTGTAGGGCTCGGTCACGCCGAGGGCGGCGGCCGTGGCCACCGCGGCGTCGACCGCGTTGCCGCCCTGCTTGAGCACCTTGAGGCCGACGCGCGTGGCCGTCGGGTCGACGCTGCTGACGGCGCCGCCGTAGCCGGTCGCCGTGGCCTGCTTGGCCAGGCCCCCGGCTTGCTGGCGCGCGGGCGGCGCAGCCGCTTCGCGCTTGCCGCTGTCTTGCGCCGAGGCCTGGGTCGCGGTGAGGGCGAGCGAGCCGGCGAGTGCCAGGGCCAGGCCGGGTACGAGCAGGGACCGTGGAGTGACTGGACTGTTGGACATGTGGGGGGCCTTCCGAGTCGTCGTCAGATCACCCTCTCTCTCAGGGCTGGGTTTGTCGAGACGACCTGCCGACGTCAGACGTCAGACGGCGTACGCCGCGAGCTCGCCCGCAAGGTCGTCGTTGGCGCGGCCGGTGACATGGGTGCCGTCGGCGGTGTGCTCGAGGGTGGCGATCTCGCCCTGCTGATGGATGCGGTTGAGCAGGTCGCCGCGCTCGTAGGGCAGCAGCGCCGCGAAGGCGACGTCGGGTCGCGGTAGCTCGCTCTCGATGACGGCCAACGCGTCGGCGATGCCGACACCCGTGCGAGCGCTGACCACGACTGAGTGCGGCTCGCGCTGTCGCAGGCGGGCGATCACCATCGGGTCGGCGGCGTCGGCCTTGTTGATCACGACGAGCTCGGGCACCCGATCGGCCTTGATCTCGGCGAGCACCTCACGCACCGCAGCCAGCTGGCCCTCGGGGTCGGGGTGCGAGCCGTCGACGACGTGCAGGATCAGGTCGGAGTCGCCGACCTCCTCCAACGTCGAGCGGAACGCCTCGATCAGCTGGTGCGGCAGGTGACGCACGAAACCGACGGTGTCGGACATCGTGTAGACGCGGCCGTCAGTGGTCGTCGTACGACGGGTGGTGGCGTCGAGCGTCGCGAACAGCGAGTCGTCGACCAGCACGCCGGCGTTGGTGAGCCGGTTGAGCAACGACGACTTGCCGGCGTTGGTGTAGCCGGCGATCGCGACGCTGGGGATGTGGTGGCGGACCCGCTCCTGGCGCTTGGTCTCGCGGGTGCCCTTGAGGTCCTTGAGCTCGCGGCGCAGCTTGGCGATCTTGGTGTTGATGCGCCGCCGGTCGGTCTCGATCTTGGTCTCACCGGGGCCACGGCCACCGATGCCGCCACCGTCGGCGCCGACGCGGCCACCGGCCTGACGGGAGAGGTTGCCACCCCAGCCGCGCAGCCGCTGCTTCATGTAGTTGAGCTGGGCGAGTTCGACCTGCGCCTGGCCCTCCTTGGACTTCGCGTGCTGGGCGAAGATGTCGAGGATCAGCGCGGTCCGGTCGATCGCCTTGACCTTGAGCTTGTCCTCCAGGTTGCGCAGCTGGCTGGGCGCCAGGTCACCGTCGAGGATCACGGTGTCGGCGCCGGTCGCCTGCACGATCTCGCGGAGTCCGTCGACCTTGCCGCGCCCGATGTACGTCGCGGGGTCGGGCTTCTGGCGGCGCTGGTAGATCGCCTCGAGCACCTCGGAGCCGGCAGTCTCGGCGAGCAGGGCGAGCTCGGCCATGGAGTTCTCGGCGTCGGCGACGGTGCCCTCGGTCCAGACACCGACGAGTACGACGCGCTCCAGCCGGAGCTGGCGGTACTCGACCTCGGTGATGTCCTCGAGCTCGGTGCGCAGGCCGTCGACCCGGCGGAGCGCGTGGCGCTCGGCGAGGTCCTGGGCGCCGATCGTGGGGTCGGCTTCCGGATCGGGGCCGTCGGCGGAGACGCGCTCGTAGGCGTCGCCTTCTTCGTCCCAGCCCTCGGTGGCGGCCAGCTCGGTGTCGAGCGTGAAGTCAGGTGCGTTCGTCATATGTCCCCAAGAGTAGGTCGGCGGGGGTCACGAGGCGAGCGGGTTCGGCGGACTCACACGAGCAGGGCCTCAAGCGCCGGCTCGGCGGCCTCGCGCGGCAGGTGCCCGAGCATGATCAGCTGGGCCATGCCGTGCACGGTCGACCACAGCGCCGCGGCCAGCGCCAGGGGGTCCCGGCCTGCGTAGCCGGGCTCGGCGACGAGTGCGGCCACCTCGCCACCCAGCAGTTCCTCGTTGCGGGCGATCAGCGGCACCATCTCGGCCGATGGTGCACCGACCGCGCAGTACTCCGGGTCGAACACCAGCGCGAACGCCTGCGGGTGGTCAGCGGCGTACCCGACGTAGGCCGCGCCCAGCGCGCGCAGCCGCTCGACGGGTTCGGTGTGCGCCGCGACCGCGTCCTCCTGGGCGGCGAGCAGGTCTGCCATCGCGCGGACTCCGAGGGCGCCGAGCAGCGCGGCCCGGTCGCCGAAGTGGTGGTACGGCGCGTTGTGGCTCACGCCCGCGCGCCGTGCGACCTCGCGGAGGCTGATCTTGGCCGCCGGCTGGGTCGCGAGCAGTGAGAGCGCGGCGTCCTCGAGGGCCGCCTGCAGATTGCCGTGGTGATAGGTCGCGCTGGATCTTGACACGAGCAACATCCTACCGCAAAGTGGTCACTGTCCAGATTGTTGACAGTGCCCAAATAGGAGAACTCCATGACCCGCACCCTCGTCATCGACGGCCATCCCGACGCCGGCTCGCTCACCGCCGCCCTCGCCCAGCAGTACGTCCTCGGAGCCGGCGACACGGCGGTCGCCCTGACCCTCCGCGACCTCGACATCGACCCGATCTCGCCCGGGCCCGCGAACTGATCGAGTTGAGCGAGCACATCACCGTGCTCACCCCGGTCTGGTGGGGCTCGGTGCCTGCAGTGCTCAAGGGTTTCCTGGACCGCGCGCTGATCATCGAGTGGGCGTTCAGCTACCAGGAGAACGGACGACCGGAGGGTCTGCTGCACGGCCGCACCGGCCGGTTGATCGTCACCTCGGACTCGCCCCGTTGGTACCTCCCGTTCGTCGGTGACTCCACCGTCAAGCAGATCAAGGGCAGGACGATGGAGTTCTGCGGGATCAAGCCGGTGACCGTCACCCGCTTCGCCGACGTACGCAACGCCACTGACGCGAAGCGCGCCGGGTGGCTGGAGCAGAGCCGGGCGCTGGGCGAAGTCGACGCAGGTGCCAGGACGCAGACGAAGGTGGCTACCCCCGCCTGAGGTGGGTCACTTTGGTGGCATCCGGATGCCGCCGTCGACGCGCACCGTCTCACCGTTCATGTACGAGTTGGTGACGCACTCGATGACCATGCTCGCCAGCTCGTCGGGCTGACCAAGGCGCTTCGGGAACAGCACCGACTCCCCCAGCTTGGCCTTGAACGCCTCGGCCTGCTCGCCCTCGCCGTAGATCGGGGTGTCGATCAGGCCGGGCGCCACCGTGTTGACGCGCACGCCGATCGCCGCGAGGTCGCGGGCCACTGGAAGGGTCATGCCGACGATGCCGCCCTTGGAGGAGGAGTACGCCGCCTGCCCGATCTGGCCGTCGAACGCCGCCACGCTGGCCATGTTGACGATCACGCCGCGCTCGCCGGTCTCGGTCGGCTCGAGGAGGCCCATCGCGGTGCCGGCGACCCGGATCGCGTCGAACGTGCCGATCAGGTTGATCGCGATGACCAACTTGTACATCTCCAGGTCGTGGGCCGACTCGACTGTGCCGTCACGGCCGACCGTGCGGGCAGCCGGACCGATGCCGGCGGAGTTGACCAGCACGCGCAGCGGGCCGAGCTCGCCGGCCCTGGCCACGGCGGCCTTGATCTGCTCGGTGTCGGTGACGTCGACGTGCGCGAACACGCCCCCGATCTCGGCGGCTAGAGCCTCGCCCTTCTCGTCCTGTACGTCGGCGACGACGACGTGTGCGCCATTGGCTGCTAGCCGGCGGGCGACGGCTGCGCCGATGCCCGAGGCGGCGCCGGTGACGAGGGCGGAAGCTCCGGTGATGTCCATGCCGAAGAGGTTAGTGGCCTCAGATATCGGTCACGCCGCTGGCCACCACGACGGCCGGGCCGGTGAGCAGCACGTGGTCGTCGGCGGTCCAGGTGACCGCCAGCTCGCCCCCGGGTACGTCGACCCGGTAGGTCACCGGGCGCTCTGCACGGTCAGCCAGCGCACTGGCCACCATCACCGCACCGGCGCCGGTGCCGCAGCTGCGGGTCTCGCCCGCGCCACGCTCGTGCACGCGCATGGCGACATGGCGGTCGCCGCGTCGTACGACGAACTCGACGTTGACTCCGTGCGGGTAGATCGCGTGGTCGTGGTCGGGCGGCGCGAGCAGGTGCCCGGCGTCGGCCAGGTCGTCGACGAAGGCCACGGCATGCGGGTTGCCCATGTCGACGTGCAGCGCCGGCCAGGACAGATCGCCGACGCCGACCAAGGTCCCGCCGAGCGTGCGCGGGCTGCCGAGGTCTGCCGTGAGCAGGTCGCCGTCACCGTCGATGGTCTTGACGCCCGCGCGCGTGCCGATCTCGACCGGCAGCGTGGCCAGCCCGTCGTCGACGAGGTGGCGCACGAACACCCGGATGCCGTTGCCGCACATCTCGCTGGCCGACCCGTCGGCGTTGCGGTAGTCCATGAACCACTCCGGACCGTCGACGCCCATCGCGACCGACCGGATGACCCGCAGCACACCGTCGGCACCCAGCCCGGCCCGGCGGTCGCACAGGGCGCGCACCCGGGCAGCGTCGAGCTCGCCGTGCACGGAGCCGTCGTGGTCGGGCAGCAGCACGAAGTCGTTCTCGGTGCCGTGGCCCTTGAGGAACGCGTAGGTCACCCGACCAGTCTCGCATCGAGTGCGGTCACTTCACGACGGTGAACCTGCTGCAGACCAGCTCGCGGTTGCGCACCACCTCCTCCAGCTTCAGCTCCAGCCGACGCGGCAGCAGGGGCGCCCCCGAACCGAGCGTCACCGGCGCGTGCTGCACCCAGATCTCGTCGAGCAGCCCCTCGTCGGCGAACTGCCCCACCAGGTCGCCGCCCCCGACGATCCACACGCCCTTCCCGTCGGCCGCCTCGACCATCGCCTGATGGATCTCCGCGACCGGAGCCTGGGTGAACCTCACGCTCGGAGCCGGCGCGAACCCACGATGCGTGAAGACCCACGTCGGCTTGGCCGACCAGCCGTCGGAGTCGTTGTCGCAGATCCACTGCCAGGTCGTCGCGCCCATCGCGCAGGAGCCGATCAGCGGGCTGAACGTCTCGAAGCCCATGTCGGCCCCGTGATCGACGTCGCGGCTCAGCAGCCACGACAGCGAGTTGTCTGCATCGGCGATGAAACCGTCCAGCGACGATGCCGTGTAGTAGTAGGTCGTCATGGCGCCATGCTGCACCCGACCACCGACACTCCCCTTGATCAGAGTTGCGCCGCCTCGGCAGCCTTGTCGACGCGCTCCGGGTCGTCGTACCGGATCCAGACGACGCGCGGGTCCTTGCGGAACCACGAGTCCTGACGGCGTGCGAAGCGACGCGTGGCGAAGACGGTCTGCTCGCGCGCGGCGGCCAGGCTCAGCTCACCGCGGAGGTACGCCGCCACCTCGCGGTAGCCGATCGCGCGACCGGCCGTGACACCCTCCGCCAGCCCCTCGCCCAGCAGCCGGTCGACCTCGTCGACGAACCCCGCGTCGAACATCGCCTCCACCCGCGCCTCGATGCGGACGTCGAGGGTGGGCCGGTCGATGTCGACGCCGATCTGCACGCTCGCGGGGTCGGCGTACTCGAGCTGCGGGAGATTGGCGCTGTAGGGCCGGCCGGTGAGGGCGATCACCTCCAGCGCGCGGACGATGCGGCGGCCGTTCTCGGCGAGGATGCGCCCGGCCGCGTCCGGGTCGAGGCGTTCGAGCCGCTGGTGGAGGGCAGCCGGGCCGACCTCGGCCAGCTCGCTCTCGAGCTCACGCCGTAGGGACTCGTCGGTGCCGGGGAACTCGAACCGGTCGAGGATGGCGCGGGCGTAGAGCGCCGAGCCGCCCACCAGCACCGGGGTGCGGTCTCGGCCACGGATGTCGGCGATCGCGTCCCGCGCCCACTGCTGGAAGTCAGCCACCGTCGCCGTGTCGCGGACGCCCAGCATGTCGAGCAGGTGATGCGGGATCCCACGCCGCTCGGCGACCGGCTGCTTCGCCGTCCCGATGTCCATGCCGCGGTAGACCTGCATCGCGTCGGTGTTGACGATCTCACCGCCGAGTCGCTCGGCCAGGTCGAGGGAGAGACCGGTCTTGCCGGACGCGGTCGCGCCGACGACGGCCACGACGCGACGGGGGTGTGCGGGGATGGCCACGCTGGCTAGTCTTCCAAACAGCATTGTGTTCCTACTTAGGAGACGTCATGGGATTCCTCGACAACGCCAAGGACAAGCTCGCGAAGGCTGTGGACCAGCACGGTCACAAGATCTCCGACGGCATCGACAAGGCCTCGAAGGTGATCGACGACAAGACCGGTGGCAAGCACTCCGTCAAGATCGCGTCCGGATCGGCCCGGGCCAAGGACGCGCTCGACAAGCTCGACGGCAAGAACGACGACATCCGCGACACCACCACGCCGCCGGAGCCCTACGACCCGACGATCCCGACGCACCCGGCCCCGGTCGACCCGACCGACCCCATCCCGCCGGGCCCGCCCACCGACCCGGCGAACCCGACCGGATCGCCGCGACCGTAGGACGTCTAGCCTGCCCAGCATGCGATTCGTCGTCGTACCCGCGGCCTACATCTACCTGTTGCGCGACACCGGCGGCGGCACCGAGGTGCTGCTGCAGCTGCGCCGGGGCACCGGCTACATGGACGAGCACTGGGCCGCAGCGGCAGCCGGGCACGTCGAACGCGGCGAGACGGCGTACGACGCGGCCCACCGCGAGGCCCGCGAGGAGCTCGGCATCGGGGGCCTCGACCTGGTCTTCGAGACCACGATGCAGCGGACCCAGCACGCCGATCCGGTCGACGAGCGTGTCGACTTCTTCTTCTCGGCGCGCTCGTGGACCGGCGAGCCGGTGATCGTCGAGCCGGAGAAGTGTGCGGAGCTGCGCTGGTGTCGTCTCGACGACCTCCCGGAGCCGGTGGTCCCGCACGAACGTGTCGCACTCCATCATCTGGGTACCGGCACGGCGTACCTCACCCACGGTTTCTGACGAACGGAGCAGTCATGGCGGACGACAGCAAGCTCAGCCCCCAGCCCGAACCCGAGATCGAGCCGGGTGAGCCCAACCCCGGCGGCGCCGACGCCGTCGAGCAGACCGAGCACACCCCGCTCGCCCGCGACCTAGACCCCGAGGACAACCCGGCGGTCGACGAGGTGCTCCCCGACGAGGTGGCCGAGGCCGACGACAAGTCGCAGGAGCCCACCACCGACGGCGCCAGCGACCCCCAGTCGGAGTCACCCGCCTGATCGTCGTAGTCGAGCGGGAGTATCCAACTGAACCGGCAGGCGCTCAGGCGGAGCGGCACCCGTGGCACAGCTGATGCTCCCGCTCGACTACGGCCGCTGCCAGCGCTGACCGCACGTTTGCGGGCTCGAGCATGACGTCCTCCCAGGTGAAGCGCAGGACCAGCCAACCTGCGAGGCCGAACCGGTTGTAGCGGCGGGCGTCGCGCGCGAGCGCGACCCGGCTACCGTGCCACTCGAATGAGTCAGCCTCGAAGACGATCCGCAGTCGCTCGTCGATGAGATCGGGGCGACCGAGGAAGCCGCCTTCGTGGATGGAAACCTGCGGCTCGACGTGCAGACCGGGGACTTCGTGACAGATCGCCCGCAACCCGGACTCGAACGGGTTGGCCGCTCGAGGGTCCGCGTTCCGGGCAACCCGGCGGACCGCTGCTGAGGATGGTCCCCGGGCGGACAGCGCGAGCGCCACAAGGCGGGCTTGCGGGAACCCGTTGCGCACTGCGGAGTCCGCGACGGCCAGGGCCTCGGCGTACGGCAGCGTACGGAGGCAGTCGACCAATGTGCGGTCGGCCCTGGTGACCATGCCGTCGACATCTTCGGTGCCGAGCCGCGACCAGTGCAGCGCGACGTCACGGCGCTGCTCCATCGAGACATGCCGGTTGCTGGACACGGTCACGTGCGGCTGGTCAGGAGGACGCATCACGCTCCAACCGAGCGAAAGCGCGGCGCTGAGATGTGACACCACCCCGCTCAACCGATGCGCTTCGAGAACCGCCCGCTCCGCCTGCGGTAGCGCGTAGCGACCACGCGCCAGCACCGTGAGATCGCCAGCAGCCAGGGCCGCGTCGACCGCCGCACGTGAGCACACCCGGACCAGGGTCGCGCGGGTTGCCACGCCACCCATCCGCTCGAGGTGCTCCAGCACTGACATGCCCCGAGCATGACCCGAAGTCAGCTCAGCGCGCGGAGCTCATCCACAGGCAGGGGCGGACGGCAGCGGCGCGGGCACGCCGAGCGCCGGCATGCCCAGCCCGACGGCGGCCGGGCCGGGGGGTGTGACGTTGCGAGCCTCCCAGGCATCTCCCGAGCGAGTACGACGCACGTCCAGCACCGCACCGTCGGCGACCAGGTGGTGCGGGGCTGCCTTGGTGATCTCGACCTCGACCATGTCGCCGGGACGGACTCCATCGGCACCTGAGGGGTTGAAGTGCACGAGCCGGTTGTCGGGACCGCGTCCAGAGAGGCGGTGGGTCGCGGCGTCCTTGCGCCCCTCCCCCTCGGACACCATCAGCTCGACCGTGGTGCCGACCAGCTTCTTGGCCTCTTCCCAGGCAACGTCGTTGACCAGCTCGACCAGCCGGTTGTAGCGAGACGAGATCACCTCAGCAGGCACCTCACCCGCCATGGTCGCGGCGGGAGTGCCGGGGCGCTTGGAGTAGATGAAGGTGTACGCGCCGGAGAAGCGCGCGCGGCGGACGACCTCCAGCGTCTGCTCGAAGTCCTCCTCGGTCTCGCCCGGGAAGCCCACGATGATGTCGGTGGTGATCGCCGCGTGCGGCATGGCTTCGCGCACCCGATCGATGATGCCGAGGTATTTCGACTGCCGGTAGGAACGGCGCATCTCGCGCAGCACCTTGTCGGAGCCGGACTGCAGCGGCATGTGCAGCTGCGGCATCACCGTCGGCGTCTCGGCCATCGCGGCGATCACGTCGTCGGTGAACTCGGCGGGGTGCGGCGAGGTGAACCGCACGCGCTCGAGCCCCTCGATCTCGCCACACGCGCGCAGCAGCTTGGAGAACGCCTGCCGGTCGCCGAACTCGACGCCGTACGCGTTGACGTTCTGGCCGAGCAGCGTGACCTCGCTGACGCCCTCGGCAACCAGCGCGCGGATCTCGGCGAGGATGTCGCCGGGGCGGCGGTCCTCCTCCTTGCCGCGCAGCGCCGGCACGATGCAGAACGTGCACGTGTTGTTGCAGCCGACCGAGATCGACACCCAGGCGGCGTACGCCGACTGCCGCTTCGTCGGCAGCGTCGAGGGGAAGACCGACAGCGACTCGAGGATCTCGACCTGCGCCTCCTCCTGCACCCGTGCGCGCTCCAGCAGGGCCGGCAGCGAGCCGATGTTGTGGGTGCCGAAGACGACATCGACGTACGGCGCCTTCTCGGTGATCGTCGCGCGGTCCTTCTGCGCAAGGCAGCCGCCGACGGCGATCTGCATGCCGGGGCGCGCGGCCTTCACCGGGGCCAAGTGCGACAGGTTGCCGTATAGCTTGTTGTCGGCGTTCTCGCGCACGGCGCAGGTGTTGAAGACGACTACGTCTGGATAGCCGGCCTGCTCGCCTGCGGGGCTCTGTTGAAATGGGGCGTACCCCGCGTCCTCCAGCAGGCCGGTCAACCGCTCGGAGTCGTGGACGTTCATCTGGCACCCGTAGGTGCGCACTTCATAGGTACGCATCGCGCTATCAGAGTACGGCGACCCCTCGCGGCGGCTCGAATCGCGCCAGGGTCGCGCCATAGGTAGGGCACACACCTCATGATCGGGGCCCGTCGCAGGTTGGTCCCCGACGGATGTAAACTATCGTCCAGCCGTCCGCCGCTTCGCGGCGATATCAAAAGGAGACTGTTCTCGTGCGTCAAATGATTGTTGGAATTGCGGTCGCACTGGCTGCAACAAGTTCCATCGGCCTGATTTCGGTTGAGTCAGCTAATGCTGCTACCTGCGGTGCGTGGCGCCAGACCAATGGAAGCCAGGAGGGCGCTTATGCATGGTGCGACAACGGGCCAAGTCGAGTCTCGATTCGTTGCGAAAGACTGTCTCAAGAGTATATTCGCCGAGGCCCCCTCGTTGGTGCCGGGAGTTCCTCTAACGCTTGGTGCGACGAGGGCTGGCGACTCACTGACTACCGACGGCTGACGAGTTAGTTGTCGCAGAAACCTGCATGATTGAACCCTGATCCACCGATGACCCGCGGACGACACCAGGTTCGGGTCATTGAAAACTGGTGAGATTTTGTGAGATACTCGCATCTATGAGATGACCCTTGCTGCTCGGCGAATCGTGTGTGGTAACTCCGATTCTCCAACCCAGCAAGGGTATTCTCGTTCTACGCCACGCTCACGCCGGCACCTTCTGGTCCCGGTGCTTCTCTTGGCCGAGTCCGCGGGCTTGCACGACCTGTTTCGCGAGCACCTCACGGTGGACTCGCAAAACCGGGTGGTCAAGGCGGGCTGCCTCGTCTGCGGGATGCTGGCCGGCGCCGACAGCATCGACGATCTGGACCTGCCCCGTCACGGGGCGATGGGGAGGCTGTTCGACGGGGTCCGGGCGCCCTCCACGCTGGGCACCTATTCTGCGCTCGTACACCCACGGGCGCGCAGCAGTTGGATGCGGTCTCCTCCCGGCTGCTGGCCGGGCTCGCAACTCAGGCGCCGGGACTGCTCGCCGGCGGCGGTAACGAGGGGATCGCATTCCTCCATGTCGACGACGCCATCCGCGAGGTCCACGGTCGGGGTCTGAACTTCCAGGTGGCCGCGTTGTCCACCCCGCTCGCGTCGCCGGTGATCGCCGGGGCCTGGCTCCGCAGGGGCAGCACTGCCTCGGGTCGGGGCAGTGGCCGGCTGCTTGCCCCCAAGCCATCAAGACCGGCCGTCGGGCCGGAGTGAGTGGCCAGATCATGGCCCGCGCCGACTCCGCCCACTACGGTCACGACTTCGCCTCCGCCGCGATCCGGGCCAAGGCCTGGCTCTCGGTCACCGCCCGGATGAACCCCCAGGTCACCGCGGCGATCGCAGCGATCGACCAGGACGCATGAACGCCGATCAAGTACCCCCACGCGGTGTGGGAGGAAGACGAGCACGCTGAAGGACCCGGTGAAGGGCACCGGGTCTCCAACGCCGAGGTCGCCGAGGTCGCCGAGGTCGCCGAGGTCGCGATCACCGTGTTCACCTCCCGCCGCAAAGCGGCTCTTCCTACTTCAGGTGGGGGTGGCTGAGTCCGCCGCCGATGAGGAGCATCCGTAGGCGGTAGTTGTCGGGGTTGCGGAATCCTCGGGCGACGCGGCGGTGGAGCTCGATGAGGCCGTTGATCGCCTCGGTGCCGCCGTTCTTCAAGCGGCCGGTGTCGAAGTAGGCCAAGAACGCGTTGCGCCAGCGCTTCAGGGTGTGGCCGAGTCGGGCGATCTCGGGGATCGGGCAGGTCGGGAAGGTCTCGACGATTCGCTCGGCGATCTTGCGGCCCTCGATGGGGTCGCGGTGGCGGTAGGCCGAGCGGAGCTGCTGTGCGCACGACCAGGCGACATAGACCTCGAGGTGTCGTTCGGCGGCGGCGATCGCGGTCTCGACTCTGGTCCACTGCTTGTCGGTGAGCTTCTCGGCGCCGGCACTCATCGAGTGCGGCGGTGCCGAGCTTCACGATGTAGAAGGCCTCGAGGACCGCAACGGCGTCCTCGAGCATGTCATCGATCGCGGTCTTGTACCTGGAACCGGTCCAGGGCGGCGACCTTCACGCCCTTGCGGAAGCCCTCGCCACGTTCGGTGAGCCAGTCGGCGTAGGCCTTCCCCGACCGGCCCAGCACCAGGTCGAGCAGACGAGCACGGACGCGTCCTTGCTGGTCATGGGTCAGGTCGACCATCCCTGTCAGCTCCTTGGGACCGCGGCCACCGGCGCCGATCGGCTTGGTCGACACGTGGTGCCAGATGTGTTCGTCGACGCCCAGAGAGGTGACGTTCTCGAACCGTGCCGGGTCTGCGGCCATGACCTCGAGCAGCGGCTTGATCGAGCGCCACACGGTCCGCCACGTCGTGCCGATCTGGCGGGCCAGACCCTGCACGGAAGCGCCCTCGCGGCGGAGCTGGTTGATCGCCCACCAGCACGCCCGCACGCTCAGCCACGACCTCGGGCCGGCGAGGTCGTTGTTCTGCTCGATGAATGACCCGGCCGGGCACTTCTCCTCGCCGCAGCACCATGTTCGTTTGCGCCAGATCAACCTGACCGGGCGTCCGAAGCAGGGCACGTCGACCAGGCGGACATCGCGTCGGCCGTGGCTGTGCGCGACAACGCCGCACGCCCGGCATCCCATCGGCTCGACGGGTGTCTCGACCACGACGCGGACCACGACGGCGCGTTCGCCGACGTCGATGACGTGGAACCCGTCAAGGCCCACGAGAAGGTCGCAACGGGTCGCAGTAGCAAGGCGGTTCAGAACGTGGGCGTGCGCGGTCGCACGCCGTAGGCTCGGACATCGTCGAGGCCTTCCGGGTTGAGCGGCTTAGTCACTGCCGATCTTGGAAGGTCTCGACCCGATTTCAGGGTCAGGCGCTCAGGGCGTGTCGCTCACTGCCCCCACCGCAGGTAAGAAGAGCCGCCAAAGGCCTCGCCAACCTGCTCCATCTGCCAGCTTCATCCTGCATGTTGTGGTCCCCGAGCCATAGCCCCGTGGTCACCACACCCGCGTAGCGAATGCGAGACTCATGAGCGTCACCCTTGAACGCATCTAGTGGTCCGCGTGGGAAATAGTCATCGGGTTGATGAAGTGAAATCATGGGCGCATGGCGAATCGACCTGCTCCGGCCCTGGTGCTGCGTGATGGTGACCGGGACAAGCTCGAGCGACTGACTCGCTCCTCGACGGTCTCGGCTGGTGCGGCTCAACGGGCTCGGATCGTGTTGCTGGCAGCCGACGGGGTGCCGAACGACCAGATCTGCGAGCTCGTCGGGTGCGGCCGTCAGAAGGTGCTGCAGTGGCGGGGCCGCTACCAGGGCAAGGGCATGGCCGGGCTCCTCGACCGGCAGCGTCCGGGCCGTCCGCGCACGATCGACCATCGCAAAATCGTGGCCGAGACACTGAAGCCCCCGCCGAAGAAGCTCGGCGTGACGCACTGGTCCACGCGGCTGTTGGCGGCTCGGTTGAAGGTCAGCGCCTACACCGTCGCGGAGGCTTGGCGTTCCTACGGGGTCAAGCCGTGGCGCTCGGAGTCGTTCCGGTTCTCCACCGATCCCGAACTCGAGGCCAAGGTCATCGACATCGTCGGGCTGTACCTGAACCCGCCAGAGAACGCGATCGTGCTGTGCGTGGACGAGAAGTCCCAGATCCAGGCACTGGACCGCACCATGCCGGTCCTTCCGATGCAACCCGGGCTCGTCGAACGCCGCTCTCACGACTACGTCCGCCACGGCACCACCACCTTGTTCGCCGCGCTGGAGATCGCCACCGGGAAGGTCACCGCCGCTCTCAAGCCGCGGCACCGCAACCAAGAGTTCCTCGCGTTCCTCAAGCAGGTCGAACGCGCCTACCGCGACGTCGTCGACGAGACCGGCCAGCCCGTCGATCTGCACCTGGTGATGGACAACTACGCCGCCCACAAACACACCAACGTGAAGAACTGGCTCATCGAGAACCCGCGCTTCAAGATCCACTTCACCCCGACCCACGCCTCCTGGATGAACCTCGTCGAGGTCTGGTTCTCCCTCATCGAACGCCAAGCCATCCGCCGCGGCGTGTTCACCTCGGTCAAGGACCTCAACACCAAGATCCGCACCTACATCGACTGCTGGAACGAACGCTCCCACCCCTTCGTCTGGACCAGGACCGCCGACGAGATCCTCACCAAAGCCAACCGGATGAAGACTTCAAATCCGGACCACTAGTCGGTTGCGGTCGTAGTTGAACGCGTCATACATGAACTCGCTCATGTGATGCAGAGCTTCCTTGGCAGACGTCAGGACTTCACGCTGACGCTCACGAAGATGCTTGTCTCGTTCGTGCTCGAACTTATCTCGCTCCAGCGACAACGCCTCGCGGCGGTCGTCAGACTCTTTGCGAGTTGCGTAGACGGTCGCGATGGACCCCATAACGCCGCCGGCGATGAAGGTGCTGACACCGACCCACAAGGTTCCCCAGTCCATGACCACAGCGTGTGATCGCCCCCCGTAGCCATCCGTCAAGAACATCCACGCATCGGCAACGCATAGTCGTGACCGCGTAGCGGGGCCGTCAGGCAAGTTTCATCTGGCACCCGGAGGTGCGCACTTCGTAGGTACGCATCGCGCCTTCAGAGTACGGCGGTCGCCCGAGGCGGCTCGAATCGCGCAGCCACCGCCAGCATCTCGGTCCGGCAACGAATTGCCGTCCCCCTCGCGCCGCCGTAGCCCGTGGCTGCGAGGTAGGGATAGGTTTCCGCCATGTCTGTGCAGCAGGAGCCGGCCAGCGCCGGCCATGGGGAGCCTCTGGTCGTCCTCAAAGGCGTCGACAAGTACTTCGGGTCGCTGCACGCCCTGGCCGACATCAACCTGTCGGTCAAGCGCGGCGAGGTCGTCGTGGTGATCGGGCCGTCGGGCTCGGGCAAGTCGACCCTGTGCCGGGCCATCAACCGGCTCGAGACCATCGACAGCGGCTCGATCACCCTCGACGGCAAGCCGCTTCCCCAGGAGGGCAAGGAGCTCGCGGCGCTGCGCGCCGAGGTCGGGATGGTCTTCCAGAGTTTCAACCTCTTCGCTCACAAGACGATCCTCGAGAACGTCACGCTGGGGCCCATCAAGGTCCGCGGCATCAAGAAGGAAGCGGCCGACAAACACGCCCGCGAGCTGCTCGAGCGCGTCGGCGTGGGTCACCAGGCCGACAAGTACCCCGCCCAGCTCTCCGGCGGCCAGCAGCAGCGCGTTGCGATCGCACGGGCGCTGGCGATGGACCCGAAGGTGATGCTCTTCGACGAGCCCACCTCCGCGCTCGACCCGGAGATGATCAAGGAGGTCCTCGACGTCATGGTCGAGCTGGCCAAGGACGGCATGACCATGGTCGTGGTCACCCACGAGATGGGCTTCGCGCGTACGGCGGCACACCGGGTGGTCTTCATGGCCGACGGCGCGATCGTCGAGGAGAACACTCCCGAGGAGTTCTTCACCAATCCGGCGTCCGACCGCGCCAAGGACTTCCTAGGCAAGATCCTCAAACACTGAAATCACGGGAAGAAGGAGAAGAGATGCGATTCAAGCGCTCCAAGGCGGTGTTCGCCGCCATCGCGCTCGCGAGCACGCTGGCGGCCTGCGGCAACGCCGGCGGCGACAGCGAAGGTGTCGATGTCAAGGCGAAGGAGGTCGACGCTGGCAAGTTCGAAGCAGGCAGCAAGATGGCCGAGCTCGCCGATGCCGGCAAGATCACCGTCGGCGTGAAGTACGACCAGCCCGGACTCGGATTCAAGGACGCGTCGTCCGACATCCCCACCGGCTTCGACGTCGAGATCGCCAAGCTCCTCGTGGCCGACCTCGGCATCGACCCCACCGACACCGGCGCGGTGACCTACGAGGAGACGATCTCCGACAACCGCGAGCCCTACCTGCAGAAGGGTCGCGTCGACCTCGTGCTGGCGTCGTACTCAATCACAGACGACCGCCGCAAGGTGGTCGGCCAGACCGGTCCGTACTTCCTCACCGGCCAGCAGGTGCTCGTCGCCGCTGACAGCGACATCAAGGGCATCGAGGACCTCAAGGGCGAGGAGGTCTGCTCCGTCACGGGGTCGACCTCGCTGGAGAACGTCGAGGCTGCGGGCGCCGTCGGTGCCCCTGCTGACACCTACTCCCAGTGTGCTGAGGACGTCCTCAACGGCTCGGTGAAGGCCATGTCCACGGACGGCTCGATCCTGCTCGGCCTCGCCGCGCAGAACGACGGCGAGCTCAAGGTCGTCGGCGACGAGTTCTCCGAGGAGCGCATCGGCGTCGGCTACTCGCTCGACTCCCCGGAGATGTGCGGCTGGATCAATGGCGTACTCCAGGAGGCCTACGACAACGGCGACTGGGCCAAGGCCTTCGAGGCCACCCTCGGTGGAGACGGCGTCGAGACGCCCGAGCCGCCGGCCCTCGACGACTGCGCTGCCTGATCAACGTCTGAGGTGAGGGCGGCCGGCACCTCCGGCCGTCCTCACTCCACCTCTCGCCAACATCCCCCGGAAGGACGCCGCTGGTGAACGCGGTCCTCGACAACCTCGAACTGGTGCTGCGCGCGTTTTCCTACACCGTGCTGCTGTTCCTGATCTCGGGCGTCCTCTCACTCGTCTTCGGCACGCTGCTGGCCGCGTTCCGCGTGGGTCCCATCGCCGTGCTCAGCAGGGCCGCGGCTGTCTACGTCACTGCCATCCGCAACACCCCGCTGCTCATCATCTTGATCTTCTTCCGGATCGCCGGGCCAAAGGTCGGCATCAACTTCAACTTCATCGACATCAAGATCGGGGACCTCACCCTCAACAACCTCTTCGCCGCCTGCGTCGTTGGTCTGACGGTCTACACCTCGACCTTCGTGTGCGAGGCGATCCGTTCCGGCATCAACGCCGTCCCGCTCGGCCAGGCGGAGGCCGCCCGTGCGATCGGGCTGCCGTTCAGTGGGGCGATGCGCGAGGTGATCCTGCCGCAGGCCTTCCGCGCCTCCGTGCCCCCCGTGGCCAGCGTGCAGATCGCCCTGCTCAAGAACACCACCGTCGCGGGCGCCCTGGGCGTCTTCGAGGCGTTCGCCCGCATGAAGAGCCTCATCAACGACGACGTTGCCTCGCGCAACGCCATCTTCTTGACCTTCGCCGTGATCTTCGTGGTCCTGGTCGAGGTCGTGTCCTTCGGGGCCAACCGACTCGAACGCCGCTGGAGGATCGCGCGATGACCGCACCCGCCGTACTCTTCGACGCCCCCGGCCCGAGGACCATCGCCCGGCACCGGCTCTACACGATCATCGCCGGGGTCGCGCTGGTCGCCGTACTCGCCTTCGTCGTCTGGCGACTCTACGACCGCGGGCAGCTCGAGTACGCCAAGTGGGAGGCGTTCCTCACGCCGAAGTACATCTCGGCACTGCTGCTCGACGGCGTGCTGGTCACGATGAAGATGGCCCTCAGCGCCGTCCTGGGCGCGGTGGTCTTCGGACTCGTCCTGGGCGCGGGCAAGCTGTCCGACCACGCAAGCGTGCGCTGGCTCAGCTGGGCGGTCGTAGAGTTCTTCCGCGCCGTCCCCGTGCTGATGCTGATGATCTTCATCTTCTTCGCCTACGGCATCAGCCGCGGTGACAGCGGTGCCTACTGGAGCGTCGTCATCGCCCTCATGCTCTACAACGGCGCCGTACTTGCCGAGGTCTTCCGCGCGGGTGTGCTCGCGGTGCCGAGCGGGCAGGCCGAGGCGGCGTACGCCATCGGCATGCGCAAGTCGCAGGTCATGAACATCATCCTGCTGCCCCAGGCAGTGAAGATCATGCTGCCGGCGATCATCAGCCAGTGCGTGGTGGCGCTGAAGGACACCAGCCTCGGGTACGCCGTCGCAGCTCCTGGTCTCACTAAGGTCGGCCAGTCCATCTACCAGGGCTTCGGCAACCAGGTGCCCACGGTGATCGTGCTCGCGGTGCTGTACATCCTGATCAACCTGGCGCTCACGACCATCGCCACCTGGGTGCAGAAGCGCTTCGTGGGCGAGAAGAAGGTCCTCGAGGTGTCGATGGTGGGCAAGACCGACGCCGGGTCGGGCCTGTCGGTCTAGCGACCGGTCACTTCTTCGGCGTCACCCAGAGCCTGATGACGCCCTCGATGACGACCGTGCCGTCGTCGCGCACGCCCTTGACGCGTACGCCGACGTCAGGGTCGCCGCCGGTCCACTGCCCCGGGTCGGTCTCCGCGCTGCAGACGATGTCGCTGGTGGCCTTGGCGGTGTAGGCGACCTCCATCCCCTTCGGGATCCAGCGCTTGTCGCTCGGGATGCTCGACTCGGCCAGCGCACCCATCGCGGCCTCCAGGCCGTTGCAGAGGGCGATCGCGTGCACCGTCTTGATGTGGTTGTGCACGCCGCGGCGCTTGGGGATCACGAGCTCGGCGTAGTTGGGCCGGATCTCGGTGAAGCGCGGCCGGATCGTCGCGAAGTACGGCGCGCGCTGCGAGAAGAGGATCGAGAAGATGCGCTTGCCCTGCGGCAGGGCGCTGGTCTTCTTCCAGAGGTCGAGTACCTGAGTCATGCAGACATGTTACCCACAGGTAATGACCCTCGGTTTCGAGGCTCACTACGCTCGCACCTCAACCAGCGGAGAGCCAGGTCAGGATCTCCGCGGCAGACTCGGCCGGCGACAGCGCGCTGTTGTCGAGGCGCAGGAAGCGGTGCCGGTCGAGCAGGTCCTCGGCGACGGTGCGACGCTCGGGGCTGGTGTTCATGACCAGGCCCTCCGCCTCGCGCACGTTGCCGTCGGACCACTCCACGTCACGCTTCGACGCCTTGTGGGCCAGCCGGTGCTCGGTGCGGTTGCGCTCGAGCCGGGTGTCGAGCGGCGCGGCCAGCTCGACGAACGCGACCTGCTTGCCGGCATCGACGTACGGTGCGATGTAGCTCTCGACCACGGCCAGGTCGTCGACGTCGTCGAGCGGCCACAGGAACGTGAAGACCAGGCGCACATCGGAGGCGGCGGCCTCCTCGACGATCCGGATGCGGAACTCGTCCCTGAGGATGTTGAACGGTCGAGTGCCGTAGCCGAAGAGCTCCAGAAGCGGCTCGATCGTCATGTGGTTGTGGAACAGCCGGAAGTCACTGGCGTCGGCGACGGCCCGGCCGACGGTCATCTTGCCGACGGCCGGCGGGCCGAAGATCAGGAGCAGCATGGGCGCGATGGTGTCACGCGGCGTCGTCGGGCACGACGAGATATCGGCTCAGACCAGCGCCAGGCGGACTAGCGCCCGGACCGCGGCGGCCCGGAGCCCCTCCTCGTCCAGGTCGATGGGTTGATCGCGCAGCGACGGGTCCTCGACGTAGCAGTCACACTCGACGAACAACGTGTCGAGAATGAGCCACGCCTGCTCGTCCAACCCGTCGGCGAGGTGGAAGAGCCCGCGGAAGCGCTCGTCGTACGACGCGGCGTCGATCTCCCCCATCAGGAGCTGACCGGTCAGCTCGACGAGCGGGCGGATCTGCTCGCGATCGCGAGACCGCCGGAGCCAGGCCATCGTCAGGGACGACCGAGGTCGGCCTCGTAGGCCTGACCCGCCTTGATCGCCTCGGCCCGCTCCTCCGCGCTCATCGACGACCACAGCTCGTCGTAGGCCTCCATCCCGCGGGTGGTGAACGCCTGGAACTCCGAGTCCTCCGCGAGCTCGCGGATGCCGAGTCGCCCGGTGAGTACGTCGCGGACCCGGTCGCCCAACGGCGTGCCTGCGTAATCCTTGGCCATTGCCTCCAGGGAGCGTCGCATGATCTCGCCACCGGCGGCATCTCCGGTGAACGCGTCCAGGTCGTCGCGCCCGACGCCGGTCACGCGAGACCAAGCCGGGTCAGCGCGTGGGTCGCCGCAGCCCGCAGACCCTCCTCGTCGAGGTCCGTCTCCTCCAGCCGAAACTCCGGCTCCTCGATGTAGTCGGAGCAGGCGACCGCGAGGTTCTCCAGCGCGAAGAAGGTCTCCTCCTCGAGGTGGGGCATGCGGGAGAAGATCTCGCGAAATCCTTCGTCGAAAGTCGAGGCATCCATCTCACCGGCCAAGAACGACTGGGTGAGCACGATCAGGGGTCGCGCGGTCTCGTCCATCATCCTCCTCCGAGTCTGCCCGTCTTGATGACGTGCTGCAGTTGGTCATAGCTGAGCTTCCACGCCGAAACGAACTTACCGTCGGGCGAGAGGATGACGCACTTGCCGTTCGCCGGGTTGAAGCTCAACGTGCATGGGGTTCCCCTGTACTCACCCGTGCGTGACTTCGTCGCGGGATTGCCCAGGATGTCATCAAGCGACTTCTTGAATGCGTCGAATCCCTTGCGACCCCGCGGTAGGTCGACTCCCATGGCCTTGGCGTGCTTGTATTTGGCCTCGAGCTGCTTCAGGGGCGAGGTCATCTTCGGCGTGGCCACGGTCTTCATCTTGACCAGCGCGCGTGCGTCTCTTCAGCTTCTCGAGCGCTGACCGGACGCGGTTGAGCTTCGGCGCGTTCTTGGACAGGACCAGCACCGCGCGTGCGGCCTTGAGGGCCTTGAGGGCGGTGATGATGCGGTGGGCATAGCGGATGGCCCGAGCGGCGATGACGCCGGCGCCCACGGCCGCCGCGCCACCGAAGGTGACGAAGCTGAGTGCCACGCTGACGCCGGCCGTGACACCGCACTCGATGGCCAGGTCCTTGAGCAGGTCCTTGATCGCCTCGCGCGTCTGGTCGACCTGGGTGGCGTAGTCCTCGCACGCATCGCCCTGGGCGCGGAGGCCGTCGGCGAGGTCGGTGATGTTGGTCTTCGTGGTGCCCACGATCTGCACGGCTATCGGGATCTCAGGTGACCGCTGAGCCTCGAGGTGACCGATGGCCGTGTCGAGCCGGCCGGTGAGCCCGTCCACCGTGCCGCCGGCGGCGCGCCACGCGCCGGCGGCACTGCGGAGCTGGTCGGTGTTGGTGCTCGGCCAGCCCCAGCCCTGCAGGTGGTCGACGACGTGGTTCCACCAGTCGGGCAGGTCCGCGTTGTCGCCACCGAGCGAGCTCGGCAGGCTGCGTGAGGCGACCTGGACGGGCCCCTTGCCGGTGTCGCCGCCGTCGTACGACGGACGGGGCCGGTTGTAGACAGAGTCGGCGTTGGCCTGGCGGTGGTTGGCCACCGACGCGGCCGCGACGTCGCCCAGGTTGCCGAGCCCGTCGACCAGGCTGCGCAGGGCGTCGACGGCGCTCTGGGCGGCGGCGTCGTACTCGCGGACGAAGTCCTCGGAGCTGGTGTCGTCCCCGCCCAGGGCCTGGAAGCCGGACAGCTTGTCGGTGAGGCCGTCGTAGGCGATGGCCGCACTGTGGTTGGCGGAGTAGAGCGCCTCGGCCGCCGAGTCGTAGGTGGTGCCCTCGATCTCGAGCCTCACTGCATCTGCTCCCACATCGAGCGGTTGGCCTCGGCCGCACCGGTGTAGTTGCCGTGGGCAGCGCGGGCGGCGGCCCGCAGGTCGGCCATCGCCTGGCGCATCGCGTTCATGCCGCTGGTCCACTCCTGGCGGGCCTCGGTGTGCGCCAGGGCGGCCAGCCCCTCCCACGTGTCGTGGAGGGTCTTCATCTGGGCCTCGAGATCCGCGGTGAAGAGCTCGAGAGCCGACTCGGTCTTCTCGAGGTCGCCCACCACGGCGTCGAGGTCGTCGGCGTCGATGGAGAAGTTGTCGACGCCGCCCATCAGTCGAGCCTGTCGATCACGCGCTGGGCGATCTGGTCCATGGTCTGCTGCGACGCGTCGTCCTGGTAGATGAAGTCCTGGTGGGCCGCGTCGAGCAGCTGACCCATGGCCTCGAGGCCCTCCTGGACGTCGGTGGCGGCGAGCTTCCACTCGTCCCAGGCCTCGACGAACGAGTCGGCCGCGACGCCGGTCCAGCCGGCGCCGAGGAAGCCGCTCACCCGGCTGTCGATGTTCTTCTTGTCGGCCTCCAGCCGACTGGTGGCCGATGCCACGTCCTGAACGCCCTTCCTGAAGGCGTCATGGATGACTTGAACACTCATTGGCAACCCCCGTGTGGACGGCACGTCGTGCATGGGGTGCCCGGTGGGCCAGCCGCTCAAACCTCGGGCGTCACATGGGTTCGAGGACTTCGACCCGGTTGCCGAACGCGTCGAAGGTGTGGATGCGGCGGTAGCCCTCGAAGGCGTGCTCCTGCGCGCGGTCGACCTCGAACCCGAGGCCGGCCAGCCGGTCGGCGATCTCGTCGAGGTGGTCGACCACGAGGGCCGGGTGGGCCTTGCGCGCCGGGGCGAACGGGTCCTCGACGCCGACATGGATCTCGGCCGTGATGCTGCCGCGGTCGTCGTACGCACGGAACCAGGCACCGCCGCGGGCCCGCAGGTCGGCCGGCTTCTCGACCTCGGTCAGGCCGAGCGCCCCGGCGTAGAACTGCCTCGCGAGATGCTCGGCGCCTACAGGCATCGCGACCTGGACATGGTGGAGGGAGATCATGCGGGCACCTGCGCGACCGCGAAGACGCGGCGGAACGGCAGGGCGACGCCGTAGGGATGTTCGGGGTACGCCGCGCGCAGGCGATGTTTGAACTCGGCCACGAACTCTTCGCGCAGCCCGTCGGGCAGCAGCGCGAGCACCGGCCGGGCACTCGTGCCGGAGACCCAGGTGAAGACCGGGTCCTCGCCGGTGAGCAGGTGGAGGTACGTCGTCTCCCAGGCGTCGACCGTGCAGCCGAGCGCCGTCAGGGCGGCGACGTAGGTCTCGGGGTCGTGGCTGGTGGGCTCTGCGGCGCCGGCGGTGAGCGCGCGGTAGGGCTCCTCGGCGGCGAGCCCGGCACGGATGGTGTGGCTGGGCTCGTCGAAGTTTGCGGGCACCTGGAAGGCGAACCAGCCGCCCGGCCTGACCTGCTCGACCAGCCTCGGCAGCAGGTCGAGGTGGCCGGGCACCCACTGGAGCGTGGCGTTGGAGACGAGTACGTCGACCGGCTGAGGCGGCTGCCAGTCGCGCAGGTCGGCCACGTCGTACTCGATGGTCGAGCCGGTCGCGCGGGCCTTCTGGATCATCTCGGAGCTGGAGTCGACGCCCAGCACCTGCGCATCTGGCCAGCGGTCGGCGAGCAGGCAGGTGAGGTTGCCGGGTCCGCAGCCGAGGTCGACGACCGTGCGCGGATCGGCAGCGCCGACACGGGCGAGCAGGTCGAGGAACGGACGGCCCCGCTCGTCGGCGAAGGCGAGGTATCTGTCCGGGTCCCAGCGATGGCTCATGACTTCATCGTGACCCGAAAAGTATCTTGATGTCAAGATTCTCGACGCATCTGGTTCAATGTCCCGCATGAGGGACGAGGTCGACACCCTGGTCGAGGCGTGGGCGCGCGAGCGCCAGGATCTCGACCTCGCGCCCGTAGAGGTGTTCAGCCGCATCGGCCGGCTGGCCCGGCACCTCGACCTCGCTCGCAAGGTCGCGTTCACGGCGCACGGCATCGAGAGCTGGGAGTTCGACGTGCTGGCCGCGCTGCGGCGCGCAGGGGCGCCGTACGAGCTCTCCCCCGGTCGGCTGCTGCGCGAGACCCTGGTGACCAGCGGCACCATGACCAACCGCGTCGACCGGCTGGTCGCGCGCAGCCTCGTCGAGCGGCTGCCCGACCCGCACGACCGTCGCGGCGTGCTCGTGCGGCTCACCCCCGAGGGCAAGACCGCGGTCGACGGCGCGTTCGAGGCACTGCTCGAGGCCGAGAGCGCGCTGATGTCCGACCTGTCGGCACGCCAGCGCACCGAGCTCGCTCACCTGCTGCGCGCCCTGCTCGCGCCGTTCTCACCGCCGGAGTCGTGACCGCTCAGCGGCGCGTCACCTGTACGACGGTCGGCCTGGGCCCGGCGAACTCACCGCGCCCCGCGCCGTCCTTCGCGTAGTCGGGGAAGTAGGACTGCGGGACCTCCCACGTGCCGTCCTCGCCCGGGTGCTGGACGGCGACGAACACCGAGCCGTCCTGGTCATGGACGACCGGACCGCACGTCTCAGCGCCGGCGGGCACCGCCAAGAACTGCTGCACCCTGCCCCGCTCGGGACCGGCAACCGGCACCTTGAACAGGCCGTCGTTCATCTGGATGGAGCTGGGCTGCCCATCGGTGGCGACCCACAGATTGCCCTCGCTGTCGAAGGCGACGTTGTCGGGACAGGAGATGGGCGAGACCGGCCCGGTCCAACCACCGAAGTAGGTGCCGGCGGTCGCGGCGTCACCGCAGATCAGGATGAGGTTCCAGGTGAACGTCGTGCCGGTGTGGTCACCACCATCCTCGCCGATCTCCACGACATGGCCGTTCTTGTTGGCCGGGCGGGGGTTCGGCTCCGTCGGACCCTCCTTGCCGGGCTTGCCGCGGTCGGCGTTGTTGGTGCACACGACGTAGATCTTGCCGTTGACCAGATTGGGTTGGACGTCCTCGGGCCGGTCCATCTTGGTCGGCGCCACCGCGTCGGCTGCCAGCCGCGTGTAGATGAGCACCTGCTCGAGGCTCATCCCCGGCACCATGGACGCGTCGTCCTTGGTGAGCGGGAGCCACTGGCCGGTGCCATCGCTGACGCCGTCGGCGAGACCGTCGCCGGTGAAGCGGGCGACGTACAGGTCTCCGGCGGACAGGAGCCCCAGGTTGTGGCGGCGGGCCTCCTGGCCGGGACGAGGGTCATAGCGGTCCCGGGAGACGAACTTGTAGACGTAGTCGAAGCGCTCGTCGTCACCCATGTAGGCCACCACGCGCCCGTCGTCGGCCACGATCACATTGGCGCCCTCGTGCTTGAAGCGACCCATCGCGGTGTGCTTGACGGGCGCGGCGTCGGGGTCCTCGGGGTCGACCTCGACGATCCACCCGAAGCGGTTGGGCTCGTTGCGGTAGTCGTCGGTGGTGGCGTTCCAACGCGGGTCGACATTGCGCCAGCCACGAGCGTCCTGGGCGCCGAGGCCGTAGCGCTTCTCCTGCGTTGAGGTGCCGGCCGCGAAGAAGTACTGGTTGAAGTTCTCCTCGCCCGAAAGCACCGAGCCCCAGGGGGTCGTTCCGCCCGAGCAGTTGTTCATCGTGCCGCGCACGATGCGTCCCGTGCTGTCCTCGCGCGTCTTGAGCAGGTTGCTGCCGGCGGCCGGGCCGTCGACGGTGAAGAGGGTGTCGAGCGTGATCCGCCGGTTGCGGTGTCCATCGGGCTGGTACTCCCACTTCTCACCGGCGCCCTTGCGCCTCAGCTCGACGACTGAAAGGCCGTGGGCCGCCCAAGCCGTGCGGACGACGGTCTCCGCAGGTGTGCCGGGCGGGAACATGATGTTCTCGTTGGTGTACTCGTGGTTGGCCACCAGGAGCGCCTTCTTGCCGCGTGGGTGCGTGACGATGATGTCGAGGTAGTCGCAGTTGTAGCCGAACTGGCCGGCCTGCGCCTGCGGCGACTGCGCGGCCGGGTCGAACGCCGGAGCGCCGGGCAGGATCGGGTCGCCCCAGCGGATGATCGGGTCCCAACGGTAGTCCGAGGGCACGGTCATGTCGTCGACCGACTTCACGATCGGCGGGATCGCGGTGAACGGGAGACCGCGGTTGCCCCGCAGACCGGCGGCAGCCGGCGCGGCGCCGAGCGCGGAGGTGGCGGCGACGGTCAGGGTCAGCGCACCCGCTCCCCCGAGCACGCCTCGGCGGCTGAGCGCCGTGGCCGCGATGTCTCGGAAGTAGCCGTTGTCGGTCGTGTTGGGCACCGGGCGGCTGCAGGCGTCGCCGCAGCGCAGGTGACAGGTGACCGCGCTGCGGTTGCCATGGGTGAGGTTGAGCATCGGCAGCAGGCTGCGGCGGTGAGGAGTGAGGGTCACGACGTCGGCTCCAGGGCGGTCGGGGGCGGTGGACCTCCTGAACCTAGGAGCGCACCCGGCCCAGCGGCCGACAGACCGGTGACGAGCAGGTGAAGTCTGGGTGGCCGGCTACTCCAGGACTTCGGAGGCCTCCAGCCATTCGTGCTCGACCTTCTCGCGCTCGTCGTGGAGTGTCGCGCGCTGCTGGCCGAGCTCGGCCAGTCGTTCGTAGTCGGTGATGTGCTCGGCCATCTCGATCTCGAGCTTGGCCTCCTGCTCGGAGATCCGCTGGAGCTGGCGGTCGAGGCGCGCGAGCGCCTTGCGTGCCGTACGTTCCTCGGCGCTGCCGGCCTTGGCCCGCTTCGACGACTGACCTTCCGCGACGTCCGGTGTGTACGACGACACGGAGGGCGCGTTGAGTGCGGCGGCCCGTCGTTCGAGGTACTCGTCGACCCCGCGCGGCAGCATCGAGATCTGGCCGTCGCCGAGCAGCGCCCAGACGGAGTCGGTGACGCGCTCGAGGAAGTACCGGTCGTGCGAGACCACGACCAGCGTGCCCGGCCAGCCGTCGAGGAAGTCCTCGAGCACGTTGAGGGTGTCGATGTCGAGGTCGTTGGTCGGCTCGTCGAGCAGCAGCACGTTGGGCTCGGTGAGCAGCAGGCAGAGCAGCTGGAAGCGGCGGCGCTCGCCACCGGAGAGGTCACCGATGCGGGCGGTCAGCCGGTCGCCGGTGAACCCGAACCGCTCGAGCATCGAGGTCGCGGTGATCTCGCCGTCGGCGGTGCGGGTGATCCGGCTGATCGACTCGACCGTCGGCAGCACGCGCATCTCGGGATCGAGGTCGTCGAGCGCCTGGGTGAGGTGCTGGAGCGCGATCGTGCGGCCGTGCTTGACGCGGCCGGCGTCCGGCGTCAGGTCGCCCGACAGCAGCGAGAGCACCGACGTCTTGCCCGCGCCGTTGACGCCCACGATGCCGACCCGGTCACCGGGACCGAGCCGCCAGGTCGCGTGCGAGAGCAGCTGCTTCTCGCCGCGGCTGAGGTCGGCGTCCTCGATGTCGATGACGTCCTTGCCGAGCCGCTGGGCCGCGAAGCGCTGGAGCTGGAGCCGGTCGCGCGGCTCGGGCACGTCCTCGATGAGGGCGGTGGCGGCCTCGATGCGGAACTTCGGCTTGGACGTGCGCGCGGGGGCACCGCGTCGCAGCCAGGCGAGCTCCTTGCGGGCCAGATTCTGGCGGCGGGTCTCGGAGGCCGAGGCCTGGCGGTGTCGCTCGGCGCGAGCCAGCACCATCGCGGCGTACCCGCCCTCGTAGGAGTCGACCACGCCGTCGTGCACCTCCCACGTCGTCTCGCAGACCGCGTCGAGGAACCAGCGGTCGTGGGTGACGACGACCATCGCGGAGGTGCGGCCGACCATGTGCGCTGCGAGCCAGGCGACGGCTTCGACGTCGAGGTGGTTGGTGGGCTCGTCGAGGATGACCAGGTCGTGGTCGCCGAGCAGCAGCGCGGCCAGGCTGCAGCGGCGGCGCTCGCCGCCGGAGAGGCCGAGCACGGCGCGGTCGAGCGAGACCCCGGCGAGCAGCACCTCGACGATCTCACGGGTGCGCGAGTCGGCGGCCCACTCGTGGTCGGAGCGACCGGCGAGCACGGCCTCGCGCACGGAGTGTGTGTCGACGAGCTCGTCGCCCTGGTGGAGGTAGCCGACGTGCAGGTTGCGCGAGTGCGAGACCCGGCCGGAGTCGGGCTCCTCCAGCCCGGCCATGATCTCGAGCAGCGTGGTCTTGCCGTCGCCGTTGCGGCCGACGATGCCGATGCGCTCACCCTGCGAGATGCCGAGCGAGACCTCGGTCAGGAGCGGACGCACGCCGTACGACTTGGAGACGCGCTCGAGGTTCAGGAGATTGGCCATCAGGCGTACTCCACCACGTGGGCGCCCGCGACCGGACCGTTGGCCGTCAGCACGACGTCACCGACGCCGTCGAGGGCGGCCGCCACCTCGCGGGCGTGGTCGGCAGAGCTGCACAGGAACAGGCACGTCGGGCCGGATCCGGACAGCAGACCATGGAGTGCACCGGCTTCTTCTCCTGCAGTGAGTACGTCGCGCAGCTCGGGCCGCAGGTCGAGTGCGGGCTCCTGCAGGTCGTTGTGGAGCAGGTCGGCGATCGCCTCGACCGGGTCGGCGAGGAAGGCGACAAGCTTGTGCGGGGCGGCCGGCCGTGCGGAGGCGTCGGGGTGCAGCTCGTCGAAGCGGCGGTAGACCGACGGGGTCGAGAGTCCTTCGCGTGCCGTCACGACGACCCACCAGCGGGCGACGTCTCCGCCGCGCACCGACTCGACGACCTCGCCGCGACCGGTGCCGAACGCGTTGCCACCGAGCAGCGCGAACGGCACGTCGCTGCCGAGCTGGGCCGCGAGCCGGAACATGTCCTCGTCGCTCGTCTGCAGGTCCCACAGCCGGTCGAGCGCGACGAGCGCGGCGGCGGCGTCGGCAGAGCCGCCGGCGAGCCCGCCGGCCACCGGGATGTCCTTGCGGATGAGCACCTCGGCGTGGGCCTCGCGACCGTGCAGGTCTGCCAGCAGCTGCCCGGCACGGGTCACGAGGTTGTCGTCACCAAGGGGCACGTCGGCGGGGTCGACGTAGTCGGCGGGCTCGAGGGCCAGCGACCAGGAGTCGGCAGTCCGCACGGTGATGTCGTCGTACAGGCCGATGGCCTGGTAGACGGTCATCAGCGGGTGGAAGCCGTCGTCGCGGGGGCCGCCGACACCGAGGTGGAGGTTGATCTTGGCGGGGGCGCGCACCGTCACGGCGTTCACGGAAAGATCCCTTCGGCGATGCGGGCGAACTGCTCGACGCCGATGACCTCGCCACGGGCCTGCGGGTCGACCCCGGCGGCCTCGATGGCCGCCTCGGCTGCGCCGGCCGAGCCGGCCAGGCCCTTGAGCGTGGAGCGCAGCGTCTTGCGTCGGGTGGCGAAGGCCGCGTCGACGACGGTGAAGACCTGCTGGCGGGTGGCGGTGGTGACCGGCGGCTCGCGGCGGGTCCAGGCGACCAGGCCGGAGTCGACGTTGGGCATGGGCCAGAAGACGTTGCGACCGACGGCGCCCGCACGTCGTACGTCGGCGAACCAGGCGGCCTTGACCGAGGGCACCCCGTAGATCTTGCTGCCCGGGCCGGCCGCCAGCCGGTCGGCGACCTCGGCCTGCACCATCACGAGCCCGCGCTCGAGCGAAGGCAGCAGGGTGAGCATGTGCAACAGGACGGGCACCGAGATGTTGTAGGGCAGGTTGGCCACCAGCGCGGTGGGCGCGGGGCCTGGGATCTCGTCGATCCGCAAGGCGTCGGCCAGGAGCACCTCGAAGCGGTCCACCTGGTTGGGCGCGTGGTCGGCGATGGTCTGCGGCAACAGCCCGGCCAGCGCCGGGTCGACCTCGACGGCCACCACGCGACGTACGACGTCGAGCAGGCCCAGCGTCAGCGAGCCGAGACCCGGACCGATCTCGAGGACCACGTCGTCGGCGGTAATGCCGGAACCGCGCACGATGCGGCGCACGGTGTTGGCGTCGATGACGAAGTTCTGGCCGCGCTGCTTGGTGGGACGCAGGTCGAGGCTGGCGGCCAGCGCACGGACATCCGCCGGGCCGAGAAGTCTCGGCCCGGCGGAGATGTCGTGGTTCACGGTGGTCAGGGTACGGGTGAACCCTGCCGACTCGTTGATCAGCGAGGCAGGCCCAGCTTGGACGAGCACGCCGGCCACGCGCCGTACCCCCCGGAGGCGTCACGGACCTTGGTCGCGATGGCGATCTGGGTCTCGCGACTGGCCTGGCTCGGCAGGCCGCTGCCGCCGTTGGACTGCCAGGTGCCGAGGTTGAACTGGAGGCCGCCGTAGTAGCCGTTGCCGGTGTTGATGGCCCAGTTGCCGCCGGCCTCGCACTGCGCGAGGGCGTCCCAGACGGTGCTGCCGCCGGCGAAGTTGGGTCCGTTGGAACCAGTGCCGACCTTGACGATCGCGTCGGTCGGCTTGCGGCTGACGTCGGCGGTGACGACCTTGCGGGCCACCAGCCTGCCGTTCTCGAAGGTCAGCTCGTAGGTGACGTCGCGCAGGCCGGTGCGGCCCTCCCGCTCGGTCGAGGTGTCGCCCTCGTTCATCGAGTCGTCGTCCTGCTTGATCGTGTCGAAGTCGATGACCTCGTCCTTGACCCTTTTGGTGAGCACCTTGATGCGGGTGACCGACACCTTGTCGCCGTCGGTGATCTCGCGGCCGAGCGCGGGCTTCACCTTGTCGTCGGCGTCGACGTCGACACCCATCTCGTCGAGGACGTCCTCGACGGTGAGCGCGGTCAAGGCGACCTTCTTCTTCTTGTCGGCGACCTTGACGGTGAGCTTCTTGGGGGTGACGACCTCGAGGGCCATCCCGCCGCGCTGGATGTCGGCGCCACGGCTGGTCGACAGCTCGGAGCTGTCGTAGCTGCGGCCGATCTGGCTGAGCGCCTCGCTCACGCTGAGGGCGGTCACCCAGTGGGTCTGGGTCTCGCCGTCGACATTGAGCTCGAGTGGTCGGCCGAAGCGGACCGCGATCTCACCGCCGTCGGTGACCGGCTGGTCGAGGGAGGGAGCCACCTCGTCGTGCGGGCCGATCGCGATGCCTTCGCGCTCGAGGACCTCGCCGACGGTGCCACCCATGGCGCTGACCTGTTCGGTCTTGCCGTCGAGGGACAGGGTCACCGACCGTGAGAGGGCTGCGTATCCGACCGTCGTACCCGCCACGGCGGCGATGACCACGGCGACCAGGACGGCCAGGACGGTCTTGCTGCTGCTGAGGTGTGCGATGCGTGCGCGCACGGTTCTCCGAACGTCGAGCTCCCCGGGCCTCGGGACCAGTGCTCCGCTCGGTCCACCGCGCGCAGCACTCACCGATCGGGTGGGTGGGGATGCGAGCGGGGGTCTCGCGAAGGTGACCTCATACTCCCGACAGTCCGGGGGCCACCACGTGCACTGGCTGAAATCGTCCCGATCCCGGCCATTAGTCACGGAACGATAACGGTGACCGGGTGGGATGCAAACTCCTCGACCACCCTGTGGATCACCAGGGACCGCCGAACGCCCTCTCGGTGTTGGCGTCGACGGCGGCGCACAGCTCCCCCAGATCCTCGCCGCGGACCTCGGCCATCGCCCGCATCGTGTGCGGCACCAGGTACGACGCGTTGGGCCGGCCGCGGTAGGGCACCGGCGTCAGGTACGGCGCGTCCGTCTCGACCAGGAGCCGGTCCCGGGGCGCCATGGCCAGCGCCCCGCGCTGCGCGTCGGCGTTCTTGAACGTGACCGTGCCGGCGAAGCTGAGGTGGGCGCCGCGGTCGAGGCAGGCCCGGGCGAAGGCGGCGTCGCCGGAGAAGCAGTGCATGACCCAGCGCTCGGGCGCACCCTCGGCATCGATCACGCGCAGCACGTCGTCATGGGCGTCGCGGTCGTGGATGACCAGGGTCTTGTCGAGGCGCTTGGCCAGGTCGATGTGGCGGCGGAAGCTGTCCTCCTGCGCGGCCAGCCCGTCGGCATCGGTGCGGAAGTGGTCGAGCCCGGTCTCGCCGATCGCGCGCACCTTGTCGTGGGTCTGCGCCAGCCGCTCGATCTCGGCCATCGCCTCGTCGAGGCTGTCGACGGCCGCGAGGCGGGGCGCCTCATTGGGGTGCAGGGCTACGCCGGCGATCAGGGCGTCGTGCTCGGCCGCCCTCTCGACGGCCCAGCGGGCGCCCGGCAGGTCGCAGCCGATCTGCACGATCCGGGTGACGTTGACGGCTCGCGCTGCCTCGATCGCGGTGACGGTGTCGAGCCACTCGCCGTCGGCGATGTCGAGGTGGCAGTGGTTGTCGACGACCGGGTGCGGCAGCGGCTCCGGGGCCGGCGGCTTCTCGCGGTCGCGCGTGGCGCCCGACTTCTCCTCGGTGGCCGCGCGCTTGCGGCTGGGCCGATCCTGGGAACCGGTCATGCGCCGTGCACCAGGTTGTAGACCTCGCGCTTCGGCACACCGGCCGACCGCGCCACCTCCACGATCGCCTCCTTGCGGCTCATTCCCTGCTCCTCCTTCTCGGCGACCGCGGCGCGCAGCGACTCCGGATCGCCGGCGATGGACGGTCCGCCAGGCGCCCCCGTCACGACGATGGTGACCTCGCCGCGCACTCCCTCGGCAGCCCAGTCGACGAGCTCGCGCAGGGCGCCGCGACGTACTTCTTCGTGGGTCTTGGTCAGCTCGCGGCAGACGGCAGCGGCCCGGTCATCGCCCCAGGCCTCGGCCATCGCGGCCAGTGCCGCCTCGGTGCGGTGCGGGGCCTCGAAGAAGACGAGCGTGCGTTCCTCCTCGGCCAGGGCGGTGAGCCGCCGGGCCCGCTCACCGGCCTTGCGAGGCAGGAAGCCCTCGAAGCAGAACCGGTCGACGGGCATGCCGCTGACGGCGAGCGCGGTGAGTACGGCGGACGGCCCGGGCACCGCCGTCACCCGCACGCCCTGCTCGACGGCCGCGGCCACCAGGCGGTAGCCCGGGTCGGACACGCTCGGCATCCCGGCGTCGGTCACGAGTACGACGCGCTGACCCGCCAACAGGGCCTCGACCAGCATCGGCGTGCGCGCCGCCTCGTTGCCCTCGAAGTAGGAGACGATCCGGCCGCTGATCGCGATCCCGAGGTCGGTGGTCAGCCGCTTGAGCCGGCGGGTGTCCTCGGCGGCGACCACGTCGGCCCCGGCGAGCTCGGCCGCCAGCCGGGGCGGCGCGTCGCCGGCCTGGCCGATCGGCGTACCGGCGAGGACCAGGACGCCGGACTCATCACTCATGGCCCCCATCCTGCCCGGTCGCTTCACGGCTCGCGGATACAGAGGCCACAGATACAGTGCCCACCGTGAGCACCGCCGCGCCCCTTGAGCAGGAGACCGTCCCGCTCTCCCGCACCAGCGCGGGCCGCGAGGTGCCGCCGGCGAGGGAACGGGCACGCGGCTGGCGCAGTGCCGAGGACCCGATCATCGGCTGGACCGGCGCCGTCGCGGTCACGCTGCTCGCCTTCTTCCTGCGCGTCTGGCGGCTCGGCACGCCGCACCAGTTCTCGTTCGACGAGACCTACTACGCCAAGGACGCGTGGTCGCTGCTCAACAACGGCTACGTCCGGGCGTACGTCGACGAGGCCGACCGCACGATCCTGAACGGCCAGACCACCGGGCTCTGGAAGGACGAGCCGTCGATGATCGTCCACCCCGAGGTGGGCAAGTGGCTGATCGCGCTCGGCGAGAAGGCGTTCGGCATGGATCCGTTCGGCTGGCGCGTCGCCGCCGCCGTCGTCGGGTCGCTGATGGTGCTGCTGATGTGCCGCTTCGTCCGGCGCGTCACCGGCTCGACCGCGCTGGGCCTGGTCGGTGGGCTGCTGCTGTCGTTCGACGGCCTGCACCTGGTGCTGTCGCGGCTCGGCCTGCTCGACATCTTCCTGGCGTTCTTCCTGCTCTGCGGGGTGCATTGCATCGTCGCCGACCGCGCGTGGTTCCGCGATCGCCTCGACCGTCGTACGTCGGCGTCGTCGTCGGGCTGGGGCGCCCGCGTGCTGTGGCGGCCCTGGCTGGTCGCGGCCGGGGTGTCGTTCGGGCTGGCGATCGGCACGAAGTGGACCGCGCTCTACCCGCTCGCCGCGTTCGGCGTGCTGGTCTGGCTCTGGAGCGCCGGCGCCCGGCGCAGCCACGGCGTGCGCTGGGCGACCGCGAAGTCGGCCCTGCTGGACGGCGTACCCGCGTTCTTCTCGCTCGTCCTCGTCGCCCTCGTCGTGTACGTCGCGTCCTGGGGCGGCTGGCTCGCGCACGCGGCGGAGTACGAGCAGTCGACGCTCAGCGACTCGCAGTTCACCCAGTACGGCGGCGGCAAGCAGTGGCCGACCGCGACCGAGCCCGACGCGACCGGGCTCGGCGAGGTGACGCAGTCGCTGCGCTCGCTGGCGCACTACCACCACGACGTCTACATGTTCCACGCCCACTTCCTCAACGACAGCACGCACATCTACGCGTCCAAGCCGAGCGGCTGGCTGCTGATGAACCGCCCCGTCGGGGTCGACGCGCAGCTCGACATCCAGCCCGGGACGCAGGGCTGCGAGGCGCCTCCGGGCAGCAACTGCCTGCGCCAGGTGCTGCTGCTCGGCAACCCCATCCTGTGGTGGGGCGGCTGCCTCGCGCTGCTCTTCGCGGTGGCGATGTGGGCCGGCGCGCGAGACTGGCGCTTCGGGGTCGCGGTGGTCGGCGTCGCGTCGACCTGGCTGCCCTGGCTCCTGTACGACGACCGGCCGATCTTCATCTTCTACGCGATCTGCTGCCTGCCGTTCGTCGTGCTGGCCATCACGCTGACCATGGGGAAGCTCATCGGGTCGTCCCGCGCGCCCTCGCCACGTCGTACTGCCGGAGTGACCGTGGCCGGCTCGTTCTTCGTGCTGGTGCTCGTGAACTTCGCGTGGTTCTGGCCGATCTGGACCGACGTCCTGCTCACCCACGCCGAATGGGTGAACCGAATCTGGTTCAAGCGCTGGATCTAGCCCTTGCTGATTGGGAAGCGCCTCCGACCGGGTGCTATCTTTTCGGACGCACATGGGGCTGTGGCGCAGTTGGTAGCGCGTCTCGTTCGCAATGAGAAGGTCAGGGGTTCGAATCCCCTCAGCTCCACTTGAAACCCGATTCCCGCGAGGGAGTCGGGTTTTTTGTTGCCCATTGCCGATTCGCGGCCTACGCATTACTCTAATCAGAGTACTCGATCGAGAGTAACGACAGGAGAGTCATGAAGCGACCGGCCAACGCCTTGTCCCTCGCGGTGCTGACGCTGCTGTTCGAGAAGCCGATGCACCCGTACGAGATGTCGACGACCCTGCGTCACCGCAGCAAGGAGGAGAGCATCCGGCTCAACTACGGATCGCTCTACGCCGTCGTCGAGTCACTGCGCAAGAAGCGGCTGGTCGCAGCGCGCGAGACCTTGCGCGAGGGCAACCGCCCCGAGCGGACGGTCTACGAGCTCACAGAGGACGGCGCGACCGCGATGCGCGCGTGGCTCAGCGAGATGCTGCGCGACCCGTCCCCGCAGTTCACCGACTTCGAGGCGGCACTGTCGTTGATAGGCGCGATCCCGCCCGACGAGGCGCTCGCCCTGCTGCGGCTGCGTCTCAAGGCCCTCCACATCGCCAGCAACCAGTTCGATGGGGTGCGCGCCCACCTGCCCGAGGGGTTTCCGTCGCTCTTCATGGTCGAGGGCGAGTACGCCGAGGCCGTCCGCCTCGCCGAGATCGCCTTCGTCGAGAAGCTCGTCGGCGACCTCGAGAACGATCGGCTCGGCGGCACGGAAGTGTGGCGCCGCATGCACGAGCTCAGGTCCGCAGGTCACACCGGCGAGGAGGCGAACGCCAAGCTCGTGCAGGAGTTCGGCGACCTGCTCACCTGGGACATCTAGATATCCGGTGATCCCCGGCCGACTGGCATCGACCGGGGATCGGAAACCGAGTCGCAAGCGACCCCGGCCCCAAGCACAGGGTAGCGAGCGTCTCTCATCAGAAGGAGACACCATGAGCACCCCTGACCCATCCCCCAAGCGCGCCGTCGCGACGAGCATCCTGATGTTCGCTGCCTTCATGGACCTGATCGACGTCACGATCGTCAACGTCGCCCTCCCGGCGATCCGGTCGGACCTCTCCGCGAGCCCGGCCCACCTGCAGTGGATCCTCGGCGGCTACACGCTGGCCTTTGCCGTCCTGCTCATCACCGGAGGCCGCCTCGGCGACATCTTCGGCCGCCAACGCATCTTCGTGATCGGGGTTGCCGGCTTCACGGCGACGTCGCTCGCCGCCTGCCTGTCCGGCTCCGGAGATGCCCTCGTCATCGCCCGCGTCGTACAAGGGGGATTCGCCGCGCTCATGGTGCCGCAGCTCCTGTCGACGGTGCAGGTGCTGTATCCCCCGAAGGAGCGCGCAGCCGTCTTCGGCATCGTCGGCGCGGTGTCGGGCACCGCGGCTGTCATCGGCCCCGTGCTCGGAGGATGGCTCGTCACGAGCGACGCATTCGGCATCGGCTGGCGCAGCATCTTCCTGATCAACGTCCCGGTCGGCATTGCGCTGATGGCGCTGGCGATCACGTACGTGCCCAACACGACGTCGCAACGAGCGACTCGCCTGGATCTGTCCGGCGTGGCGCTCGCGACAGTCGGCCTGCTCCTTTTGGTGTTCCCGTTGATCGAAGGGCGTGAGCAGGGGTGGCCGGTCTGGATCTGGGCGATGCTGGCCGCCTCGGCGATGGTCCTGGCGCTGTTCGTCGTCAATCAGCGCCGCGCCGAACGGCGCACGCAGTCCTCACTCCTGCCCATGCACCTGTTCGCAAACCGGGGCTTCTCGGCAGGCATCGTCACGCAGGCGGCGTTCCAGGGATCGATGGCCGGATTCGTGCTGGCACTGGTGATCTATCTACAGAGTGGCCTCGGGTTCAGCGCGATCCACGCGGGGCTCGTGCTGCTGCCGTTCAGTCTCGGGGCCTTCGTCGGGGTCGGCATCTCGGCGCCCTTTGGGCTGCGGCTCGGCAAGGTCGTCCCGTTCGCCGGCGCCGTGGCGCAGGCTGCCGGCGTCGCCTGGCTCGCGGTGATCGTCACCCACCGGGGCGACGCCCTCGGCGGATGGAACGCCACCCCGCCGATGCTGCTGGCCGGCATCGGGCTGGGACTGCTGGTCGTTCCACTGATCGACATCGCACTGTCCACGGTCGACGCCGAGGACGCCGGAGCGGCCTCCGGGACGTACAGCACCTTCCAGCAGCTCGGCGCCGCGCTGGGCATCGCTGTCATCGGCTTCGTGTTCTTCGACACCGTCGGCGACACCTTCACGTCGTCGGCGTTGCGCTCCGGATTCGGGGCGGCGGCCCGGTGGGCGGTCGGCGGCTACCTGATGTGCGCCGTCTCGACACTGTTCCTGCCTGACCGCAATGCGGTGCAGGAGCACGCTCGTGAGCAGGCCCAGCTGCTGGAGACAGAGACGGTCTGAGCCGAGGGCAGGGGTTCGAATCCTCCCTAGAGCAGTGGCATGCCGGTGCGCACGCTCGCTGGCAGTGCCGAAACAGCCACCAGTGCGATGACTCCACTGAGGACCTTGTCGGCCGACGAGATCAGCATGTTCGAGAAGCCGGACGGCAACGAACAGGGTGTTCGTCGAGCGGCTGCCCTGGGTCGAGGACTTCTCCGACGGCACGGAGGTTCATCGGCGTCGCGGAGAAACTCGGCGCCGTCGGCCTGATCCTGCCCACGTCACCGGCATCGCCGTGGTGCTGGCGCCTCTGGCCGGCACGGCACGGCCGTCCGCAGCTCTAGGAGCCGACGGCGCGCTGATCGTCGCCGGCAGCCTTCTCGCCCTCGGCCTGCTGCTCGGCGGAGCGGGCCAGGGCGGAGTCGATCTCGGAGCGCCCCGAGCTCCAGACTCCCGTCGACTCGAGGTCGATCGTCTGCACGCTGCGGCGTACGGCGGCGGGCTTGGACACATAGGTCGGCAGCGTCACCGGCACCATGTCCCACATCGAGGGGTCGGTGGCGACGAGCGCGGAGGCAGTGACGGCCTCCGCGGCGATGTCGGCGATGTCGGCAACCAGGTCGTCGGTGACCGGCGGAATGCCGGTGGAGGTGTCGTCGTCCTCGTCAGCGATCTCGGGCGAGCGTCGCGTTGCAGGCACGAAGGTGGCGCGCTCCTTCTTGACCATCAGCCGGCAGGCGACCAGCCAGGCCACGAGCAGGCCGGCGGGGATCGCGACGTACGCCCAGGCAATCACCGACGATGCGGCGCCAGCGATCACGGCGACGTTGGCGAGCAGGATCAGGCTGAGCACGTTGCGGCGACGACGGGCAGCACCATTGGCGGCCGCCCGTTGGGCGGCGACGGTGGCGACCTTCGGAGCCGGGCCCTTGGTCTCGACGACGGGCGCCGAGGTCGAGCGGCCCGGGCTGACCACCAGTCGGGCGTCGCGGCGGCTGACAGGCTCACGTCGCGCAAGTACGCGCATGGTCTTGGAGAAGCGGTCAACCGAACGGCTGCGCTGCACCTCGTCGTGATGCCGGAGCGCCTTGGGGACGAGATAGACGGCCCACGCAACGGCGAGTGCCACGAAGATCAGTGCGCTGAGGTCCACGGTCTGAGGTTATGAGCGCTAGCGCAGGATGGGACGGATGTCCACAGGTGTGTCGCAAGGGAACCTGTGTGACTGGTGTGATCGAGCACCGTTTTGCTGGGGTAGTCCGGGCCAAAATGTACGTTCCGGTGCGGTTCTAGGTGCGGATTGCCCCGGACTACCCCGCAGAGAGGCGCGTGAGAAGACCGTGCGGCACGTCCTCGACAGTGACGGCGTAGATGCGGTGGTCGCGCCAGTCGCCGTCGATGTGGAGGAACCGCGGCGCGTAGCCGACCTCGTGCATCTCGAGCTTCTCGACGACCCGCAGCGAGTTGGTGTTCTCGGGCCGGATGCAGATCTCGATGCGGTGCAGCCCGGCGGCGGAGAAACAGTGGTCGATCACCATCGCCACGGCCTGCGGCATCAGCCCACGGCCGGCAACGGCCTGGTCGATCCAGTAGCCGATCGACCCGAACTGCGCCGACCCGTGCACGATGTTGTTGACCGTCACCTGTCCCACGAACCGGCCTTCGACCTCGATCGCGAACGGCATCGCCTGCCCGTCACGGGCGAGCGTGCGCAGCCGCCGCACCAGCGCCCTGTACGACGACGGCCGGGCGCCGGTGACCGGGCCCGGTGGCACGGTGGCCTCCCAGTGCCTCAGCCAGTCGGCGTTGCGTTCGCGCACCTCGCGCCAGGCACTGCGGTCGCGGTTGGTCAGCGGCCGCAGGGTGATCGCGCCGTGCGTCAGCCGCGCCGGCCAGCCGGGAGCCACCGCTCACGCACCAGCTGCGTGGTCGCTGCCGACGACCTGCTCGGCGGCGTGCACCAGCACCGGCTCGAGCACGGCGAGGCCGTCCTTCACCCCGCCACGCGAGCCGGGCAGGTTCACCACGAGGCACTCCCCCGCGACACCGGCGAGGCCGCGCGACAGCATCGCCGTCGGCACCCCCGCCGCCTGCCCGTGCGCCCGGATCGCCTCAGCCATGCCGGGCACCTCGCGGTCGAGCAACGGCCGGGTGACCTCGGGCGTGCGGTCGGTGGGCGTGAGTCCGGTGCCGCCAGTGGTGAGTACGACGCGGGCGCCGCCTTCGATCGCGGCACGGATCGCGGCAGCCACCGGCTCACCGTCGGGCACGACCGCCGGGTCACCGCACGAGAAGCCGGCTGCCCGGAGGAAGTCGACGATCAGCGGCCCGGTCTCGTCGGCGTACACGCCGGCCGCGGCGCGGTTGGAGGCGACGATGACGGCAGCGGGCAGGCTCATCGCGACCAGTCTCCGGACTTCCCACCGGTCTTGGTCTCGACGCGCACGTCGGTGATGACCGCGCCCTTGTCGACGGCCTTGACCATGTCGATGACCGTGAGTGCGGAGACGGCGACGGCGGTGAGCGCCTCCATCTCCACGCCCGTCCGGTCAGTGGTCGAGACCGTGGCCACGATGTCGACCGACTCGTCGGTGACGACCAGGTCGACGCCGACCGACGACAGCGCCAGCGGGTGGCAGAGCGGGATCAGCGACGGGGTCTGCTTGGCGCCCATGATGCCGGCGAGCCGGGCCACCGCCAGGGTGTCGCCCTTGGGCACTCCGGCGCCGCGCAACAGCTCGATGACCGCGGCCGAGACGAGCACGCGTCCCGACGCCGAGGCCGTGCGGGCAGTGACGTGCTTGGCCGAAACGTCGACCATGTGAGCCGCGCCGGACTCGTCGATGTGGGTCAGCCGCTCAGCCATCAGAACTCCTCGTCGAGACGCAGGACCTGCACCATCTCACCGGCGGACATCGACGTGGTCTCCTCGGGTACGACGATCAGCGCGTTGCTCGCGGCCAGGTCACCGAGCAGGTGCGACCCGTGTCCGCCGACCGGGCTCACGAACGGGCCACCCCGATCGACGTCGTACGCCCCGCGAACGAACTGGCGGCGACCCGCCGGCGACGAGAACGGATGGGTGAGCCGGGCCCGGGTCGTCGGCCGCACGTAGGGGAGCTTGCCCATCATCCGGCGCAGTGCGGGCAGCACGAACGTCTCGAAGGAGATGTACGCCGACACGGGGTTGCCGGGCAGCGTGAAGATCGGCGTCCGGTCGTCGCCGATGACGCCGAAGCCCTGCGGCTTGCCGGGCTGCATGGCGACGCCGCCGAACCACACGGTGCCCAGCGACGACAGCGCCTCCTTGACGACGTCGAAGTCGCCCTCGCTGACCCCGCCGGAGGTCACCACCAGGTCGGCGCGCACCAGCTGGTCGGTGAGCGCATCGGTGAAGGTGCGCGGGTCGTCGGGCACGATGCCGACGCGGTAGGCGATCGCTCCCTCACGGCGCACGGCCGCGGCCAGCAGGTAGGAGTTTCCGTCGTAGATCGAGTCGTGGCCGAGCTGGGTGCCGGGCTCGCGCAGCTCGGAACCGGTGGAGATGACGACGACGCGGGGTCTCGGCCGCGAACGGACCGAGGACCGACCGACGGCGGCGAGCAGGCCGAGGTGACGCGGGCCGAGCACCGTGCCGTGCTCGACGAGTACGTCGCCCTCGGCGACATCCTCGCCGACCCGGCGGACGTGCTGCCCGAGCTTCGGCGCCTTGTTGATGACGACCCGGGCGACGCCTCGGTCGGTCCACTCGTAGGGCACCACGGTGTCGGCGCCGGCCGGCATGGGAGCGCCGGTCATGATCTTGACGGTCGTGCCGGGCGACATCGCCATCAGCTTGGCCTGGCCGGCGCCGATCTCGCCGACGACCGGCAGGTGCACCGGGCTCTCTGCGCTGGCCGTCGCGACATCCTGCAGGCACACGGCGTAGCCGTCCATGCCCGAGTTGTCGAAGCTCGGCAGCGAGATCCCCGCCACGACGTCCTCGGCAACCGCGAGGCCGAGCGCCTCCATCAACGGCTGCTGGAGGTCGGGCAGCGGCGAGACCGTGGACAGGATGCGCTCGAGGAACTCGGGGACCGGCGTGAGGTCAGCCATTGGGGTCACGTCGCGCCCTGTCGCAGCTGGGTGTCCGCGGCAATGCGCTGGGCAGACGTCGCATCGAGGCTGACGTCGCCGACCACCGTGACCCCGTGGCCGAACGTGAAGTCCCCGTCGACGGTGAACGACGAGGCCCGACGCAGCGACGGCGCGCCCTCGGGGAAGCGCTTGTCAAAGTCGCCGACCAGCTTGTAGAAGGCGCCGTCGAGCTCGACGTACGGCACGGCTTCGCTGGCCTGGTCGAGCACGAAGTCGCGGCCGATGTCGTAGATGTCGGAGCGCAGCACCAGCAGGTCGTTCGTCGTCTTCACCGGCACGAAGCGGTCGCGGCCGACCTCGATCGTGCGGGCGCCGTCGAAAACCTCGATCGCTGCGCCCATGGCGGTCTCGATCTGCACGACCTCGGGGGTGCGCGGGTCACCCGGGTCGAGGTGCTTCACGTTGCGGATCAGCGGCAGCCCGAGGATGCCGTCGCGCGCGTCGAGCGTCTCCTGCATGGCTTGAAGGTCGAACCACAGGTTGTTGGTCGACGTGTACTTGTGGCGGTCGAGGTCGGCCAACGCCTTCCGGTCACCCGGCGGGGTCTGTGCGCTCTCGCGGAGCACTACGCGACCGTCGCTGCGCCGCTTGGCGAAGTGACCGCCCTTGCGGTCCGAGGGAGTACGACGCACCGCCTCGATCGCGAACGGTGCACCCGACTGGGCGAACCACCCGGCCACCCGGGCGTCGGGCACCGCGCCGAGGTTGTCGGAGTTGGAGACGAAGACGTGCCGGTAGCCGGCATCGACGAGGCGACCGAGCAGGCCGGTGCCGCGCAGCGCGGTGTAAAGGTCGCCGTGCCCGGGCGGACACCACTCGAGGTCGGGATTCTTCGGGTAGCTCACCGGCAGCAGCCCGTCGAGCAGCAGCTTGGGCTCCTTGTTCTGCAGGAACTCCAGCGGCAGGTCGTCGACGGCGAGGCCGTCGTAGCGACTGAGGGCGGCCATCGTGTCGGCCGAGGTGCGGAAGCTGTTCATGAAGATCAGCGGCAGCGGCGCGTCGTACGCCTCACGCAGGTGCAGGACCTGCCGGGCGATGATGTCGAGGAACGACAACCCGCGGCGTACGCACAGCAACGACTTGGCGCGGTTCATGCCCATCGATGTGCCGAGTCCGCCGTTGAGCTTGATGACGACCGTCTTGCGGATCGCCTCTGCGGCGACCTCGTCGTCGACGTCGACGTCGGCGAGCGACTCCATGTCCAGCGGCTCGATCGACGACTCCGGGATCATCCCGGTCTCGCCGTGCTCGAGCAGCCGGTAGTAGTGCGCGAACGTGTCGATGGCGACCTTGTCGACGCCCTCGTCACGCATCTTCGTGCGCGCGACCTCCAGGCCAGTGCTACCCATGCACTCGATCGTAGGCTGAACAGATGAATGCGACACCCGGCCCCCCGTTGGCAGCCAAGGTGGCGCTCCGCGACCAGGTGCGCGCCTCCCGTCGGCGGCGCCCGTTGGCCGAGGCAGCCGAGGATGCGGCGGCGATCGCGGCGCACCTGCTGGCGGCTCCAGATGTACGCCGCGCGGCCACCGTCGCGGCGTACGTCGGCGTGGGCCCCGAACCCGGCACCGGCCTGCTCCTCGATGCGCTGACCGACGCGGGGAAGCGGGTGATCCTGCCGGTGGTCATGCCCGACCTCGACCTGGACTGGGCCGCCTACACCGGGTCCGCCGGCCTGGCCCCGGCCGGGCGCGGCCTCCTCGAGCCGGCGTCGGAGCGGCTCGGCCTCGACGCGATCGCGACCGCCGACGTGGTGCTCCTGCCGGGCCTCGCCGTCTCGTCCACGGGCATGCGGCTGGGCCGCGGCGGCGGGTGCTACGACTGGGTGCTGGCCCGGGTGCCGGTGGGCACGTTCACCTGCGTGGTCCTGTACGACGACGAGGTCGGTCGCGAGGTGCCGACCGAGCCGCACGACCGGCGGGTGGCTGCCGCGGTCTCGCCCGCGGGCATCGTGACCTTCTGAGCGACCTGCCCTACTTCCACTCCCACGAGGCGAGCACCGGGTCGACCAGCTCGGCCCGCTCCGCATCCGACTTACCAGCGAGCGTGAACCCCACCGTGTAGTTGAGGCCCCCGTAGTTGCCGCCGATCGAGATGGTCCAGTCACGTCGCGTGATCGAGTCACGACCGGACAGGTAGTAGAAGCGGGCGCCGGCCACATAGATGTCGGGCATCCGTTCGTAGCGAATGCGGCCCCTGGCCTGCCTGCGCACCTGCTTCACCTGCGTGTCGAGGTCGGTGAACGTCTCGGGGAACGCGACCACTCCCATGGTCTGCGGGTACACGTCGGTGACCGCGGCCACCAAGATGTCCTTTGTGTTGGTGGGGTCGGGCTCCCATCCTTCGGGCAGCCGCACGGTGGCCCCCCGCATCACCAGGGTCGGGCCGTCGGCCGGGAAAACTGTGGGTGTCGGTGTGGGTGTCGGTGTCGACGACGCCTGCGCCGAGGCGGCGGCCTCTGACGACGCAGAGGATGACGCCTGGGCCGACGAGCCCGGCTCGTTACCGGAGCCGCAACCCGCCAAACAACATGGAGGCCAACACGGCCGACACCAACCACGTACGCACAGCTTCCCCCTCGCCGAGATCCTGCGGGGAGCCTAGACCCTAGGGATCACGAGTTGGGGTGACACCTGGCCCGGCACCGGCCTGCTCCTCGACGCGCTGACCGACGCGGGCAAGCCGATGATCCTGCCGGTAGTCAGGCCCGACCTCGACCTCGACCGGGCCGTCTGTATCCGGTCCGCCGGCCTGCGGCTGGGCCGCGGCGGCGGGTGCTACGCCCGGGTGCTGGCCCGGGTGCCGGTGGGCACGTTCACCTGCGTGGTCCTGTACGACGACGAGGTCGGTCGCGAGGTGCCGAGCGAGCCGCATGACCGGCGGGTGGCTGCCGCCGTCTCGCCTGCGGGGGATCGTCCGCTTCCGAGCAGCCTGACTACTTCCACTCCCAGGACGCGAGCACGGAGTCGACGAGGGCCTCCCGCTCGGCCCGCGACTTGCCTTGGAGCGAGAAGCCGACCGTGTAGTTGAGGTCGCCGTAGGTCCCGCCGATTTCGATGTCCCACGTGTCCTTGAGCCGCTTGTCTCGTCCAACGAGGTAATAGACCTTGGAGCCGGCGAGGTAGGTGTCGGGCAGGCGCTCGTAGTCGATCTTCGCGTAGTTCTGGTCGAGGAGGGCCTTCACGTGCACGTCGGTCGTGACCCGCGGGCCCGGGAACGCCACCACGCCGAAGCCCTGGAGCCCGTCGTCGTCGGTAGCCGCCGCCGCGAGGATGTCCGGGGTGTTGGACGGGTCGAGGAACCATCCTTCGGGAGCCCGCACCGTGGCCTGCTTGAGCACCAGCTTCGGACCGGTCGCGGGGGCGACCGCAGGCTCCGCGGGAGTCGGTGAGCTGCTCACGCTCGCCGTTGGGGGCGACCCGCTCGATGCGCTGGGAGACGTCTCGCCCGGCCCGCTCGACGGTTCACCGGAGCCACAGCCCATGAGCAACGCGGCCAACGCAACGACCGTGACAGTCAACCTGCGCAACAACTTCCCCCTTGCCCGAGATCCTGGCGGCAGCCTAGACCAACCCGAATTCTCGAAATCGCGTGTTTGGAGGGGGAGGGACGCGGGAAGATGAAGGACATGCTGCCGATGGAAGACCGGGTCCTCCTCAACAACACCCTCGAGGGACTCCAGCTCGACGCCGACGTGATCGCCGACATCATGGGGATGCTCGACACCCGCGCCGAATCGCTCCAGGAGGCCCGTGGCCTCGCCCCCGTCCCGGCCGGGTGGTTCGGCGACTCGCACACCGGTGGCTACCGGCTGGCCACCAATGCCGGGATGGCCCGCGATGCCGCCGTCGAGGAGTTCGACAACCTGATCGCGGGTCTGCGCTCCTACGCACTGGAGATCAAGGCCATCCGCGACGACGTCGTCGGGACCGACGAGGCGATCAGCGACCACCTCGTGGCCGTGACGAACACGGCCGACTGCACCGCGGTGCCGACCATCGGCGCAGGTCAGTGCACCGTGCCGACCACGAACTCGGAGGGATGAGGCGATGACCACCAAGGGACCAGCCCGCCTCAAGTTCGAGGAGTACTACCTCGGAGCACGCGAGGAGACCCTCGCGACCAGCGCCACGGACTGGAAGCTCAAGGCCGAGACCCTGAGTCTGGTCGCGTCCGCGCTCCGGACCAACGCGCCCCTGGTGGAGGCGAACCTGGGCGGCAAGTCGAAGTCCGGTCCCGCCATCCGGGCTGCGTTCGAGAAGACCGCGAAGTCGATGACGGAGAAGTCCGGCCTCCTGAGCCAGGCCGGTCAGGCGCTCGAAGAGGTCTCCGGCACGATGGGCACCGGCCGAGGCGTGCTCGAGGGCATGGCCGACCTGCAGGAGCCGCCGCCGCACACGCCGCCCACCTACTCCCCCGGCATCCAGCCCACCGACGCCCAGATCAAGGCCGACGGCGAGTCGCGCGCTGCCTCCAACGCGCAGCACGAGCAGTTCGGCGACCAGTTCCAGGCACAGGAGGCGCAGGCCGCTGCCTGGACGAAGAAGCTCGACGAGGCCTACCTCGACGCCATCCCGCCGATGCAGGCGATCCACGGGCAGCCCGACCCCACCGAGCCGCCGCCACCACCGCCGCCCGGTCCCGGAGGCAACCAGTTCCCCCCGGCGCGTACGCCGTTCAACCCGACCGACACCCCGACCGACACCCCCGAGAAGCCGCCGCACCTGGGGCCCACCTGGGAGCCGCCGGTCATCAAGCACCCCGAGCCCCCCGAGCCTCCCGTCTGCTGGCCCCCCATGCCCCCGATCAACCACTCCCCGGTCATCGAGCCTCCGATCACCCATCCGCCGACAACGACCCACCCGCCGACGTACGTGCCCGGCCACCCCGGCGACGTCTCCACCGTCGGTGGTCAGACCCAGTCGAGCATCGGCGGCCTCTCGTCGACGACTGCTGGCACCCCGCACGGTTCGGTGAGCGGCACCTCGACCGGTTCCTCGAGTGCCGCCCTGGGCGGCCTCACGGCGGGTGCCGGCGGCGCGCTCGGTGGTGCCCTGCGCAGCGGGTCGCTTCGAGGCACCGGCTCCGCGGCCCAGGTGCGTCCCGTCGGGAGCACCAGTCGAAGCGGCAGCGCCGGGACGCTGGGCAAGTCCACGGCGGCCGGAGGCACCCGCGGCGCATCCGCGGGCGCAGGTGGCGCAGCCTCCCGCGGCGGCGCAAGTGGGCGCGGCGCGGCAGGTGGGCGCGGCTCAGCCGGCTCACGCGCCGGGGCCGCGGGAGCGGCGGGCTCCGGTCAGGGCAGGGGAAAGGGCAACAAGGACAAGACCGGCGAGCGGCCCGACGGCATGGAGTTCGAGCAGGACTGGATCGACGACGAGGGCGCAGAGTCCGGCCTGCTGCACTGACCCCGGTTGCTGTCAGTCGTCGGCGGACGCGGGGTTCAGCACCAGGGTGTCGTCCGCCGCCTCGTCCACGGCCTCACGCGTGAAGGACCACGGGAGCGTCTCGCCCTCGACGAAGAGGTCGGTCTGGTCGTCGTAGTGGTCGCTGGCCGGGTGCCCGGAGACCCCGGTCAGGTTGACCCAGCGTGAGTCGTCGAAGTCGGCCAGCGAGACGACCATCCGCATCGACGGGGAGCTGGTGACGGCGTACCCGTCGGTGGCGTCCCAGCTCGTCGCGTTGACGACGCTGGCGCCGCCCCCGATCTGGGCGCCGTCACGGTTGACCAGCCACTCGATCGGGCCGATGTCGCTCTCCCCCAGCGTCGCGTTGTGCAGGTTGAGCCGGTGGAGATGTCCCCAGCTCCAGTCGTCGGGGTTGCGCGCCTGCCGCGCCGTCATCTCGTCGCGACCCGCGATCATCGCCGCACGCAGGATGTCGTCACGCGTCTCCACCTCGTCGTCGGTGGTGCGGTCGTCCCACCACGGTCCGGCGGGCGCGGTGAGCAGTCCCTCCATCACCCCGAACCAGCGGTCGCCGCCGCTGGGCCAGACGCGCTCGCGCAGCTCGTCTTGGAAGGTCAGCCGCAGCAGGTTGCTCCAGACCACGTTGAAGTACGCCGCGGCGCCGCTGTCGACTCGGTCCTGGAAGTCCCACCCCCGCAGCAGGTTCTGGCCCCGGCGGTAGTAGCCGCGCGGCAGCTCGACGTCGAGGAGGTACGGCACCAGCGTCGGCGCGAGCGGGTTCTGCTCGTCGAGCTGGATCTGGGCCATCTCGGCCACCGACAGGTCTCCCTCGGACTCGATCAGGTCGCGGATCCGCTGCGACCGGTAGCCCCGGTCCCAGTCGGTCGTGAGGTAGTAGGGATAGTCCGGCCCGACCACGGCCTGGTTGGCCGTCGCCACGAAGCCCTCGTCGGGGTCGAGCACACTCGGCAGCGCGGTGAACGGCACGAAGTCGCCGGTCCAGTCGTTCTCGGGCTGCCATCCAGCCGCGGGCTGCCGGCCGTCGTTGCCCGACTTGCGAATGGGCACGCGACCCGGCGCCTGGTAGCCGATGTGACCCTCGCGGTCGGCATACACCATGTTCTGCGCGGGTACGTCGAACTTGCTCGCGGCCTCCCGGAACGACGGCCAGTCGCTGGCCCGGTTGAGTCCGAGGATCGCGTCAGCGGTGGGGCTGGGCTGGAGGGCGGTCCACTGGAGCGCGACGGCGTAGCCGTTGCCTCGGTCGGCGGTGGCCTCCGGGTCGTCGGGATCGGGCGGGGCGTTGGCGCCGACGCTGCTGATCTCGCTCGACACGTCGGAGAGCAGCGGCCCGTGGTCGGTCGACCGCACATGGAACGTGAAGTCGTCACCGCCATGCACCTTGATGGTCTCGGTGCGCTCCTCGAGCGGCAGCCAGTCGCCGTCGTACTTCCACTCGGTGCCGCGCACCTGCTCGAGATAGAGGTCGGACACGTCGGGCCCGAGGTTGGTGAAGCCCCAGGCGATGTCGGCGTTGTGGCCGATGATCACGCCGGGCACTCCGGAGAACGTGAACCCCGAGACGTCGAGCGAGCAGTCATCGTCGATGGTGCGGCAGTGCATGCCCATCTGCATCCAGATGCCCGGCTGGCTGATGCCCAGGTGCGGGTCGTTGGCCAGCAACGGCATGCCGGTGGCGGAGTGCTCGCCGTCGACGACCCAGCTGTTGGAGCCGATGCCGTCGCCCTTGCCGATCAGCGCGGGCAGCTTCGCGATGCGGTCGCTGAGGCGTTCGAGCTCGTCGACGGCAGCCGCGGGGTACGCCGGCCGCTGGGGCTTGCGGGTCGCGTTGCGGGTCGCGTCCTGCTCGTAGACACCGTCGACCACCGCGCCCTGCGTGACGATCGGGCGGTGCGCCCGGTCGTCGTACGCCGGGTAGAGCTGGTCGACCTCGGCGGCGTCGTGGTCGAGGCCGGCGATGACGCGGTCCATCTCCTCCTGCATGTTGCCGCGCAGGTCCCAGGCCATCGCCTTCAGCCAGGCCAGCGAGTCGACCGATGTCCAGGGCTCCGGGGTGTAGTCGAGGCCGCCGACGCGCAGGAGCGTGTACTCGACCGCGATGTCGGACGGCTCGTGCTGGGCGAGGAAGGCGTTGACACCCTCGGCGTACTGCTCGAGCGCCTCACGGGTCTCGGGCTCCAGTAGCGCGACCTCACGCTCGGCGACCGCGCGCCAGCCCATCGTGCGGATGAACTTGTCGGTCTCGAGCCCGGTCTCGCCGAACATCTCCGAGAGCCGGCCGGCCGTGATGTGGCGTCGTACGTCCATCTCGAAGAACCGCTCCTGTGCGTGCACGAAGCCCTGCGCGCGCATCAGGTCGTCGTCGGAGTCGGCGTAGATCTGCGGGATGCCCATGTCGTCGCGGATGACCTCGACCCGGGCGCTCAGGCCGGGGACGTCGATCTCGCCGTCGGTCTGGGGCAGCGGCTTGCAGTAGAAGACCCAGCCGACGACGAGAGCAGCGATCAGCACCAGGACCAGGCCGGTGGCGACATACACGCTCCAGCGCGCCGGCCGGGGCCAGCCGCGGAAGATTCGCCACCACGAGAGGGGGGTTGCCGGGTTCGGGGGCGGGGAGGCCGCGTGCTCGCTCATCGCCCGACATTGTGCCCGGTGATCGGGCCAGTTCTGGTCACGTACGATGGACCGCCGTGCCGACCTATCAGTATGCCTGCACCGCTTGCGGGCACGCGTTCGAACAGATCCAGAGCTTCAGCGACGACGCGCTGACCCATTGCCCGGAGTGCGACGGGCGCCTGCGCAAGGTGTTCAACGCCGTCGGTGTGGTCTTCAAGGGGTCGGGCTTCTACCGCAACGACAGCCGCACGGCAGACTCGAGCTCGGCACCCGCTTCGACCGCGGCATCGAGCTCGGGCTCGTCCGACTCCAAGAAGCCGGACAGCAAGCCGGCATCGACGTCATCGACCTCCTCGTCGAGCTCATCGTCGTCCGCGAGCTCGTCGTCCTCGTCAGGCTCTTCGTCCTCTGACTGAGGCCTGTGGATGACCGACGCCGGGCGATCGCGATTCCGCCTAGCGTCGGGGCATGGCTGCCACCTTCACCGACCTTCGTGACCGCGGGGGCGTCCGGGCCCGCCGGTTGCGCCGCCTGTACCGACGACGGGTGCTCGCCCACCGCCGGCTGCTCGCCTTCGGCTGTGCCGCAGCCGCAGTGCTGGTCGGCCTCCAGGCCGCCCGGCCGCCCGCGCCGCCGAGTGACGTCGTACTCGTCGCCGCCCGCGACCTGCCCTCCGGCACGGTGCTGGGCGCCGCTGACCTGACCGAGGTGAAGTACGCCGCGGGCACGGCCCCAGCCTCGCTCGACCCGCGACCGCTGGGCCGCACGCTCGCCGCGCCACTGCGTCGGGGAGAACCCGTCACCGACCTTCGGCTCGTCTCCCCGGCGCTGACCGAGGGCTACCCCGGCCTGGTCGCCTACCCGGTGCGCATCCCCGACCCAGGGGTGGTGGCCCTGCTGCGCGTGGGTGACCGGATCGACGTGATGGGGAGCGACCCGGAGACGGGTGGTGCGGAGGTCGTCCTCACCGACGCACCGGTGCTGGCGCTCCCGAGCGGCCAGGAGGCGACCGCGACCGAGGGGCTCCCGGGGCGCCTGGTGGTGCTGGGAGTGCCCGAGAGCCGCGTCACAGGTGTCGGCGCGGCGGCGGTGACACAGTTCCTGACCGTGGTCCTGAGCCGCTAGCGTGAAATCATGAGTGGATTCAAGAACTTCATCCTTCGAGGCAATCTTGTCGACCTCGCGGTGGCCGTCATCATCGGTGTCGCCTTCGGCGCCGTCGTCAAGACGTTCACCGCGTGGCTCACGGGGCTGATGCCCAACAGTGCCTCGGAGTACTTCAGCACGGAGGCCCAGTCCTTCGGAGCCTTCCTCAACGCGGTGATCTCGTTCGTGCTGCTGGCCGCGGTCGTCTACTTCTTCGTGGTCACGCCGTACGTCAAGGCCAAGGAGAGGTTCTTCCCGAGCGAGCCATCTGGCACGCCGGCCGACATCGCGCTCCTCGAGGAGATCCGCGACCTTCTGAAGAGCAGCCGCGCCGTCTGACGGCAGACATCACGAATGGCCCGTCCCTGCGGGGGCGGGCCGTTTCGCATGTCTGAGCAGGGTCGGTCTCAGCCGTGGTGGGGAGGCACTTGTGCGCGGAGCCAGGCATCCGACCCGACCTCGCTGGCTGCTTCGTCCGGGTCACGCTCGTCGTTCGTGGTGTCCGGGAGCACGTCGCCGAACACGGCGGCCAGCCGCTTGCGGCGTACCCACTCGGGCTCGGGAGCGTCGGGCCTGCTCATGAGCCGAGTGTCATGCGCAGAGCCCGTTGGCGGCGGCGTCCTCGGCGGCCTGCTCGGTCTCTTCGGCCGTGGGCGACTGGGGCGCGCTCGGCGAGGTCGTCTCGGAGGGCGACTCCGTCGACGACGGCGACTCCGTGTCCGAGGGCGACTCGCCCTGGCCGGGAGCATTGGCCGCATCGATGGCACCTGAAGTGAGGCGCTTGCTCAGCGGCTCGTCGTTGCGGAGCTTGCGCCACAACGAGTCGGCCTCGGGCAACCAGACGACGCGACCGGAGAACTCCTCGCGCTGGTCGTAGGCGAAGGGCACGGTCAGGAACTGGATGTTGTCGAGACCGATGCTCTGGAACTGGACACCCAGTCCACCGATCTTGCTGAGGTTCTTCAGGCCGGGATCGACGGTCAGCGACCTGGTGACCGCGCGCAGGAACCCGATCAACCGGTCGGGCCGAGTCAGGGTGCCGCCGGAGATGACCTTCTTGGCCATCGCGGCGATGAACGTCTGCTGACGCGAGATGCGGCTGATGTCCGAGCCGTCGCCTACGTCGTAGCGGACGCGCACGTAGCTGAGCGCCTCGGCGCCCTTGATGTCGCGCTTGCCCCTTGGGATTGAGATGTTGTGCTCGGGATCCTCGATGTCCTCGGGGATGCAGACCGGGACGCCGTCGATGGCGTCGACCATGTCACGGAAGCCGTTGAAGTCGAGCACGACGTAGTGATCGATGGCGATGTCGGTGAGTTCCTGGAACTGCTCGATCGTGCAGGCCTGCTCGCCCAGGCTGTAGGCGGCGTTCCACATCTGGTCGGTGCCACCCTCGATCTCGTTGTCCTTGCCGCAGTCGGGGCGGGTGACTAGCGAGTCGCGCGGGATACTGACGCCGTAGGCCCGGGTGCGGTCGGCGGAGAGGTGGAACAAGATGGTGGTGTCGGAGCCCGCCGCGCCGCTCTCGCCGTCGATCTGGTTACCCTCGCCCTCGCGGGTGTCGGAGCCCATGACCAGGACGTTGATCGGCTGCTTGGGTCCTTCGACCTTGACCTTGTCAGGACTGTTGTCGACCTCGCCCATGACGTCGACGACGTTGAGGTTGCCGTTGAGGCTGCGGTAGAGGAACACCACCGCGAGACCGGTGACCAGGGCCAGGACCACAAGCGAGCTGAGTAGGACGTACCCGACGGTGTGCTTCTTCTTGACACGGCCCCGTCTCTTGGGCGCAGCCGGGCGCTCCGATGACTCGTCGGTCTCTGTTTCGGACACGCTCGTGCACCTCGGGCTGCTGACGGGCCGGGGAAGACCGGCGGGGCTGAACTGGGTCGAACCTACGCGACCTGCGCAAATAGTGTGCTCGCCCCGCCGCCGTACCACCAACTCCGCTGCGTTACCGGCTGGTCGGCGGGACGTGCCGTCGAGTGCCCCAGGCAGGAGTCGAACCTGCGACCTTTCGCTTAGGAGGCGGCTGCTCTATCCACTGAGCTACTGGGGCGGGGCCGTCTCGGGACGGACGGCCGGGGCACATCTTGCCACGCAGCGTGTGCGCTCAGGCGACGACCTCGAACGTGATGCCCTCGGCCTGGAGCCGGTCGATCAGCGCCTGGCCCATGGCCTGGGCGGTGGTGACCTGGCCGGCGGTGGGCGGCAGGTCGTCGAAGGCGAGGCAGAGCGCGCTCTGGGCCAGCATCTTCGCGGTCTCCGTGTAGCCGGGGTCGCCGCCGGAGACCAAGGTGTGCACGGTCTGCCCACCGGCCTCGCCGACGAAGTGCACGGTGAACCACGACGCGTCGCGGCGGGCCTGATCGGGACCCTCACCCTGCGGCACCCGCTTGAGCAGCAGGTTCCTGACCGGCTTCACCTGGGCGGCGAGGCCCAGAGCGGTCACGCCGAGAGCGGCACCCCCGGCGTACCGAAGGGTGCGGGTGCCGGCGAAGTGTGAATAGCGGAACTTCGGTCCGTACACCGGCAGGGCAGCGCCGCTGCGGGCCACCACGATCGGGTCGATGGTCGGGAGCGGAAGCAGCCAGTAGCCGAGCACCGGGTCACGCTGCGGCTTCGCGCCGGCGGGCTTCGACGACCGGCCCTCGGGGCGGGGCTCGGCGGAGCGGCGGGCGCCACTGGCCTCCTTCATCTGCTTGGCCCGGGAGAAGGCGTTCATCGCCGAGTGGAAGGTGCCGCCGGAGAACATGCCCTTGGCGCGGACCACGCCGCGCAGGTTGATCGGCTGGTCGTCGGGCAGGTGCCTGACGGTGAACAGCGCGCCGAGGTCGTGCGGGATCGAGTCGAAGCCGCACGCGTGCACGATGCGGGCGCCGGACTCGACGGCCGTCGCGTGGTGGGCGGTCCACATCCGGTCGACGAACTCGGGCTCGCCGGTGAGGTCGACGTAGTCGGTGCCGGCAGCGGCACACGCGGCGACCAGCGGCTCGCCGTACTCGAGATAGGGGCCGACGGTGGTGATGACGACCTTGGCGCGCTCGGCGACCGCGGTGAGGGAGTCGGCGTCGTTGACTTCGGCGTGCAGGAGCGGCAGCTCCTCCCAGCGCTCGTCGAGGGAGGCCACGCGGTCGCGCACCCGCTGGAGCTTGTCGGGGTTGCGGCCGGCCAGCGCCCAGCGCAGCCCGGCGGGCGCGTGCGTGGCCAGGTAGTCAGCGGTCAGGCCGCCGGTGAAGCCGGTCGCTCCGAAGAGCACGATGTCGAACTCGCGGGCTGCAGCCATAGCGTCATCGTCGCAGTCGCGGAACCGTCACAACACCCCGCCCGTCCCAGTGCACATGCGAACAGTCCAGGCGCGACGACGGGTGATCACGGCAGTGGCGGGGGCAGCGGCGCTCGTCACGGCCTTCGGTGCGGGGGTGCTCGTCGCCGCCGACGGGACGGACGTGGCGACGCCGCCGCGCGCGCACACCACCCCCCTCCAGCTCGTGAACGCCGACCTCACCACGGGCGCGTCGTGCGACGACCTGCTCGACTCCTACATCCAGCGCGCCATCGACCTGGTTGGGCCGTGGGGCTGGGGCATGGGCGGCGATGTCATGTACGCCACCGGTGACGCCGAGCTGTCCACCGGCAAGGTCGAAGCCGCGTCACCGCCCACGACCCGGGTGACCAACAGCGAGACCGGCACCAACGTGCAGGAGGCCGGCGTCGACGAGCCCGACGTCGTGAAGACCGACGGCGAGCACGTCTACCGGATCGACGACGACGAGCTCACGACGTACGACGCGACGGGCGACGAGGTGACCGAGCTCGCCAGCCTCGACCTCGACGGCATCGCCGACGCCGAGATCCTGCTCGTCGGCGACCAGGTGGTCGCGTTCGGCGCCAGCCTGCCGCGCCGCGAGGGCGACACCCGGATGGTCGTCCTCGATGTCAGCGATCCGGCCGCCCCGATGGTGACGGGCGCCTGGGCGTACGACGCCACGCTGGTCACGACGCGGCAGAACGGCGACGTGCTGCGGCTGGTGCTGAGCAACGGGTTGCCGGAGCTCGACTTCGTGACGCCCGACGGTGACCTGGGTGAGCAGAGCGCGCAGCGGAAGAACGAGGAGCTCGTGCGCGCCAGCACCCTCGACGACTGGCTGCCGCACGCGGTGGAGGTGACCGACGACGACACTGTCGACCCGGCCAGCGGCGAGCTGGTCGCCGACTGCGGCGAGGTCGCCGTGCCGTCCGACGACGAAGCCGCGCTCGGCACCATGACCGTGGTCGGGCTCGACCCCTCACAGTCGGCCGACCGCACCGTCGCGTCGGTCGCGACGGAAGCGCAGACGACGTACTTCTCGACGGACCGGATGTACCTCGCGACCAGCGCCGGCTGGGGCTGGTGCTGCCAGTCCACGGACCTGCGGATCTTCCCTCCGGAGGGACAGCTGCCGGACGGAACGACGCAGCTCTACGCGTTCGCCCTCGACGGCGCCGCCACCGAGTACGTCGCTTCCGGCGAGGTCGACGGCATGATCCGGGACCGCTGGGCGATGGACTCCGCCGACGGGGTGCTGCGGCTGGCCCTCGGCGCGACACAGGCGACCGGCAACTTCAACTCGATCGTGACCCTGCGCGAGGACGACGGCGAGCTCGACGAGGTCGGCCGGCTGGACGGGCTCGGCCCCAACGAGGACATCAAGTCGGTGCGGTGGTTCGACGAGCTCGCGATCCTGGTGACGTTCCGCCAGGTCGACCCGCTGTACGCCGTCGACCTCACCGACGTCGAGGAGCCGGCCTCGCTCGGGGTGCTGAAGATCCCCGGCTACAGCGAGTATCTTCACCCGCTCGGCTCCGACCGGATGATCGGCATCGGCCAGGCCGGCGACCTGAGCGGCAGCATCACCGGCGCCCAGGCGGCCCTCTTCGACGTCACCGACCTGACCGACCCGCGCCGCCTCGACACGGTGGAGTACCCGCGCTACTCGCAGGCCGGTGCCGCCATCGACCCGCGCCAGTTCACCTGGCTGCCCGACCAGCGCATGGCGCTGACCGTCGTGTCGAAGGGCTGGCAGGGGCGCACCGGGTGGGTGTCCGTGCTTCGGCTCGCTGACGGCCGGATGGACGACGAGCTCGTGCCGGTGGAGTACGGCGAGGAGATCGAACAGGTCCGGCTGGTGCCACTGCCGTCGGGAAAGGTCGTGCTGGTCACCGGCGACGGGGTCTCGTTCCTGGACCTGTGAGGCATTTCCTGGCGTATCCGCTCCGCCTATTCTGGGGCCATGTGCCGCAACATCAGACCGCTCAACAACTTCGAGCCGCCGGCCACCAGGGACGAGGTCGCTGCCGCCGCGCTGCAGTTCGTCCGCAAGGTCAGCGGGACGACCAAGCCGTCGCAGGCCAACCAGGAGGCGTTCGACCACGCCGTGCACGAGATCACGCACATCACCCGGCACCTGCTCGACAACATGGTCACCAACGCGCCGCCGAAGGACCGTGACGTCGAGGCTGCGAAGGCGCGTGCCCGGGCGGAGCTGCGGTACGGCACGTGACGCTCGGCGTCGTCGAGTTCCTGGCCGACCGGCCACTCGTCGTACTCACCGGGGCTGGGCTGTCGACGGACTCGGGGATCCCCGACTACCGCGGTCCGGGGTCGGTGCCGCGGCAGCCGATGAACATTCAGGAGTTCCGCTCCGGTCCGGAGGCGAGACGGCACTACTGGGCCCGCAGCCATGTCGGGTGGGGGCGCATGGGCACGGCCACTCCCAATGCCGGGCACCGCGCGCTCGCGCGGCTGGACCCCGAGCTGCTGATCACCCAGAACGTCGACGGCCTGCACGAGCAGGCGGGGTCGCGCCAGGTGGTCGCGCTGCACGGGCGGGTCTCCGACGTGATCTGTCTGGACTGCCGCGAGACGTCGACACGGGTAGTTATGCAGCAGCGGATGAACGAGCTCAACCCGGGCTGGGCCGAGCGCCATGCCGACGTCGCCACCCGTCCGGACGGCGACGTGGAGCTCGACGAGACCGCCGACTTCGTGGTGCCTGCGTGCGACGGGTGCGGCGGGATGGTGAAGCCGGACGTGGTGTTCTTCGGCGAGAACGTGCCGGGCCCGCGGGTCGAGCGGTGCTACTCGGCCGTCGAGGCGCTGGGCGACGCCGACGGAGCGCTGCTCGTGGTGGGGTCGTCACTGACGGTGATGAGCGGGCTGCGGTTCGTAAAGCGGGCGGCGAGCCGGCGCACCCCGGTCGTGATCGTCAACCGGGGCGCGACCCGCGGCGACGCGCTGGCGTCGTACAAGCTCGACGCGGGGTGCAGCGAGTTCCTGACGTCGCTGGCGGCCAGCCGGGACGGCGTGCGACAGGCGTCGGCCAGCCGCTAGTCCCACGTCCTTTGTGGGCGTGTCGACAGGTTTGTGGGGTTTGCATGCCCCACGAAGTTGACGGTCCCCCGCCCAGGCGGGAGACCGTGCCGCGGCCTCAGAGCGCCGTGACGAAGATGTGGTCGGCCGCCTCGAGGTCGACCTCGGCGGTCTCGCCCCCGGAGCCGACGAGCACGCCGCTCTCGGTGGCGATGACGGTGACGGTGGTGTCGGGCAAGGCGCCGACGCGCCGCAGCGCGGTCATCAGCGACTTGTCCTTCTGCATCTCCTCGGAGATGCGGCGGATGTGCACGCGGGACTCGGCGTCGCCGGCGGCGTTGGCGAGCGGCTCGACGCCCTCCATGAACTCCTCGCCCATGCCGCTCTCGCCGAGCTCGTCGAGGCCCGGGATCGGATTGCCGTACGGCGACGACGTGGGGTGGTCGAGCAGATCGATGAGCCGGCGCTCGACCGTCTCGGACATGACGTGCTCCCAGCGACACGCCTCCACGTGCGCGAGCTCCCAGTCGAGCCCGATGACGTCGGTGAGCAGCCGCTCGGCGAGCCGGTGCTTTCGCATGACGCGGGTCGCGAGCCGGGTGCCCTCTCCGGTGAGCTGGAGGTGGCGGTCGCCCTCGACGGTGAGCAGGCCGTCGCGCTGCATGCGGGCCACCGTCTGCGACACCGTCGGTCCGCTCTGGTGCAGCCGCTCGGCGATGCGCGCGCGCAACGGGGTGATGCCCTCCTCCACCAGTTCATAGATGGTGCGGAGGTACATCTCGGTGGTGTCGATCAGGTCGCTCACCACCCCATTGTGTCCTATGCCATCGTGCCCACTGAGACGGCAGGTGGCAGGGTTGGGCCCGTGACCGAGCTGATCGTGCCCCGCCGCTTCTGCGGACCACCTTCGTCGGGCAACGGAGGCTGGACCGCCGGCGCCCTCGCGGCCCTGGTCGACCACGAGTCCCCCGACAACCGCGCCGACGCGTGGCCCGCGATCGAGGTGTCGCTGCGCCAGCCGCCGCCACTCGACACCGAGCTGACCGTCAGCACGACCGACGACCTCGCGGTTGCCGCGTTCGAGGGCGCAACCGTCGCCGAGGCGCGCACCGTCGACGCCACCCTCACGACGGTCGACCCGGTCGAGGCCGATGCGGCGCGCGCCGCCGAGGCGTCGTACCCGGGGCTGCGTCACTCACCGTTCCCGACCTGTTTCGTCTGCGGCACCGGGCGCGAGGAGGGCGACGGGCTGCGGATCTTCCCCGGCCCGGTCGCCTCCGCCGCCGACGGCGGCACCCGAGTCGCGGCCACCTGGACGCCGCACGAGAGCCTGGCCGAGGACTTCCACACCTACGTCGACGACGTACGGCGTACGTCGCTCGCCGTCACCTGGGCCGCCCTCGACTGCGTGGGCGGCTGGGCCAGCGATCTCGAGGAGCGGCCGATGGTGCTCGGCCGGATCACTGCGCAGGTGGACACTCTGCCGGTGGTCGGCGACGAGCACGTCGTGGTCGGACAGTTGCTCGGCGAGGATGGCCGCAAGACCTTCACCGCCGCCACGCTCTACGACCCCGACGGCCGCGTGGTCGCCCGGGCCGAGCACCTCTGGATCGCCATCAACCCTAAGGACTTTGCATGACGAGCTCGCCCGACCTCTGGTGGCGCGACGCTGTCATCTACCAGGTGTACGTCCGCAGCTTCGCCGACAGTGACGGCGATGGCGTCGGCGACCTGCCCGGCATCACCTCGCGGCTGCCGTACCTGCGCGACCTGGGCGTCGACGCGCTCTGGGTCACGCCGTTCTACACCTCGCCACAGAAGGACCACGGCTACGACGTCGCCGACTACCAGGACGTCGACCCGCTCTTCGGCTCGCTCGCCGACGCCGACGCCCTGCTCGCGCGTGCCCACGAGCTCGGGCTCAGGGTGATCGTCGACCTGGTGCCCAACCACACCTCCGACGAGCACGTCTGGTTCCGGGCCGCGCTGGCGTCCGCTCCCGGCTCGCCCGAGCGGGCGCGCTACCTGTTCCGCGAGGGCCGCGGCGAGGACGGCAGCGAGCCGCCGAACAACTGGGAGTCCGTCTTCGGCGGGGCGGCCTGGACCCGGGTGCACGACGGCGAGTGGTACCTCCACCTGTTCGACTCCACCCAGCCCGACCTCGACTGGCGCAACCCCGAGGTCGGCGACATGTTCGAGGGCGTGCTGCGCTTCTGGCTCGCCCGTGGAGCCGACGGGTTCCGGGTCGACGTCGCGCACGGACTCTTCAAGGAGGAGTCGCTGCGAGACCAGGTCATCACCGCCGGCGGCAAGGCCAGCTCGGGTCACGTCAACCCCGACCACTCGATGGTGAGGCGCGAGCTCAGCGACGAGCCGATGTGGGACCAGCCCGAGGTGCACGACGTCTACCGCCGCTGGCACAAGGTGCTCGACGAGGTCGGCGCCGACCGGATGGCCGTGGCCGAGGCCTGGACCCAGACCCCCGAGTCGATGGCCGCGTTCGTGCGCCCCGACGAGCTCGACCAGGCGTTCAACTTCTCCTGGCTGTTGACCGGCTGGTCCGCCGACGGCTTCCGCGAGGTCATCACCGGCACCCTCGCTGCCGTCGGGCCGGTCGGCGCCTCGCCGACCTGGGTGCTGTCCAACCATGACGTCGTACGCCACGCGACGAGGTACGGCGGCGGCCCGCAGGGCCTCGCCCGTGCCCGGGCGGCGACCCTGACGATGCTGGCGCTGCCCGGATCGTCGTACCTCTACCAGGGCGAGGAGCTCGGCCTCGAGCAGGCCGACGTGGCGCACGAGTTGCGGCAGGACCCGGCGTGGCTGCGTCGTCGCGAGGGCATCGACGACCCCGGTCGCGACGGCTGCCGGGTGCCGATCCCGTGGTCGGGCACGCAGCCGCCGTTCGGTTTCGGACCGAGCAAGGGCCAGCCGTGGATCCCGCAGCCCGCAGACTGGGCGGCGCTGACGGTCGAGGCGCAGACCGGCGTCGAGTGCTCGACGCTGGAGTTCTACCGGGCCGCGCTGGCGGCGCGGCGTACCTTCGCCGGCACGGCCGGGGACGAGGTCGAGATCATCGGCGAGGACCACGACGTGCTGATGTTCCGCCGCGGGCCGGTAACGGTCGTCGTCAACTGCGGCACGGCGCCCGTGCAGCTGCCCGCGGGCGAGGTGTTCGCCACATCGGGCGAGCTGCCGGGCGGGGTGCTACCTCCGGACACCGCGATCTGGCTGCGGTGACTCGATCAGCTCACCGGCCTCGAGCGACTCGTTGTAGCGACCGAGCATGTCGGCGAACTGCTGCAGCTCGCTGTCCTCCCACCCGCCGAGTCGGTCGTCGAGCCATTCACGACGGAGCACGTTGACCTCGTCGTAGCGCTTGCGGCCCCTGGCCGTGACCCTGAGGGAGCTGGCCCGCCCGTCGGCCGGGTCGGGCTTGCGCTCGAAGAGTCCGAGCTCGACGAGGTGCTGCACCTGCCGGCTGACGGCACCCTTGTCGATGTCGAACCTCTCGGCGATCGCCGACGACCGCTGCGGTCCTTCCTCCACGACGTAGGCGAGCATCAGGTAGGCCACCGACTGGAGGTCGGGGTGGATCATCGCGGCGCGGGCGCCGAGCGCGCGCCGTACCCGACGAAGGAGTACGCCGAGCTCACGCTCGAGTCCGGCGAGGGCATCGGTGCGCGTCATCGGTCCTGCAGCTCTGCCGTCGCCTCCGGGGCGATCTCGTCCGCCCGCAGCACCGTGGTGCGAAGCGGGACCTCCTTGATGAGCAGCACGCAGACGAACGCGAGGACGGCGAACGGCACGGACACCAGGAAGATTTGGCCGATCGCGGTGCCGAAGGCGTGCTCCCAGAGCTCGCGGATGGGCGCAGGCAGCTTGGTGAGGTCGGGGATCGACGAGCTCTGGCCCGCCTGGGCCTGGATGCCCATCCGGGCTAGCCCGGCCGAGAGAATGTCGGCCACCTGGTGGCTGACCACGGCGCCCAGCACCGCGACACCGACCGAGCCACCCATGGAGCGGAAGAACGCCACCACCGAGGAGGCGGCGCCCATGTCGGACTGGGCGGTGACGTTCTGCACGGCCAGCACGAGATTCTGCATGGTGGCGCCGAGGCCCAGGCCGAGCACGCCCATGAAGAGGCCGACGACGACGAGAGAGGTCGTCTCGTCGATGGTCGCGAGCATCGCGAGGCCGGCGACGACGAGCACCATGCCGCCGACGAGGTAGCGCTTCCACAGCCCGGTCTGGGAGATCAGACGGCCGGTGACGATGCTGGAGACGAGCAGGCCGCCGACCATGCAGATCGACATCAGGCCGGCGTGCGTGGGCGACATGCCGCGGGCGAACTGGAAGTACTGGGCGAGGAAGACGGTCGCGCCGAACATCGAAAGGCCGATGAGCACGGACGCAGCGGTCGCGAGCGCGGTGGTGCGGTCCTTGAAGAGTCGCAGCGGGATGATCGGCTCGACGGCGTACCGCGCCTCGACGAGGATCGCGAGCCCGAGGACGACGACGCCGGCGGTGACCAGGCCGATGCTGGTGGCCGACCCCCAGGCGAACTGCCGACCGGCGAGCGATACCCACACGAGCAGGAGCGAGACGCCACCGACGAGCAGCGTGGCGCCGGCGTAGTCGATGTGCACCTCACGCCGGACGACCGGCAGGTGCAGCGTCTTCTGGAGCACGGCGAACGCGACCAGCGCGACGGGCAGGCCCATGAAGAAGCACCAGCGCCAGCCCGCGGTGTCGACCAGCAGCCCACCGATGAGGGGGCCGGAGACGGTGGCGATCGCGAAGGTGGCGCCGATGTAGCCGGAGTAGCGGCCCCGCTCACGCGGGGTGACCATGCTCGCGATGACGACCTGGACCAGCGCGGTCAGGCCGCCGACACCGACACCCTGCACCGCGCGGGCGCCGATCAGCACCTCCATGTTGGGCGCGAAGCCGGCGATGAGCGAGCCGATCGAGAAGATGACGAGCGCGGACTGGACGAGCAGCTTCTTGCTGAACAGGTCGGCGAGCTTGCCCCAGATCGGCGTGGTCGCCGTCATGGTCAGCAGCGTCGCGACGACGACCCAGGTGTAGCCGGTCTGGCTGCCCTCCAGGTCGGTGATGATGCGCGGCAGGGCGTTGGACACCACGGTGCTCGACAGCATCGCGACGAACATGGCGAGGAGGAGGCCGGACAGGGCCTCGAGCACCTCGCGGTGGCTCATCTCGCCAGACTGCTCGGCAGATGCGGGTACGGCGTGGGACACAGGTTCTCGATTCGAGGACTCGGAGATGGGGGCTGACCCAGGTAGAAGGTTGCCAAAGGCAACTATATTCCCCACCGTCTGAGGCTCCAACTCGGGGCGTGTATACAAGGGCCATGTCAGTCATCTCGGTCTGCGTCGTCGACGACGCAGAGATCATGCGTTTCGGCATCAAGACCCTCATCGACGCTGCCGAGGATGTCGAGCTCACCGGTGAGGCGTCCAACGCCGCCGACGGGCTGGCCAAGATCCTGCGGGTGCGGCCCGACGTCGCGATCGTGGACGGCGACCTGCCCGACTTCCGGTCGGCCGATCTCGTGCGCGAGCTGCGCGAGAGAGTGCCTTCCGTGGCGACGCTGGTGCTGACCAACGACAGGGACGACAACGCCGTCGTCGACGCGATCCTCGCCGGCGCGGCCGGCTACGCGCTCAAGAACATCGGTGGCAACGCCCTGCTCGGCGGAGTGCGCGCACTCGCCGCGGGCCAGTCGATGCTCGACCCTCACGCCGTCACCCACCTGCTCAACCGGATGAAGGGCCCCGTGCACGCCACCGGCGAGCTGGCCGCGCTGAGTCCGCGCGAACGCCGCATCCTGTGGCAGATCGGTCAGGGCCTGACCAACCGACAGATCGGCGAGCAGCTGCACATCGCCGAGAAGACGGTCAAGAACAACGTCACCCAGATGCTGTCGAAGCTGGGTCTCGAGCGGCGCACCCAGGCCGCCGTACTCGCCTCGAGGATGTCCGACCAGCTGGGCGACAAGGGCGCCTGATTCCCGCGGGACCCCCGGTCGACCGGGGATTCCTGAACATGTCGGCCCGTGCAAGGGGTGCCAAGTTCAGGAAGTGCCTGTCAGGTTCGCCCCGACCCGTCAGCCCGGATCAGCGGCGTCCGTCAGGAGCGGTGGCGCTTCTCCATGGCCGCGCGCAGTGAGGCGACGATGTCCTCGGTGGGCGACGCGGCTTCCTTGTTGGTCTGCTCGAGCTCGGCGAGCAGCTCGGCGCGGTGCACCTTCACGTCGCGCGGGGCCTCGATGCCGACCCTGACGACGTCGCCGCGCACTTCGAGGATCGTGATGGCGATGTTGTCGCCCACGACGACGCTCTCACCAATCCGGCGGCTCAGAACCAGCATGGGTGCACGCTACGCCACGAGGGGCGCGGCGAGCTGCAGGGCCGGGTCGTCGAGGATGACCTGGGCTCCCCTGAGAGTGCGGGTGTTGACGAGAATGGGCGCCAGCAGGTTGGCCGTGGTCTCGGCGAGAGAGGTGCCGGCGCTGAGTACGACGAGCACGAGCACGTCCTCGACGGTCTCGATGCCGAGCTCGGCCACGGTGGCGTCGTCGACGACCGGGGCGTAGTCGGGGAAGAAGCTGACGGCCGAGACGACGAGGAAGCGCATCTCGGGATCGTCGAGGGAGCGCAGCGCGCACAGCACGCCGTCGTCGTCGAGCTGCACCAGGGCGAACCGGCTCAGCTGCGGGAACCCGGGCACGGGCCGGCTCATCTCGATCATCGGGATCTGCGACAGCTCGGACAGGGGAGACATCGCACTCCTCACCGGCTCGCGGACCTGCGTTTGCGTCATGGTGGCACCTTTCATCGGAGAAAGTCGAGGAGGCTCGGCTGCATCACGCGTGCGGTCGATGCGAGTGCTGCCTGGTACGCCGTCTCCTGGAGCTTCAGCTCCATGATCGCCTTCGGCAGGTCGGTGTTCTCGACCTCCGAGAGCGAGCCGGTGAGACGGAGGTCTGCGTCGAGGGCCGCCTGCTCGGCGGTCTCCACGCGAACCGTGCGGCTGCCCACGTCTGATAGCGAGGTGGTCACCCGCTTGAGTGCGGAGGCGAGCCCGTCGAGGCCGACCGCCGTGGCAGCGGAGTCGCCGGCACGCAGCGCGGCTGCCAGGTCGGTGAGCGTGTCGAAGACGGTGTCCCCTGCGGGACCAACGACCGCGGCGCCGTCGACGTTGACATCGATGCGTACGCCGGGAGCCACGGTGCGGGTGACCGCACCGGCCACGCCCACGAACGCACCGGAGGGGTCGAAGGCCTTGGAGCCGGCGGTGATGCCGCCGAAGATCGGGCGGCCGAGGTAGGCGGTGTTCGACAGCTGGATCAGGCCGTCGCGGATCTGTTCGAGCTCGGTCGCCACGGCGTTGCGGGAGTCGGCGCTCATGGCGCCGGTGTTGGCCCCCTGGAGACCGAGCTCGCGGGCCCGGCGAATCTGGCTGTTCATCTGGGAGAGGGTGCTGTCGGCGGTGTTGAGCCAGCCCAAGCCGTCCTGGGTGTTGCGGACGAACTGCTTCTGCTCGGCCACCCCCTTGCGCATGCTCATCGCCGAGGTGGCGTCGATCGGCGAGTCGGAGGGCCTGTTGATGATCCGGCCGGTCGTGAGCTGTTCCTGGACCCTGGCCAGCCTGGTCAGGCCCAGTTGCATGCCGGCGAGCGAACGCTCCGACATCATGGACGAGGTCACGCGCGAGATCATCTGCCCACCAGCCCGGTGCGGTTGATGAGCGTGTCCAGCACGGAGTCGACTGTGCTGATCACGCGGGACGCGGCCTCGTAGGCGCGTTGGGCTGAAAGCATGTTGACCATCTCCTCATCGAGGTTGACCCCGGAGAGCTGCTCGCGTGAGCCGTCGACCTGGGCGGTGAGCACCTGCTGGTTGGCGGCCAGGCGGTGCACGGAGGCGACACGCGCACCGAACCCACTCACCAGGGACTGGTAGGCCTTCTCGGCCGAGGTGGCCTCGGACAGCTTGTCGGCGTTGGAACCGTCGAGCACGCCGCCCGGCAGCCCGGACGCGGCGAGCGCGCCGGGGTTGGTGACGGCGAGGGTGAGCGATGCTGCCGCGTTGGCAGAGTTGTAGGAGAACAGAGGCTGCCCCGGGTTCCCCGCGGCGTCGTAGCCGGCGGCGTGTTGGGCGTTGATCTCGTCGGCGAAGGTCTTTGCCACGGCGTCGAGAGCGGCCAGGTAGCCGGGCAGGGTGACATTGAGCAGCTCGGTGACACCGCCCGCCTCACCGCGGACGGCACCGGTCACCGGGATGGTGGTGAGCCCGTCGGAGATGCGGAACGTGACGGGCGCGCCGTCGGCACTGCCGTCGGCCGCTACTCCCGAGGCGATCTCCAGCCGGCTGGCCTGCTGGCCGGTCACCAGCGCAACGCCGCCCACGGTCACGTCGACCCCGCCGTCGCTGCGGATCTTGGCGGTCGCGCCGGTGAGCTCGGACAGGCGCAGGGCCAGCGCGTCCCGCTGGTCGAGCAGCACGTTGCCGTCCGAGCCGGTCAGCTTGGCGGTAGCGATGCTCTCGTTGATGCTGGCCAGGTCGGAGGCGACGACGTTGACCTCCTCCACCGTGATCTGAAGGCGGAACCGCTGGTCGGAGGCTTCCTCGGTGATGTTGCCGGCCTGGTTGCGCAGCGCGTCGACTACGACCCCCGCACGGGCCAGCACCTGGTTGCGCGCGGAGTCCTCGCCCGGGTGGTTGGCCAGGTCGTGCCAGCCGGACCCGAACTGGGTCAGCGCGGCGGAGACGCCAGAGTCGCCGGGCTCGCCGATGCCCGCCTCGATGCGATCGAGTACGGCGCCGGTGAGGTTGAGATAGCTCTGGTTGGAGTGCTCAGTGCGTGCTCGCGCATCGAGCAGCGGGTCGACCAGTCGGTTGATGTCCATCACGGAGACGCCGTCGCCCGAGGCGGAGTAGCGCGACCACATGGACAGCTGGGGAGGCGCACCTACCGAACCTGCCTCCACGCGGCGCCGGGCGTAGCCCTCCGTGGCCGAGTTGGCGATGTTGCCGCTGGCCACGTCCATGGCCACCTGGTTGTAGCGCAGTGCGCTCAGACCGGTGTTGAAGGAGGAGAAGGAGCCAGACATGTCACAGGGCCCTGTCGAAGAGGCGGGGAGGAGTGCTGGCCACGACGGCCGTCCCCTCCTGGGTGTAGCCGTCGACCACCTCGCCGAGAGCGAGGATCGTCTCGTGCGCGGAGCGGTAGCCCACCGTGATCAGCTCGCGGTTGGAGTCCGCCAGCGCGGTGATCTCGCGTGTCAGCGACTCGAAGGCGTCGGCGTGCTCGTTGAGCAGCTCGTCCCAGGGCGCGTCAGCTGCGCGCGCCAGCGCGCGGAGGCTGGGGTTCGAGGCCAACGAGGCGGACGCGGCGGCCTCGTCGGAGGCCACAGCGCGCAGCACCTCGGTCTCGCGGATGATGGTGAGCACGTCCTCGACCTCACAGGTGGCGTGCATCAACCAGCGAGAGCTTCCCGTGGCCAGCACGAGTCGCTCGACCTCGAGCTTGTAGAGCAGTGTGTCCAGGAGCTCGCGCTCACGCCACAGGATCAGCGACAACTTCTCCACGGCGCCCCCCATCTCATCGGTGGCCCCACAAGGTTTGGGGCGGTTGCTCCCTTTCCATCGGGCGCCGATCGGGACTCCTGAGCACTTCTCGTCCCGATTCTGCTGCCCGACCGGGTCATGACCGGTCGGGACCTTGGGCCCGACCTTGCGACCAGACTCCCCATAATTGGGTATTGCGCTTCGCGGTGTCCCTTTGTCCGGCAGCGTCTCCGCTCGTGACCAAGACGACGATCCAGCCCGAGCAGGCCGGACCTTTCCCCACAGTGCTGTCCACCGACGAGCTGATCACCACCAACATGGCGGTCGTCGGGCACATCGTGCGCGAGACGATGGGACGCCTGCCGTCGTACGTCGACCGCGACGACCTCACCTCCGCCGGCTACGCCGCCCTCGTCACCGCGGCCCGGTCCTTCGAGCCCGAGCGCGGCGTACCTTTCGCCCGCTACGCCGCGACCCGCATCCGCGGGGCCGTCCTGGACGAGCTGCGCGGCATCGACTGGGCCTCGCGCACCGTACGCCGCCGGGCCCGTGAGCTCGATGCCACCCGCTCGGCACTGGCCGTCTCGCTCGGCCGCCCCGCGACCGCCGAGGAGGTCGCCAGCTCGACCGGTCTCACCACCCGCGAGGTCGCAGCCAACCAGGACGACATCACCCGCGCTCAGGTGCTCTCCCTCTCCGGCGCGGAGGACTCCTCCCTCGAGGACCTGATCCCCGGACACGGACCCAGCCCCGAAGCCCTCTTCGAGCACCGTGAGCGACTGACCTACATGGTGGGCGCCGTCTCCGAGCTCCCCGAGCGCCTCCGGGTGGTCGTCGAGGGCTATTTCCTCGCCGAGCGCCCGATGGCCGAGATCGCCGCCGAGCTCGGCGTCAGCGAGTCCCGCGTCTCCCAGCTGCGCGCCGAGGCGCTGGTGCTGCTTCGTGACGCGATGAACCACGGCCTCGAACCCGAGCTCGTCAACGTGAGCGAGCGTCCCGGCGGCTGTGTCGACCGCCGCCGGCACGCCTACTTCGACGCCGTGGCCAGCCGGCACGCCGTCACCTCGGGCCGCCGTGTCATGCCTGCCGTGCTCGACGCCACCGCCTGAGACCTGCTCCATTCCCCCCGGTGGCCTGAACTCAGGCGTCCGAACCGGGCCGGAAGAACTCGCAAGAAAAACTCAAAAAACTTCTCATGGCCCGCAACCCCGGGCCGATGAGGTAGCCGGAGCCCACGGACGGGCTCCGCGAAACCATTCCAGGAAGGAAACACATCATGTCTCTCCGAATCAACCAGAACACCGAAGCTTTCAACACCTACCGCAACCTGTCGGTGACCCAGGGCCAGATGGGCAAGTCGCTGGAGAAGCTGTCCAGCGGCTTCCGCATCAACCGTGCCGCCGACGACGCTGCCGGTCTCGCCATCTCCGAGGGTCTGCGCGCCCAGACCGGTGGCCTCAAGATGGCTGGCCGCAACGCCCAGGACGGCGTCTCGGTCGTCCAGACCGCTGAAGGTGCCCTCACCGAGGTCCACTCGATGCTGCAGCGGATGAACGAGCTCTCGGTGCAGTACAAGAACGGCACGCAGAACGCCGACTCGCAGGCAGCCCTGGGCTCGGAGTTCACCGCACTCAAGGACGAAATCGGTTCCATCCAGGACAAGGCCTCGTTCAACGGCGTCTCCCTGTTCCCGGGCGTGGCAGCCACCAAGACCTTCCAGGTCGGCTCCGAGAGCACCGACACGATCGACGTCTCGCTGGCGAAGATCGACGTTTCCGCCGCGGTCATCACCGACAGCGACACAGTCAAGGCTGCGGTCACCAGTGTCTCGACGGCGCGTGCCGACCTCGGTGCGCTGCAGAACCGGTTCGAGCACCGCATCAACAGCATCAACGTGGCCGTGGAGAACCTCTCCGCCTCGGAGAGCCGGATCCGCGACACCGACATGGCGTTGGAGATGATGAACTTCACCCGTTCGCAGATCCTCTCGCAGGCCGGCACCGCGATGCTCTCGCAGGCGAACCAGGCGCCCCAGGGCGTCCTGTCCCTGCTCCGCTGATCCTCGGCTGCCGCCACCCTCAGGTAGCGGCAGCTGACCGAGCGGCTGCGCACGCTTCATAGGAAGCGCTGTACACCAGCATCACCACGCGTTCCCGGCGAGGGGCCACTCGCCCCTCGCCGGGAACTCTGCATTCCAGGGCGCCACTCCGTGGGGCCAATGCCAGCCATGCCAGCCACAGCGAGGAGGACGACATGGCCACCTCGAGCATCAGCGGCCTGGCCAGTGGCCTGGACACCGCGGGCATAGTCAGCCAGCTCATGCAGCTGGAGGCGACCAGCCAGAACCGCCTCAAGACCAAGCTGACCACCGAGCAGTCCACGCTCAAGTCGATCCAGGACCTCAACGCGAAGTTCGCCGCGCTGGCCACCGCGGCGGGCGCGCTGAGCAAGCCCGGCGCCCTCTCCCCGCTCAAGGTCACCAGCTCGCACGAGGGCGTCACCGTCAACGCAGCGAACGGCTCGACAGCCGGCAGCCTGACGCTCCGGGTCGACCAGGTCGCCAGCGCCCACAACCTCCGCTTCGCCACGACAGCGGCCACCAGCGACGTCGTCGTCAGCGGCGGTACGACGGTCAGTCTCACGATCAACGGCGCGACGAAGACCCTCGACACCGGCGACGGCACTCTGGGCGGCCTGGTCAAGGCCCTCAACGCCTCCGGCACCGGCGTGCGTGCCAGCGCCCTCCGGCTCGACGACGGCAGCTTTCGGCTCAGCGTGCAGGCAGCCACCACCGGTGCCGCATCGGCCTTCACGCTCACCAACTCCGACGGCACCGCCCTGCTCGGAGGGGCCACCGTGGTCGCCGGGCAGGACGCCCAGATAGCCGTCGGCAGCGACACCATCCACTCGGCCACCAACACCTTCACCGGCCTGCTCCCCGGCATCGACGTCACCGTCGCGTCGAAGGCCGTCGGCGAGACGGTCACCCTCGACATCGCCAGCGACCCCACCGCCGCCCGCGACCGGGCCAAGGGCCTGGTCGACCAGGTCAACGAGCTGCTGACCCAGCTCGACAAGCTGACGTCGTACGACCCGATCACGAAGAAGTCGGGCGCCTTCGCCGGCAACAGCACCATCCGCGACCTGCGCAACCAGCTGCTGGGTGCGGTCTACCCGGGCGGCGGTACCACCATGGTCGGGGTCGGCGTACAGACCGATCGCTCCGGCAAGCTGGTCTTCGACGCCACCGCCTTCGACAAGTCCTACGCTGCCGACCCGGCCGCCACTTCGGCGGCCTTCTCCGGCACCTCCCCCGCCGGGCTCGCCAAGCGTCTCGAGAGCTTGGGCAAGGCCGCCAGCGACAGGACCGACGGCACCCTCACCTCCGTGGCCAACGGCTCCTCGGCCCAGATCGACCGTCTCAAGGACAGCATCGCCAGCTGGGACACCCGGCTCGATCTCCGCCGACAGAACCTCACCCGTCAGTTCACCGCCCTCGAAACCGCACTCTCTCGACTCAACAGCCAGTCCAACTGGCTGTCGGGACAGCTCGGTTCGCCGAGCTCGCAGTAGGGAAGAAGAGACCATGAACCCCAACGCACGCGCGGCCTACCTCGACGCCTCGATCGCGACCGCCAGCCCCGCCCGCCTGTTGATCATGCTGTTCGACCGGCTGCAGCTCGACATCGGACGTGCCCTGGAGGCTCAGGAGAGCGGCGACCACCAGGCCGCTCATAACCAGCTGCTGCACGCCCAGGCAATCGTGATGGAGCTGCGGGTCAGCCTCAAGCCCGAGCTGTTCGACGGCGGACCGGCGCTGGCCGGTCTCTACGACTTCCTGCACGACCAGCTGATCCAGGCCAACATCCGACGCGACCCGGCCGTCACCCGGGAATGCCAGATGCTTGCCGGTCAGCTGGGTGACACCTGGCGCGAGGCCGCCATGCAGCTGGCGGTGCGCGCCTCATGATCGAGTTCTCGGGCACCCCCGAGACCGAGCTGACGTGGGCCACCGAGCTCGACCGGCTCGAGCTCGAGCTGCACCAGATCGAGCGGCACCAGATCGACCGCACCACCGGCGCGTTCGACCTCCAGCCCGTCTTGTCGTGGGTGGAGCCGCGCGACCTCGGACCCATCCCTCCGTCGCTGATGCCCCGCGCCCGCGACATCCTGGCCCGCCAGCAGCAGGTGGCGGCCGGCCTGAGCGACGCCCTGGACCGCATCGCCCGCCAGCAGCGCTACACCGCCCGCGTCACCCAGGTCGTCAACGCGGCGCAGCTGCCCGTCTACCTCGACATCACGGCCTGAGGGCCGACGAACACCGTGTGCTGTCGTGGACTTCGGACTCCCGACGCCCCGCGCGCTGGTCACCACCCTCACTGACCTGCTCGACCGCGACGTCACGCTGACGCCGGCTCCACCGTTCATCCCCGGGCCGTTCCGACCGGCCACCCTCGGCGTCTACGTCGACGACAGCCTCCAGGTGGTCGCGGTGGGCGTACTCGACATCGCCCTGTCTGCGTACGCCTCCGCCAGCCTCGTCATGCTGCCCCGCAAGGCGGCCTGGGAGGCGGTCAGCTCGCACACCCTCACCACGCCGCTGCGCGACCAGCTGCACGTCGTACTCACGACCCTCGGTGAGCTGCTGACGATCCCCGGGGAACGGATCCACCTGTACGCCGTGCACGCCGCAGGTGACCGGCCGCCGGAGTTCGTGCTGCACAAGACCTGGGTGCTGGAACGACGGCTGGACGTGCGGATCACCGTGCCCGGCTACGGGTCAGGGCTGCTCGCGCTGGTGCGGGCCTGACCGTCTTCGGTCAATTTCGGACGGGACCTTGGTCCCCGCCTCGATGCGCCCCGGGCCATCTTCGAGTAAATACCCTCAATTGGGGATGAAGGCGGCCGATGATCCAACTCGAGCACGGATAGCTCACCACCGCCGAAGGACCGGCACCCCCCTCGATTACCTGGAAGGAACCTTCGTGTCCTTCGCCATCTCCGATGCCGTCAGTCACGTGCTCGACAGCGCGCTGGACGGCATCTCGATGCGGCAGAACGTCATCGCCGACAACATCGCCAATGTCGACACCCCTGACTTCCGCGCGAGCTCGGTCGACTTCGAAGACTCGCTGCGCTCGGCCATCGCGACCGGCGACCTCGAGTCCGGTGTGTCCCCGACCGAGACGCTGACCGACACCCCGGTGGGTGCTAACGGCAACAACGTCGACCTCCGCAAGGAGACGCTCGCGGCGATGCAGTCGCAGTTCCAGTACCAGATGATGACTCGCGCGGTCACCGACCGGCACAGCCTCCTGCGCTCCGCGATGGGCGGTCAGTGATGGGCGCCTTCGAGTCGCTGCGGATCGCCAACACCAGCCTCGGCATGCACCAGACCTGGCTGGACTCCCTGGCCAACAACATCGCGAACGCGAACACGGTCACCAGCACCAGCGAAGACGCGTTCCAGAGCCAGATGGTCATCGCCCGGGCCCGCCCCGACGGCGGCGTCGACGTGGCCGGCATCGCCGAGGGCGATCCCGAAGGCATTCTCGTCTACTCCCCCGAGCACCCGCTGGCCGACGCCGACGGCTACGTCCGGAACCCGGACGTCGACATGTCCTCGCAGATGTCCCAGCTCGTCATGGCCCAGCGCGGCTTCCAGGCCGCCGTACAGATCACGAAGAACGCCCAGGACGGCTACAACGCAGCCCTCTCGATTGGAAGGTCCTGATGAGTATCAGCGGCATCGAGAGCATCGGCTTCACGCCGTTCAGTGCTCCCGTCACCAGTAGCGACTCGGTCACGCTCGGCAAGTCGACATCCGGCGCGGAGGGCCCGAACAAGGCCTTCGGCGACATGCTTGTCGGCGGCCTGCAGAACCTCGAGAACGTCACTGACCGCGCCGACGGCCTGGCCGTCAAGGCCGCCACCGGCGATCTCTCGAACATCCACGACTACACCGTCGCCGCCTCCGAGGCCGCGATCACCACCCAGCTCACCGTCGCGGTGCGTAACCGCGCGGTCGAGGCCTTCAACGAGATCATGCGGATGCAGGTTTGATGCGCACCACGATCCAGCGGACGCTGAGCCGCTACCAGCAGACGTTCAACGCCTTCGCCCCCGGGCAGAAGGTCGTCGCTGTCGTCGGCACCCTGGGGCTGCTGCTCGCCGGCTTCATGGTGTTCAACTGGGCCTCTACCCCCGACTACAGCCCGCTCTTCAGCAACATGTCGTCCAAGGACGCCTCGGCCGTCATCGAGAAGCTCGACGCCGACGGTGTGCCGTACGAGATCAGCGGTGGCGGCGGGACCGTCATGGTGCCCCAGGACCAGGTCTACTCGACCCGGATCGCGCTGAGCGGCGAAGGACTGCCCACCAGCTCCGACGGCGGCTACTCACTGCTCGACGACCAGGGCATCTCGACGTCGAAGTTCCAGGAGCAGACCAGCTTCAAGCGCGCCATGGAGGGTGAGCTCTCGCGCACCATCGGCGCCATCGACGGGGTCGAGACCGCAGTGGTCCACCTGGCCCTGCCGGAGAAGCAGGTCTTCGCCGACGAGCAGGACCCGGCCACCGCGTCGGTCCTCGTGGCCACCCGTGCCGGCACCACGCTCCAGGCCAACCAGGTCCAGGCGATCGTGCACCTCATCGCCTCGTCCATCGACGGGCTCGACCCGGCCAAGGTCACCGTCGCCGACTCCACCGGCCAAGTGCTCTCGACCGACGACGGCTCGGGCAGCGCCGGCACGAGCAGCCGCACCCAGCAGGTCGACGACTACCAGAGCGAGATGTCGTCTCGTATCCAGCAGACCCTCGACCGGGTCCTCGGCCCGGGCAACTCCACCGTCACCGTCACCGCCAACCTCGACTTCGACAAGTCGGTGCAGGAGTCCAAGACATACACGACCAAGGAGGGCGCCAAGCCGCTCTCCCAGTCGACCCAGACCGAGGAGTACAACGGCCCCGGCAGCGGTAACGGCGTCGGCACGATCGGCGGCGTCGTGGGTCCGGACGGCCAGATGGACAGCCCCGTCGGTGGCACCGGTGCGGACTCGGCGTACAAGAAGGAGTCGAAGACCTCCGACAACGCGGTCGACACCGTCGTCGAGACCCGCGAGACCGCCCCCGGCGGCGTCGACACCCAGCACATCGGCGTCGTGGTCGACACCGCGGCAGCTCGCGACATCAGCACCGAGGACCTGGGTGCCCTGATCATCGCTGCCGCTGGCATCGACGAGGGCCGCGGAGACACGTTCGAGGTGCAGTCGATGCCGTTCGACCGGACCGCCGAGGAAGCCGCTGCTGCCGAGCTCAAGGCTGCGGCCGCCGCGGACAAGAAGGCCAACATGAACGAGGCCATCCGCAACGGCGTGCTGGGCGGCATCGTCGCCCTGATGCTGGCGCTGGCCTGGTTCAAGGGCCGCAAGCGCTCCAAGGCACGCGACCAGGCCACGACGTACGTCGTCGAGCAGCTCCGCAACGAGTCGGCTGCCCGGGCCGCCGTGCCTGTGGATCCCCCGGCCGCGGTGCTCGCCCTGGAGTCGAGCGAGCAGCTGAAGGCCGAGGAGATCCGCGCCGAGCTGGCCGCACTCGTCGAGCGTCAGCCCGAGGAAGTCGCCTCCCTGCTGCGCGGCTGGCTGGTGCAGAACTGATGGCCACCTCCACCCCAGTCGTCGCCAACGCGGGAGCCCGCAAGGCCGCGATCGTGCTCATCCAGCTCGGTCGCGACCGAGCCGCCTCCGTGATGGCACACATGTCGGAGACCGAGGTCGAGGCCCTGTCGGCCGAGATCGCGCGCCTCGACAACGTGACCGGCAACGAGAGCGGGCTGATCCTCGAAGAGTTCCGCGATCTGCTCACCGCCCAAGCGCACATCCAGCAGGGCGGCCTCGCGTTCGCCCAGCAGATCCTCGAGCAGTCGCTCGGTCCCGAGCGGGCGGGTGAGATCATCGAGCGCCTCAACGCTGCCGTCGTGCAGATGCCGTTCCAGTTCCTGCACCGCGCCGACCCGGCCCAGCTGCGCTCCTTCATCGCCGACGAGCACCCGCAGGTGATCGCGATGGTGCTGGCCCACATGACCGCCGAGAAGGCGTCGCTCCTGCTCTCCGGCCTGCCGCCGGAGCAGCAGGCGCAGGTCGCCCACCGGATCGCCGTGATGGACCGCACCTCACCCGAGATCATCCGCACCGTCGAGGCGACGCTCGAGCGCAAGCTCTCGTCGATGCTCCAGCCGACCGAGATGTCCCGCGTGGGCGGTCTCGACCCGCTCGTCAACATCATCAACCGCTCCGACCGGGCCACCGAGCGCCAGATCATCGACGGCCTCGAGGGCCTCGACCAGGTGCTCGCCGACGAGGTGCGCAGCCGGATGTTCATGTTCGAGGACATCGTCATGCTCGAGGACCGCTCCGTGCAGCAGATTCTGCGCGGCGTCGACACCGCCACCCTGGCGCTTGCTCTCAAGGGCGTGCCCGACGAGGTCAAGGCCAAGATCACCTCGAACCTCTCGCAGCGCGCTGCCGAGGGCATCGTCGAGGAGATCGAGCTGCTCGGTCCGGTCCGGCTGGTCCAGGTCGAGGAGGCGCAGCAGGCGGTCATCCGCACCATGCGCCAGCTCGAGGAGAAGGGCGAGATCTCGGTCCGCCGCTCGAACGAGGAGGAATACGTTGTCTGAGGCCCTGAAGGTGGCGGCGGCCGACTTCCGCACCTCCCCTATCTCACCCGCCGTCGCGACCGTGCACAGCACCGGCACCGCGACCGTCACCAGCCTGCCCGAGCTGCGCAGCGGCCAATGGACCAGGTACGGCGACTCCGGCGTGCTCGCCGACGGCGTCACCGAGCACGCGCTCGCCGCTCTCGCCGAGACCACCCGGTCGGCCGCCCGTTCGCAGGGCTACGCCATCGGCTGGACCGAGGGGCGTCGCGACGCCGAGGCCGCGGCGTACGTCGCCACGCGGCGGCACCGGGACGAGGCGGACGCCGACCGCCAGCGTCACGAGGCCGAGCACCGCGCGGCCATCGAGGCGCTGGAGAACGCGGCCGCCCAGCTGGTGGCCGCGATCGACACCAGCCGTCGTGACATCGACGAGCGCGCCACCGACCTCGCCTTCGAGCTCACCCGGACCCTCGTGGGTTCGGCCCAGGAGCGCGAGACCGATGACGACGTCGTACGCCGCGTGCTGGCCGCGACCCCGCAGCAGCCGGGTGTCACGGTGCGGCTCAACCCGCGCGCCGGCTCGCACGCCGACCTCTCCGGGCTGACCAGCCAGGGGCTCACCGTCGTCGTCGACCCCACGATGGACCACGGCGATGCCCTCGTCGAGACCGACTCCCGCATCATCGACCTGCGCGTGTCTGCCGCGCTGTCCCGGGTCAGGGAGAGCCTTCGATGAGCGTCCTGACCGAGACGGTCCGGCGCACCGCGCTGGACGCCGCCCAGCCGATGGCACTCGGGCGGGTGACGCGCGTGCTGGGCCTCCAGGTCCAGGTCAGCGGGCTGTCCGCCGCGATCGGTGACGTGGTCTCGATCGGCGAGCGCAGCCCCGTGCTGGCCGAGGTCGCCGCGAGCGGACCGGCCGGGCTCACCTGCCTGCCGCTCGGCTCGACCAACGGCCTCACCGCCGGTGTGTCGGTGCGGCACACCGGCGGACCGCTGGAGATCCACGTCGGCGAGCAGCTGCTCGGCCGCGTGGTCGACGGCATCGGCCGGCCGGTCGACGGCGGCCCCTCGCTCGCCGGCCTCGACAAGGTCGGCGTCAACCTGACCCCGCCGCAGGCCCTGCAGCGTCCCCGCATCAACCACCAGATCGGCACCGGCGTGCGCGCAGTCGACGCCCTCACCCCGCTCGGCCGCGGCCAGCGCCTCGGCATCATGGCCGGCTCGGGCGTCGGCAAGTCCAGCCTCCTCTCCATGGTCGCCCGCGGCACCGACGCCGACGTCTCGGTCATCGCTCTGGTCGGCGAGCGTGGCCGCGAGGTGCGCGAGTTCATCGAGAACGACCTGGGTCCCGAAGGCCTGGCCCGCTCCGTCGTCGTCGTCGCCACCTCCGACGCCCCGCCCGTCGAGCGACTGCGCGCGGCGTTCGTCGCGACCCGCATCGCCGAGTGGTTCCGCGACAGCGGCCGCCACGTCATGTTGATGATGGACAGCCTCACCCGCGTCGCCATGGCACAGCGCGAGATCGGCCTCTCTGCCGGCGAGCCGCCCGCCACCCGCGGCTACCCGCCCAGCGTCTTCGCCCTGCTCCCCCAGCTCCTCGAGCGCGCCGGCACCTCGCCGGACGGCAGCATCACCGGTCTCTACACCGTCCTCATCGAGGGCGACGACCTCCAGGACCCGGTCGGTGACACCGCACGCTCGATCCTCGACGGCCACATCGTGCTGTCCCGCCGGCTCGCCACGTCGGGCCACTTCCCGGCCATCGACGTGCTCGAGTCGATCAGCCGCGTCACCTCCGCCGTCACCACGGTCGACCAGCGTGCCGACGCGACCCGCATGCGCCGCCTGATGGCCGCACACCGCGACGTACGCGAGCTCGTCGAGATCGGCGCCTACGTCAACGGTGCCGACGTCGACGCCGACGCCGCCATCTCGGCGATGCCGGCGATGGACGCCTTCCTGCGCCAGGACATGGACGACGCCAGCCCGCTCGACACCACGTGGGCGCAGCTGCGCGACGTGGTGGGCACCGGTGCCGGGGTGGCCCGATGACCGCGAAGTACGACGCCGGCCTGCACGCCGTGGCGCGAGTGCGCGAGGTGCGCGAGCGCGACAGCCGTCACGGTCTGACCACCGCCATCTCGGACCACGCGACCGTCGAGACCGGCGTACGCACCCTCGAGACCCAGCTCGCCGCCCAGCCCGGCTTCGTGTCCGGCAGCTCGGTGACCTATCTCGCCGACCGCACGCACGCTCTCGCCATGGGCGAGGCGCTCATCGGCCGCCGCGAGGACCTCCGCGTCTCCGCGTCGGTCATGGCCGCCGCCACCGCGCACTGGCGCGCCGACCGGTCGCGCCTCGAAGCCGTCTCGATGCTGCTCGAGCGCCGCGCCGAGGAGCGTCGCGCCGAGCGCGCCCGCACCGAGGCCACCCATCTCGACGACATCGCCACCCAAGGCTGGCTGCGTCGCCGGCAGGGCATGGACGAGGCGGTGGACGCATGACCATCGGCGACGTCACCTCCCGGATCTCCGCGATCCAGGCCCAGCTCGACATGCTCGCCCCGGCGAGCAACCCCGTCTCCAGCGCGGCCTTCGCGAACGCCCTCAGCGCCAACTCGCTGACCGCGGCGAGCGGCATGCCATCCGTCGGCGCCGGCGCCACCGCTGACGGTCTCGCCGTCGTCGACGAGGCCAAGCAGTACCTCGGCGTCCCGTACGTCTGGGGCGGCACCAGCCCGACCGGCATGGACTGCTCCGGCCTCGTGCAGATGGTCTACGAGAAGTTCGGCTACGACCTGCCGCGCCTCTCCGCCGACCAGGCCCGCTCGGGTCAGCCCGTCGCGAGCATGGCCGAGGCACGCCCCGGCGACCTGATCGCGTGGGACAACTCCAGCCGCAACAACGGCGTCGACCACATCGCGATCTACATGGGCGACGGCAAGATGATCGAGGCCCCGCGCACCGGTCTGAACGTCCGCATCGTCGACGTACCCTCCACGCCCGACGTCATCCGCCGGATCCTTCCCGACACCGCGGCCGTCACCAGCGCGTCCTTCAGCCCGACCGCCGCGCCCACCCCCGGCGGAGCGGTGCCGTCCTTCGTGCCGTACGCCGACGCGTTCAACACCGCCGGCCGCACCTACGGCGTCAACCCGATGCTGCTCTCGGCCGTCGCCCGCCAGGAGTCGGGCTTCGACGCCAAGGCCGTCAGCGGCGCCGGCGCCCAGGGGATCATGCAGCTGATGCCGGGCACCGCGAAGGGGCTCGGCGTGACCGACCCGTTCAACCCGACCCAGGCCATCGACGGCGCCGCGCGCCTGCTCAAGGACCTGATGACGCGCTTCGGCAGCACCGAGCTCGGTCTGGCCGCCTACAACGCCGGGCCGGGTGCCGTCCTGAAGTACAACGGCATCCCGCCGTACGCCGAGACACAGAACTACGTCCGGTCGATCATGACGACCCTGGAGGCCACCACATGAGCGGGATCTCCCTGCCTGCCGTCCCCGTCGCCGTACCGGTGACTTCCGCCGGCGCCACTGCCACGACCGGTGACCCCGGCGAGGAGTCCGGCGAGTTCGCGAGCCTGATGGCCGGTCTCCTCGGCGAGGACGCCCCGGCCACCGACCCGGCTCTCGACGCTGCGACACCTCTCGACCCGGCTTTCGTCGATCCCGCGCTCCTGGTCGCTTCCGGCGCACCGGTGGCGACGCCGGCTCCGGCCGCGCCGGCCCTGCCGGGCATCGTGGACACGAAGAACCCGGTCCCGCCCCTACCGACGCCCGGACCCATCGAGCGGACCGGACCCATCGAGCGGACCGGGCCCGTCGGACCGGGCTCGCGCCCCGTCGACGACGAGGGCGAGGTCCCGCGCACCTACGGCTGCACCACCGGTGTCGTCATCAAGGGTCCGCGTGCGCCGGGTCTGCCGGGTGGGTCGGCCGCGCCCGCGCTCTCCACCGAGGTGCCGCCCAAGCTCGCCACGAACGGGCTCGTCGCGCCGGCCGCGCCCATTCCTGCCGTTGCCGCGACCACCGACACCGCCGCGGCCGCGCCGGGCATCGACCCGCTGGCAGGTACGACGCCCGCGGTCCCGCAGCCCGTCGTACCGACTGCCGGCACCCAGGTGCCTCCCACCGCCCCCATCGCTGCGGCCGCCCCGGCAGCGCCGGTGCACGCCGGACCGAGCCACATCCCCGACCAGGTCACCGCCCAGGTGTTCCCCGAGATCGGCCGGCTCGCGGTGCGGGCCAGCTCCGCCGGCGAAGGCATCCACCGGATCACGCTGAACCTCCACCCCGAGACCCTCGGCGACGTGCGCGTGACCCTCGTCGTCCGCGGCGGGGAGATGAAGATCAGCATCCACGCAGCGAACGAGGCCGGCCGGATCATGGCCGACAGCCTCCCCGAGCTCCGCCGCCTGCTGGGCAGCGCGGGCGCGGACGCAATCGTCGCCGTACGCGACACCGGCGCCGGAGGCGCCACCTTGAACACTGCCGACCAGCGGAGCAACCGCTCCGACCTGGACCGCAGCGGGTACGACGCGCACCAGCAGGGGCGCGACACCCACGGCCAAGACGCACGGACGCGCAACGGCCACCACGCCACGGATGGCTCGAACAGCGGAGCACGGGGCACCGAGCCCGGTCCGCCCGACCAGGTCCGCGCCATCCGCTCTGCGGGTGTCGACGTGACCGTGTGAGGAACCACCGTGTCAGTACCCGCCGTGGAAGCACCCACCACGACCGGCATGTTCGGTCCCAACGAGCCAGTCGGGACCGCCAACGCCGCAGGCGGTGACAAGGAGATGTTCCTGCAGCTCCTGGTCGCCCAGATGAAGTACCAGGACCCGATGAACCCGACAGACTCCAGCCAGTTCCTGGCGCAGTCGGCGCAGTTCACCGCCCTGGAGAAGATGCAGGAAGTCGCCGACAAGACGGCCCAGCTCGTGTCGGCCCAGGTGGCTTTCGGGGCCACCGGTCTCGTGGGCCGTCAGGTCACCTACCTCGACGAGGCGGGCGCCACCGTGGCCGGGCTCGTCTCCGGCGTCACGTTCGGTGCGGATGGGCCCGTCCTCGACGTCGCCGGCAAACAGGTGCTGCTCGGCGCCGTCCAGTCCGTCGCCACCGCCACCCCTGCTCCTGCTTCTGCTCCCACCACTCCCTCTTCCACCACCTCCGCCTGAGCGGACAAGAAAGGACCCACCATGCTTCGCTCTCTCTTCGCCGGCATCAGCGGCCTGCGTGTCAACCAGACCATGCTCGACGTCACGGGCAACAACATCGCCAACGCCAACACCACTGGCTACAAGGCCAGCAACACCGTCTTCAAGGACACCCTGAGCCAGATGCTCACCGGCGCCACGGGCCCGACCGCCGAGGCTGGCGGCACCAACCCGATCCAGATCGGTCTCGGCGTCCAGCTGGCCTCGACCAACACCAACTTCAACCAGGGCTCGGCTCAGATGACCGGCCGCGGCACCGATCTGATGATCAACGGCGACGGCTTCTTCGTCGTCAAGTCTGGCAACGAGCAGGTCTACACCCGCGCCGGCGCCTTCAACTTCGACCGGGACAACTTCCTGGTGGCGCCGAACGGCAGTCGTGTGCAGGGCTACGCCCTCGACGCCTCCGGCGCGCCCACCGGCGCCCTGACCGACGTCACGCTCGACGCGGCCGGCCTCACCCCGCCCGTGCCTGCGGGCGTCGAGCTGAAGTCGTACACGATCGGCAGCACGGGGATCGTCCGCGGCGTGTTCTCCGACGGCGTGCAGCGCGACATCATGCAGGTCGCCGTCGCCGACTTCAACAACCCGATGGGCCTCGAGAAGGTCGGCGACACGAGCTTCCGCGCGTCCGCCAACTCCGGAGCCCCCGAGTTCGGCATCTCGGGTCAGGGCAGCCGCGGCGAGCTGCAGGCCGGTGCCGTCGAGATGTCGAACGTCGACCTCGCGGCCGAGTTCACGAACCTGATCCTCGCCCAGCGCGGGTTCCAGGCGTCCAGCCGCGTCATCACCACCTCGGACCAGGTGCTCGAGGAGCTCGTCAACATCAAGCGCTGATCCACCCACCGCAGGCGCGGTCGACTCCTCCGGGCGTCGGCCGCGCCTGCTGTCGTTCCCCCGGTAGTCCAGTCGCAACTTGTCGTCAGGTCGGCGGCGGGACGACAGAAGGTGACTGGACTACCCCGGTACGACGGCGGCGGGGGTTGCCACGCCGGAGTAGAACCAGAACCCGGCCATTCCCCTCAAGTCGCCGCCAGGCCTGCCGATGGAAGCCGTGCGAAGGAACCACGGACGGTTCCTTGAACAGCACAAGGATGGTGCACCCCGATGATTACGCTCACGCGTCTCTCCGGTTCCGAGTTCGCCCTGAACTCCGACCTGATCGAGCGCGCAGACTGCACGCCGGACACGGTCATCACGATGATCGACGGCAAGAAGTACGTCGTCTCCGAGTCGCTCGCCGAGGTCGTGCACCGCATCCGAGCGCACCGGGCAGAGACGATCGCGCTCTCCGCGGTCGTGGCCGAGAACCCGCAACTGGTACTCGGCCGACTGGCACCGGCGCCCGCGCCCGGGTCGGGTCCCCCGCACCTCACGGCGGTCGCCGTACTGCCGCAGGCCGTTGACGAGGCTGGAGAGCTCTGATGGACCCGGCATCCCTGATCGGCATCGGCCTGGCCTTCGTCGTCATCATCACCGCCAACGTGCTCGAGGGTGGCAACCCGATGAGCCTGCTGCTACTGCCGCCGCTGCTGCTCGTCTTCGGCACCACGATGCTGATCTGCATGGCGGGCAGCACGATCCCCGACACCAAGCGCTCCTTCGCCGCGCTCAAGACCGCGTTCCTCAGCAAGGTCCAGCCGGCCCACGCGGTCGTCCCGACCGTCGTCGCGCTGGCCGACAAGGCACGCCGTGAGGGTCTGCTCGCACTCGAGGAGATGATCGCCGACATCGACGACCCGTTCCTCGTGCGTGGCGTCTCGATGGCCATCGACGGCACCGACCCCGAGGAGGTCCGCGAGATCCTGGAGTCGTCGGTCTACGCCAAGCGGGCTGCCGACAAGCAGGCCGCGAAGTTCTTCGGCGACGCCGGCGCCTACGCGCCCACCATCGGCATCATCGGCACCGTCATGGGCCTGGTTCACGTGCTCGAGAACCTCGCCCAGCCCGAAGAACTCGGCCACCTCATCGCGGCCGCGTTCATCGCGACCCTGTGGGGCGTCATGTCCGCCAACGTGATCTGGCTGCCCATCTCGAGCCGGCTCAAGCGCCTCAGCGAGCTCGAGGTCGCCCGGATGGAGCTGGTGATCGAGGGAGTCGCCGCCATCCAGTCCGGTTCCAACCCGCGTGTCGTCGCGGCCAAGCTGTACTCCCTCCTGCCTGCGGGCGCGGAGGAAGAGGCCGGCAAGGCGACCGCGAAGCAGGCGGCCTGACATGGCCGGGCGCAAGGGCAAGCGCGTTCCCGAGGAGGAGCACGAGAACCACGAGCGCTGGCTGGTCACGTACGCCGACATGGTCACGCTCCTGATGGTGCTGTTCATCGTGATGTTCGCGATGAGCTCGGTCGACCAGCGCAAGTTCCACGAGCTCAAGTCCGGCTTGTCTGCCGGCTTCGGCCAGCCCTCGGCGATGCTCGACGGCGGTACGTCGCTCCTCGAGGAGCCGGGCTCGGCCGTCGCCGACTCGATCGTGCCGCAGGCCCAGACCGCCGAGATGGCGCCCGAGACCCGCGACGAGGTCAGCCTGGCCGTGGCCGACAACGCCCGACTCGAGCAGCAGCGCAAGGTCGCCGAGGCGAAGAGCGAGGTCAACCGGCTCAAGGAGGTGCTCGAGCGTCTCTACAAGGCGCTGCGTGCCCACGGCCTCGAGGACGACGTCAAGGCGACCATCGACGACCGCGGGCTGGTCGTCAGCCTGGTCTCACGCCACGTCGTCTTCGCGCCCAACGTCGCCGACCTGACCGCACGCGGACAGCTCGTCATCGACACCCTGGCCCCGGTGCTCAAGGACCTCCCGGACAAGCTGCAGATCGACGGCCACACCAACCAGGTGAAGGTGAAGCCGGCGCTCTACCCCACCGACTGGGAGCTCTCCGCCGCCCGCGCCGTCACGGTGCTGCGCCGGCTGGGTGAGAAGTGGCGGATCCCCGGAGCGCGGATGACCGCCTCCGCCTTCGGCCACGAACGCCCGCTCATCGACCCGTCGAAGCCCGGCTCCCAGGCCGTCAACAAGCGCGTCGACATCGTCATCCTCACCGCCCTTCCCGCCGAGACCCGCGAGCTCATCAGCGAGGTCGTGGACAGCGACACCGCACCAGCCGCCCAAGGAGCATCGTCATGAGCGTCACCACCCTCCCTCCGAATGAGACGTCCGGGGCCGATGCCCCCGGGGGCGACGGCAAGAAGCCGAAGAAGGGCGGCAAGAAGAAGCTGCTGATCCTGCTGGTGCTGCTCGTCGTCGTCGTCGGGGCCGGCTGGTTCTTCTTCCTCAAGCCCACCGGACCTCCCCCCCAGCCCGTGCCGGGCGAGACGGTGGCGCTGGAGTCGATCCAGCTCAACCTCGAGGGTGGCCACTACCTCCGGCTCGGGATGGCCCTGGAGCTGAGCGCCGACGTGACGGAGGAGATCGACGGCAGCAAGGCGCTGGACTCCGCGATCGACCTGTTCAGCGGGCGCGAGATGTCGGAGGTCAACACCGGCAAGCAGCGCCAGGATCTCAAGGCCGAGCTGCTGAAGCGACTCGAGGAGGCCTACGAGCACGAGGTGCTGGACGTCTACTTCACCGAGTTCGTGACCCAGTAGGGAAAATTCTTCTCAGGTCTAGTCCATGGCGGCCGATACGGCCTTCGTGAATCCCTCTGCGCCCAGCTCAACGAGCACCCCGCTGGGCTCTCGTGCACGTCGGCGCGCCCGCACGTCGGCCGCGGTCGCCTACGACTTCAGTCGACCGATCCAGCTCTCGCGTGAGCACTCGCGCATCCTGCAGCTGGGCTTCGACGGCTTCGCCCGCCAGGCCACCACGGTCTTCACGTCCGCCCTCCGCACCGTGTGCCAGGTGACGCTGAAGTCCATCGACCAGCACAGCTACGCCGAGTACGTCGACTCGCTGCCGTCGTCGACGTACCTCACCCTCTTCTCCGCCGACCCGATGCCCGGGCTCGGTGTTCTCGAGATCCCGCTGCCCGCGACGATGGTCTCGATCGACCACATGCTCGGCGGCCCGGGTGGCGCCGTACAGCCGCAACGTCCGCTCACCGACATCGAGTCGGGCGTGATCCGCGGCCTCATCGAGCGGCTGCTGCGCGAGATGCGCTACTCGCTCGCCAGCATCGTGCCGCTGGAGCCGTCGATCAGCGGCATCGAGTACAGCCCCCAGTTCGCCCAGGTCGCCGGCGTCGCCGACGTCATGGTGGTGGCCACCCTCGACGTACGGATCAACGAGGAGTCCCACCAGACCACCGTGTGCCTGCCCTTCAACGGACTGCTCCCCCACCTCATCGCCGCCGCTGCGCCGTCGCCGGTCTCCGACCGTGAGCGAGCCCAGCGCGTGCGGGCCGCAGACCTGCTGGCCGAGGCCTTCAACGACGTCCCGGTCGACGTGGCGGTGCGCTTCCGCGGCACCCGCCTCGACCCCGACGCCCTCAGCAACGTCGCCGTCGGCGACGTCCTGCGCCTGACGCACCCCGCGTCGGCGCCGCTCGACGTGGCCGTCGACGACACGCCCTTCGCGCACGCCACCGCCGGCGCTACCCGCAACCGTCTCGCGGCGCTCATCGTCGCCACCCCCAAGGAGAACTGATGTCCGCGTCCATCACCGAAGCCCCCGGTACGGCGACCGCCGCGGCCGTCGACGCAGCGACCGCTGCCGCCGGCGTACTGCCGTCGGTGCACCCGCTCGTCGCCGGCGAGCCGCTCGTGGGTGACAGCTCGGTCGTGTCGTCCTTCGCTGGGGGTGCCGTGTGCGGCGTCTCCGGTGGCGGACGGATCGCCATCCTCGTGGGCGCCGACCTCGTCGACGCCCTCTCGTCGAGCCCGGTCGCGGGTCTCGACCTGGCCGCCGCCGTCCAGCCCGCGCTCGACGCTGCCGCCACCTCGCTCGGTCACCGCGCCGAGGTGGGTCGTCAGCTGTCGCCCGCCGAGATCGTGGCCGACCTGGGCGAGTCCTTCACCGTCATCACGCTGGCCGGAGCCGGCGAGGTCATCGCCGCCCTGCTCGTGCCGACCAGCCTGCTCAAGGGTGCCGCCGAGCCGGCACCGGCCGTGACCGCCGCGCCCGTCGCCATCGTGCCCCGCCGCGGCATCGAGCTGCTGCACGGAGTCGACATGGAGGTGACGGTCGAGCTGGGCCGCACCCGGATGACGGTGCGCGACCTGCTGGCGCTCGCGCCCGGCGCCGTACTCGAGCTCGACCGGGCCGCCGGCAGCCCCGCCGACCTGCTGGTCAACGGCCGCCTCATCGCCCGCGGCGAGGTCGTCGTCATCGACGAGGACTTCGGTCTGCGCGTCACCGAGATCGTCGACGAGAAGGCTGCGGTCTGAGGCGTGCTCGAGCTCGTTGTCCGACTCGTCTTCTCCTTGGCGGTCGTGGTCGGACTCCTCCTTCTGCTTGCCCGCTTCGGCGCCAAGAGGTTCAACAGCGGCACCAACGCGCCGATCAAGGTGCTGCACCGCCAGTCGCTGAGCCGCAACGGCTCGGTCGCTCTCATCTCCGTCGGCGGCCGGGTGCTCGTGCTCGGCACCACCGACCAGCAGGTCAGCCTGCTCACCGAGCTGGACCCCGACGAGATCGACGTCCCCGAGCCCACCAGCATCTTCCGGCCGAAGTCGGGCGAGGTGGACGTGGTCTCGACTTCGCTCGACCAGCCGAAGGCTGCCGTGAACGGGTCGATCCTCTCGCCGCAGACTTGGCGTCAGGCCTTCGACGCGGCCACCAAGCGAGTGTCATGACCCATGTGCAACGACTCGGGTTCCTGCTCCTGGTGGTGGTGGGCCTCTCGATCATCCCCATCGCCTTGACCTCCGTCTTCGGAGAGTCCGCGTCGGCGGCCACGCCCAAGACCGCTACCGTCAGCACCCACGCGATCGACACCGCCGCCTTCGACACCGTCGCGGCCTCACCCCAGGGCCCCAACGGCCCGAGCGGCCCGAAGAACGACACGTCGGTGCGTATCGACCTCGACGGCCTGACCGACAAGCCCAGCACGTCGGTGACGGTCATCGTCGCGATGACCCTGCTGTCGCTGCTGCCGGCGCTGCTCCTGACCTGCACCAGCTTCACCAAGATCCTCGTGGTGCTCGGCCTGACTCGCAACGCGCTCGGCCTCCAGCAGATCCCCAACAACCAGGTGCTGGCCGGGCTCGCCCTCTTCCTGAGCCTGTTCATCATGGGGCCGGTGCTCTCGCAGATGAACGACGTCGGGCTCCAGCCCTACCTCGACGGCGACAAGAGCACCATCCAGGCCTACGACGACGGCGTCGAGCCGCTGCGCGAGTTCATGCTCGACCAGTCGGGCGACGACGAGCTGATGCTGCTCACCAACGTGGCCGGCCGCGACCTGCCCGACGACCGCTCCGAGGTCGGGATGAGCACCCTGGTGCCGGCGTTCGTGCTCTCGGAGCTCAAGCAGGCGTTCATCATCGGGTTCATCATCTTCATCCCGTTCCTGGTGATCGACATCGTCGTCTCGGGGGCGCTGATGGCGCTCGGCATGATGATGATGCCGCCGGTGATGGTGTCGCTGCCCTTCAAGCTGCTGCTCTTCGTCCTCGTGGACGGCTGGGCGCTGGTCATCAAGTCCCTCGTCACTAGCTACGGGTAGGCGGGCTCATGACCGACACCGTCATCATCGAGTTGGCGCTCAAGACCATGCTGGTCGCGCTGAAGCTCTCCGCACCGATCCTCCTCACCTCGCTGGTCATCGGATTCACGATCTCGCTGTTCCAGTCGATGACGCAGATCCAGGAGTTCACGCTCTCCTTCGTCCCGAAGCTGATCGGCGTGGGCATCGCGCTGCTCATCTGCGGCAACTGGATGCTGCACACGCTCATCACCTTCACGCTGGACCTCTTCGAGGCGCTGCCCTCGATGCTGGCCTGAGCGCCGGCGCGTAATGACCCTCACCCTCGACGGCCAGCCCGTACTGGCCCTGCTGCTCGCCTCGGTGCGCATCATCGCCTGGTTGGCCGTCGTACCCCCGTTCTCGTCGCGGGCGGTGCCGGCGATGGCGAAGGTCGTGCTCTCGCTCGGCCTGGCCATGGCGGTCGCCCCCCGGCTGGCGGAATCGACGATCCCGGTCGACACCTTCGGGTTCCTCGTCGCCGTGATCACCCAGGTGGCGGTCGGGGTCTCGATGGGCTTCATCACCTACCTGATGTTCGCGGCGATCACCACGGCCGGGGCGATGATCGACGTGTTCGGTGGCTTCGCACTCGCTGCGGCGTACGACCCGTTGTCGATGAACATGAACACGGTCTTCGGCAAGTTCCATCAGATGCTCGCCACCATGCTGCTCTTCGCCACCAGCGGGCACCTCATCGTGATCGGCGGACTGCTGAGCACCTTCGAGTTCCTGCCGCTCGACGGAACCCCCGAGGTGTCCGGCGGGCTGGGCATGCTCCTCACCGCGATGCGGCTGTTCTTCGCGACCGCGGTGCAGATCGCGCTGCCGATGATCGCGGTGCTGTTCCTGGCCGACGTCGGACTGGCGCTGCTCACCAAGGTCGCGCCCCAGCTCAACGCCATCAACGTGATGTTCCCGGCCAAGATCGGCCTGACCCTGCTGCTCATCGGCCTGTCGTTCCCGGTGCTGCCGGGGGCCGTCGCCGAGCTGGTCGACCTCTCCAACGAGGCGATGGCCACGATCTCGGGGGCCACCTGATGGCAGGTGACGAGAAGACAGAGAAGCCCACCGAGCGCAAGCGCAAGGAGTCGCGCAAGGAAGGTCAGGTCCCGCGCACCCAGGAGCTCGGCGGCTGGGCTTCCATGCTGGCCGTCGGGATGGCCCTGCCTGCGCTGATGGGCCGCGAGATGACCGCGCTGAGCGAGCTGATGACCAGCGCCCTCACCGCGACCGCCGACGCCGACATCTCCATGGCCCTCCGGATCCTCGGCCAGGGCCTGTGGCACGTGCTGTTCACGCTGGTGCTGCTCGGCCTCGGCGTGATGATCATCGGCGTGGCGTCCGCGCTCGCCCAGGGCGGCTTCTTCCTGGCCACCAAGCAGGCGAAGCCGAAGTTCTCCAAGATCAACCCGTTGCAGGGCGCCAAGCGCATCTTCGGCCCGCAGTCCCTGTGGGAGGGCGCCAAGATGCTCATCAAGAGCGCCCTGGTCGGAGTGCTGGTGTACTCGGCGATCAAGAACCTCATCCCGCTGATCGGCGGCATGGTGCCGATGTCCGTGGTGATCGACCAGTTCTTCGGCACCGCGCTCGGGCTGATCCGCAACATCGCCGTCGCCGGCATCGTGATGGCCGCCGCCGACTACGCCATGTCGCGGCGCCGGATCGGCAAGCAGACCCGGATGACCAAGCAAGAGGTCAAGCAGGAGCACAAGAACACCGAGGGCGACCCACTCATCAAGAGCGCCATCCGCTCCCGCCAGCTCGCCGCCGCGCGCAACCGGATGATGTCCGACGTGCCCATGGCGGACGTCGTACTCGTCAACCCCACCCACGTCGCCATCGCCCTCAAGTACGACGCGGAGCGCGGCGCCCCCAGGGTGGTCGCCCGCGGCGCCGGGGAAGTGGCCGCGAAGATCCGGGCGAAAGCATCCGAGAGCGCGGTGCCCCTCGTGCGCGACATCCCGCTGACCCGGGCGCTCTACACCTCCACCAGGGTCGGCCAGGAAGTCCCGCCGGAGCTGTTCAACGCGGTCGCCCAGGTGCTCGCGTTCGTCATCAGCAGGCGCAACCACGGCCAGACCGGCGGCGAGCACAGCTCCCCGCGGATGGCGGGCAAGCTGCCCGACGTACCCCGGGTCAGACCCCGTCGACGGATTCCCTCAGATGGGACACCGACCGACCGATAGAACACGTGGACACATGGACGGTGTCCGGAACGTGCCATGGATGGCCGCCACTTCGGCGTCCTGAAAGGCAGCCACGTGCCCCGCAAAGGCTTGACCCAGCTGGCAGTCCCGGTCGGCATCGTCTTCATCGTCGTGATGCTGGTCGTGCCCCTTCCGGCCCTGGTGCTCGACCTCCTCATCGCGCTCAACATCACCGCAGCCCTGCTGGTGCTGCTCACCGCGATGTTCGTCCACCGCCCGCTCGACTTCGCGGCGTTCCCGGCCGTGATCCTCGTGCTCACCCTCTTCCGGCTCGCACTCAACGTCAGCGCCACGCGGCTGGTCCTGCTGGATGGCTTCGCCGGCAAGGTGATCGACACCTTCGGCCACTTCGTCGTCGGTGGGTCGCTGATCGTCGGCCTGATCGTCTTCGCGATCCTGCTCATCATCCAGTTCGTGGTCATCACCAACGGTGCCGGTCGCGTGGCCGAGGTCGGCGCCCGCTTCACCCTCGACGCCATGCCCGGCAAGCAGATGGCCATCGACGCCGATCTCAACTCCGGCCTGATCGACGAGAACGAGGCCCGCAAGCGTCGTACCGAGGTGCACCAGGAAGCCGACTTCTACGGCTCGATGGACGGTGCCTCGAAGTTCGTCAAGGGCGACGCAATAGCCGCCATCGTCATCACGATGGTCAACCTCATCGGTGGCTTCGCGGTCGGCATGATGCAGAAGGGCATGTCGTTCAGCGACGCGGTCCACACCTACAGCCTGCTGACGATCGGCGACGGCCTCGTCTCGCAGATCCCGGCCCTGCTTCTCTCCGTCGCCACCGGTCTCATCGTCACGCGCCAGTCCGGCGACAACGACATGGGCTCCGACATCATGCGCCAGATGGGCGCCAACAAGATGCCCCTGCGGGTGTCCGGCTTCGCGGCGTTCGCGCTGTGCCTGATCCCCGGTCTGCCCAAGATCCCGTTCCTCATCGCCGGCGGCATCATGCTGCTCGCCTCGACACGTGTGCCGGAGGTGCCGGACCCCGAGGCCGAGGCCGCCGCCGCGGCCGCCGAGCTCGCTCCCCCGTCCGACTCCCCCGAGATGCTCGCCTCCGAGATCCTCGTGGACCCGCTTGGTCTCGAGCTCGCCGCCGACATGATCGACCTCGTCGACCCGGCCGCCGGCGGCGACCTGCTCGACCGCGTCAAGGCGCTGCGCCGCAAGGTCGCCGGCGACATCGGCATCGTCCTACCCCCGGTGCGCACCCGCGACAACATCGAGCTGCCCATGCACCACTACGCGATCAAGCTCTTCGGGGTCGAGGTCGCCCGAGGCGAGGCTCCGGCCGGCACCGTGCTGGCGATCGGCGACATGCTCGGCGCACTGCCGGGCACCCCGACCGTCGAGCCGGTCTTCGGCCTCGAGGCCAAGTGGATCCCCGCGTCGATGCGGCACCAGGCCGAGCTCGGCGGCGCCACCGTCGTCGACCGCGCGTCGGTCATTACCACCCACCTGGCCGAGGTCGTTACCAGCCAGGCCGCGCGTCTCCTCGGCCGCGAGGACGTCAAGATCCTCACGGACATGGTCAAGCGCAGCCACCCCGTCGTCGTCGAGGAGCTCACGCCGGCGCAGCTCAGCCTCGGCGAGGTGCAGCGGGTGCTCCAGTCACTGCTCGACGAGAAGGTCTCGATCCGCGACCTGGTGCAGATCTTCGAGGCGCTCTCGCTCAAGGCGCCCGTGACTCACGATCTCGACGCACTCATCGAGTCCGCCCGCAACACCCTCGGCCCGGCGATCGTCGCGCCGTACGTCGTGGACAACACCGTGCACGTCATCAGCCTCGAGCCGGCGCTCGAGCAACGCATGCTCGAGGCCCTGCGCGGCACCGAGCACGGCCCCGTCATCGCCCTGGATCCCACTCTCGGACAGCAGGTGCTCATGGACATCACCCGACTCGCCACCGACGCGGAGAACCAGAACCTCCGCCCCGTGCTCACGTGTGCGCCGCAGATCAGGCCGGCCCTGCGCCGGATGATCCGTCCGACCTTCGACCGGCTGCCGGTGCTGTCCTACCCCGAGCTCCTCGGTGCCGGCAACGTCCGCTCCCTCGGCGTCATTCCCGCTGACGTGCACGTGGCGGTGATGGCATGAGCCCCCTCTCGCCGATGGTGCTCGGCTCTGCCGCGCTGGTCAGCTCGCAGGCGATCTGGGCCGCGGCGATCGACCAGACGCTGGCCCTCGACCAGGCCCTCATCCGCTACCTCGTGGCCGTCGCGGTCTGCTGGGCGCTGCTCAGTGTGCTGACCGAGCTCGCCTTCAAGCCGTCGCCCACCGCGAGGGCGAACGGGTCCGGCGACGCCGAGACCGCCGTACTGGATGTGTCGAAGCCCAGCGACCAGACCGCCAAATAGAAGCGACCCGCAGGCTGTCCCTGCCTGGCCCAGCTGACTGGGCGGGCGGAACCCCCCGGCGGATGAAGCTCCGGGGACCTGCGGGTCGGGCAACTGCTTGTGGATTCACCAGCGGCACCCTGCGAACGGGTCGCGCGCCTTCCACTGGCAGGCACTGCTAGCGAGCAGTCACCTCACGCATCCGAAAGTTCTTCATTTCTCGGACCACCTCCTTTCCCGTGTGCGCACAACGGTACGACGCGGCGTCGAGGTGGCCAAGGGGTTTATCGCGACCCCGGGTAGTCCAGTCGGAACTAGTCGCCTGCTGGGCCGCGGGACGACAGAAGGTGACTGGACTACCCCGGCGGTCAGGCGGTCGCGGCGGCGAACTGCGCGTTGTAGAGCCGGGCATAGGCACCGTCGGCGAGCAGCAGCGACTCGTGGCTGCCCTGCTCGACGATGGACCCGTCCTCCATCACCAGGATCAGGTCGGCGTCGCGGATCGTCGAGAGCCGGTGCGCGATGACGAACGACGTCCGGTCGCTGCGCAGGGCGGCCATCGCGTGCTGCAGCAGCAGCTCGGTGCGGGTGTCGACCGACGACGTGGCCTCGTCGAGGATCAGCAGGGCCGGGTCCGAGAGGAACGCCCGGGCGATGGTGACCAGCTGGCGCTCACCGGCCGAGAGGTTGGAGCCTTCCTCGTCGATGACGGTGTCGTAGCCGTCGGGCAGCGAGTGCACGAAGCGGTCGACGAACGTCGCCTCCGCGGCTTCGAGGATCTCGGCCTCCGACGCCCCGGGCCGGCCGTAGGCGATGTTGTCGCGGATCGTGCCCGCGAAGAGCCAGGTGTCCTGCAGCACCATGCCGATCTGGCTGCGCAGTGCGCCCCTCGGCATCGAGGCCACGTCGACGCCGTCGAGCAGGATCCGGCCGGACTGCGCGTCGTAGAACCGCATCACCAGGTTGACCAGCGTCGTCTTGCCGGCGCCGGTCGGCCCGACGATGGCGACGGTGGCGCCCGACTCGGCCACCAGCGACAGGTCGGTGATGAGCGGGGTCGCCGCGTCGTACGAGAAGGACACGTGCTCGAAGCGGACCTCGCCGTGCCGGTCGCTTGCCGCAGCAGCCGCACCCTGTGCGTCGGGCACCTGCTCGTCGGCGTCGAGCAGCTCGAAGACCCGCTCGGCCGACGCAACGCCTGACTGCAGCAGGTTGGTCATCGAGGCGAGCTGGGTGAGGGGCTGGGTGAACTGGCGGGAATACTGGATGAACGCCTGCACGTCGCCCAGCGACATCGTGCCGCTGGCGACGCGAAGTCCGCCGAGCACCGCGATCACGACGTAGTTGAGGTTCCCGATGAACATCATCATTGGCATGATCAGCCCACTGACGAATTGTGCTGCGAACGACGCCCGGTAGAGCGCGTCATTCTCCTCGTCGAAGGTGCGCTCGACCTCTTGTTGGCGACCGAAGACCTTCACCAGTGCGTGCCCTGAGAAGGTCTCCTCGACGTGCGCGTTGAGGGCCCCGGTGTGTCGCCACTGCGCGACGAACAGCCCCTGTGAGCGCTTCATCACCGCGCCAGTCACCAACATCGTGATCGGCACCGTCACCAGCGCGACCAGCGCCAGCAGCGGCGAGATCCAGAGCATCATCCCAAGAACGCCGACGACGGTGAGCAGCGACGTCAACAGCTGGCTCATCGTCTGGCTCAGCGTCTGCGAGACGTTGTCTATGTCGTTGGTGGCGCGGCTGAGCAGCTCGCCGCGGGGCTGTTTGTCGAAGTAGCCCAGGGGCAACCGGTTGACCTTGTCCTCGACGTCGCCGCGCATCCGTCGCACGGTGCCCTGCACGACATCGTTGAGCAGGTAGCCCTGCAACCACGCCAACAGCGACGCCACGACGTACAAGGCGAGGACGGCGAGCAGCACCTGGCCGACCGCGCCGAAGTCGACTCCTCGGCCGGGCACGAGGTCCTTCATCGAGGTGATCAGGTCGGCCTGCCGGTCGTTGCCCTGGGCGCGCAACGCCTCGGCGGCCTGCTCACGGGTGCCGCCGGCCGGCATCCGGCCGCCCAGCAGCCCGGCGAAGATCAGGTCGGTGGCACGGCCCAGCACCTTAGGGCCGATCGACATCAAGAAGACGCTGCCGACCGCGAGCACCACGACCGCGATGGCCTTGGCTCGCTCGGGCCGCATCTGCGCGATCAGGCGCTTCGCCGACGGCTTGAACGTCGACGCCTTGCCGCCGACCATGCCGCCACCGAACGGCCCGCGGCCCGGACCGGGACCGGCCTGGATGCGCTCGGTCTCCTTGAGCTTGCCGTCGTTCTGCGTCTCGGTGCTCATGCCGCCTCCTCCGCACTCAGCTGGGACGCGACGATCTCCTGGTACGTCGAGCAGTCGGCCAGCAGCTCCTCGTGGGTGCCTCGGCCTACCACCTCGCCGTCCTCCATCACGAGGATCAGGTCGGCGTCGCGGATGGTCGAGACACGCTGCGCGACGATCACCACCGTGGCGTCGCGGGTCTCGGGCTTCAACGCAGCGCGCAGCCGGGCGTCGGTCGCGAGGTCGAGCGCCGAGAACGAGTCATCGAACAGGTAGATCTCGGGCCGTCGTACGAGAGCTCGGGCGATGGCAAGGCGCTGCCGCTGACCACCGCTGACGTTGGTGCCCCCCTGAGCGATCGGGGCGTCGAGCCCCTCCGGCATCGCCTCTACGAAGTCGCGCCCCTGTGCGATCTCGAGCGCGCGCCAGAGCTCGAGATCGCTGGCGTCGGGCTTGCTGTGCAGGAGATTGCTGCGCACGGTGCCGGAGAAGAGATAGGCCTTCTGCGGCACGACGCCGAGGACGCTCCACAACATCTCGGGGTCGAGGTCGCGGACGTCGACGCCGTCTATGAGCACCCGCCCTCCGGTGACGTCAAAGAGGCGTGGCACGAGATTGAGCAGGGTGCTCTTGCCTGCGCCGGTGGAGCCGATGATGGCCACCGTCTGGCCGGGGGTGGCCGCAAACGACACGTCGCGTACGACGGGCACGTCGGCCCCCGGGTAGGTGAGCTCGACGTGGTCGAAATCGAGCCGGCCGCGAGGGCCCTCGAGCGTCACCGGGGAAGCCGACGAGACGACCGAGGACTCGGTGTCCAGCACCTCCACGATGCGTTCGGCGCACACCGCGGCTCGCGGGACCATCATCATCGTGAAGGTCGCCATCATCACCGAAATCAGGATCTGCACGAGGTAGGCGAGAAACGCGCTCAGCGACCCGATCGCCATCTGCCCGCTCTCGACACGGTGGCCGCCGAACCACAACACGGCCACCGACGAGGCGTTGAGGATCAAGATGACGACCGGGAACAGCAACGCCTGCCACCGGCCTGCGCGCAGTGCCACCGACACGAGATCACCGTTGGCCATGGCGAAACGCTCGGTCTCGTGCTCTTCGCGCACGAAGGCTCGGACCACGCGGACTCCGGTGATCTGCTCGCGCAGCAGGCGGTTGACCTCGTCGATCTTCTCCTGCATGACACGGAAGCTCGGCACCATGCGCACGACGATCAGTGACACCGAGACGAGCAGTGCCGGGATGCACACCGCCAGCAGCCACGAGAGACCGAAGTCCTCGCGCATCGCCATGAAGACGCCGCCCACCATCATGATCGGCGCACTCACCATGAGCGTGCACGACATCAACACGAGCATCTGTACCTGTTGCACGTCGTTGGTCTGGCGGGTGATCAGCGACGGCGCGCCGAACTGCTGGAGCTCGCGCTGGCTGAACGACCCCACCCGGTGGAAGATCGCCGCCCGCAGGTCACGGCCGAGACCCATCGCCGTACGCGCGGAGAGCCACACCGCGGCAACCGCGGACAAGATCTGCACCAGCGCGACCGCGAGCATGATGCCACCGGTCCGCACGATGTAACCGATGTCGCCGGTGGTGACGCCGCGGTCGATGATGTCGGCGTTGAGGCTGGGCAAGTACAGCGCCGCCACGGTGCCCACCAACTGGAGGCCGACGATGGTCAGCAACCAGGTCTTGTAGGGCTCGAGGTACTCGCGTACGAGGCGAATCAGCATGTCAGTTCTCCTCGAGGAGTACGCCGTGGAGCAGGGCATCCACGATCTGTTCAGGTGTCAGCGGGCGGCCGTCGGAGATGCCCGAGTGGCTGGCGCTGAAGGTCAGCAGGTTGACCAGGTGCACGACCTCGGCGACCGGCTGCCGCAGCTGGGCTGCCTCCGGCTCGAGCAGCGCTGCCAGCAGCGCACGCAGCTCGCGACGGCTGGCCTCGTGCTCCTCACGGTCGTGCTCGGGCGGCGACATCATGCCGACCGTGGCCATCAGGCCGAAGATCGCGAGGTAGCGCTGCTGCAACGCGCTGACGTAGGCCACCAGCTTCTGCCTCAGCGGCAACGCCGGGTCGATCTCCCGCACCCGCACCGGCAGATCACCGGCCTTGAAGGCGTCGGAGATGGCCGCCTCGACGAGTTCGTCCTTGGAGCCGAAGACACCGAAGATCGTGCCCTCCGCGACGCCCGCCGCCTCCGCGATCAACCGAGTGGTCACGTTGCGGCCGTGGACGTAGAGCAGCGACCGGGTCGCGGAGATCAACGCGGCGCGACGGTCTTCGGGCTGCATCCGGGGAGCTCGTGGGGTCACGCCGACATATTAAATGAGTGAGCGCTCACTCACAAGTGATATTGCGGGATAGTCCGGGGCACATTGCACCTCGCAGGGCGGTCTGAGGCGCATTTTGCCCCGGACTACCCCCTCATGGGGCGAGGCGGTGGGTGGTCCAGTCGGTGCCTTCGGGAGTACGCCGGTAGACGAGGCGGTCGTGCATCCGGCCCGGCCGGCCCTGCCAGAACTCGATTTCCGCCGGATGGACGGCGTACCCGCCCCACATCGGTGGCACCGGCACCACCTCGTCGTCGGCGAACCGCGCCGCCACCTCGTCGTACGCCGCGGCGAGCTCGGCGCGCGAGGCCACCTCCGACGACTGGTGCGAGGCCCAGGCGCCGAGCCGGGAGGCGCGTGGACGCGTCGCGAAGTAGGCGTTCACATCGGCCTCCGGGAGGTCCCACGCCTCGCCGGTGATGCGGACCTGCCGCTCCAGCGGGTGCCATGGGAAGAGCAGGGCGCAGCTCGAGTTGCCGGCCAGGTGGACGCCCTTGGCCGAGCTGCGGTTCGTGTAGAAGTGGAAGCCGCGTTCGTCGATCCCCTTGAGCAGCACCATCCGCGACGTCGGCCGTCCGTCCGCCGACACGGTGGAGACCACCATCGCGTTGGGCTCGTGCAAGCCGGCCTCGATCGACTCCTGCATCCACCGGTGGAACATGTCGTACGGGTCGGCGCTCAGGTCGGCCTCGGCCAACCCTCCGTCGGCGTACTCCTTGCGCAGCGAGGCAATGTCCAGGTCCATGCCGCAACACTAGGATGCCGCCATGACTGACGTTCACCACGGACTCGAGGGCATCGTCGCGTTCGAGACCGAGATCGCCGAGCCCGACAAGGAAGGCTCCGCGCTGCGCTACCGCGGCGTCGACATAGAGGAGATCGTCGGCCGGGTGCCGTTCGAGAAGGTCTGGGGGCTGCTGATCGACGGCAGCTACCACCCCGGCCTCCCGCCCGCCGAGCCGTTCAACCTGCCCGTCCACACCGGCGACGTGCGCGTCGACGTGCAGGCAGCGGTCGCCATGCTGGCTCCGGCGTTCGGGTTCGGCCAGACCTACGACATCTCCGACGAGCAGGCCCGCCTGGACCTATCCCGGGTGGCCGTGATGGTGCTGTCGTACGCCGCCCAGTCGGCACGCGGGCTCGCCCAGCCGGTCGTCTCCCAGCGCGAGGTCGACCAGGGCAAGACGCTCGCCGACCGCTTCATGATCCGCTGGAAGGGCGAGGCCGACCCGGCCCACGTCAAGGCGATCGACGCCTACTGGAGCTCGGCGGCCGAGCACGGCATGAACGCCTCCACCTTCACCGCCCGCGTCATCACCTCCACCGGCGCCGACGTGGCTGCCGCCTTCTCCGGCGCGATCGGCGCGATGTCCGGCCCGCTGCACGGCGGTGCCCCGTCGCGCGTGCTCGGCATGATCGAGGCCGTCGAGGAGTCCGGCGACGCCGAGGGCTACGTCAAGAAGCTCCTCGACGACGGCGAGCGGCTGATGGGCTTCGGGCACCGCGTCTACCGTGCCGAGGACCCGCGCGCCCGCGTGCTCCGTCGTACGGCGAAGGAGCTGGGCGCGCCGCGCTACGAGGTCGCCGAGGCCCTCGAGAGGGCGGCGCTCAAGGAGCTCAAGGAGCGCCGGCCCGACCGGGTGCTGGAGACCAACGTGGAGTTCTGGGCGGCGATCGTCCTCGACTTCGCGGAGGTGCCGGCGAACATGTTCACCGCAATGTTCACGTGCGCCCGCACGGGTGGCTGGTCGGCGCACATCCTCGAGCAGAAGCGCACCGGCCGACTGATCCGACCCTCCGCGATCTACACCGGTCCGGCGTCGCGGCCCGCCGACTCGGTCGAGGGCTGGCAGCCGGAGTGGGCGCCCACGGCTTGAGCGACATCAGCATGTGGGACGACGAGGCGACGACGTACGACGAGGCGCCCGACCACGGACTCCGTGACCCGCAGACGCGCGCGGCCTGGCGCGAGCTCCTGCTCGGGCTGCTCCCACCAGCGCCGGCCCGCATCGCCGACCTCGGCTGCGGCACCGGCACGCTCGCGACGCTGCTCGCTGTCGAGGGGTACGCCGTCGACGGGGTCGACTTCTCTCCCGAGATGGTCCAGCGGGCGCGCGCGAAGGCCGGCGAGACCGCGGGCGTGACGTTCGTCGAGGCCGATGCCGCCGCGCCACCACTCGAGCCCGCGTCGTACGACGTCGTGCTGAGTCGGCACGTGCTCTGGGCGATGCCCTCCCCCGCGGACGCCTTGCGGCGTTGGACCGACCTGCTCGCGCCGGGCGGTCGGCTGGTGCTCGTCGAGGGCTCCTGGCACACCGGCGCCGGCCTGACCGCAGACCAGACCGAGGCGCTGGTCGCGGCACTCGGCCGCACCACGACGACACGACATCTCACGGAACCGGTGTTCTGGGGCCGTGAGATCGACGACGAGCGCTACGTCGTGGTCAGCCCGCCGGCGCGGTGAGGTAGAAGCTCGTCAAGCCCCGGCCACCCTGCCTGCTGAGGGAGAAGTGCACGTGGTCGCGGTGCCTCAGCGTCGGCGAGCACAACCTGCGCTTCCGGCACGACGAGCTCTGGTAGCGCTTCGGCTCGAACGCGTCGTACGACGCGTACATCCGGTCGTTCCAGATGATGTACATGATGCCCATCTCGCGGGCGAGCGCGTGCGGGTTGCCCTCGAGGTCCGGCGCGAAGAGCTCGACGAGCGTGGCATCGACGAGCGCGACGTCGGCCGGGTTCTCCGCCGACAGCACCCAGTCGAAGGCCCGGCCCTCGGCGTGCTCCGAGACCCCGCCACCGCACGGCCGGCTGATGGCGCCCCACCCTCCGCCGTGCGCCGTGAGCCAGGTCGCGAGCGCGACGGCGCCGGGCTTGTCGTGGTGCGCGCAATTGCGTTGCGGCTGGTAGCGCGCGTAGTCGTCGATGAGGCCGGCATGGGCCGGCGCGGCGAGCCCAGTCGAGAGCAGCACCGTCACGAGTGCCATGACGGCGGCGCTCAGGGCGCGCGAAAACTTCCCCTGGTGCATGGTGGTTCCTCCTGATGCCGCTTCCCAACGGCACGCCAGAACCTACGAGACCGGGGTGGGCGCCGCCCCCCGAATGACGCAATTCGAACCGATCGGATGACTTCCCCCGCCGGATGACACAATGGACCTCCTGACAGCGTCGTCAGAGCACACCCGATCCCGACTGCAAGGAATCCCGGTGACCGACGCCATCACGATCCCCACCAGCCTCAAGCCCGCCGACGGCCGCTTCGGCGCTGGCCCCTCGAAGATCCATCCCGCACACCTCGACGCACTCGCCGCGACCGGCAGGTCCCTGATGGGTACGTCGCACCGCCAGGCCCCGGTCAAGGACACCGTCGGCCGGGTCCGCGAGGGCCTTGCCACCCTCTTCGGTCTGCCCGATGGCTACCAGATCGTCCTCGGCAACGGCGGCGCGACCGCCTTCTGGGACATCGCCGCGTTCGGCCTGATCCGCGAGAAGAGCCAGCACCTGGCGTTCGGCGAGTTCTCCTCGAAGTTCGCCAGCTCCACCAAGGCCGCTCCGTGGCTGGCCGACCCGTCGGTCATCAAGGCCGACCCGGGCTCGCTGCCCGAGCCGGTCGCTGAGGACGGCGTCGACGCCTACGCCTGGGCGCACAACGAGACCTCCACCGGCGTGATGGCGCCCGTACGCCGTCCGGTCGGGATCGCCGACGACGCACTCGTCCTGGTCGACGCGACCTCGGGCGCCGGCGGCCTGCCGGTCGACCTCGACGAGGTCGACGTCTACTACTTCGCGCCGCAGAAGTCGTTCGCCTCCGACGGCGGCCTGTGGCTCGCCGCCATGTCGCCGCGTGCGCTGGCCCGGGTCGACGAGATCGCGGCCACCGATCGCTACGTGCCGCCGTTCTTCGACCTGCCGACCGCGATCGACAACTCCGCGAAGAACCAGACCTACAACACCCCGTCGGTCGCCGCGCTGTTCCTGATGGCTGAGCAGCTCGACTGGATGAACGCCAACGGTGGCCTCCCCGGCATGGTCGAGCGCACCACCGCCTCGTCGAGCGCGCTCTACGACTGGGCAGAGAAGCAGGTCTACACGACGCCGTACGTCGCAGATCCGGCGCACCGCTCCCTCGTAGTCGGCACCATCGACTTCGACGACGCGATCTCTGCCGACGCGATCGCCGCGACGCTGCGGGCCAACGGCATCGTGGACACCGAGCCCTACCGCAAGCTGGGCCGCAACCAGCTGCGGGTCGCGATGTATCCCGCGGTCGACCCGGCCGACGTCGAGGCGCTGACCGCCTGCATCGACTACGTCGTCGAGCGCACCAGCAGCTCGTAGGCGTCGTTGCCGAACGCCACCATCCGGGCCAGCTCCAGGTCAGTGGGGGTGGCCCGGAGCGTTTCCACGGCAGCCGCGACCGCGTCGTCGAGGGGCCAGCCGTAGACGCCGGCGCTCACCAGAGGGAACGCGACGCTGCGGGCTCCGAGCTCGTCGGCCACCGCCAACGCACCCGAATAGCACGAGGTCAGCAGGCTCCGGTCGGTCTGGCCTGCCGTGCGGTCCGGCCCGACGACGTGGATGACCCAGCGCGCCGGCAGGTTGCCGGCGGTCGTCCAGCCGGCCTGGCCGGTCGGCAGCCCGTCGGGGAAGCGGCGTACGCAGTCCTCGAGTACGGCGGGTCCGCCGGCCCGGTGGATGGCCCCGTCGACTCCCCCGCCGCCGCGCATCCGCGAGTTCGCAGCGTTGACCACGGCATCGACGTCCTGCGCGGTGATGTCGCCCCGGACGACCTCGATCCTCATTTGAGGAGCCGGAGCACGGCACGCTCCAGCGCGGCCTGGCGTTCGTCGGGGTTGGCCTGCCTGCGGCGCGCCGTCGCGGCGATCGTGTTGCCCTCCTCGTAGGCCTCGACCACCCGCGGGTCGACGTACGACGATCGCGCCAGCGCCGGCGTGTTGCCGAGGAACTCCGAGACCTCGCGCATCGCGCCGGCCACGGCCCGCTTGCGGGACGCCTTCGTCTCCCCCGGCTCCTCGGTCTCTGCCAGCGCCACGGCCGCGAGCACGGTGGCGTGCCAGGTGCGGAAGTCCTTGGCGGTGGCCTCGGTGCCGGTCCGATCGCGGAGATAGTCGTTGACCTGGTCGGCGGTCAGGTCGCGCCAGGTCTTGCCGTCCTTCCAGCACATCAGCTCGACGTCACCGGCGGCCCGGCGCCTGCGCATCACCTCGACCGCGTCGACCGTCGCCCGGTCCTCGATGTCGATGGTGTGCTCGATGCCCGACTTGCCCACGAAGCAGAACCGCAACCCGTCAGCGGTCTTGCTGACATGTCGCCGTTGCAGCGTGGTGAGGCCGAAGCTGCCGTGCTCATCGGCGTACACGTCGTTACCGATCCGGAAGTAGCCGAGGTCGAGCAGCCGGCAGGCCACCGCGCACGCGCGTTCGAGGGTCATGCCGCTGGTGCCGAGGTCGGTGACGACCTGCTCGCGGCCCTTCGACAGCGCCCTGCCGAAGCCGAGCATCCGGCGGTGCTTCGCGGAGTCGCGCCGGGTCCGCCACTGCGGGTGGTAGAGGTACTGCCGCCGCCCGGCATCGTCCGTGCCGACCGCCTGCAGATGGCCGTTGTCGTACGGCGTGACCCAGACGTCATGCCATGCCGGCGGGATGACGAGGTCCTTGACCCGTTGCGCGCTTGCCACGGAGAGCCGCTTGCCGTGCTCGTCTAGGTAGGTGAAGCCCGCTCCCGCGCGACGACGGGTCCAGCCCGGCTGGTCGGGCGAGGTCCTGCGCAGCCGAGTCATGACTGCAGCGTAGGACTCAGCGCGGCGGTCGTGATGCCCTCACACCGATGAAGATCGCGAGCAGGAAGACCAGGAAGCCCATCACGAACGGCAGCACGGGCCGGGCTTCCGCCGCCTGCGCGAAGACGTCGCTCGCCGGCTCGTCGGGAGTTGCGGTCGGGGTCGGTGCTGATGACGGCGCCTCCATGCCACGGCGTACGTCGGCAGGCAGGGCCACGGTCAGCACCGGCGCGCGCAGGCCCTCCGAGCTCACGTACAACTCGCCCTCGGGTGACACGGCGATGCCCTCGCCCTGCTGCTGCTTGGGCAGCTCGAAGGCTCCCACCGACTCGAGGGACGGCCACGCGTAGACGACCGCCTGTGTGTAGGTGCGCACGATCAGATGGCGACCGTCGGGGAAGAATGCCGCGTCGGTGACGATCCCGGTGACATCGCCGAGCGCCACCAGCTGGTTCGGCTCGTCGGCCGACAGGTCACGCGGTGCGGCGTAGACCTGGCCGCCGAAGACGATCTTGCTGACGACGAGGAGCTGGCCGGTCAACGGGTGCGCGACCAGCGCCTCGGCGTCGCGCGCGCCGTCGGGGTAGGTCAGCTCGTACTCCTCGCCTGCCGACCCGTCGAGCGGCACCCGCCGCACCGAGACGCTCTCGCGGGAACGGGTGTTGTCGCCGAGGTCACCGACCCAGACCGCGTCGTCGCCGGCCGGGGCGAGAGCTTCCACGTCGTCGGCTTCGCCGGGCCAGGTGACCTCGTCGGTCGTGTCGCCGGTGCGCGGGTCGACGACGAAGACGCGCGCGGAGTCGCCGCTGTCGTTGACGGTGACGAAGCGCTTGTCCAGCGCTACCAGCCCGCTCGACTCGACGATCTCGGGGTCGGTGAACCTGAAGACGATGTCGTCGTCGGCCGCGACCGGAGGTCGGATCGTGGTGGTGAAGCCCATCAGGAAGGGCGTCACGACCGCCAGCGCCGCCAGGGCGTCACGGACGCGCATCGAGCAGTACGGCGAGGCGCGGCTCCAGCGCCCAGGTCGCCACCAGGTCGTCGTACTCCTTGACGACGCCGCCGCCCTTGACCGGCGACCCCGCCCGCACCGCGCGGAGCATCGTGTTGCGTGGGGTGTGCTGGCTCTCGACGAACTGCATGACATCGACGCGGTATCCCTGGATCCGCATCAGCGAGGCCCGGATGCCGTCGGTCAGGGTGTCGGCCAGCCGCTCACGCAGGATGCCGTGCCGGGTGAGGACGGCGTACGGCGACGGCGTGGGCGCCTTGCGCAGCTGCGCCGCGATGTCGTGGTGGCAGCAGGGAGCGGCGAGGACGAGCGAGGCCTGCCACTCGACTGCTCGGACCAGCGCCTCGTCGGTCGCGGTGTCGCAGGCGTGCAGCGCGAGGACGACCTCCGGAGCGGGGTCGAGCTGGGCACCGAGGATGCTGCCCACGACGAAGTCGGCGTCCACGCCGAGGCCGGTGGCGAGCCCCGCATTGTGGTCGCGCGACTGCTCACGCACGTCCACGCCGGTCAGCCGTACCGGCAGCCCGCGCACAGCGGCGAGGAATCGCTGGGCGGCAAAGGTCAGGTAGGCGTTGCCGCAGCCCAGATCGGCGATGCGCAGCGGGTCCTCGGGCGTCGGGCGACGCAGGTGGCCCTTGTCGATGGCGTCGGTGATCGAGGAGTCGAGGAGTCGCAGGAACTCCTCGACCTGGCGGTACTTCGCCTGCCGACTCGGCTTCATCCGGCCGTCCTCGTCGGAGAGCCCGAGTGCCACGAAGACCGGGTCGTCCTCGCGCAGCAGCCGGTCCTTGTCGCGGTCGTGACCGCGCTCCGGCGCCAACTCCTCGGCCCGGTCCGTGGTGTGCACAACCGCCTCGAGGCGCTTGGTCACCCGCACCTGATGCTGCTGTGTCGTGGTCTCGACGTGCCAGTTGGCGAACGGCTCGTCGAGGAGGTCGTCGACCGCGTCCCGCGCGGCGCCGCCGGCCAGGTGGTTGGCGGTGTGGGCCTGGGTGTCGTCGTACGACGTGACCTGGAGGTGCCGTCCGGCCTTGAGGTCGACGTAGCGGAACTCCACCCGCCGCCAGCGCGGGGTCAGGCCCTTCTGCCGACCAGAAGCGACCGCCTTGACGAGGTCGTCGGGTGCGAGGATGTGGCTGCGCATCCGCGAGAGCACCCGCAGCAGCGGCTCGCTCATCAGCCCATCACCGACGCGATGATGACGATGATCAGGAGGCCGGCCAGCGCCAGCGGGATGACGAGGCGGCGATGGCGGGGACTCACCCAGCGATTCTAGTGGCGGACGGGTCCGCATCGGGATTCCACCACTGCCACGTGCTGCCCGTGCCCGTGGTGAACCGGCGACCGCGCCACGTCTCGAGCCACTCGCTCGGCTCGTTCAGACGGAGCGCGGCTCCGCGACTGTCGTCCACGTCCACGCCGATCACGTCGGCGCCCAGTGCGACAAAGCCACTCACCGTCAGGGTCGTTCAGCCGCCTCGCGACCGGAGAGTTGGTGACCCGCCATGAGCAGGACGCTACGGCGCCGGGGCGACATTTGCCGGCTCGGTCAGCTGTGGCAACTGACACAACTGACCTAGGACTCGGGAAGGTGCCCCGCCAGCAGCTCGGCCAGGTGCACCGCCGGCACACCGGCCAGGTCATCGAGCTGGTGCCGGCACGACAGCCCGTCCGCCAACACGATCGCCATGGGCTGGGCGCGCACAGCGGGCAGAAGCTGGGTCTCCGCCACCGCGACCGAGACGTCATAGTGCCCCTGCTCCAGCCCGAAGTTGCCGGCCAGCCCGCAGCAGCCACCGAGCCGGGTCACGGTGGCGCCGGCCCGACGCAGCAGCTGTTCGTCGGCCTCCCAGCCCATCACCGACGCGTGGTGGCAGTGCGGCTGGGCCACGATCTCCACGCCGGTCAGGTCGGGCGGGGTCCAGTCAATTCGCGACAGCAGCTCGGCCAGGGTGAGTACCCCGGCAGCCACCCCTGCCGCTTCCGGACGCTTGTCGAGTTCGGTCAGCTCCGAGCGCAGGGTGGCCAGGCACGACGGCTCCAGGCCGATCACCGGCACGCCGCTCGCGACGTACGGCGCGAGGGCGTCGACCGCGCGAGCGGCGATCCTGGCAGCCTGGTCGAGCTGGCCCGTGGTGATCCAGGTCAGGCCGCAGCAGGCGTCCCGCTCGATCACGCCCACCCGCAAGCCCGCCGACTCGAGCAGCCGCACGGCAGCCCGCGCGGTCTGCGGCAGGAAGTGCCCGGTGAAGGTGTCGGCCCAGATCCACACGTCCGGCTGGTCGAGCACAGTGGAGACCACCCGATCCACGGTCAACCGCGGGACGGATCGTCGCGGATCGATGCCGGCCACCCGCTTGGCGACTCTGGCCGTGGGTCCGAAAGACATCAGAGCGTTGAACAACGGCGCCAGCCGACCGAGGCGTCGCACCAGCGCCGGCAGCCGACCCAGCGTGTAGTGCGTGCGGGGCCGGCGCCGGCCGGCGTACGTCTGGTGCAGCGCCTGGCTCTTGTACGTCGCCATGTCGACGCCCGTCGGGCAGTCACTGGCGCAGCCCTTGCACGACAGGCAGAGGTCGAGCGCCTCACCCACCGCAGGATCAGCCAGGCCGTGCACAAGCTCACCGTCGAGCGCCTCCTGCAACACCCGGGCCCGGCCACGGGTGGAGTCCTTCTCGTCACGCGTCGCCTGCCACGACGGGCACATCACCGCACCCGACGGCGCGGACACGCACTTGCCCACACCTGTGCATCGATGGACCTCTCGAGCCAGGCTCCGCCTGTGAAGAAGCAGATCGGTCACCGGCCGAGCCGGCCGCAGGTCGGCATCCATCGGAGCCGGGTCGACGAGCACACCGGGGTTGAGGATCGAGTCGGGGTCGCAGATCGCCTTGACCGCGGCGAACAGCCGCAGTGACTCCGCGTCGTACATCAGTGGGAGCAGCTCGGAGCGCGCGCGGCCGTCACCGTGCTCGCCCGAGAGCGAGCCTCCGTGCGCAGCCAATGCGGTGGCCGACGCGACCAGGAACTCCCGGAACGCCTTCTTGCCCGGCCCGTCGAACGTGAAGTCGATCCGCACGTGCACGCAGCCGTCGCCGAAGTGTCCGTAGGGCACGCCGTCCAGGCCGTGGTCACGCAACAGCGCGTCGAACTCCCGCAGCCACGCGCCAAGCCGTTCGGGAGGCACGGCTGCGTCCTCCCACCCGGAGTACGCCGGCCGGTCGAGGCTGATCGCCGCCAGCCCGGCCCCGTCCTCACGGATCCGCCACAGTGCGGCCGCCTCGGCAGCAGCGCTGACCAGCAGCGAGTCCAGCGCCTGCGCCGCGTCGACCACCCGCAGCGCCGCACTCTCGGCTGCACCGGCCGAGCCGCCGGCGCTCTCCACCAGCAGCCACCCAGCGCCCCGCGGGAGGTCCGGCACGCGGCCGCGGGAGGCCCGCACGATGTCGACGATCCGGGCGTCGAGACCCTCGCACGCGACCAGCGACCCGCACGCCAGGATCGCTGGCACCGCATCGGCTGCCTCCGCCATCGACGGGTAGCCGAGCACCACCAGCGAGGTAGCCGCCGGCTCCGGAACCAGCCGAACGGTCGCGTGCCTGACGACGGCGAGCGTGCCCTCCGAGCCGACCAGGAACCGGTCGACGTTGCCACCGTTCTCCGGCAGCAGGTGCTCCATCGCGTAGCCGCTCACCTGCCGCGAGAACCGCCCGAACCCGGTGCGGATGTGGCCGAGGTGCTGGCCCCCCAACGCTTGCAGCCGCGCCGGCACGTCGTCGTACCCCGAAGGGTGGAGGACGTCGAGTGCCACCACGTTGTCGCTGGTGCGGCCGTAGGCCAGCGCCCGCGAGCCGCACGCGTTGTTGCCGACCATGCCGCCGATCGTGCAGCGCGTGTGCGTGGACGGGTCCGGTCCGAAGCGCAGCCCGTGGCCAGCGGCGGCCGCCTGCAATGAGGCGTGCACGACACCCGGCTCGACGACGGCTGTGCGTTGCTCGGGGTCGATCGACACGATGCGATGCAGGTGCCGTGACGTGTCGACGACGATGCCGCTGCCGACGGCGTTGCCGGCGATCGACGTACCCGCACCGCGCATCGTCAGCGGCACCCCGGTCTCGCGGGCCACTCCCATGATCGCGGCGAGCTCGTCCACGTGCCGCGGCCGGGCCACCACCTGGGGTACGACGCGGTAGAGCGACGCATCGGAGGAGTAGAGCGCGCGCGTCAGCGTCGAGTCGGAGACGTCGTCGACGCCCTCGCGGCGCAGCGCGCCGATGAGGTCACTGGGCCCATTCATTCGCCGGGCAGGCGCCTGTAGAAGCGCATCCGGAGCGCGAGCGTGATCCCCAACCCGGCCACGAACGCCACGATCACCACCACACCCCACGGCCACAGCGAGGGCGTCGCGTCGTCGGCGACGAACACTGTGAAGGCCTGGATGCCGGTGAGGAACACCATCAGCGATCCGCCCACGTGGTACATGTCGTCCTGCAGCCGCCGACGGGCCACGCGCTGGTTCTCCGAGCGCTCCCAGAACTCCTTGTCCGGCAGGCTGACGAAGCTGAAGGGCAGCCGCCAGGCCGACATCGCGAGCGAGAGCATCGTCGCGCCGACGAGGAGCCCGACCCCACCCATCTCCGCGACCGCACGCACAGGGGTGCCCCAGCGGTCGGCCCGGCCGTCGGTGCCGAAGTGCAGCGGGACCCGGTCGGGAAGCACGATCCACGAGACGGAGAGCGCTGCGACGAACAGCCCGACGCCGAGCCAGAAGAAGCGACGACCCGTCACCAGTTCTCCATCGAGCCACGGAAGATGCCGGCCAGGTCGTCGGCCGCCGCCTCGCGAGGAGCGGTGGCCAGCAGCCGAGTCTGCTTGAGGCTGCCGCTCACCAGGTCGTCGACGTCGGCATCGAGGTAGCCCACCTCGGCCAGGCCGCTCGGGAACCCGATGTCGCGCATCAACGTGCGCAAGACCTCCGGCAGCGTGTGTGCGTCACCGTTCGAGACCGACGGGTCCAGCAGCTTCGCCGCATGCAGGTGGCGCTCGGGCGCGGCCTCGAACGTGAACCCGAACGCGGCTGGCGCTGTGAGCGACACCGCCATCCCGTGCGGCACGATCGCCTCCGCCTCGGGGTAGCCCTCCGGCCGGAAGTCGCGCACCCGCCCGGCCACCGGATAGGCGTTGGCGTGCGGGATGTGCACGCCGGCATTGCCGAAGCCGAGCCCGGCGAACGTCGCCGCCATCGCCATCTGCTCTCGTGCGGGCCGCGAGGATTCGAGACCGCCGTCGCGTACGGCGACGCGCATGGCCCCGGACAGCATGCTCAGTGCCTTCTCCGACCACATGTCGGCGATCGGGTTGGCGCCGCAGTACGGCACCCGCTGCTCCGGTGCCTTGGCGTCGAACTCGGAGTACCACCGAGCCGTGTAGCTCTCGAGCGCGTGGCACAAGATGTCCATGCCGGCCGCCGCGGTCACCATCGCCGGCTGCGTGAACGCGAGGTCGGGGTCGACGACCGCGAGCGTCGGCCGCAGCCGCGGATGACTGATGCCGGTCTTCACCTTCAGCGACAGCACGTCGAGCACGCAGATCGTCGTCGACTCGCTTCCGGTGCCGGTCGTGGTCGGCACGGCGACGAGCGGCAGGAGCGGCATCGTCGGCGCGCGGCCGTCGCCCACCGGGGCGTTGAGATACTCGAACAGCTCACCCTCGTTGGTCGTCAGCAGGTTGACCGCCTTGGCGGTGTCGATGCTGCTGCCACCACCCACCGCCACGATCGCGTCGAACGGCCCGGCCTCGCGCGCGGCCGCCACCGCCTCCTCGATCGAGGCGTCCGTCGGCTCCACGTGCACCCGGTCGTACGTCGTCACGTCGAGGCCCGCGGCAGACATCTGCTCCGCGATGCGGCCCGGATGACCGGTGACCGCAACGCCGGGGTCGGTCACCAGCAGCACCCGCCGGACGTCGTACTGACTGAGGTCGAAGGCGATCTCGGCGGAGGCGCCGGGCCCGAACTTCAGCGCCGGGGAGGCATAGGTGAAGACCGTTTCACTCATGGCGCCAGTATGCCCAGCGCGTGCCGGACCACGTCGAGCACCGGCACCCCGCCAGACTCGATGTCGGCGACAGGAACCCACGCAACCGCGTCAGTGGTGCCGTCGACCTCCACCACCCGCGGCTCGACACCGTCGACAACGCTGCCCGCGAAGATCAGGTGCACGCCGTGGAAGTCCTCGAACCGCCCCGACGGCGCGACACCGGAGAAGTGCAGGTCGTGCACGTCGAGCAGCTCACCCACCTCGCAATCGACGCCGCACTCCTCCTGCACCTCGCGCGCCAGCGCCGTCACCGGCCGCTCGCCGTGGTCGAGGCCGCCGCCGGGGAGCGCCCACTGGCCCGGGAACGCCGCCCGGTCGGACAGCCGGGTGAGGAGCACGTCGTCGCCCCGAAGGATGACTGCGTACGCCGCCACCCGCTGCAGCTGGAACGGCCGGTGATCGGTCAACGCCTCGTGCACCAACGGCACCACCGGCACGACTCCCGACGCCACGTCGGCCAACGGCACCCACGCGGCCTCGATCGTCGAACCGTCCACCTCGAGCACCTCCGGCTCGGGGGCATCGGCCGGCACCCATCCGTCGTACACGATGCGGATCGCCTGGGCGTCGACCACTCGGCCCTGGCGCCGGACACCCGGCATGTAGGCGGAGTAGACGCGTGACTTGTCGCTGACCGTGGCCCGGAGACCCGTCTCCTCGTGGATCTCGCGGAGCACCGCGTCGCGCGGGTCCTCGCCGTGCTCGAGGCCACCACCGGGCAGGGTCCACAGCTCGTCGGGCGTGACGCGCGCCGACAACCTGCTGAGCAGGATCTCCTGGGTGGTCGAGCCTGTCGAGACTCGAAGGATCACGGCGTACGCCGCGACCCGTTGCACCTGCGGAAGATCCTCCATGCCCGTGACCCTATGCCGCGACTAGGCTGACCACGTGGCACCCGGCGGCAAGCGAGACCCCTGGCTCGACAACGTCAAGATGGTCCTGGTCACCATCGTCGTCGTCGGGCACGCGGTGGTGCTGATGCCGTTCAGCGACCTGAAGTCGCAGGTCTACGACTTCATCTACTACGTCCACATCCCTGCCTTCGTGCTGATCACCGGCTACCTCTCGCGGTCGTTCCGGTGGAGCAAGCGGCACCTGATCTCGCTCGTGACGACGCTGCTCATCCCGTACGTCATCTACGAGTGGCTGATGGTGAACTTCCGCGTCCACGTCACCCACGAGGTCGACAGCCTCGACCGGATGTGGCTCAACCCGCACTGGCCCATGTGGTACCTCATCGTGCTTCTGATGTGGCGGCTGCTGACGCCAATCCTCAAGCTGCACTGGGTTTTCGTGCCCATCGCCATCGGCGTCAGCCTGCTCGCCGGGCTGCGCAACAACGAGCTCTTCGACATCAACCGGATGCTCGGCCTGCTCCCGTTCTTCGTCATCGGGCTGCACCTGCCGAAGGTGTCGCTCGACGCTGCCCGCGCGCGCTGGAGCGGCCTCGCCGGCGGCGCCGTACTCCTGCTCATCTGGCGGCTCGCAGCCCACACCGACGACCACTGGGGCACCCAGTGGCTGTACTACCGCGCGTCGTACGACGAGCTCGGCGCCACCCCCGGCGACGGCATGTGGATCCGGCTGCGACTCATGATCATCGCGGTGGTGGGCGTCTTCGCGGTCCTGTCACTGATCCCTAGGCGGCGCTCGTTCCTGACCGCCATGGGCGCCGGGACGATGGTCGTCTACCTGTTGCACGGCTTCGTCATCAGGTACGTCGAGGCGCAGGGCTACGAGGACTGGATGCCCGCCAACGAGTGGCTGACGCTGGCCACGACGGTGACGCTCGCGGTGTTGCTCGCGCTGCTGCTGGCCTCGCCACCGGTGGCCGGGCGGCTCAACGTGCTCGTCGACCCGGTCAACAGCCTGCTCGCGCTTAGGCGAACGGCGGACGAGCGTCGCGCGCCAGCGAACGCCGACCAGCCCAGCGCCACACCCGAGCGGCCCGGTCGCGATCCTCGTCGGTGACGAGGTTGCCCATCCAGCGCAGCGCCAGGGTCATCAGCCAGTCGGAGCGCATGCCCGCCGGGCCGAGCGCGGGCAGCAGCTTCGGCACGGTCACGAGCCCAGCCAGCCGCCGGGCAATGGAGAACGACTCGCCATAGTGCTCCCTCAGCAGCGCCGGCCACACCTCGCCCAGCTCGCCGCCCGACACCATCACGTCGGCGACCAGACGACCGGTCTCGAGGCCGTAGTCGATGCCCTCACCGTTGAGCGGGTTGACGCAGCCGGCGGCGTCGCCGATCAGCGCCCAGTTGCGGCCGGCGACCTGGGACACGGCGCCACCCATCGGCAGCAGGGCCGACGTCGGCATCCGGAGGTCACCCGACAGCTCGAACTCCTCGCGGCGCTCGTCTGCGTAGAACTTCATCAGCGGCTTGATCGCGATGTTCGCGGGCCGCTTGGCGGTGGCGAGCGTGCCGACGCCGATGTTCACCTCGCCGCTGCCCAGCGGGAAGATCCAGCCGTAACCCGAGAGGATGTCGCCGTCCTCGCCACGCAGCTCGAGGTGCGAGCTGATCCACGGGTCGTCGGACATGCCGGAGTCGACATAGGCCCGGCCAGCCACGCCGTAGACGGTGTCGCGGTGCCACTCCCGACCCAGCAACTTGCCGAGCGGTGACCGCACGCCGTCGGCGACAACGAGCCGCTCGCACTGCACCTCGACGACCTCGCCGCCGCGCTCGATCTCGACCGAGCGGACCCGGTCGCCATCCATGTGTACGCCGACCGCGCGGGCGCCGTCGACAGCCGTCGCGCCCGACTTGATCGCGGTCGTGCGGAGGTGGTCGTCGAGCTCGGTGCGGGCGACGGCCGAGCCCCAGTCGGGCAACGACCCACCCGGCCACGGCAGCAGCAGAGTCTGGCCGAAGCCATGGGCGCGAAGCCCTTGGTTGACAGTGTGTGCGCGCAGCCAGTCGCCGAGGCCGAGCCGCTCGAGCTCACCGATCGCACGTGGGGTGAGCCCGTCACCGCAGGTCTTGTCACGCGGGAAGACCGCCGCGTCGAGCAGCAACGTGTCGAGCCCCGCACGCGCCGACCACGCGGCCGCGGCGGAGCCGGCCGGGCCGGCGCCGACGACGAGCACATCGGTGCGCAGTGGCAGGGTCTCGGTCACCCGCCGATTCTCTCAGCCCCCGCCCAACCCGCCGAATTGTTGTTGGTTGGTCGAGTACCCCGCGAGGAAAGAGCGGGCGTATCGAGACCCCCGTCAAAGCAGCCCCTCACCCCGGAACACCCGGCCGTAGATCTCGTGGATCACTGACTCCTTGCGGGCGTTGTACTCCATGACGTGCTCCCCCGCTGCGTTCGACGCAGCAGCCGCTGCCACCTTGGTGTCGCGATACATCGCGAGATCCTCGGGATGCTCGATGAGCCAGTCACGGAACAGCCGGTGTCGCACCACCTCCGGGCTGCCCGGCGAGAAGACGTGCACGTTGGTGGCCGGGTCGTCGCCCCGCAGGCAGCGGTGCTCGTGCCACCAGGGCTCACGCACCGTCAGCACCAGCCCCAGTGCTTCCAGCTCCGGCAGCCACGCCGCCTCGTCGCCGGCATCGGGCACCGTCACGTCGATGTCGATGATCGGCTTGGCCGGTAGCCCGGGTACAGCGGTCGAGCCGACGTGCTCGACCGCAACGGCCAGGTCGCCCAGCGCCGTACGAATCTGCTGCTCCAGCGACGTGAACACGGCCAGCCACGACGGGTCGGCGTCCACCATGTCGATGTGGGCACGCGGTCCCTGTCCCGGCACCCAGCCCGACTTCCCCGGCGGCGGGTCGAACGGTGTCAGGTCGACGATCTCGGCAGGTGTGGGCACCCAGGCACCCTACGAGGGTCGACATGACAAATGTCAGTACGACCGATGACACGCGGCACTACTGCCACCCTCACAGCACCGGTTGGCTGGTGGACATGAACATCGCCATCGACGTACACGACCTGCGCCGGGTCTACGGCAGCGGCAGCCAGGCCTTCGAAGCCGTCCGTGGGGTCGACCTGCGGGTCGAGCCTGGCACCATCCACTCCCTGCTGGGAGTCAACGGAGCCGGCAAGACCTCGCTGCTCGAGGTCATCGAAGGACTCGCCACCCCGTCCGGCGGCACCGTGCGCGTGCTTGGGCTCGACCCGGTCGCCGACCGCCCGGAAGTACGCCGCCGCACCGGTGTCCTGCTGCAGCGCAGCGGGTTCTCGGGTGACCTCACGGTGCGCGAGACCCTCGCGATGTGGGCCGCCACTGTGAGCGATCCCCGGCCGGTCGACGAGTCGCTCGAGCTGCTCGACCTGAGTCGGCGTGCCGACGTACGCATGCGCGCCCTGTCCGGCGGAGAGCAGCGCCGCGTCGACCTGGCCTGCACCCTCACCGGCCGCCCGGAGGTGCTGATGCTCGACGAGCCGACCACCGGCCTCGACCCTGAGAGCCGGCACCGCGTCTGGGAGCTGATCCGGTCGCTGCGCGAGGACGGCGTCGCGGTGCTGGTCACCACGCACTACCTCGAGGAGGCCGAGGCGCTCGCCGACCGGATCTCGATCATGCGCGCCGGTCGCATCGTCCTGTCGGGCACCCGCGAGGAGATCGTGGCGGGGCAGCCCTCGGTCATCTCGTTCCGCACTCCGGACCGGGACCTCCCGCCACTCGCCGGAGCGAAGGTCGAGTGCACCGCCGACCGCACCGTCGTGGCGGCCGACGACCTCCAGCAGACCCTGACCATGCTGCTCGGCTGGGCCGACGAGTACGACGTCCGGCTGGCCGATCTCTCCGCACGCACCGCCTCGCTGGAGTCGATCTTCCTCGACGTCGCCGAGGGCCGCGGCGCAGACCACGACACCCACCCCGCCGAGGAGATGGCCCGATGACGACTCGCGTGTTCGGGCTCGCCCAGTCCAACGCCCTGCTGATGCGCCGCAACCTGCTGACCGTGGTCTACGCGGTCGGCGTGCCGCTGGTGCCACTCTTCATGCTGGCGGCCACTCCCGAGAGCACCGGCAAGGCCGGCGCCGTACCCCTGAGCCTGTGCCTCCTGATGGCCCTGCTCTTCCCCGTCTACTACAACCTGTTGTCGATGTTCGTGACCCGCCGGGACGAGCTGGTGCTCAAGCGGCTGCGCTCGGGCGAGGCGACCGACGCGGAGATCATCGTCTCGATGGCCCTTCCCGGTGTGGCGATCGTCTTCGTCGTGGCCGTGATCGTGGCGGTCGTCGCAGCGGTGCTCGGGTTCGGCCTGCCCATCAACCCGATCCTGCTCGTGGTCGGCCTGCTGCTCAGCTGTGCCACCTTCGCCGCGCTGGCCCTCTGGACGGCGGCATGGACGCGGAACGCCGAGGCTGCCCAGCTCACCAGCGCCCCGGTGCTGCTGCTCGCCACGATGGGCAGCACCCGCGCCGCGTTCCCCGAGGGGGCGCAGCCGTGGCTCGACCTGCTTCCCGGTGCCGCGTTGGAGGACGTGGTCCGGGTGGCCTGGTTCGGGCTCGAGCCGGGCATCCTCGGCACCGAAGCAGTCACGTGGTCGGCGACCTGGGGCGAGGCGATGCCTGCCCTGGGCTACCTCCTGGGGTGGACGGTCATCGGCGTACTGCTCGCGCGTCGCGCGATGACCTGGGAGCCGCGTGACTGACAGGATGGACGTCGTGGTGACCTGGGACTGGTGGACGCGTCGTACCCAGGTGGAGCGCGTCGTCGTCTACACGCTGGTCTCCCTCTACGCCCTCTACTGGTTCCTGCTCGTCCTCGCGTGGTTCAGTCTCGCGGCGCCGGCGTCGTCCCTGCGCGTCACGGTCCTCAGCGGGCTGGCCACGCTTGCGCTGGGGGCCGCAGGCACGCTGGTGCTGCGCGACGCCGTCCGGCTGCACCCGGCAAAGGGGCCGCTCCCCTGGCGCTCGCTGTCGGTGCTCGTCGCCCTCGTCGTCGTGCTGGCACCCATGACTCTCCTGCTCCCCGCGGACCTGCAGTTCGGCGGCGCCCTGGTCGTCATCGCCACCGTGGCCTGGGGAGCGGGTGGCCTGCTCGACACGCGGGTCCGCAACGCGGTCCTCGTCGTGTGTGTAGGCCTCGCAGCCCTGTTGGGCGGCTCTCTCGGGCTTGCCGCCTACGGCCTGGCCGTCTCCGCGTTCCTGGTCTTCACGGTGCAGAGCTCGCTCTGGCTGATGGGCGTCGTCACGTCGCTCGAGCGAGCGCGTGACAGCGAGGCGGCGCTGGCCGTGGCCCGCGAACGGCTGCGCTTCTCCCAGGACGTCCACGACGTGATGGGCCGCCGGCTCTCGACGATCGCGGTGCAGGCCGAGCTCGCGGCCACCCTCGCCGCCCGCGGCGACAGCCGAGCCACCGAGCAGGTGCTCGAGATCCGCGCCACGGCGCACGAAGCCCTGCGCGAAGCCCGCGAGCTGGCCCGCGGCTACCGCCCGCTCGACCTGCCGACCGAGGTCGACGGCGCGGTGTCCCTGCTCGCCTCGGCCGGCATCTCCGCCGACGCCGACGTGGACGACGTACCTCCCCAGCGTCACGAGCTCGTCGCCCGCGTCATCCGCGAGGCCGTCACCAACGTGCTCCGCCACTCGCGCGCCAGCATTGTCGACATGACGTACGACGCGGACGAACTCGTCGTCTCCAACGACGGCGTGGTCTTCGATCAGCCCGCGGCCGGTGACGGCAGCGGGCTCACCACCCTCGCCGACCAGCTGGCTGACCACGGTGCCCGCGTGGCCTCCGGCGTCGAGGGCGACCGATTCGTCGTGCGCGTCGACTTCGCACCCGCCGTCAGCGAGGTCGAGTCGTGATCCGCGTGCTGTTGGCCGACGACGAGCACCTGATCCGGGTGGCCCTCGCCCAGATGCTCGACCTCGAGGACGACATCGAGATCGTCGGCCAGGCCGCCACCGGCCCGGAAGCCGTCGCCCAGGCCCAGGCTCTCGGCCCCGACGTCGCCGTACTCGACCTCCAGATGCCCGGGCTCGACGGCATCGCCGTCGCCGCCCGGATCGCCGAGATCCTCCCCGCCTGCGGCTGCCTCGTCGTCACCAGCCACGGCCGCCCCGGACTGCTCAAGAAGGCCCTCTCCACCGGTGTCCGCGGCTTCCTCCCCAAGACCACCTCCGCGCAGACCCTCGCCGCGGCGGTCCGCGCCGTCTCCTCCGGCGGCCGGTACGTCGACCCCGGCCTCGCCGCCGAAGCCATGGCCCTCGGCGACTCCCCCCTCACCCCCCGCGAGACCGCCGTCCTCGAAGCCGCCGCCGACGGCGCCCCCGTGGACGAGATCGCCCGCCGCACCCACCTCGCCGGCGGCACCGTCCGCAACTACCTCTCCAGCGCCGCCACCAAGCTCGCCGCCGCCAACCGCCATGAAGCCGTCAGCACCGCCCAGCGCATGGGCTGGATCTGACCGACCCGCATGGGGGACGGTCGGAGCACGGGCCCCTCGCGGGGGCTAAAAGCGCCAGCGGTCGCTGGTTGAGGTGCGAGGAGCGCCAGCGCTTGTCCTGAGGTGCGAGCTTGCGAGCCTCGAAGGGACGAGCCTCGAAACCAAGACAGCTCGAGGACCTGCGCTACCTGACTCGATCTCGACGCACCAACGCCCGCCCACGCAAGCGTGGACGGGCGTTGGCTTGCTCGATCTGGTTCTTCTCTATCAGTCCTTCGCTTCGCTCAGTTCTGATACGAACCAAAGTCGAAGTCGTCCAGAGCCACGGCCTGACCGGTGCCGGCACCGAAGTCGTAGTCGTAGTTGTCGTAGCCGGTGACGGAGTACGCCGCAGCGCGGGCCTCCTCGGTCGGCTCCACCCGGATGTTGCGGTACCGCTCGAGGCCGGTACCAGCCGGGATCAGCTTTCCGATGATCACGTTCTCCTTGAGACCGCGCAGCGAGTCGCTGCGCCCGTGGATCGCCGCGTCGGTGAGCACCCGGGTGGTCTCCTGGAAGGAGGCCGCGGACAGCCACGACTCGGTCGCCAGCGAGGCCTTGGTGATACCCATCAGCTCGGCACGACCCGAGGCCGGCTTGCCGCCCTCGGAGACCACGCGACGGTTCTCCTCCTCGAAGCGGGCACGGTCGACCAGGTCGGACGGCAGCAGGTTGGTGTCACCCGACTCGATGACCGTCACGCGACGCAGCATCTGCCGCACGATGATCTCGATGTGCTTGTCGTGGATCGACACACCCTGGCTGCGGTAGACCTGCTGGACCTCGTCGACGAGGTGCTGCTGGGCCCGGCGGATGCCGAGGATGCGCAGCACCTCCTTCGGGTCCGGCGTACCGACCGTCAGCTGCTGCCCGACCTCGATGTGGTCGCCATCGGCAACCGAGAGGCGCGAGCGCTTGGAGACGGGGTACTCGATCGGCTCGCCACCGTCGTCGGGAGTGATGATGACCTTGCGGGTCTTGTCGGTCTCCTCGATCTCGACCCGGCCGGCGGCCTCGGAGATCGGGGACAGACCCTTGGGCTGGCGGGCCTCGAAGAGCTCGACCACGCGGGGCAGACCCTGCGTGATGTCGTCTGCGGAGGCCACACCACCGGTGTGGAAGGTACGCATGGTCAGCTGCGTGCCGGGCTCACCGATCGACTGGGCCGCGATGATGCCGACGGCCTCCCCGATGTCGACGAGCTTGCCGGTGGCCAGCGAACGGCCGTAGCACTTGGCACACGTGCCGGTCTTGGCGTCACAGGTCAGCACGGAGCGGACCTTGACCTCCTCGATGCCGGCAGCCACGAGCTCACCGATCTTGACGTCGCCGAGGTCGTCTCCCGGTCCAGCGAGCACGTCGCCGGTGTCGGGGTGGGTGACCTCGCCCGCAGAGGATCGGGCGTACGCCGCGGTCTCGGCGTTGTCGTCCTTGCGGACCACACCGTCCTCGCCGCGGACACCGATCACCTTGGGCAGACCGCGCTCGGTGCCACAGTCGTCCTCACGGATGATGACGTCCTGCGACACGTCGACCAGACGGCGGGTCAGGTAACCCGAGTCGGCCGTGCGCAGCGCGGTGTCGGCCAGACCCTTACGGGCACCGTGGGTGGAGATGAAGTACTCGAGGACCGACAGACCCTCACGGAAGTTGGCCTTGATCGGACGCGGGATGATCTCGCCCTTCGGGTTCGCCACCAGACCGCGCATGGCCGCAACCTGACGGATCTGCATCATGTTTCCAGAGGCGCCGGAGTCGACCATCATGAAGATCGGGTTGGTGCGGTCGAAGTTCTTCTCCATGGCCTTGGCCACTTCGTTCGACGCCTGGGTCCAGATCTCGATGAGCTCCTGGCGGCGCTCCTCGTCGGTGACCAGACCACGCTCGAACTGGGTCTGCACCTTCGCGGCCTGTGTCTCGTAGCCCTCGAGGATCTGCTTCTTGTCGGCCGGCGTGGTCACGTCGTCGATGGAGACCGTGACACCCGAGTGGGTCGCCCAGTAGAAGCCGGCGTCCTTGAGTGCGTCGAGCGAGGCAGCGACCTCGACCTTGGTGTAGCGCTCGGCGAGGTCGTTGACGATCGCGCCGAGGGCCTTCTTGCCCACCTCGTAGTTCACGAAGGGGTAGTCGGCAGGCAGGGCCTCGTTGAAGAGCGCGCGGCCCAGCGTCGTGTCGACGGTGATGGACGTGCCCTCTTCCCAGGCGGCGCCGAGCTCGAGGTCGAGCGGGGGCACGATGCCGTCGAGACGGATCTTGACCTTGCTCTGCAGCGAGATCTCGGCCAGGTCGAACGCCATGAACGCCTCGGCGGGCGACGAGAACGCGCGGCCCTCGCCCTTCTCGCCGTCACGGTCGGTGGTGAGGAAGAACAGGCCGATGATCATGTCCTGGGTGGGCATGGTGACCGGGCGGCCGTCGGACGGCTTGAGGATGTTGTTGGTCGAGAGCATCAGGATCCGTGCCTCGGCCTGGGCCTCGGCCGACAGCGGCAGGTGCACCGCCATCTGGTCGCCGTCGAAGTCGGCGTTGAACGCCGTACAGACGAGCGGGTGGATCTGGATGGCCTTGCCCTCGATCAGCTGGGGCTCGAACGCCTGGATGCCGAGCCGGTGCAGAGTGGGCGCACGGTTGAGCAGCACGGGGTGCTCGGTGATGACCTCTTCGAGGACGTCCCACACGACCGGGCGTGCGCGCTCGACCATCCGCTTGGCGGACTTGATGTTCTGCGCGTGCGACAGGTCGACCAGGCGCTTCATCACGAAGGGCTTGAACAGCTCGAGCGCCATCTGCTTGGGCAGACCGCACTGGTGGAGCTTGAGCTGCGGGCCCGACACGATGACCGAACGGCCGGAGTAGTCGACGCGCTTGCCGAGCAGGTTCTGACGGAAACGACCCTGCTTGCCCTTGAGCATGTCGGACAGCGACTTCAGCGGCCGGTTGCCCGGGCCGGTGACGGGGCGACCACGGCGACCGTTGTCGAACAGCGAGTCGACGGCCTCCTGCAGCATCCGCTTCTCGTTGTTGACGATGATCTCGGGCGCGCCCAGGTCGAGCAGCCGCTTGAGGCGGTTGTTCCGGTTGATGACGCGGCGGTACAGGTCGTTGAGGTCGGAGGTCGCGAAGCGGCCACCGTCGAGCTGCACCATCGGACGCAGGTCCGGCGGGATGACGGGTACGGCGTCGAGGACCATGCCGATCGGCTGGTTGCCGGTCTTGCGGAACGCGTCGACGACCTTGAGGCGCTTGAGGGCGCGGACCTTGCGCTGGCCCTTGCCGTTCTCGATGGTGTCGCGCAGCGACTCCACCTCGCCGTCGATGTCGAAGTCCTGCAGGCGCTTCTGGATCGCCGTGGCGCCCATGAAGCCCTCGAAGTACTTGCCGAACCAGTTCTTCATCTCGCGGTAGAGGAGCTCGTCGCCGAGCAGGTCCTGCACCTTGAGCGCCTTGAACGTGCTCCACACCTCGTCGAGGCGGGCGATCTCGATCTCCGAGCGCTTGCGGATGGCGGCCATCTCGCGCTCGGCGCCGTCCTTGGTCTTGCGACGCTGGTCGGCCTTGGCGCCTTCGGCCTCGAGGGCCGCGAGGTCCTCCTCGAGCTTCTTGGCGCGCTCGTCGATCATCGAGTCGCGACGCTTCTCGAGACGCTCGCGCTCGAGGCCGACCTTGTTCTCGAGGGTCGACATGTCCTTGTGGCGCGCATCCTCGTCGACCGAGGTGATCATGTACGCAGCGAAGTAGATGACCTTCTCGAGGTCCTTCGGGGCGAGGTCGAGGAGGTACCCCAGACGCGACGGGACACCCTTGAAGTACCAGATGTGGGTGACGGGCGCGGCGAGCTCGATGTGGCCCATCCGCTCACGACGGACCTTGGAGCGGGTCACCTCGACGCCGCAGCGCTCGCAGATGATGCCCTTGAAGCGCACGCGCTTGTACTTGCCGCAGTAGCACTCCCAGTCCCGGGTGGGACCGAAGATCTTCTCGCAGAAGAGCCCGTCACGCTCGGGCTTGAGCGTGCGGTAGTTGATGGTCTCCGGCTTCTTGACCTCGCCGTGGCTCCACCCGCGGATGTCCTCCGCGGTGGCCAGGCCGATCTGAATCTGCTCGAAGAAGTTCACGTCCAGCAAGGTTTGTTCCTTTGGTTGCTGTTTGAGTCAGTGGCTTGGGACTGGGGGCCCGGGCGGTGTCTCCACCGCCCGGGACGCACCTCAGACTTCTTCGACGCTGCTGGGCTCGCGCCGTGACAGGTCGATGCCGAGCTCCTCGGCCGCCCGGAAGACGTCTTCCTCGGCGTCCTTCAGCTGGATGGGGCTGCCGTCTTGCGAAAGCACCTCCACGTTGAGGCACAGGGACTGCATCTCCTTGACGAGAACCTTGAACGACTCGGGGATACCGGAGTCGGGGATGTTCTCGCCCTTGACGATGGCCTCGTAGACCTTCACACGTCCTGGCACGTCGTCCGACTTGATCGTCAGCAGCTCCTGGAGCGCGTAGGCAGCGCCGTACGCCTCCATCGCCCAGACCTCCATCTCACCGAAGCGCTGGCCACCGAACTGGGCCTTACCGCCGAGCGGCTGCTGGGTGATCATGGAGTACGGGCCGGTGCTGCGGGCGTGGATCTTGTCGTCCACCAGGTGGTGGAGCTTCAAGATGTACATGTAGCCGACCGAGACCGGGTCCGGGAACGGCTCGCCGGAGCGGCCGTCGAACAGGTCGGCCTTGCCCGTCGCGTCGATCATCCGCACGCCGTCGCGGGTGGGGTACGTCGCACCGAGCAGGCCGGTGATCTCGTCCTCACGCGCGCCGTCGAAGACCGGGGTGGCCAGCTTGGTGCCGGGCTCCGCCTTGTCTGCGTGGATCGAGACGAGGCGGTCCTTCCACTCGGCCGAGCCCTGGTCGTCGTGCAGGTTGAGGTCCCAGCCCTGCTTGGCCAGCCAGCCCAGGTGCAGCTCGAGGATCTGGCCGATGTTCATCCGTCGCGGCACACCCAGCGGGTTCAGCACGACGTCGACCGGGGTGCCGTCCTCCATGAACGGCATGTCCTCGATCGGCAGGATCTTCGCGATGACGCCCTTGTTGCCGTGACGACCGGCGAGCTTGTCGCCCACCGAGATCTTGCGCTTCTGCGCGACGTACACGCGCACCAGCTCGTTGACGCCCGGGGGCAGCTCGTCGCCCTCTTCGCGGTTGAAGACGCGGACGCCGATGATCGTGCCGGACTCACCGTGCGGCACCTTCATGGACGTGTCGCGGACCTCGCGGGCCTTCTCACCGAAGATGGCGCGCAGCAGGCGCTCCTCCGGGGTGAGCTCGGTCTCGCCCTTGGGCGTGACCTTGCCGACGAGGATGTCACCGGTGGTGACCTCGGCGCCGATGCGGATGATGCCCCGCTCGTCGAGGTCGGCCAGGCCTTCCTCGGAGACGTTCGGGATGTCCCGGGTGATCTCCTCGGGGCCGAGCTTGGTGTCGCGGGCGTCGACCTCGTGCTCCTCGATGTGGATCGAGGTGAGGACGTCCTCCTGGACCAGGCGCTGGCTCAGGATGATCGCGTCTTCGTAGTTGTGGCCCTGCCACGGCATGAAGGCGACGAGCAGGTTGGTGCCCAGCGCCATCTCGGCCTTGTCGGTGCACGGACCGTCGGCGATCGGCGTACCGACCTCGAGGCGTGCGCCCTCCTTGACCAGGGGACGCTGGTTGATGCAGGTGCCCTGGTTGGAGCGCTTGAACTTGGCCAGCTTGTAGGTCTCGTAGGTGCCGTCGTCGTTCATCGTCTCGATGAAGTCGGCCGACACCTGCTTGACCACGCCCGCCTTGCCGGCCACGACCACGTCACCGGCGTCGACAGCGGCACGGAACTCCATGCCGGTGCCCACGAGCGGCGAGTCGCTGACGATCAGCGGCACGGCCTGACGCTGCATGTTGGCGCCCATGAGCGCGCGGTTGGCGTCGTCGTGCTCGAGGAACGGGATCAGCGCGGTGGCGACAGACACCATCTGGCGCGGCGAGACGTCCATGTAGTCGACGTCGCCGGCCAGGATCTCGGAGACCTCTCCACGCTTCTGGCGGACCAGCACGCGCTCCTCGACGAACTTGCCGACCTTGTCGAGCGGCGCGTTCGCCTGCGCGATGACGTAGCGGTCCTCGTCGTCGGCGGTGAGGTAGTGGATCTCGTCGGTGACCTTGCCCTTGACGACCTTGCGGTACGGCGTCTCGACGAAGCCGAACGGGTTGATCCGTCCGTACGACGCGAGGGAGCCGATCAGGCCGATGTTCGGGCCTTCCGGAGTCTCGATGGGGCACATGCGGCCGTAGTGCGACGGGTGGACGTCACGGACCTCCATGCCGGCGCGATCACGGGAGAGACCACCCGGGCCGAGCGCGGACAGGCGACGCTTGTGCGTCAGGCCGGCGATCGGGTTGGTCTGGTCCATGAACTGGCTCAGCTGTGAGGTGCCGAAGAACTCCTTCAGCGCCGCGACGACCGGGCGGATGTTGATCAGGGACTGCGGCGTGATGGCCTCGACGTCCTGGGTCGTCATCCGCTCGCGGACCACCCGCTCCATGCGCGCCAGACCGGTGCGGAGCTGGTTCTGGATCAGCTCGCCCACGGTGCGCATGCGGCGGTTGCCGAAGTGGTCGATGTCGTCGGCGGAGACCTTGATGGCCTTGCCGTCGGGACCCATGACGACCTTGCCGGACGGGTCGACCATGTCGACCGGCTCGGCGGGCGCTCCGCTGGCGTGCAGCTGCACGATGAAGCGGATGGCCGCGACGACGTCGTTGATCGTCAGCGTCTGCTTGTCGAAGGCCTCGGCGACGCCGAGCTTCTTGTTGATCTTGTAGCGACCGACCTTGGCCAGGTCGTAGCGCTTCGGGTTGAAGTAGTAGTTCTTCAACAGCGTCAGCGCCGCCTCACGCGTGGGCGGTTCGCCCGGGCGCAGCTTGCGGTAGATGTCGAGGAGGGCGTCGTCCGGGCCCTGGGTGTTGTCCTTCTCCTCGGTCAGCTGGATCGACTCGTACTGACGCAGCTCGGCCATCGTGGCCTCGTAGTCGTACGGGTCGCCCTCGTAGCCCTCTTCGTTGGCGAGAGCCTGGAGCGCCTTGAGCAGCACGGTGACGTTCTGCTTGCGCTTGCGATCCAGGCGTACGCCGACCAGGTCGCGCTTGTCGATCTCGAACTCGAGCCACGCACCGCGCGACGGGATCATCTTCGCGGTGTAGATGTCCTTGTCGGACGTCTTGTCGGGGCTGCGCTCGAAGTAGGAGCCCGGCGACCGGACCAGCTGGGAGACCACGACACGCTCGGTGCCGTTGATGATGAAGGTGCCCTTGCGGGTCATCATCGGGAACTCGCCCATGAAGACCGTCTGGGCCTTGATCTCACCGGTGGTGTTGTTGGTGAACTCAGCCGAGGTGTAGAGCGGGCGGGAGAAGGTGAAGTCCTTCTCCTTGCACTCCTCTTCGGTGTACTTGGGGTCCACGAAGACCGGGTTCTCGAACGAGAGAGACATCGAGTCGTTGAAGTCCTCGATGGGAGAGATCTCCTCGAAGATCTCCTGGAGACCGGACTTCGACGAGACGTCTTCGCCGTTCGCCTTGCGGCTGGCGACGGTCTCTTCCCACTGCTCGTCGCCGATCAGCCAGTGAAAGCTGTCGGTCTGGAGAGCCAGGAGAGACGGAACCTCGAGAGATTCCTTGATCTTCGCGAAAGACATGCGGTTCGTCGAGAAAGAGGTACCAGCGGAGCTGCGCGCGGCCAAGAGTCGTCCTTCAAACAAACTGGAAGGGTGAATGGCGCCTACGAACCACAACGACACCCCTCCGGACAGGGTGAAGCGCATTTGAGAGCAGGCGCAACTATGGAGAATAGCGCAATCGCGCGCGCTCTACAAACCCCGATTCCGGCCGGGAACTGGGCGACACCGAGGTGCTGCCCGCTCAACCGTCAGTCTCGCGTTGCCGACGATGATGAACCGCGGACGCGGTCAGGTCAAGCACATCGGGAAATCCCGGCCTGTCAGCCCTGCGTGTCGAGCTGGTCGACGAGCCATTCCCCGTCGACCTTCTGCATCGTCACGGTGACGTAGTTCTGGTAGACCACGGGCTCGGTGGTCTGCTTGTTCGTCGTCTCCTGGTCGACGAACAGGACCACCTTGACCCGGTCGGCGCCCGACCGCTCGAGGCCGCTGCTGACCAGCTTGGCCACCACCACGGGCCGCACTGCCTCGGAGTTCTGCTCGACCAGCGTGAACGTCTTGTCGTACTGCAACTTGTAGTCGGCGGTCAGGTAGGACTGGGCGGCGGCGCGGTCCTGGTCGAGGTGGCGGTAGTCGTAGGACAGGATCGGCACGATCGCCTGTTCGGCCGCGGTCTGCGCAGCGGCGGAGGACTCCTCGCTGTCTCCGTCACCACTCAGCGCGAACACGACGCCTGCCGCGCCGGCCACGATCAGCACCGCCACAGCGAGAGCCGCGAGCAACCACGCCGGCATGCTCGACGGTGATGAAGAGAGCTCGGTGACGGCCTGGCCACCGCCAGCAATCTTCTCCTCGCGCCGACGCTGGCGCGCCTGCTCCTTCGAGACCTCCCGTTCGATCCTCGTCCGCTCCCGCGACAGCTCCCTGGCGGTCAACACCGGGCTCGCAGGTGCGAGGACTCGGCCACCGTCCAGCTCCGCGTCGTACGCCGCCCGACGGGCGGGGTCCAGCAGCACCTCGGCGGCCTTGTTCAACGACGCGAAGCGTCGGTCGCCGGGCTCGAGGCCCTCGATGGAGGACTTCCAGGCAGCGCGGATCTCGTCGACGGGGGCCGCGCGGTCGACGCCGAGCAGGTCGTACCAGGTCGGGTTGTCGCTCACGGCGTGGCTCCCGTCCCCGGGTCGGCCGGCTGCCCGGACCCGGGCTCCTGACCGGCGCGGCTGGCGGTGTCCCAGTCGTCGACGAGCCATTCGCCGTCGATGCGCACCAGGTCGACGACGTAGCGGAACGGGACCGGGTCGGAGTCGACCCGGTCGTCGCCCTTGGCCAGCGACTGATCGATGCGGCCGGCGACCAGCGCCTGGGCCGAGTCGGAGTCGATGTCGGACACGCCGATCGCGAACACCTCGCCCTTGCGGGCAATGCCCGCCTGGACGACGGTCTGCTCGGCGATCGAGACGTTCTTGTCGAAGTCGGCGGCGAACTTGGGGGTGAGCAGCTCGCTGACGCCCGTGCGGTAGTCGGGCATCTGCTCCTTGTTGTCGAGCAGGTCCGGGCCGTAGGTGTTGATGCGCAGCGCAAACTGCTGCGCGGTCGACATCACCTGCTCGCGCTCGGCCTGGGTGTCGTCGGCGTCACCACCACGCACCAGCAGCCAGACGAGCACGCCGGCGCTCACGACGAGCAGCACTCCGAGGACGCCCGCGAGCAGCCAGCGGAACGCGGATGCCGTGGGGCGGTCGTCGGAAGCGGGGGTCGTCAGTCCTGAGCCAGCAGGGGCTGGAGGAACAACCACTTCCACGACTCCTCTCCGAATGACTGCGGAGCCACGTTACCGGTGGACTGCAACCGGCTGGCTGTCTGCTCGCCCCACGTGAGATGACCCGTTTGCGGGTCGTAGGCCGCCATCGCAGGTGCGCGGTAGGAGGCCCCGGCCCGCGGGGCGTTCTGGGCACCACGGGCGTTGGACTGGGTGGCCGGCTCGGCGCAGTGCGCGTCCGTGTTCATGGCCCGGTTCTCGCCGTCCTGGGGCGGGCGCCGGTCGGTGCCCTCGTAGCCCTTGTGGCAGACCGCCGGCTTGTCGGTGAGCACCATGCCGAAGTGTGCGTCGTAGTTGCCGGTGTTGGCGTCGCGAGACACGACCGTGAAGCCACCCTCGACGACGTACGGGTAGACCACCAGGAGCTGCTCGACGCCGTCGAGGTGCTTGACGACGACCTCGCCGGTGGTGACCAGGTTGTTGATCAGCTCGGCCAGGTCGACGCGGTTCTCCTCGAGGAAGGTGCGCAGCTGGTTGGCGGTGGCGCTGCCGTTGTCGATCACCGCGCGCAGATCCTTGTCGGAGCCGGCGAGCGCGCCGCTGAAGAGTGAGAGGTCCTTGGCGAACGACCGGATCGCGCTCTCGGAGGCGATCTGGCCCTTGAGCACGGTGTTGCTGTCACGGATCAGCGCGGTCGTGACATCGAAGTTCTCGTTGGCGGCCTCGATGAACGCGCCGCCTGAGTCGATGATCGTCTGGAGGTCCTGGCCGGTGCCACCGAAGGCGGTGCCGAACTCGGTGACGACCGTCTGCAGCGACTCCTTGTCGACGCTCTCGACGGTGTTGGTGATGTCGGTCAGGAGAGTGTCGGTGGCGATCGGGATGGCCGTGTCGGCCAGCGCGATCTCGGACTTGTCCGAGAGGAACGGCTTGCCGTCGACCTTGGGCTGCAGCTCGACGTACTGCTCCCCCACGGCCGACCGGTTGCCCACGAGCGCCTCGGTGTCGGCCGGGATGCGGTCGAAGTCCTTGTCGATGGAGAGGTGGATGTCGACACCCTGCTTGGTCAGCACCATCTTGGAGACCTGGCCGACCCGGACACCGCGGTAGGAGACCTCGGCCCCGGCGAACGCGCCGCCGGAGTCGGGGAAGTGCGCTACCACGGTGTAGGTGTCGTCGTAGAAGACCCGGTCGAGGCGGGCATAGCGCGCCCCGACGAAGGTGACGCCGAGCAACGTGATGACGACGAAGATGACGAGCTGGATCTTGGTACGGCGCGAGATCATCGCTTCCCCGCCTTTCCGGTCGACGTCATAGCCGGCACGAGCAGGCGCACCAGCGACGGGTCGTACATCTCCATCAGCTCACCGAACGTCGGCCCGGCGCCGGCCGGGCGTTCCTTGCCTGCAGGCGCACGCCCGAGACCGGGCAGGCCCGGCAAGCTCGGCAGGCCCGTGGGGCCGGGCGGCAGGGTGGTCGGCAGCACGGTCGGGACCGGAGCATCGGTGGGCAGGACCTGGTTGAGCTCCTTGCACACGTCCTTGTCCCTGTTCTCTGGCTTCTGGCACTCCTCGCGCAGCTTCAGCAGGTCCTTCAGGTTGCTGAGCACCTTCTGGCACGCGGGGCTGCTCAGGCTGCCGCTCTTGATGCACTCGAGCACGTTGTCGATGACGATCGTCGGGTCGATGATCGTCGGCAGGTTGGTCGGCAGGGTGGGCGGGTCGCCGATCTTCGGCAGCTCGAGATCGAGCTGGATCGCCAGATTCGTGTAGTCGCCCATGTGGAGGTTGCGGGCGACCTGCGGGTCGCGGCCGACGACCTCGTCTACGAACGGGTAGGTCAGGAACACGTTGAACGCGTTAGCGAAGTTGTCGCCCGACGCGGCGAACTGCGACAGCACCGGCGTCAGCTGCTCGAGGGCGTTGATGGTCGACGCCTTCGACTCGGAGATGACCTTCACGCCCACGGAGCTGAGCTCGTCGAGCGCCTGCAGCATCTTGACCAGGTCGGCCCGCTGCTTGTCGATCGAGTTCAGCGCCGACGGTAGCTCCTCGAGCGCGGCGTCGATGGTCGGCTGTTCCCTCTGCACCGAGAGGGCCAGTCGGTTGAGGCTCTCGATGGCGTTGAGGATGTCGATCTTGTTGTCGTCGAGCTGGGTGACCAGGGTGCGGACCTGCGTCAGCACCGACTTGGCCGAGCCCTCGCGTCCCTCGAGCGCATTGTTGAGCTCGGAGGTGATGGTCTTCAGCTGGGCGACGCCGCCGCCGTTGAGGATCAGGCTCAGCGCGCCGAGCACCTCCTCGACCTCCGGGTTGCGGCCGGTGCGGTCGAGCGGGATGGTGTCGCCGTTGCCCAGTGGGTTGGCGCTGGCACCGGTGGCAGGCGGTTCGAGGCTGACGAACTTCTCGCCCAGCAGGCTGGTCTGGCGGATCTGGGCCGTGGCATTGGCGGGGAGCTTCACGTCGTTGCGGACCTTCAGCGTCACCTCGGCGACGAATCCGTCGAGCTTGATGTCGGTGACCTTGCCGACGCTGACGTCGTTGACCTTGACCGTCGACTGCGGCACCAGGTCGAGCACGTCGGCGAACTTCACGGTGACGGAGATCGGGTTGTCGCCGACGTCGGGTCCGCCGGGCAACGGCAGCTTGTAGACGTCGAATTCGCACGCCGAGGTGGTGAGCACCAGGGCCAGCAGCAGCAGTAGGGCCTTGACCGGTCGAATGCTCATGGCTTCACCTCCACGAGTCCGCCGAGGGTGGGGTCGCTCAGCGGCTGCGGTCCCTTGACCCCACCACCTAGCGCGGCAGACCGCGGCAGCGCGTCCTTGATCAGGTCACAGACCTTGCCGCTCTTGTCGGCCTGACCGGTGAGCCCGCAGAGCAGGGTCGCGGGGTCGGTCTGGATCTGGTTGATCAGCTCGCCGATGTTGGCGCGGGTGTCGAGCGTGCCGGCCTGCGGGTTGTAGGTGAGCGCCAGGTTGTTGAGCGCCAGCGGAGCAGTGCCGAGCACCTCGTCGAGGGCGTCGCGCTGCTTGACCAGCACCTTGGAGACCCGGTTGAGGCCCGAGATGTTGCGCCCCAGGATGTCGCGATTCTCCTGCACGAACGACGACACCTCGGTCAGCGCGCCGGCGAGGTTCTTCAGCGACGCCTGCAGCTCCTGGCGCTCGCCGGCCAGCATCGTGGAGACCTGGGAGAGCGACGTGTTGAAGTCGCGCACGGTCTGATCGTTGTCGGCGAGCGTCTTGATGAAGGCCTCGAGCTGCGCGGCGCTGCCGAACAGCTCTTCCTTGTTGTTGTCGAGGGTCTCACTGAGCTTGCCGAAGTTCTTGATAGTGGTGTTGAACGCGGCACCCTGCCCGCCGAAGTTCTCGGCGGTGACGTCGAGGAGGTCGGACAGCGCGCCCTGGCGGTTGGCGCCGGTCGGACCGAGGGCCACCGTCAGGGTGTCGATGCTGCCGTAGATCTCGTCGAGCTCGAGAGGTACGGCGGTGCGCTCGGCGTCCAGCTCGACGTTGTCGGCCAGCACGTCACCCCCGGTGTAGACGGGCGTGATCTGCACGAAGCGGTCGCCCACGATGCTGGGCGAGATGACGGCCGCCTTGGCGTCCGCGGGCAACTTGGTGTCGGCGTCGTACTCCATGGTGACGACGACGTCGGTGCCGTCGGGCTTGACCTCCGTGACCGTGCCGACCGAGACGCCGAGCACGCGCACGTCGCTGCCCTCGTAGACCGAGATGACGCGCGGGAAGTGCGCCACCAGCGTCTTCTGCTTCGCGCCGCCGAACATCGTCAGCGCGGCCGCGACGACCAGCGCCACGATGACGGCGGGGACCAGGAACCTCTTCAGACCATCCATGTCAGCCCACCTCCGGGACGGGAGGAAGGTTCTGGATGTAGGTGTCGAACCAGGGTCCGGTGCCGAGCGTGTTGGCGAAGACGCGGTAGAACGGCGCCATCAGGCGGAGGCTATTGTCGAGGTTGTCCTCGTTCTTGTTCAGCACCGCGACGACACTCTCCAAGTGGGTGAGGGCGGGCTTGAGGTCGGCCCGGCTCTGCTGGACGAGCAGGGTGAGCTCCTTCGAGAGCGTCGAGGTCGAGGTCAGCAGGTTGTGCACCGACTCGCGCCTCGCCACCAGCGCCTGGAAGAGCACGTCGGCGTCCTTCATCAGGCCGATGATGTCCTCGTCGCGTGCGTCGAGGACGGTTGCGACGCGGTCGAGGTTGGTGAGCAGACCGTTGATCTGGGTGTCCTTGGCGGCGATGTTGCTCGAGAGCCGCGAGACGCCGTCGAGGGCCGCCTTGAACTCCTCGGGCGTGTTGCGCGTCAGGTCGGCCAGCGTCGAGAGGGACTCGGCGAGCTGGTCGGTGTCGATCTCCTCGGCGGTGTCGGCCAGGCCCGAGAAGGCGTCGACGACGTCGTACGGCGAGGTCGTGCGGTCGATCGGGATCTCGGACTCCGCCTTCAGCTGGCTGCCACCGGCGGGCTCGATGGCGAGGAACATCGCGCCGAGCAGGGTCTTGACCTTGATGGCGGCGCGGGAGTCGGCGCCGAACTCGGCGGCGCTGTCGACCTTGAACGTGACCTGGACGTGGTCGCCGTCGAGCTCGACGCTCTTGACCTTGCCGACGCGGACACCGGCAATGCGGACCTCGTCGTTGGGCTTGAGGCCACCGGACTCGGAGAAGGCGGCGTAGTAGGTGTCACCGCCGCCGATGACCGGGAGGTCGTCGGCGCGGAAGGCAGACATGATCAGCGCCGCGATGACGGCCAGGCTGGCCGCACCGATGATCACCGGGTTGCGTTCGCGGAAGGGAATCATCGCAGCGAACACCTGTCCGATCCGGTGCTGTACTGGACGGGCAGCTCCTGGCCGGCCGGCAGCTTGATGCTGCCCTTGAACTCGCACAGGTAGAAGTTGAACCACGATCCGTAGATCGCCGTACGGCCGACCTTCTCGAGCTTGATCGGGAGCACCTGCAACGCGCGGTCGATCTCGCCCTTGTTCTTGTCGAGGTTGCCGGCGAACGCGCGCAGCTGCTTGATGTCCTCAACGAGTGGCGGGCGGATGCCGGAGACCAGGCCGGCAGTCTGCACCGACAGGTCGGAGATCGAGTCGAGGGAGCCGAGGATGGCCTGGCGGTCGCTCTTGAGGCCACCGACGAGCTGGCGGAACGAGACGATCAGCTGGGAGAGCTGCTTGTCACGGTCGCCGAGGTGGTCGAGCACCTCGTTGAGGTTGTCGATGAGCGCCGAGATGACCTCGTCGCGGTCGGCGAGCGTCGAGGTGACCGACGCGGTGTGCTGGAGCAGGCCCTCGAGCGTGCCCCCCTCGCCCTGGAAGACCTGCACGACCTCGTACGACAGCTTGTTGAGGTCGGAGGGTGACAGCGCCTGGAAGAGCGGCTTGAAGCCGTTGAACAGCACGGTCAGGTCGAGCGCCGGTGAAGTCTTCGACACCGGGATCGTCGCACCCTGCTTGAGCCGGGTGGTCTCACCGACCTCCTGGCGCAGGGCGATGTAGCGCTGGCCGACGAGGTTGCGGTAGCGGATCGCGGCGTTGGTGGCCGCGGTGATCGAGGTGTCCTTCTCGACCTTGAAGGTCACCAGTGCTCGCGTGCGGTCGACGATCTCGACGTCCTTGACGACGCCGACCTTGACGCCGGCGATGCGGACGTCGTCGCCCTTGACGACACCGGTGGCGTCGGTGAACTCGGCCTTGAACTCCTTGCTGCCGGCGAAGGAGACGTTGCCGATGACCACCACGAGCACTCCGGTGGCCACGGTGGTGACCAGGATGAAGATCAGCAGCTTGGTGAGGTCACCAGCAGTGCGCTTGTCGAGAATGGGCATCACTGACCGCCTTCCGCGAGACCGACTTCGGCGCCACGAGCCATCGGCCCCAGGAGCAGCACTCCGAGGTCAGGCACGTCGGCGGCGCTCGACCCGAGGGCCGGCCCCATCAGTTCCTTGAGCACTGCTGACTCCTCGGGGCTCCCCGCGTAGCCGTAGCCACCGGACCACGCCTGGCCGTAGCCGGGCGCGACTCGGGAGATGCCCTTTCCGGTCGGCTCGTCGACGCCGTCGTCGAAGTTGGGCTGGCTGCGCACGGGGTTGGACTGGTTGAACGGCGGATTGGGGAGCTGTCCGCAGTAGGGGCCGTTCCTGGCGCCGTACCGGGGCTTGTCCGCGGCGGTGTAGCCGCGCGGCTGGTGGGGCAGCAGCTCCAGGTTGATGTGGAGGGTGAAGTCGCGGAAGGCCGCCGCCTGCAGCTTTCCGGCACGCACCATGCCGTCGAGGAGGCAGGGGTACTCCGGCGCGTACTTCGCCAGCACCGTCAGCTGCTGCTCGCTGACCTGGCCGAGGCGGATGATGTTGTCGCCGTTCTCGTCGAGGAACGTGCGCGCGGTGTCGGAGAAGGCGCCGACGTCCTTGAAGAGCGCGTTCAGCTTGACCTCGCGACCCTCGAGCGTGCCGGTGGTCTTGATGGTGTCGCGCAGGATCCTCGCAACCTGCGGCAGCACGTCGCTGTAGGTGTCGGCCACATCGACGGTCAGCTTGAGGTCGTCGACCAGCGCCGGGATCTGCGGGTTCATCCGCTTGAGGTAGAGGTCGACGGTCTCGAGGTTCTCGCCGAGCTGATCACCACGGCCCTCGAGCGCGGTCGCCAGTGCGTTGAGGGTGGTGTTGATCTCGGCCGGCTGCACCGCACGCAGCAACGGGTACAGGTCGGAGAGCACCTCCTCGACCTCGGTGGAGACGTGGGTCCGCGGGATCGTCTGGTCGACCTTGATGGTGCCGTTGGGCTGGTCGGGCACGATCAGGGAGACGTACTTCTCGCCGAACAGCGTCTTGGGCACGATCGAGCCGGACACGTTGGCAGGGATGGTGTCGCGTTGGTCGGGGTAGATGCCGAGGGTGAGGCGGGCACCGTCGTCGGTGACGTCGTAATCGAGCACCTCGCCCACCTGGACGCCGCGGATCTTGACGTCGGCCCGGGACGGCATCTGCAGGCCGATCTTGGAGGTCTGGAGGTAGACCTCGTCGTAGTCGGTGAACTTCTTGTTGAAGATCGAGGTGGTCAGCCACACGCTGGCCAGCAGCAGGCACAGGAAGACGATGCCGAGCACCTTGTGGTTGCGCAACGGGTTCATGGTCGTCACCCGGCCAGTCGCACGGTCGTGGTGGTGCCCCAGATGGCCATCGACAGGAACAGGTCGATCACGTTGATCGCGACGATGCTCGTGCGCACCGCGCGGCCCACGGCCAGACCCACGCCGGCAGGGCCGCCGGAGGCGGTGTAGCCGTGGTAGCAGTGGATCAGGATGACCGTCACCGCGAACACCAGCACCTTGCCGAACGACCACAGCACGTCACCGGGCGGCAGGAACTGGTTGAAGTAGTGGTCGTAGGTGCCTGCGCTCTGCCCGAAGAACTTTGTGAGCGTCAGCCGGGTCGCGAAGTACGACGACAGCAGGCCGACGACATACAGGGGGATGATCGCGATCAGGCCACCGATGATGCGGGTGGTCACCAGGAACGGCAGCGACGGGATGGCCATCACCTCGAGGGCGTCGACCTCCTCGGAGATGCGCATGGCGCCGAGCTGGGCGGTGAAGCCACAGCCCACGGTGGCGGCCAGGGCGATGCCGGCGACCAGGGGCGCGATCTCGCGGGTGTTGAAGTAGGCGGAGAGGAAGCCGGAGAAGGCGGCGGTGCCGATCTGGTTGAGGGCGGCGTAGCCCTGCAGCCCGACCTCGGTGCCGGTGAAGAAGCACATCGCGGTGATGACACCGACGGTGCCGCCGATGACCGCGAGCGACCCCGACCCCAGGGTGACCTCGGCCAGGATGCGCAGGATCTCCTTCTTGTAGCGGGTGATCGTGCGCGGGGTCCACGCCAGGGCACGGATGTAGAACGCCAGCTGGCCACCCAGGGTGTCGACCATCTGGATGGGGCGCTCATAGACGGACTTCAACGAGGCCATCGCGTCAACCCGTCTTCGGTGGAACGAGCTGGAGGTAGATCGCGCTCATCACGAAGTTGACGACGAACAGCAGCATGAAGCTGATGACCACGGACTCGTTCACGGCGTCGCCGACGCCCTTCGGGCCACCTGCGGCGTTCATGCCCTTGTACGACGCGACGATGGCCGCGATGAGACCGAAGACCAGTGCCTTGGCCATGCCCTGCCAGAGGTCGGGTAGCTGTGCGAGCGCGGTGAAGCTCGCTAAATAGGCCCCTGGCGTGCCGTCTTGCAGCACGACGTTGAAGACGTAGCCACCGGCGACACCGACGACACTCACGAGGCCGTTGAGGAAGAACGCGACGAGCATGCAGGCCAGCACGCGGGGCACGACCAGGCGCTGGATGGGGTCGATGCCGAGCACCATCATCGCGTCGAGCTCTTCGCGGATCTTGCGGGCGCCGAGGTCGGCGGCGATGGCCGAGCCGCCCGCGCCGGCGATCAGGAGCGAGGTGGCGATCGGTCCCGCCTCGCGTACGACGGCGAGCACGGCCGCGGAGCCGGTGAACGACTGCGCGCCGAACTGCTTGATCAGGCCGCCGACCTGGAGCGCGATGACCGCACCGAACGGGATTGCCACCAGGGCGGTCGGGACGATCGTCACCGACGCGATGAACCACGCCTGCTGGAGGAACTCGCGCAGCTGGAAGGGCCGCCTGAAGAGTCCGCGGCCGACGTCGAGACCGAAGGCGAACAGCTTGCCGGCGGTCCCGATGGGCGCAAGGACGCGCGAGGAGGTCATGGAGGACATGTGTGGATCAGGCCCCCGCCGTCAGGCCGGCGTTGGTGCTCTCGAACGAGCCGGGAGGGGGCGTCACGTTGTTGTCGCGGCACCACCCGCCGGGCTCACGCTGGCTGCGCCGCGGGATGCCGTTGGACGGCTCGAGCTGCATCGGGATCGGCGGGAGCGGCGGCATCTCGAAGCCCTTCTCGGCTTCTAGCTCGTCGGCGTCCTTCTCCTCGGACATGCCGATCGGGCCGACCGTCTGGGCGTTGAGGAACTGGCGGACGACCGGCTCCTCCGACGACAGCAGCATCTCGCGCGGGCCGAACATGGCCAGGTGCTTGTGGTAGAGCAGGCCGATGTTGTCGGGCACCGTACGGGCGGTGTTGATGTCGTGGGTGACGATCAGGAACGTCGCGTCGATCTGCGCGTTGAGGTCGATGAACAGTTGGTTGATGAACGACGTGCGCACCGGGTCGAGGCCGGAGTCGGGCTCGTCGATCAGCAGGATCTCGGGGTCCAGCACCAGGGCCCGGGCCAGGCCGGCGCGCTTGCGCATGCCGCCCGAGATCTCGCCGGGCAGCTTGTCCTCGGCGCCGAGCAGGCCGACGAGGTCCATCTTCTCCATGACTACGTCGCGGACCTCGGACTCCGACTTGCGGGTGTGCTCACGCAGCGGGAAGGCGACGTTGTCGTAAAGGTTCATCGAGCCGAACATGGCGCCGTCCTGGAAGAGCACGCCGAACAGCTTGCGGATCTCGTAGAGCTCCTTCTCGGGGCAGCTCGCGATGTCGGTGCCCTCGATGAGGATGGAGCCCTTGTCGGGCTTGAGCAGGCCGATCAGGGTCTTCAGGAACACCGACTTCCCGGTGCCGGAGGGGCCGAGCATGACCGAGACCTCGCCCGCGGGGATGTTCAGCGTGACGTCGCCCCAGATGAGCTGCTTGCCGAACGACTTCGTGAGGCCGTCGACCTTGATCTCAACGCCCATGGCGTCAAACTCCCTCTCGACTCGAGCGTCGGCGTACGACGCTGCCGTGGCACAGCGCACCCACGCCGATCCCTTGCCGAGTCAACGTGGGTGTCGCCGCGAGGTTACGCGGGATCAGGCTCCCGGTGTTGCTTACGACACACTGCGGCACTCCACGAAACAGAGGTTCTACTCGAAAGTAGCTCTTTTGCTCCGGTCAGCCGGCGCGCCGCCGCCGGATCTCCGCGTTGACGGCCGGCACGATCTCGTGGAGGTCACCGATCACCGCGTAGGTCGCCTTGGTGACCATGGGTGCGTCGGGGTCGGAGTTGATCGCCAGGATGTTCTTCGCACTGCTGCACCCGGCCCAGTGCTGGATCGCGCCGCTGATGCCGCACGGGATGTAGAGGTCGGGCGAGATCCGGCTGCCCGTCTGCCCTACCTGCTCGTGGTGCGGCCGCCAGCCCAGCGAGGTGACCACCCGCGAGACGCCCAGGGACGCGTCGAGCAGGTCGGCCAGGTCGAGCAGGTCGTCGAAGCCGGCGGCGCTGCCTGCGCCACGTCCGGCACCGACCACGACGCGCGCTGACTTGAGGCCACCGGACAGGTCCGGCTCGGGCTCCTCGAAGGAGACCACCCGGGCCACCAGGTCGGCATCAGCCACGTCCGGGATGTGCTCGACCGGGGTCGCCGCGGCCGCGGTCTCGGCCGGCACGGCTTCCACCGCGTGACCGGCGATCGTGAACACCGTCGGGCGTTCGGACAGCTGCATCTCCTCCAGCACCTGTCCACCGACCACCTGCCGGGTGACCACGAACGGCGACAGCCCACCGAACGACAGCACGTTGGCGGCCATCGCAACTCCGGCGCGCGCCGCCAGGTGCGCGAGCACCTCACCGCCGCGTGGGGTCCCGGCCGCCGTCACCACGACCGAGCGGGTCGCTGTGAGCACGGTCTCGATCCCGGACGCCCACGCTGCGCCCGAGAACGTGGCGAAGGCCTCGCCGGACAACAGGTGCACGTCACGGACGCCGTACGCCGCGAGCTGCGCCTGCAGGTCGGGGGACATCTCGCCGACGACGACCGCGTCGATCGGCACCCCGCCCCCGGCGCCTGCGAGCGAACGGGCGAACGTGAGCGCCTCCAGCGACACCTCGACGGGAGCGCCGGAGAGATCCTTCTCGACCAGCACGAGGATCATCGGGCCAGCACCCCCAGCCGCTCGAGGAGATCGACCACGACGGGCGCGGCGTCTGGACCCTTGCCGAGGATCTGTACGTCGCTCGGCGCCGGCGGTGGCAAGGACAGCCGGACACGCCGGGGGCCGGACGGCTCGGCCGAGGGGGTGCGCTCCTCGATCGGGACCTTCTTCGCCTTCATGCGCCCGGGGACGGTGGGGTACCTCGGCTCCACGCCGCCCTCGAGCACCGTGACCACGGCCGGCAGCGGCACGCGGTAGGTCTCGTGCCCGTCGGGCCCGGCGCCGCTCGCCGTCACGACTCCGTCGGCCACCGACACGTTCGTGACCCCGTTGACGACGGGCCGGCCCAGCTCGTAGGCCAGCCGGATGCCGACCTGGAAGTCGCCGCTGTCGGCGGCGTCGTTGCCGAGGAGCACGAGGTCGTGCGTGCGGCCAGCGGCCTCGTGGTCGCGCACGACCGCCGCTATCTCGCGGGCCACGTCGGCCGGGCCGAAACCCTGCGAATCGGCCACGACATGGGTGGCCGACGTACAGCCGACGGCCAGCGCCGAGCGCAGTTGCTCGGTCGCGTCCGCGTCACCGAGCGTGAGGACGGTCGCCTCCCCCGCATCGGCCGACGCCACCTGTACGGCGAGCTCGACGGCGCACTGCTCGTGGGCGCTCATCGTGAAGCCGGCGAAGCGGCCGTCGACGGACTGCCCGTCGTCGGTCAGCACGACCTCGCTGGTCGAGTCGGGGACCCGCTTCACGCAGACGAGGACCGACACCATCATCGGATCCGCTCATTGGTCGGGTCGAGCAGGGGCGTGGCGTCGACCGAGCCGACGGTCACGGGGTAGAGCTCCTCCATGTACGACACCGCCAGCTGGTTGCCGAGGACCGCCTGGTCCGCGGGCAGGTAGGCGAGCAGCACGTGCTTGCCCAGCGTGGGCGCCGACCCTGCCGAGGTGACGTAGGGGTGGTGGCCGTGGCCGTCGGTGAGAACCCCGCCGTCCCGGGTCAGGACCGGCTCGCCACCGAGCATGTAGCGCATGGTGCCGTCGGCCGAGGTGTGGTCGTCGACGGTGAGGGTGCAGAGCACCGTGGCGGGCTCCCGCTCGCGCTGCGCGAGGTAGGCCTCCTTGCCGACGAAGTCCGCCTGCTTCACCTTAGGCCGCTGCATCCCGGCCTCGATGATCGTCCGCTCACCGTCGAGCTCGAACCCGTAGGCGCGGTAGCCCTTCTCGATCCGGCCGGTCGTGCCGTAGACGCCGATGCCGGCCGGCACGGCACCATGCGGGGCTCCCGCTTCGAGCAGCACCTCCCACACGTCGGCGGCCGAGTCCATCGGCACGTACAGCTCCCAGCCCAGCTCGCCGACGTAGGAGATTCGGGATGCCAGGACGGCCTCGCCCTTGACCTGGATCTCGCGGCAAGACAGGAACCCGAAGCCGGCGTCGGAGACGTCGTCGGCGGTGAGCGCCGAGAGGATGTCGCGCGCTCGGGGACCCCAGATGCCGATCGTGGAGACGTCGTTGGTCACGTCGGACAAGGTCGTTTCTCCGTCCGCCGGCAGCTGGTCGGAGAACGTCTTGCGGTCGGCCATCCCGTGCGCGCCACCGGTGACGACGCGGAAGTGGTCGTCGCCGAGCCGCATCACGGTGAGATCGGACAGGAACCCGCCCTTCGCGTCGAGCACCGGGGTGTAGATGACCTTGCCCACCGCCACGTCGCACTGGGCCACGCAGGTGCGCTGCACCGTGTCGAGCGCGCCCGGCCCGGTGATGTCGAGGATCTGGAAGGCGCTCAGGTCGATCACGGCCGCTGCCTCGCGCATGCGCAGGTGCTCGGCGTTGATGATCGGGCTCCACCAGCGCGAGTCCCACTCGTGCCCGCGCGGCATGACGGCGTCGCCGTACTGCTCCAGCAACCCGGCATTGGACTCGTACCAGTGCGGCCGCTCCCAGCCCGCCGTCTCGAAGAACACCGCGCCGAGCTTCTGCTGGGACGCGTGCATCGGGGCGAGGCGCTGGTCTCGGTCCGACTCGTACTGCTCGGCCGGGTGGACGATGCCGTAGGTCTTGATGAACGACTCGGTGGTGCGCAGGCGGGTGTGCTCGCGACGCATCTGGTGCGGGTGGAACCGGGCGATGTCGCTGTGGTGCACGTCGATCTCGGAGTGGCCGTGCGTCATCCACTCGGCGACGGCCCGGCCGACGCCCGGTCCTTCCTTGATCCAGACAGCGGCCGCGGTCCACAGTCCCTTGACCGGGCTCTCGCCGAGGATCGGGTTGCCGTCACAGGTCAGCGACAGCAGGCCGTTGATGGCGTAGCGCATCTCCGCACCCTCGGCGCCGAGCAACTCGGGCATCAGCTCGTAGGCCTGCTCGAGCTGCGGGTCGAAGTCGTCCTCGGTGAACGGCATCTCGGTCGGGGAGAGCCTGGCCTGCTCGATCGAGGGGATGTCCTCGGGCTCGTGCAGGATCGCGCGGTGGGCGTAGGAGCCGACTTCCATGTCGGCGCCGTGCTGGCGCTCGTAGCAGAACGTGTCCATGTCGCGGACGATCGGAAAATTGATCTCGCCGGTGATCTCTCCGTGTTCTCCGGCCAGCTGCGGGCACGGGCCGACGCTGATCATCTGGTGCACGGCGGGGGTCAGCGGGATGCTGATGCCGGCCATGTCGCCGAGCTTGGGGCTCCAGACGCCGGCCGCGATGACGACGGTGCCGGCCTCGATGTCGCCGCCCGTCGTACGCACCCGGGTGATGCGGCGCTGTGCGTGCGGGCCGTCCTCGGTGTCGAGGCCGACGACCTCGACGGTGGGTACGACGGTCAGCTCGCCGGTCGCCAGCGCCCGCTCACGCATGATCGTGCCGGCGCGCAGCGAGTCGACCACGCCGACGCCTGGGGTCCAGAAGGCGCCGATGAACTGGTCGGCCTCGATGAACGGCACCTTCTCCTTGACGAACGCAGGAGTGACCAGCTCGGACTCGATGCCCCACGCCTTCGCGCTCGACATGCGCCGGCGCAGCTCCTCCATGCGCTCCTCGGTCCGGGCGATCTCGAAGCCGCCCGACTGGGTGAACACACCCATCTCCTGGTACTGCCGCACCGAGTCGAGGGTCAGGTCGGTGATCTCGCGGGAGTGGTCGACGGTGAAGATGAAGTTGGAGGCGTGCCCGGTGGACCCACCCGGGTTGGGCAGCGGCCCCTTGTCGATCTGGACGACGTTCTTCCACCCCAGCCGGGTGAGGTGGTCGACGAGGCTGTTGCCGACGATGCCGGCGCCGATGACGACGACATCTGCGGTGGTGGGGACCTGGGCCATGGCTTGCCTCCTGTTGCGTGATGCGCAACACGTTGCGCTATATGAAACAACTCAAATGTACGCCGACGTCCCCGGCCACTGTCAAGGAGACCGGGGACGCGCACGCAGTTGCGCAGGCACGGGCCGCTCAGGATCAGCATGAACGGCCCGGCGACCAGGATCACCAGGGCCTTCAGGAGTGGCGTTGGCCCGGCCAGGGCATCCCGTCCGGGCCAAGGACCAGTCGCGATCAGGACATCCAGGCGTCGACCTTGTCCGGGTTCTCCTCGACCCACTTCGCGGCGGCGTCCGCGGGCTCCATGCCGTCCTCGGAGATGTACTTCGCCACGAGGTTCTGGTCGTCGTTGGTCCACTCGAAGCCCTTGACCAGGTCGACGGCCGCCGAACCCTCATCCATCCACTCGGTGGAGACGACCTTCTTCAGCACGGTCTCTGGGTAGTCACAGGACACCTTGGCCGGGTCGTCCTGGCACCCCTCCTCGTAGGGAGGAAGCTTGACTTGCGCCAGCGGGAGGTCGGCGAACAGCCACTGCGGCGCGTAGAAGTAGCCGATCAGGAACTCCTTGTTCTTCTCCGCCTGCTGGAAGGCCGTGATGCTGGCTGCCTCGCTGCCGGAGAAGACGACCTTGAAGTCGAGGTCGAGGTTGCTGACGATCGCCTCGTCGAACTGGACGTACGACGGGTCGGCCCCGAGGAACTGGCCCTTGCCGCCCGACTCGGATGTGGCGAACTGGTCGGCGTACTTGTTGAGGTTCTTGTAGTCGAGGATGTCGGGGTACTTGTCCGCGAGCCACGGCGGGACGTACCAGCCGATGATTCCTACGTTGCCCGTCGGTCCCATGTCGGTGGCACTACCGTCACCGGATTCCATGAACTTCTTCTCCAGGTCTGGGTGGCCCCAGTCCTCCATGACCACGTCGACCTCGCCGGTCCCGAACCCCTGCCAGGAGACGTCCTCCTTGAGGTTCTTGTAGTTGACCTTGCAGCCGAGCTGCTCCTGCGCGATCTGGCCCACGACGTAGGCGTCGGCCTCGAAGCCGACCCATGGATTGACCGCCAGGTTCAGCTCGCCACAGTCACCGGTCTCCGCCGCCTGGCTCTTGTTGGCCGACGTCTCGTCGTCGATCGTGCTCCCGCCACAGCCCGCGAGCGCAAGCGCCACGCACGCCGCAACCGAGAGGAGGCCCCCGGCCCGTTTCTTTGAGTGTCGCAATTTCTTCTCCTTGGTTGGTGGTGCGTGTTCGGTGCAGTCTGTTGGAGATCGCAGGCGCTCACCTGGCGGCCTTCCACCACGGGCGCTTCGTCGGGTCCTTGGTGGCCTTGTCCTCGTGCGCCGACGCGCGTGCGATCCGGTCGATCATGATCCCCAGCAGCACGATGCTGAGACCGCCCGCCGCCCCCTTCCCCCACTCCTCCGAGCGGGAGAAACCGAGTACGACGTCGTAGCCGAGCGCTCCGGCGCCGACCAGGCCGCCGATGACCACCATCGCCAGGACGTAGAGCAGTCCCTGGTTAGCGGCGAGCACGATCGACCCTCGGGACATCGGCAGCTGGACCTTGGTGATCTCCTGCCAGGTGGTGCAGCCCGTCGAGCGGGAGGCCTCGAGGGTGGTGGGCGCGACCGCCTTGACACCGTCCGCGACGAGCTTGATGGCCACCGGGGCGGCGTAGACGACACCCGCGACGATCGCGGTGAACCGCGACGGACCGAAAAGGGCGAGCACCGGGATCAGGTAGACGAACGGCGGGATGGTCTGCCCGGCGTCCAGCAAGGGCCGCAGCAGCAGGTCGACGGACTTGCGCCGAGCCATCCACACCCCGAAGACCAGCGCCAGGACCATCACGAGCAGCGTGCCGACCAGGGTCATGTTGAGGGTGATCATCGTGTCGTGCCACAGGCCGAACAGCCGGACGCCCGCCAGGCAGATCACCGTCGGCACCATCGCGCGCCAGCCACCGAAAACGGCGGCCAGGGCCAGGATGCCCGCAGCGGCAAGCCACCAGGGCGACTCCGCCATCAGCGACTGGAGGGGGTTCAGCAGTCCCTCCGTGATCGCGTCGGCCACGCCCTGCGTCACACCACCGAACGTGTCGGTGAACCAGGTGAAGAAGCGGTCCACCTGGTCGGAGACGCGCGGGCCCCAGGACGTCTCGGGGAACTTGGCTGCCGACGGGTAGTAGCGCGAGGCCCAGATCGCGACGAGGACTCCGGCGCCGGCCACGGCAAGCATGATCCGCCTCAGCCGGGCGTCCCCGCCGCCACGGGCGAGCAGCTCGGCGCGCTCGCTGGCCGCGGTCGTGGTGCGGTCGAGCATCACGGCCATCACCACGATCAGCATGCCCGGCACGAAGGCCCCGCCGACGTCGTTCTTGATCAGCGCGGAGAGCACCGGCTGGCCGAGCCCGGGACCGTCGACGAAGGAGGCGATCGTCGCCATCGAGAGCGCCGCCATGATGGTCTGGTTGAGCCCGACCACGATGGTCGCGCGTGCCATCGGAAGCTGCACCTTGGTCAACCGCTGCCTGCTGGTCTGGCCCGCGGAGTCGGTGGCCTCGATGGTGGTCGCCGACACCGAGCGGATGCCGTAGCCAGCGATCCGGATGATCGGGGGCAGCGCGTAGATCAGGGTGCACACCACCGCTGCCGAGGCACCGATGCCGAAGAACAGCACGATCGGCAGCAGGTACACGAACGTCGGCAGCGTCTGCATGATGTCGAGCACGGTGTTGATGGCCGAGGTCACGGTCCTGCCGGCAGTCCCGAGCAGTACGGCGAGCGGCATCCCGATCAGCACCGCGATCACGACCGCGACGAACGTGATGATCAGCAGGTCGATCGCGTCGCTCCAGAAGCCGAAGACGCCGAACGAGACGAACGACAATGCGACGAGGATCGCGATCCGCCAGCCAGCCAGGGCGGCGCCGACCCAGGTGGCGATCGCGGTCACGCCCAGCCACCCGATCTGCGGCACCGGTCGTGGGAAGTCGGGGATCGAGACCATCCGCTGGAGCCAGTCGACGACCGAGACGAACCACTCGCCCAGGTTGTACGTGAACTGGATGAGCGGGTTGGTGTCGCGGCTGGCCAGCACGGAGTCGCGGAACCCCGTCAGCGAGTCCTGGAGATCGGTGTGCTCGCGGACCGGGAGCTCCAGGGTGTGCTCGCCCTTGGTGAAGGACCACATGACCAGCCACGCGCCCACGACGCCGAGCGCCCAGGCCCAGCGGGGGATGCCGCGGCCTTTGACGGCGGGCGGCTCCTCGCGTTTTGGATCGGCGGGCCGGGGAGGTGCGAGCGTTGCGGTCATCCCCTCGCCTCCTCCTCGGCCACCACGACCCGCAGGATCGCGTCGTCGTCGACGATGCCCACGAGCACGCCGTCGTCGACCACCCGCACCGGATGGTCCGAGGCGAGCGCGGCCTGGGCGGCACGACGTACGACGGTGTCGGAGGTCATCACCGGACCCTCGGAGGAGTCGTCGGGCCGGGGCTCGCGCATGACCCACTTGAGAGTAAGCACGTGCGAGCGGGGCACCTCGGAGGTGAAGTCACGCACGTAGTCGTCAGCGGGGGCGCCCACGACCTCGTCCGGTGCGCCGATCTGGACGACCTCGCCGTCCCGCATGATCAGGATCCGGTCACCGAGCTTGAGCGCCTCCTGCAGGTCGTGGGTGACGAAGACCATGGTCTTGCCGAGCTCGTGGTGCAGGCGGATGACCTCGTTCTGCATGTCGCGGCGGATCAGCGGGTCGAGCGCCGAGAACGGCTCGTCGAACAACAAGATGTTGGGGTCTCCGGCAAGGGCCCGGGCCAGGCCGACCCGCTGCTGCATGCCACCGGACAGCTGGTCGGGGTAGGAGCGCTCGTATCCGTCGAGGCCGACCAGCTCGATGATCTCCGTGGCCTTGGCCCGGCGCTCCTTCTTGCCCATCCCCCGGATCTCCAGCCCGTAGCCGACGTTGTCGATCACCTGTCGGTGCGGGAGGAGGCCGAAGTGCTGGAACACCATGGACACCTGGTTGCGGCGCAGGTCGCGCAGCTCGCTCTCCGAGGCATGCGTGACGTCCTGATCGCCGATGTCGACCGTGCCCGAGGTCGGTTCGATCAGGCGGGTCAGGCAGCGCACCAGGGTGGACTTGCCGGAGCCCGACAGGCCCATCACGACGAAGACCTCGCCGGGCGCGACGTCGAAGGACACGTCCTTGACCCCCACGACGCAGCCGGTCTTCTTCTTCAGGTCGGCTCGCGACAGATCGGCATCGGGCGTACCGATCACCTTGTCGGCGCGGGGTCCGAAGATCTTCCACAGGTTGCGTACCGACAGCGCGGCGTCGGTGCTCGCCGGGACCACGGGCGACTGCTGGTCGGTGATGGCACTCATGGGTTCTCCTCGTGGTCGGCGAAGGCGTTGCGGCGGTCGCCGGGCGGATGGAGCGGGGTGCCGTCGCGATAGCGGTAGTAGGGCACGTCCGCCGGCGGGAGCGGGGTGTTGCCGGCGATGAGATCGGCGGCCTTCTCGGCCACCATCATCACCGGCGCGTAGATGTTGCCGTTCGGAACGTACGGGAAGACCGACGCGTCGACGACGCGTAACCCCTGGGTCCCGTGCACACCCATGGTGGTCGGGTCGACGACCGCCATGTCGTCGACGCCCATCTTGGCGGTGCAGGACGGGTGCAGGGCGGTCTCGGCATCGGCTCGGACCCAGTCGAGGATCTCCTCGTCGGTCTCGACCGTTGGCCCCGGCGACAGCTCGCCGGCGTTGTACTGCGTGAACGCCGGCTGGTTGAGGATGTGGCGGGCAACGCGGACCGCCTCGACCCACTCCTTCTTGTCGGTCGGCGTCGAGAGGTAGTTGAACTGGATGGACGGGTGCACCTTCGGGTCCCGCGACCTGATCCGGACCCAACCCCTCGTGTCGGCGTACATCGGGCCGATGTGCACCTGGTAGCCGTGCCCCTCGGTCGGCGCGGTGCCGTCGTACCGGATGGCGACGGGCAGGAAGTGGAACATCAGGTTCGGGTAGTCGACCTCGTCGTTGCTGCGGGCGAAACCGCCACCCTCGAAGTGGTTGGTGGCGCCGAGGCCGCGGCGGTGGAACAGCCACTGGTAGGCGATACCGGGACGCGCGCGCCAGCGGAGGCCGGGCGCGATCGAGACGGGCTGCTTGGAGGCGTACTGGATGTAGACCTCGAGGTGGTCCTGGAGGTTCTCGCCCACACCAGGCAGGTGGTGGACCAGGTCGACGCCCTGCTGCCGGAGCAGCGACTCGTCACCGACACCGGAGAGCTGGAGCAGCTGGGGACTGTTGATGGCACCGCCGCACAGGATCACCTGACCGGCGTCGACCGTCCGGCGCAGCCGGCCACCGCGCAGGTAGTCGACGCCAACCGCGCGCTTGCCCCGGAACCGCACCTTGGTCGCCGTCGCCATCGTCTCGACCCTGAGGTTCTTGCGGTCGCGGACCGGGTGCAGGTAGGCGCGGGCGGCGGAGAGCCGGCGGCCACGGTGGACGTTACGGTCGAACCTCGCGAACCCCTCCTGCCGGTAGCCGTTGACGTCGTCGGTCAGCGGGTAGCCAGCCTCCTGCGCAGCCTGGAAGAACGCGCCGAAGAGCGGGTTGGTGGCCGGCCCCCGCTCGAGCACCAGCGGTCCGTCACCACCGCGCCAGTCGTCGGGGGCGGGCGTGCCGTTGTCCAGGAGCCGGGTCTCCATCCGCTTGAAGTACGGCAGGCAGTGGAGGTAGTCCCACTCCTTCATCCCTGGGTCGGCGCCCCAACGCTCGTAGTCGAGCGGGTTGCCGCGCTGGAAGATCATCCCGTTGATGCTCGACGAGCCGCCGAGGATCTTGCCGCGGGCGTGGGACACCCTGCGTCCGTTCATGTGCGGCTCGGGGTCGGTCTCGTACTTCCAGTCGTAGAGCCGGTTCCCGATCGGGATCGGCAGCGCCGCCGGCATGTGGATGAACGGGTCGATCCGGTGGTCGGAGCGTCCGGCCTCCAGGACCAGGACGCTCGTGCCCGGGTCGGCAGAGAGCCGGTTGGCCAGCGCGCACCCTGCCGAGCCACCCCCCACGATGACGACGTCGTACCGGTCCGCGCTCATGTCTACGTCCTACTCCTCGAACCAGTGCTGCACGGCCGGGCGGATGTTGTGCCAGACGTGCTTGGTCTCGCGGTACTCGTCGAGCCCCGCCGCCCCGAGCTCTCGTCCGATCCCGGACTGCTTGTAGCCGCCCCACTCCGCCTGGGGCACGTACGGGTGGTAGTCGTTGATCCAGACCGTGCCCATCCGCAGCCTGTGTGCCACCCGCTGCCCCTTGCCGGCGTCCTGGGTCCAGACCGCACCCGCCAGGCCGTAGATGCTGTCGTTGGCGATGGCCACAGCGTCGTCCTCGTCGCGGAACGTCTCGATGGTCAGCACCGGGCCGAACGACTCGTCCTGGGTCACCGACATCGAGCTCGTGCAGCTGTCGAGGATCGTAGGCAGGTAGTAGAAGCCGTCGGCCAGACCGGGATCGGCCGGCCGCGATCCACCACATCGGAGTACGGCGCCTTCGGCGAGGCCGCGGGCGACGTAGGCCTCGACCTTCTCGCGGTGCGCGGCGCTGGTGAGCGGGCCAGTCTCGGCCTTGTCGTCGAAGGGTCCGCCGAGCCGGATGCGTTCCGCCCGGGCGACGAGGGCGTCGACGAACTCGTCGTGAATCGACTCCTCGACGAGGAGCCGGGCCCCCGCCGAGCACACCTGGCCGGAGTGGAGGAAGACCGCGGTCAGCGCGAAGTCGAGGGCGACCTCGAGGTCGGCATCGGCGAAGACGACGTTCGGGTTCTTGCCACCGAGCTCCAGCGCCACCTTCTTCACCGTCGCCGCGGCGGCCGCCATGATGTTGCGTCCGGTCTGGAGGCCACCGGTGAACGACACCAGGTCGACGCGCGGGTCCGTGGACAGCGGCGCACCCGCAGTGGCACCTGCCCCGAGGACCAGGTTGCCGACGCCCGCTGGCAGGCCGGCCTCCTCGAGCAGCCGCATCAGATGGATGGCGGAGTGAGGCGTGAGCTCGCTCGGCTTGAGCACGAACGTGCTGCCGGCGGCCAGGCACGGCGCGACCTTCCACGAGACCTGGAGGAGGGGGTAGTTCCACGGGGTGATCAGGCCGCAGACGCCGACCGGCTCGTGGACGATCCGGCTAACGACGTCGGGGTTTCCCGTGTCGACGACCCGCCCGGCCTCCTCGGCTGCCACCCGGCCGTAGTGGCGGAAGACCGAGACCACGTCGGCGACGTCGTACTCGCTCTCGACGAGTCGCTTCCCGGTGTCCAGCGACTCCATCCGTGCGACCTGGTCGGTGTCGCGCTCGAGCAGGTCGGCGACCCTCAACAGAAGGTCGCCGCGCCCGCGGCTCGAGGTGGCCGGCCAGCTGCCCTCATGGAACGCGCGATGGGCGGCCCCGATCGCCGCCTCGGTGTCCTCGGCGTCGGCTTCGTCGACCTGCGCGACGAGCGTGCCGTCGGCCGGGCAGCGGATCTCGCGGCGCGCTGAGGCGCGTGCGCTCGTCCACGCACCGTCGAGGTAGAGCTCAGGCACAGCAGACTCACTCTCCGCATCCCCACTGTTGCGTATGTCGCAACCGGAATGCTGTCAGCGCAACCAGACCGAACATTCTGAGGATGCTGTCAGGCCACCCTCACGTCAAGGGGATACGGACCGGCGTGACCTAACGTTGACCCCAGCCCAGCCTATGAGAGACCTCGGCGGCGGCCTCCATGAGCAACTCCACCACCTCGTCCACGCGATCTTGGGGCAGTCGGAACGACGGACCGGAGACGCTCATCGACGCCACCACGTCACCGTGCGCGTTGCGGATCGGGGCGGCGACAGCGGTGAGTCCGATCTCCAGCTCGTCGACGGCGACGGCGTAGCCGCGCTCCCTGACCCGGTCGAGCTCCTCGCGCAGCCTGGGCCGGCGGGTGATGGTGTGCGGGGTGTACGTCGACAGCTTGCCGAGCACCGCATCGAGCGCGGCGTCGTCCAGACCACTGAGCAGCACCTTGCCGTTGCTCGTGGCGTGCAGGGGGATGTGCTGCCCGACCCAGTTGTGCGGCTGGAGCGCCGACGAGCCGGCGGTCTGGTCGAGATAGAGAGCGGAGCTCTCCGAAAGCACGGCCACGTTCACGGTCTCACCGGTGTCGGCCGCGAGCTTGCGGCAGATCGGCCGGGCTTCCTGCACCAGGTCGAGGCGTGCAGTCGTGGCGCCCGCGAGGCGCAGGATGCCCACGCCCAACCGGTAGCGGCCACGCTCGGTCGTCTGCTCGACGAGGCGGTGGGCCTCGAGCGTCGCCATCAGCCGGAAGGCGGTGCTCTTGTGGACGCCGAGCTCCGCGGCGATCTCGGTGACCCCGGCCTCGCCGAACCGCGCGAGGACCTCGAGAATGGCCAGGGCCCGGTCGACCGACTGGACGCCGGCGCCGGTGACGGCGCTCGACTCGGCACGGGTCGGATCGACCTCGGCCATCTTGGTCATGGCGCGAGACTAGCGTATGCACTGTTGCGTATCGCAGACTGCGTTCCGCTGAGCGCAACGTCGCACCTCGTCCTCGACCCACCGCACACAGGAGCATTCATGGCGCAGTCCTCGATCGGATCCGGTCCGGCCACTGCGCCGGCCGGCGACTTCGTACTCATCCTCTCGTGCCCCGACCAGCCGGGCATCGTGCACGCCGTCTCCGGCTTCCTGGTTGCGCACGGCGGCAACATCGTGGAGAGCCAGCAGTACGGCGACAGGCTCACGCGCCGCTTCTTCATGCGGATCGACTTCGAGATCGCCGAAGCTGCGTCGGCCGACCACCTGCGCGACGAGTTCACCTCCGTGGCCACGCGTTTCGGCATGGATTTCGAGCTGTGGGGCGCGAAGGCGCCGTACAAGACGCTGATCATGGTGTCCAAGCAGCTGCACTGCCTCAACGACCTGCTGTTCCGGGCCAGCACCGGATCGCTGCAGATCGAGACCACGGCGGTCGTGTCGAACCATCCCGACGCCGGGCCGCTCGCCCGCTCCTACGGCATCGACTTCCATCACGTCCCGGTCACGCCGGAGACCAAGGCCGATGCGGAGAAGCGCCTCATGGAGCTAGTGGACGACACCGGAGCCCACCTGGTGGTGCTGGCGCGCTACATGCAGGTACTCTCCGACGACCTGTGCCGCCAGCTCTCCGGCCGCGCGATCAACATCCACCACTCGTTCCTGCCCAGCTTCAAGGGCGCGCGCCCCTACCACCAGGCCTTCGACCGGGGCGTGAAGCTCGTCGGCGCCACGGCTCACTACGTCACCGGCGACCTCGACGAGGGCCCGATCATCGAGCAGGACGTGCTCCGCGTCGACCACAACTACGACCAGAACCAGCTGGTCTCCGCAGGCCGGGACGTCGAGGCGCAGGTGCTGTCGCGCGCGGTCCGCTGGCACTGCGAGTCGCGGGTGCTGCTCAACGGAGACAGGACCGTCGTCTTCCGCTGAGAGTCGGCGACGGCACACACCATCGAGAGAGGTCGACCAGCATGCTGTCGGACATCGAGATCGCCAATGCAGCCGTCCTGCAACCGATCAGGGACGTGGCCGCCGCGACCCTCGGGATCCCCGAGGAGCACCTGGTGCCGTACGGCCACTACAAAGCGAAGGTCGACCTGACCTACCTGACGTCCCTCGCCGACCGGCCGCTCGGCCGGCTAGTCCTGGTCACTGCGATGTCCCCCACTCCGCCCGGCGAGGGCAAGACCACCACCACGGTCGGCCTCACCGACGCCCTGCACGGCCTGGGCCACCGCACCGTCGCCTGCCTGCGCGAGCCGTCGATGGGACCGGTGTTCGGTATGAAGGGTGGCGCGGCCGGTGGCGGCTACAGCCAGGTGGTGCCGATGACCGAGATCAACCTGCACTTCACCGGCGACTTCGCGGCCATCGCCGCCGCCAACAACCTGCTCTCCGCACTGATCGACAACCACGTCCACCACGGCAACGAGCTCGACATCGACGTACGCAGCGTGACCTGGAAGCGGGTGCTCGACACCAACGACCGCGCCCTGCGCGAGGTGGTCGTCGGCATGGGCGGCCACGCGAACGGGTTCCCCCGCGAGGACGGTTTCGACATCGTCGTGGCCTCGGAGCTGATGGCGATCTTCTGTCTCACCGAGTCGTGGGGAGACCTGAAGCGACGGATCGGCGACATCGTCTTCGGCTACACGCGGGCGATGACGCCGGTGACGGCACGCGAGCTCGGCGCCGACGGCGCGATGGCGGCCCTGCTGCGCGATGCCCTCGCGCCAAACCTGGTGCAGACCCTCGAGGGCGCGCCGGCGTTCGTCCACGGCGGGCCGTTCGCGAACATCGCGCACGGGTGCAGCTCGGTGTCGGCCACGCGCGCCGGACTGCGGCTGGCCGACCTCGTGGTGACCGAGGCCGGGTTCGGTGCCGATCTCGGCGCGGAGAAGTTCGTCGACATCAAGTGCCGGAAGTCGGGCCTGCGTCCCGACGTCGCGGTGGTGGTGGCGACGGTGCGGGCCCTGAAGTACCACGGCGGCGTCGCGTTGGCCGACCTCGGAGCCGAGGACCTCGGAGCGGTCGAGGCGGGGATGGTGAACCTGCGACGGCACCTGGACAACGTGCGCGGCGTGTACGGCATCCCGTGCGTCGTCGCGGTCAACCGTTTCCCGACCGACACCGACGCCGAGGTGGCCAGAGTGGTCGAGCTGGTGGCGGCCGAAGGTGTCGAGGCCGTCCCGGCGACCCACTTCGCCGACGGCGGGACAGGTGCCCAGGACCTGGCGAAGGGCGTGCTCGCGGCGCTCGACGAGCCGTCGCCGTACACCTTCTCGTTCACCTACGACGACGAGCTGTCCCTCACCGCGAAGGTGGAGGCGATCGCGACAAAGTTGTACGGCGCGGGCCTGGTGACGTGGGACGCCAAGGCGAGGCGGCGGCTGCTGCGCATCGAGCGCGACGGGTACGGCACCCTGCCGGTGTGCGTGGCGAAGACGCAGTACTCCTTCTCGACCGACCCGACGTCGCTGGGCGCTCCCTCCGGGCACGAGCTGCACGTGCGTGAGGTCCGGCTGTCGGCCGGCGCCGGCTTCGTCGTCATGGTGTGCGGCGACATGATGACGATGCCCGGGCTGCCCCAGAACCCGTCTGCGTCCCGCATCGACCTGACCGACGACGGCACAGTCCTCGGTCTCTCCTGACCGCCTAGGGTGGCCACATGACGGACTGGACGTTGGGTCACCGCTTCCAGAGCTCTCAGGGAGAGGTCGCCTGGGACAGGTTCGGGGCGGGGCCACCGGTGGTGCTGCTGCACGGAACCCCGTTCTCGTCGTACGTGTGGCGTGACATTGCGCCGGCACTGTCGGTGCACCGCACGGTCTACGTATGGGACATGGTCGGTTACGGCGCCTCTGAGAAGCGGTCCGGCCAGGACGTCTCGCTGGCCACCCAGGGCGAGCTGTTCGCCGCGCTGCTCGGGCACTGGGAGCTCGACGCCCCGGCCGTGGTGGCACACGACTTCGGCGGTGCCGTGGCCCTTCGGGCGCACCTGCTGCACGGTGCGAGCTACGAGCGCCTCGCCCTGGTCGACGCCGTCACGCACGGGCCGTGGGGCACCGGGCTCTTCAGGCTCGCCCGCGACCACGAGGAGGTCTTCGCGCAACTGCCGGCCGCCGTGCACGAGGGTCTGGTGCGTGGCTACGTCGGCACCGCCAGCCATCGCGGCCTGACCGAAGAGACGCTGTCGGCCTATGTCGCTCCGTGGCTCGGCACCGAGGGCCAACCCGCCCTCTATCGCCAGATGGCGCAGGGCGACCAGCGCTTCACCGACGAGCTGGAGCACAGGTACGCCGAGGTGACCATTCCCACGCTCGTGTGCTGGGGCACTGAGGACACCTGGCTCCCGCCAGCCAAGGGCGAGCAGCTCGCGGCCGCCCTCCCCACCGCCGAGCTGCACTGGCTCGAGGGCGCGGGGCATCTCGTTCAGGAGGATGCCCCGGCGCAGCTCTCCGCGCGGCTGACCGAGTTCCTCAGTCGCCGAGCTCGGCCCGCCGACGGATGACGTACTCCTCGAGCTCCTGTCGAACGGCGTCGTCCAGCGCCGGCTGCTCGTACTCCACCAGCTTCTTCTGGTAGATCTCGGCGGCCCGGTCGTTGGCGTCCTTGCCCCCGTTGCGCATCCACTTCTCGTAGTTGTCCGACGACGACAGCAGCGGTCGGTAGAAGCAGGTGCGGAACCGCTCCATGGTGTGCGCGGCGCCCAGGAAGTGGCCGCCGTGGCCAACCTCCTCGTGCGCACCGAACGCCATCGAGGCCTCGTCGATCTCGAGCGGCGTGAACTCGGCCTGCATCATCTGCAGCAGCTCGATGTCGACGATGAACTTCTCGTAGCCGGCGACCAGGCCACCTTCGAGCCAGCCGGCCGAGTGCATCACCCAGTTGGCCCCTGCGAGAAACGTCGGCATCAACGTCATCAGCGCCTCGTAGCCCGCCTGGGCGTCGGCTACCTGTGATGACGTGAGCCCCCCGCCGGTGCGGAACGGCAGGCCGAAGTGGCGGGCGATCTGGCCGGTGCAGAGCAGGCCGATTCCCGACTCCGGAGTGCCGAACGTCGGCGAGCCCGACTGCATGTCGATGTTCGAGAGGAACGATCCGAAGATCACCGGGCAGCCCGGGCGGATCAGCTGCGAGAGGGCGATCCCCGACAACGCCTCGACGATCTGCTGCACCAGCGCGGCGGGGATGGTCACCGGCGACATCGCGCCCATCAGGATGAACGGGGTGAGCACGACGGGCTGGCCGGCGCTGGAGTACTCGAACTGGGCCTCGAGCATCCGGTCGTCCCAGCGCAGCGGGGAGTTGCAGTTGATCAGCGAGATCGAGACCGGCGTCTCCTCGATCGCCTCGCGGGAGCCGAAGAGGATCTCGCCCATCCGGATGGTGTCAGCGGCGTTGACACCCGACACGACGTTGCCCATGTAGATCTTGTCGGTCAGCGTCTGGAGCGCGTAGGTCATGTCGAGGTGCCGGCTGTCGAGCGGGGTGTCGTTGGGCTCGCAGATCACGCCGCCCGCGGAGTCCAGCACCGGGAAGCTCTGGGCCAGCTTCGTGAAGTTCCTGAAGTCGTCCATCGTGGCGTCGCGGCGCACCTCGCCCTGCCGGACGAACGGCGGCCCGTAGACCGCACCGAAGGCCATCGAGTCGCCCCCGATGTGGATGGTGTTGTCGGGGTTGCGGGCCTGTACGTCGAACTCTCGCGGCGCCTTCGCCACCTGCTCGAGCACGAAGTCGGGGTCGAGGAAGACCGTGTTGTCCTCCACGCGCTGGCCGGCCTTGCGGAACAGCTCGAGTGCGCGGTCGTCCAAGAACTCGACGCCGATCTCGGTCATCAGCTTGCGCCAGCCCCGGTCCAGGGTCGCCATCGCATCCTCGGACAGCACCTCGTAGCGCGGCATCGCGTTGCGGAACACGGTTCCTCCTGATCTGCCGGGGTGCTTGACCGCTGACCCCGACGGCTTCTAACCTCATGATGTGGGAACAAGGTTCCACATCATGGAACTCGAGGGAACCCCCAACACCCGAGGAGTCGTCGTGAGCGACCCGGCCACCGGCCAGCTGAGTGGTGGAGCCAGCGGCACGCGCGCGGTCGACCGCGCAGCCGACCTGGTCGCCACGGTCGTCCGTGCCGACGAGCCGATGACCTTCGCCGACCTCCAGGACGCGAGCGGTCTCGCGAAGTCGACGACCTCCCGGATGCTCACCGCGCTCGAGCGCTCGGGCCTGCTCGAGCGCGATGTCACCGGCTCCTACGTCGCAGGTCGGCTGTTCTGGCTGTACGCCGCCCGGCACGACCCGTGGGAGGAGCTGGTCCGGCTGGCCCGCCCGACCATGGAGGAGATCGGCGACGACACCGGCGAGACCGTGCACCTGAGCGTCACCCGCGGCGACCGCGTCGTACAAGTCGCGCAGGTCGACTCGCGCTACCTGCTCGGCACCCGCGACTGGACCGAGGTCGACGTGCCCGCGCACTGCTCGGCGCTCGGCAAGGTCTTCTTCGCCTGGGGTGCGCTGCCGATCCCGCCAGGTCCGCTCGATGCGCCGACCGAGGCGACCATCGCCACTCCCGCGCTGCTGCGCCGCGACGGCGTACGCATCCGCGAACGCGGCTGGGCGCTCACGATCGACGAGCTCGAGATCGGGCTCACCGGTGTCGCCGTACCCCTGTTCGGGATCCACGGCGACACCATCGCCGCGCTCGGCGTCTCCGGGCCGACACCACGACTGGAGGAGCGGCTCGACGAGCTCGGCCGCAGCCTGCTGGACCATGCCGCGCAGCTCACGACCCTGCTGCGCGGGACGACAAACAAGGAGGAGGTGGTCGCATGACTCCCGAGGAGATCCTGCAAGGCCTGTACGACGAGACGCTGGTCGGCAACGCCCCCCGCGTCCTCGAGCTGACCAACGAGGGACTCACGCTCGACATGGAGCCGCAGACGCTTCTCTTCGACGCGCTGATCCCCTCGCTCGAGGAGGTCGGCGCGCGCTTCGAGCGCGGCGACTTCTTCGTCCCCGAGATGCTCATCGCCGGCCGCGCGATGGCCGGCGCGATGGAACGTCTCCGGCCGCTCCTCGCGGAGACCGGCGTGCAGACCGTTGGCAAGTTCCTGATGGGCACCGTCAAGGGCGACGTCCACGACATCGGCAAGAACCTCGTCAACATCATGCTCGAGGGCGCCGGCTTCGAGGTCATCGACCTGGGCGTGCAGGTGGCGCCCGAGAAGTTCGTGGCAGCCATCGAGGAGCACCGGCCCGACATCGTCGGCTTCTCGGCGTTCCTCACCACCACGATGCCGATGTTCAAGGCCAACATGAACGCCCTCGAGAAGGCCGGCATCCGCAACGAAGTGATCGTGATGGTCGGCGGCGCACCCGTCACCCAGGAGTACGCCGACGCGGTCGGTGCCGACGGCTATGCCGCCGATGCCTCGCAGACCGTACGACGCGCGAAGGCCCTGCTCCAGGACAAGCGCGCGAAGATCCCAGCATGAGCGCTCCCCGCCTCCAGACCGTGCTGCGCTCGGCCACCCAGCAGGTCGTCATCGGGCACGACAACCGCTTCTGCCTGATCGGCGAGCGCATCAACCCGACCGGCCGCCGGATCTTCCAGGAGCAGTTGCGCGCAGGCGACCTGTCCGCGATCGAACGCGACGTGAAGGCCCAGGTCGAGGGCGGCGCCGACGTGCTCGACATCAACATGGGCGTGCCGCTGACCGACGAGGCCGACCTGCTGGCCAAGGCGATCGTCATGGTCCAGGAGCTCTCCGACAAGCCGATCTGCATCGACTCCTCGGTGGTGGAGGCGCTCGAGGCCGGGCTCTCGGTCTACCAGGGCCGGGCGCTGGTCAACTCGATCACCGCCGAGGACGAGCGGATGGCGCAGATCCTCCCGCTGGTCAAGAAGTACGACGCCGCGATCATCGCGCTGCCCAACGATGCCGACGAGATCCCGATGGAGGTCGAGAAGCGGATCTTGCTGACGCGCAAGATCATCGAGGTCGCCACGAAGGAGTACGGCATCGCGGCAGCCGACATCGTCATCGACCCGCTGGCCATGCCGATCGGCGCCGACCAGGAGGTCGTCAACACGACCCTGGAGACGATGCGCCGGATCCGCGAGGAGTTCGGCGTCAACATGACGTGCGGGGCCTCCAACGTGTCCTTCGGGATGCCGGCCCGGCACGCGCTCGGTGCGGCCTTCTTGCCGATGGCGATGACCGCCGGCCTCACGAGCGCGATCATGGACACCCGGACCCCCGAGATCGTCGAGGCCGTGAAGGCCGCCGACCTGTTGCTCGGCCACGACGAGTGGGGCGGCGCATGGATCGCCGCCCACCGGGCGCGGCAGGCGAAGGTAGCGGCAGCCGCCCAGTGAGCAGCTCACCGTGACCGACGGGCCCGACTTCTCCCTCGCGGACGTGGCCCGCGAGGGTCTGATCGAGCCGTCCGGGGCGGAGCCCGCCAGCCACGACGGCACCGGCCGGGTCGACCTCGCCTTCACGATCCACAGCCTGACCGAGGGCGGCGCCGAGGCGCCGCCGACGCAGCGCGGCGTACGTGTTCCTCCCGGGGTGACCGTCTTCGACGCCGCGTCGTGGAACGGCATCGCCATCGACTCGACCTGCGGCGGACACGGCACCTGCCACAAGTGCAAGATCCGGGTCGAGGGCGGCCAGGTGCCCATCACCCGGCACGACGTACGCACTTTCTCGAGCGAGCAGATCGCCGCCGGCTGGCGACTGGGCTGCCTCGTGCAGGCCACCCGCGACCTCACGGTCGAGGTGCCGCCGCTGACCACTCGGCCCAAGGCCGCGACCGTCGGCATCGGGCGCCAGGTGATCCTGCGGCCGGCGTTGCAGAAGCGGTACGTCGAGCTCGAGGAGGCCACGCTCGCCGACCAGCGCACCGACCTGGTCCGGCTGACCGACGCCATCGAGGACCTCGAGCTGACCGCCGACCTGCACGTGCTCCGCCGGCTGTCGACCGTGCTTCGCGAGGCCGACTTCAAGGTGACCGCGGTGATCGTCGACGAGGACCTGATCGACGTCGAGCCGGGCGACACGACCGCTGCTCGCTACGCGATCGCCTTCGACCTCGGCACCACCACCGTGGTGGGGACGCTGCTCGACGTCGGCACCGGCACACCCCTCGCGGTCACGTCGATGCTCAACAAGCAGCAGCCGTTCGGTGGCGACGTGATCAGCCGCATCAGCGCGACGATGATGGACAAGGACACGCTCGGCCGGCTCCAGCAGGCGGCCGGTGCGACGCTGGCCGAGCTGGCGGGCCAGGTCTGCCGCGAGGCGGGTATCGACCCGGCCCAGGTCTACGAGGTGGCGATCGCCGGCAACGCCACGATGACCGCGCTGGCGCTGGGGATCGACCCCGAACCACTCGGTGTCGCACCGTTCGTGATGTCGTCCGCCCAGCCGCCGTCGGTGCTCGCGTCCGAGCTCGGCCTGACCCTGCACCCGCGAGCGCGCGCCTTCTTCTTCCCGGCGCTCGGCGCGTACGTCGGCGGCGACATCGTGGCCGGGATGCTGGCAACCGGCATGGACCGCGACAAGCGGACCCGGCTCTTCATCGACGTCGGCACCAACTGCGAGATCGTGCTCAGTGACGGCGACACCATCCTCTCCACCGCCGCCCCGGCCGGCCCGGCCTTCGAGGGCGGGGCCATCCGGTGCGGGATGCGCGCCGCCGACGGCGCCATCGAGGTGATCAAGCTCGACCCCAACGCGCTCGGGGAGGAGCCCGCCGTCACGCTCGGTGTGATCGGCGACGTCGAGCCCCGCGGGCTGTGCGGCTCCGGGCTGGTCGACGCGGTGGCCGAGCTGGTGCGCGTCGGGTTGCTCGACAGCTCGGGCCGGCTGGTGCCGGACGAGTCGGCCAAGGAGATCGCGCCCGCTCTCGCCGACCGGATGGCCAAGGTCGGCGAGGAACGCGTCTTCCTTCTGCACCGGCCCACCCCGCAGACCGAGCCGGCGGAGTGCGTCTACCTCTCGCAACGCGACGTACGCGAGCTCCAGTTCGCCAAGGCCGCGATCTCCACCGGCTGGACGCTGCTCCTCGAGCAGCTCGGCCTCGAGCACCGCGACATCCAGCAGGTGCTGCTCGCGGGTTCCTTCGGCAGCTATCTCTCCCCTGCCTCAGCGGTTCGGATCGGTCTCGTGCCCAAGCTCCCGGTCCTGCGGATCGTCGCCGCAGGCAACGTCGCTGGCGAGGGCGCGAAGATGGCCCTCCTGTCGGTGCGTGAGCGCGCCGGCGCCCAGGCGCTGCTGGAGGAGGTGGCCTATGTCGAGCTCTCCGACCGCCCCGACTTCAACGACAAGTTCGTCGAGCAGCTCTCGTTCTGACCGCACGGCCGTGATCGCGTGCGGGGCGATCGCCCAGCCCGTGGCCGCGATCGTTTCCCGCCGTGGCTGGCCCGTCGACGTGCACCCCTTGCCTCCACTGCTGCACAACCAGCCCGACCGGATCGCCGGCGAGGTGCGCCGGCTGGCGGACGAGCTCGCCGCGTCGTACTCCCAGGTGGTCATCGGCTACGCCGACTGCGGGACGTACGGCGCCCTCGACGAGGTCTGCGACGACCTCGGCCTGCGGCGGCTGCCCGGGCTGCACTGCTACGACGTGTACGCCGGTGCGTCACGGCTGGAAACGTTCTTCAGCGAGCAGCCGGGGACCTACCTGCTCACCGACTTCCTGGTGAGGTCGTTCGCCCGCACGGTGCTGCAGGAGCTCGGCCTCGACCGCTACCCCGACCTGCGCGACACCTACTTCACCCACTACACGCGCGTCGTGTGGCTGGCCCAGGAGCCCGACGACGAGCTTCTCTCGCTGGCGCAGCATGCCGCAGACCGGATCGGGCTGCCGCTGACTGTCGTCGAGACCGGTGACCGGGGCCTCGAGAAGGCACTCGCGGACCTGCTGCTCCCCGCCGTTTCGCTCGGGTAGTCCAGTCACAACTTGTCGTTCCGGAGCCCGAGAACGACCAGAAGTGACTGGACTATCGACGGAGCCGGTCCAGCAGGTCGGTCCGCCAGGCCTCGGTCTCGGCGATCTGGTTGAACGTGAAGACGTGCAGCCCCTCGACCAGCGAGCCGGGCTCGCCGAGGGCCGGCGCGCACTTCTCGAGGAACCGCTCGCCGGTGAACCCACCCGGCGACGCCAACCGGGCCAAGGTGCCCCGGTGCTTGACCAGGAACCGGGTGGACTCGCCGACCCCGATCCGGCCCGCCATCGCGACCAGCTTGGTCCGGTCCACCGGGCCGGGCATGCCAAGCAGCAGTGGCGTGGCGACCCCCCGGGCTCGCAGCCGGTGCAGCCAGTCGCGGACCACCGCGGGGTCGAAGGTCAGATTGCTGACGATGTGGGTGGCGTAGCGGCGCTTGTCCCACATCGACTGCACGGTCAGGTCGTCGGCGATCTTCGGGTGCGTCTCCGGGTAGCCGGTGATCCCTACGTGCGCGAACGGCCTCCCGAGCGCGGCGAGGTCCTCCAGCACGCCGAGTGCGTCCTGGTAGTCACCGGCCGGCTCGGCATCGCCGCCGGGCACGAACACGCGCGTGATGCCCTTGCCCGTGAGCCGGTCCGCGATCTCGCCCAGCTCCGTCCGGCCGCTGATCATCCGGGCCGCGAGGTGGGGTACGACGGCATAGCCGTGCCCGGTCAGCCGCTCGGCCAGGTCGAGCGTGGCCTCGAGGCCCTTGCCCGGAGAGGCCGTCACGGTGATCGTCCGCTCGCGCGGCAGGTGCTCCAGCACCTTGTCCTCGGTCGACGCGGTGGGCAGCACTTCGTACCGGGCGTTCCCGAGCAGACGGATCATCGTCTCGGCGGATCGTTTGTTGCGCATTAAGCAACTCGTTTCGTGATACGCATCAGGCCACCGCCAGCCTAATCGCTGGAACGCCTCCGGTACAGGGCTGGCCGGACATGCCGAAGGGCGGCCACCCCGATGGGGTGACCGCCCTGCGGTGCCGCATGAGCGGCGAACCTGTGAAGGCTCTTGGCTAGCTGATCGTCACTTGACGGTGACGGTGGCGCCGGCGGCCTCGAGGGCCTCCTTCGCCTTCTGAGCAGCGGCCTTGTCGACCTTCTCGAGGATCTCCTTCGGAGCCGACTCAACGAGGTCCTTGGCCTCCTTCAGACCGAGCGAAGTGAGGGCGCGCACCTCCTTGATGACGTTGATCTTCTTGTCGCCAGCGGCTTCGAGGATCACGTCGAACTCGTCCTGCTCGGCGGCGGCTTCGCCACCAGCAGCGCCACCGGCGGCCGGGGCAGCGGCGACGGCAACGGGAGCAGCGGCGGTCACGCCGAAGGTCTCCTCGAACTGCTTCACGAACTCGGAGAGCTCGATGAGGGTCATCTCCTTGAACGCGTCGAGGAGCTCGTCAGTGCTGAGCTTCGCCATGATGGCGTTTCCTTCCATTCGGTGGCCGGTCCGCGGATGCGGGCCGGCCGGGTTTCAGGTGGTGGTCAGACGTGACCGGTCGGGTGACCGGTCAGGCGTCGGTGGACTCGGCAGCCTCGTCGGTCGCCTCCGCGGCGGGGGCAGCATCCTCGGTGGGAGCGGCCTCCTCTGCGGGAGCGGCCTCGTCGAGCGCCGGGGCCTCCTCGGCAGCGGGTTCTGCCGGCGTACCGGCACCACCTGCGAGGGATTCAGAGGAGTCCTGCCCAGATTCTTCGGCACGCTTCGCCTGCAGGGCGCCGGCGAGCCGGGCAGCCTGCGAGAGCGGGGCGTTGAGCAGGTAGACGGCCTGGGAGAGCGACGCGAGCATGGCGCCCGCGAGCTTGCCCATGAGCACCTCACGCGACTCGAGGTCGGCCAGCTTGGCCACCTCTGCCGCGTCGAGAGCGTTGCCGTCCAGGACTCCACCCTTGATGACAAGGGCGGGGTTTGCCTTGGCGAAGTCACGCAGACCCTTGGCGGCCTCGACCACATCGCCACTGATGAAGGCGATAGCGGTGGGGCCGGTGAGCAGGTCATCGAAGCCGGAGATCCCCGCGTCCTTGGCGGCAATCTTGGCGAGCGTGTTCTTGACCACGGCGTAGCTGGCGTTCTCGCCGAGGGAGCGCCGCAGTTCCTGCAGCTGCTTCACGGTGAGACCGCGGTATTCGGTCAGCACAGCTCCGGCGGCACCGTTGAACGACTCAACGATCTCCGCAACGGCAGCAGTCTTGTCTGGCCGCGCCATGGGTCTCCTTCCGGACGGAGAGACCACCGCGCCGATGCCGTGAGAATGACGAACGCCCCGAGCACAGGCTCGAGGCGTGGACTTCACAGCAGGGCTGCGGGTCTTGCTCTCACCTGCGCAGGTCGTCCGCTTTCACGCGGAACCTTCGGTCTGACTGCATGCACAGTCTGACTACCGGCGGTCTCTGGTTTCGTCGAGAAGAGTACGCCGCGGCGAGGGGGGTGCCAAATCCACGCGTTCGGCAACGCTGCACTTTCTGCCGTGCTGAAATCAGGCAGTGGACCCGAAGCTGACCGCCCTGAGCGACGTACTCGAAAGAGTCGACGGACGCCTGCTCGACCCCGAGAACGCCGCGCACGTCTGGCCGACCGGGTTTCCGCTCCTCGACGAGGAGCTCGGCGGCGGTCTGAGGGAGGGCACGCTCAACCTGCTCGCCGGCGCCCAGGGCGAGGGCAAGACCACCTTCGCGCTGCAGGTCGCCCGCAGCTGCGCCGGCTCCGGACGCCCGGTCATCTTCTTGTCCTTCGAGCTCGAGGCCGAGTCCCTGCTCCAGAAGATCATCTCGTCCGAGGCAGCCGAGGCGTCGACCAGCTCGATGCCGCTCAGCGTCCGCCAGGTGCGCGCCGCCTTCGAGGGCTCCGACGGCGTCGCCGGTGGCCTCCCCGAGCGGCTGGGCGAGCACGCCGACGGCGTCGCTGCCCTGACGGCCGTCAGCGACTACGCCTCGCGGCTGCACATCCACCGCTCGACGACGACCCAGACGACCCTCGATGTGATCGCGGCGGCCGTGAAGGACGTGGTGGCCCTGCACGGCGTACCGCCCCTCGTGGTGGTCGACTACCTCCAGAAGGTGCGCGCCCCCGAGCACCTCACCGAGGAGGAGCAGGTCACCCACGTGACCGAGCGGCTGAAGGACCTCAGCATCGAGTTCGAGTGCCCCGTGATCGCGATCTCAGCGTCCGACCGGGCCGGCCTCGAGCCGGGCACGCGGATGCGGGCTCGCAACATGCGCGGCTCCACGTCCCTGGCCTACGAGGCCGACGTCGTACTCATCTTGAGCAACAAGGCAGATGTGGTCGCCCGCCACCACCTCGTGTACGGCGCCAACAACGGTGAGCACTTCAAGGGCTGGTCCGTCGTGACCGTCGAGAAGAACCGGTCCGGTCGCACCGGCGGTGAGGTGGAGTTCCGCAAGCACTTCGAGTGCGGCCGCTTCGTGCCCGAGGGCCAGGTCGTGGCCGAGAAGCTCGTCGACGAGCGGGTCTTCACCGAGTAGTTCGCAAGACTGCGACCCGGAACACACGTAACGCGGGGGCAGCGACAGGCATGCACTGGTGATGGGTACTACTCGGGCGCAGGAGCGCCGGCTGGTCGAGCGCGCGCGAGCGGGCGACCCCGACGCGTGGGAAGAGGTCTACCGCGGGGTCTACCCACGGTTGTTCACCTACGCCCGCCGGCGGCTGGCCACCGAGGAACAGGCAGACGAAGCGGTGAGCGAGACGATGACCCGGGCGATGGACAAGATCGACAGCTACTCCCCCACCGGGGTGGGCATCGACGGCTGGCTGTTCGGCATCGCACGCAACGTCGTCCTGGAGGCCTACCGCGCGTCGACCCGGCAGACGCCGGCTGACCCGGCCGTCCTCGACGAGATGCAGCACGGCGAGGCGCCCGACCCGGTGCACGCCGTGCTGGCCGCGGAGGAACAGTCCCAGCTGGCGTTCGCCTTCTCCCGGCTCTCGGCCGCCGACCAGGAAGTGCTGGAGCTGCGGGTCGTCGCCGGGCTCGACGCCGAGCAGGTGGCCGTGCTCACCGACCGCAAGGCGGGCGCCGTACGGACCGCACAGTCGCGGGCGCTCGCGCGCCTTCGTACCGAGTTCGAGGGGCTGATGGCATGACGGACGACACCCGCCGTCCGGGGCCCGACTGGGACGACGAGGACGAGGTCCTCGCGGCCCTGGGAGACAGCATGGGACACGATCCTGACCGCACCCCCCCGCCCGACCGCGTTGCTGCCCTGCGCGCGGCTGCGGAGCGGATGTACGACCCGGCGGACGACGAGACGGTGGTGCCGATGCGGGGCCCCGTCCGCCGCCTGCTCCTCACCGGCGGCATCGCCGCAGGCATTGCAGGCATCGCCGGCTACGCCACCCGCAGCCTGGTCGACGAGGAGTCCGCAGAGCCGGAGGGGCCTGTGGTCGAGGCCATCTCCTTCACCGGACCCGCTTCGGTCACGACCAAGGCCGGGCTGATCAACCACACCTGGGGCACCGAGCTGCTGCTCGACGTCGAAGGGCTGGAGGCTGCCCGGAGCTTCGACGTGGTCTACCTGACTGCCCAGGGTGACGAGGTGCCGGCGGGTTCGCTGCTGGCGGTCGACGGCGTGCTGATGGTGTGCCGGTTCAATGCCGCCACGCTGCGCCGCGACGTACGCCAGATCGTCGTACGACGTGCGGGCGATGCGCTGCTGACCGCGGAGCTGCCGACCGTGGAGGCCTGAGGCCTCACCGCAATGGCGAAGGCCCGGCCACCGCGAGGTGACCGGGCCCTTGCCTTTGCCTTTGCGTCAGGCCTGAGGAGCGTCGTCCTCGCCCGCAACGTTCTTGGTGCGGTTGGGGTCGACCTGGACGCCGGGGCCCATGGTGGTCGAGACGGTGACCTTCTTGATGTAGCGGCCCTTGGAGCTGACCGGCTTGAGACGGAGCACCTCTTCGAGGGCCGTGGCGTAGTTCTCGGCGAGCTGGACCTCGGAGAACGAGGCCTTGCCGATGATGAAGTGCAGGTTGGCGTGCCGGTCGACGCGGAACTCGATCTTGCCGCCCTTGATGTCGGAGACGGCCTTCGCGACGTCGGGCGTCACGGTGCCGGTCTTCGGGTTCGGCATCAGGCTGCGCGGGCCGAGCACGCGGCCGAGGCGACCGACCTTGCCCATCATGTCGGGGGTCGCGACGACGGCGTCGAAGTCGAGCCAGCCGCCGTTGACCTTCTCGATCAGCTCGTCGCCACCGACGAAGTCGGCGCCGGCCTCACGGGCAGCGTCGGCCTTCTCGGCGTTCGCGAACACGAGGACGCGTGCGGTCTTGCCGGTGCCGTGCGGGAGGATGACGGTGCCGCGGACCATCTGGTCGGCCTTGCGCGGGTCCACGCCGAGGCGCATGACGACGTCGACGCTCTCATCGAACTTCTTCTTGCTGCCGCCCTTGGCGAACTTGATCGCGGACAGCGGGGAGTAGAGCTCGTCCTGGTCGAACTGCTCTGCCGCTGCGCGGTAGGTCTTGCTGCGCTGCATGGTGTTCTTCTCTCTACGAAGGTGTGGTCAGGTGAGCCAGCGCGGCTCTGCCACAGGTGTGTCGCGGGTATGCGAGGGAGATCAGTTGGTGGTGACGCCCATGGAGCGGGCGGTCCCCTCGACGATCTTCATCGCGGCATCGATGTCGTTGGCGTTGAGGTCGGGCAGCTTGGTGGCGGCGATCTCGCGCACCTGCTCCTTGGTCAGCTTGCCGACCTTCTCGGTGTGCGGCGTGCCCGAGCCCTTCTTCAGACCGGCGGCCTTCTTGATGAGCTCCGCGGCCGGCGGGGTCTTGGTGATGAACGTGAAGGAACGGTCCTCGTAGATGGTGATCTCGACGGGGATGACGTTGCCACGCATCGACTCGGTCTGCGCGTTGTAGGCCTTGCAGAAGTCCATGATGTTCACGCCGTGGGGACCGAGTGCGGTACCCACCGGCGGAGCCGGAGTTGCTGCGCCAGCCTGCAGCTGCACCTTGACGAGGGCAGCGATCTTCTTCTTCTTGGGAGGCATCTCTCTAATTTCTCTCTTTCGTGGTCATGACGGAGGGGGTTCCTCCTGCCACTTCTTCTACTGGGTCTTGCTTGGTGCGGGTGTTGCTGGTCCTCTTACTGGGTTTCGAGACGTGTCGACCTCAAAGCCCAGTTGACCGGCCGGAGCAAGCCCGTCCGCTCAGACCTTTTGAATCTGGTTGAAGCTCAGCTCGACCGGGGTCTCCCGGCCGAAGATCTCGACGAGGGCCTTGACCCTCTGGGACTCCGCGTTGATCTCGGTGATCGTGGCGTGGAGCGTGGCGAACGGGCCGTCGACGACCATCACCGAGTCGGAGACGTCGAAGTCGGCGACCTCGACCGGCTTGCGCGACGCGGCGGTGGAGCCGGCCGGGCTGCCGGATGCGGCCTCTGCGGCTGCCTCCGCGTCCGCGACCGCGGCCGGGGCGAGCATGTCCTCGACCTCGCTCATCGACAGCGGCACCGGGTGGTGGCTGTGACCGACGAAGCCGGTGACGGACGGCGTGTGACGCACGGCCGACCAGGACTCGTCGGTGAGGTCCATCCGGACCAGGACGTAGCCGGGCAGGACGGTGCGGGTGACCATCTTGCGCTGGCCGTTCTTGATCTCGGCGACCTCTTCGGTCGGGACGACGATCTCGTGGATGTAGTCGACCATGTCGAGGGCCTGGATGCGGTTCTCGAGGTTCTGCTTCACCCGCTTCTCCATGCCGGAGTAGGTGTGTACGACGAACCACTCGCCCGGCTTGGCCCACAGCTCGCGACGGAAGGCCTCGAGCGGGCCGTCGTCCTCGGTGGCCTCGGCGTCGTCGGCGTCCTCGGCGTCGTCGTCCTCGGTGGCCTCGTCAGACGCCTCGTCGGTGGGCTCGGTGTCGGTGCTCTCGGCCTCGACGTCCGCGCTCTCGGTGTCCGTGCTCTCGGCCTCGGTCGCCTCGGCGGCCGTCGGCTCCTCGTCGGTCTGCTCGGTGATCTCGGCAGGCTCGACGCCTGCGTCAACGATCTCCTCGACCGGCTCGTTCTGCTCCGACACGTGTTGCTCCGTCATTGGTTGACTCTCGACCTGACTATCGACTGGATGGCTCTGGGCTGGGTTCACTAGTTGCCGGCGAACAGCGCGAAGATCAACTTGCCGAACGCCAGGTCGAGGACCGAGACGAGCGACATCATCACGACCACGAACACCATGACCACGATGAAGTACGTGATCAGCTGTTCCTGGGTCGGCCAGACGACCTTGCGGAGCTCAGCGACCACCTGGCGGTAGAAGGTGGCCGGGCTCGTGCGCTCGGCGTCCTTGCCACCACGTGGCTTGGGGACTGCGCTGCTCTCCGACACGTTTCCGACCTCTCAGGTTGATGCGTTGACCAATCCACTGCAGGGCACGAGGGACTTGAACCCCCAACCTTCGGTTTTGGAGACCGATGCTCTACCAGTTGAGCTAGTGCCCTCCGATGACTCTCCCGGCCTCGAGCACCCGAATCTCCACAAGGAAGAGGGCAGCGCGAAGCATTGGGGGGAAACCACCGAGGAGGACTCTACCGGGGGGCTGGAGGAGAGTCGAACCGGCGTGGTCGGGCCGGGCGCCGCCGGCCGCACCCTCCTAGGATGGTCGGCATGAGCCAGACGCCCTCCAGCCCCGCCAACCCCCGCGACCGTCGCGTCTCCGCGCGCATCGGCGCGATCGCCGAGTCAGCGACGCTCAAGGTGGACGCGAAGGCGAAGGCGCTCAAGGCCGAGGGCCGCCCGGTCATCGGCTTCGGCGCCGGCGAGCCCGACTTCCCGACCCCCGGCTACGTCGTCGAAGCTGCCGTCGACGCGTGCCGCGACCCCAAGAACCACCGCTACACCCCGGCCGGCGGGCTGCCCGAGCTCAAGAAGGCGATCGTCGAGAAGACGCTGCGCGACAGCGGCTACGCCGTCGAGCCGGCTCAGGTGCTGGTCACCAACGGCGGCAAGCAGGCCATCTACGCGGCGTTCGCGGCGATGATCGACCCCGGTGACGAGGTGATCGTCCCCGCGCCGTACTGGACGACGTACCCCGAGGCGATCCAGCTGGCCGGCGGCGTACCGGTCGAGGTGCTCGCCGACGAGACGCAGGACTACAAGGTCACCGTCGACCAGCTCGAGGCGGCGCGCACCGACAAGAGCAAGGTGCTGCTGTTCGTGTCGCCGTCGAACCCGACCGGCGCCGTCTACACCTCCGACGAGATCAGGGCCATCGGCCAGTGGGTCGAGGACCACAACCTCTGGGTGCTGACCGACGAAATCTACGAGCACCTCGTGTACGACGGCGCCGACACCGGCTCGATGCCCGTGCTGTGCCCGTTCCTGGCCGACAACTGCGTGGTCGTCAACGGTGTCGCCAAGACCTACGCGATGACCGGCTGGCGGGTCGGCTGGATGATCGGCCCGAAGGACCTCGTCAAGGCCGCGACCAACCTCCAGTCGCACGCCACCTCGAACGTCTCCAACGTCTCCCAGCGGGCGGCCCTCGCCGCGGTGTCGGGTGACCTCTCGGCGGTCGAGGAGATGAAGACCGCCTTCGACCGGCGCCGGCACACGATCGTGTCGATGCTCAACGAGATCGACGGCGTCGTCTGCCCGATGCCCGGCGGCGCGTTCTACGCCTACCCGCAGGTCAAGGGTCTGCTCGGCAAGGAGTACGCCGGCAAGCAGGTCGAGACCTCGGCCGAGCTGGCTGAATACATCCTCGACACGGCCGAGGTGGCGGTGGTGCCGGGTGAGGCGTTCGGGTCGCCCGGCTACCTGCGGCTGTCCTACGCCCTCGGTGATGACGACCTGGTCGAAGGCGTGAGCCGGCTCCAGAAGCTGTTCGCCTGAGCTGGTGCGCGACGTACGCACGCTGCCGAAGGCGCACCTGCACCTGCACTTCACCGGCTCGATGCGGCACGCGACCCTGCTCGAGCTGGCCGAGCGCGACGGCATCCACCTGCCCGAGTCACTCGTGGAGGACTGGCCGCCGCTGCTGTCGGCGGCCGACGAGAAGGGCTGGTTCCGCTTCCAGCGGCTCTACGACGTGGCCCGGTCGGTGCTGCGCACCGAGGACGACGTACGCCGGCTGGTCCGGGAGGCCGCCGAGGACGACGTCCTCGACGGGGGCCGGTGGCTGGAGATCCAGGTCGACCCGAGTGGGTACGCCGCGAAGTTCGGCGGCATCACGGCGTTCACCGACCTCGTGCTCGACGCCGTCGACGAGGCCTCGCGGGCGACCGGGCTCGGGATGGCCGTGGTCATCGCCGCCAACCGCACCCGGCATCCGCTCGACGCCCGGATCCTGGCCCGGCTGGCGGCGCAGTACGCCGGCCGGGGCGTGGTCGGGTTCGGCCTCTCCAACGACGAGCGCCGGGGCCGCACCTCGGAGTTCGCCGGCGCCTTCAGGATCGCCGAGCGGGCCGGGCTCCTGCTCGCGCCCCACGGTGGCGAGCTGCTCGGCCCCGACCACATCGCGGTGTGCCTCGACCAGCTGCACGCGGGCCGGCTGGGCCACGGCGTACGCGCCGCCGAGGACCCCGACCTGCTGATGCGCATCGTCGACAGCGGGGTCGCGCTCGAGGTCTGCCCGGTGTCGAACGTGGCGCTCGGGGTCTACTCCGACCTGACGTCGGTGCCGCTGCCCGAGCTGCTCGCCGCCGGTGCCACCGTCGCGCTGGGTGCCGACGACCCGTTGCTGTTCGGCTCCCGGCTGGCCGGGCAGTACGCCACGATGCGCGCCGCCCACGGACTCAGCGACGGGCAGCTGGCCGAGCTCGCCCGGATGTCGTTCCAGGCCTCGTGCGCGCCCGAGGACGTCGTAGGCGATGCCTTGGCCGACATCGGGACATGGCTGGACTCTCCTGAGAGGATGGGCGCGTGACGCCACCTGATGAGCCCAAGAACCTGCCCGAGGACTACCTCCGGCAGAACCAGGACGCGGGCCAGCCGGCACAGCCCACGCCGCAACCGAACCCCTACGAGCAGACCTCGCCGTACCCGCAGCCGGGCACCTACGGTCAGCCCGCCCCGGGGCAGCCGGGCTACGGGCAGCCGGGCTACGGGCAGCAGGGCTACGGGCAGCAGGGCTACGGTCAGCAGCCCTACGGACAGCCCGGTTACGCGTACGGCGGCGGCGTCGCCGGCCAGCCGCACCCCTCCTCGACGACCGCCCTGGTGCTCGGCATCATCGGGCTCGCCGGCATCATGTTCTGCGGCGGCATCACCCTGGTGCTCTCGCCCTTCGCCTGGGCGATGGGCCGCAAGGCGGTCCGCGAGATCGACGCCAGTCCCGGCACCTACTCCGGCCGCGACAAGGCCAAGGGCGGCCAGATCATGGGCATCATCGGCACCGTGCTGCTGGTGCTGGGCCTGGTCGCGCTGACCGTGCTGATCGTCAGCCTGGCGACATGGTCCGACTCGTCGTTCGACCAGGGCCCCGTCTCCCCGAGCGACCCCTCCTCGTTCAACGAGAACTTCTAGGTCCCGACGGTTCGAGTCGTCCGGGACGGCGTATCCGTCACCACCTAGAGCGTCAGCCCGACCAGCACCGGCTCGTTGACGAGCCGCACACCGAACCGCAACTCGACCCCGTCGCGGACCTCGCGGGCCAGGGCGATGAGCTCGTCGGCGGAGGCGCCGCCGCGGTTGGTCAGCGCCAGCGTGTGCTTGGTCGACAGGCTCACCCGGCCGGCGGCATGGCCCTTTCCGAATCCGGCGTGCTCGATCAGCCAGGCGGCACTCGACTTGACGGTGCCGTCGGGCTGGGGCCATCTCGGCGCGTCATCGGGCAGTCCGACCGCCTGCTCTGTGGAGAGGAACGGGTTGGTGAAGAACGACCCGGCGCTCCAGGTGTCGTGGTCGGCAGCGTCGAGGACCATGCCCTTGCCGGCGCGCAGCGCGAGTACGGCGGAGCGGACGTCGGCGAGCGGCACCCGCTGCCCGGCCTCGACACCGAGCGACCTGGCCAGTTCGGCGTACCCCACGGGAGCACCGAGGTCGCCGCGCGGGAGCTGGTAGGTCACCTCGAGCACGACGTGGCGGCCGGGGTCGGCCTTGAAGCGGCTGTGCCGGTAGCCGAAGCCGCAGTCTGTGGCGGCGAAGCTGCGGTGACAGCGGTCGAGGCGGTCGAAGGTGCGCACGCGAGCAATGGTCTGGGAGACCTCCTGGCCGTAGGCGCCGACGTTCTGGATCGGGGTGGCGCCCACCGAGCCGGGGATGCCGCTGAGGGTCTCGATGCCGGTCCAGCCGCGGTCGACGGCGATGGCGACCAGGTCGTCCCACCTCTCACCCGCCGCGACGACGACGTCGACTCCCCCGCAGGCCACCTCTCCCGGGTCGTTGTCGTCGACACCGCGAGTCGCGACCTGCACGACCCGGCCGTCGAACCCGGCGTCGCTGACGACCAGGTTGCTGCCGCCGCCGAGCACCAGCACCGGGATGCCGGCTTCGTCTGCCGAGGCGACGGCCTCGACGAGCGTGGCCTCGTCGAGTGCCACGACGTAGTCGGCGGCAGGACCGCCGAGCCGCAGGGTCGTGTGGTCCCGCAGCAGTACAGACGGCTCAGGCACGCACTACTGCCTTCGGCATGCCGAGGACCCTCTCGCCTCCGCACGTCACGGTCAGGGTGACCGAGGTGAGCCCGTCGGTCTCGCCAGTGACGACGCCGGCGACCTCCAGGTCGACTCCGTCGCCCTCGGGTACGACGACGGGCTGGGTGAACTTGCAGCCGAAGCTGACGACCTCGGCACCCGGGAACCACTCCTGGACCGCGCGGGCAGCCAGCGCCATGGTGTACATGCCGTGCGCGATGACGCCGGGCAGACCGACCTGGCGGGCGACGTCGTCGTCCTGGTGGATCGGGTTCTGGTCGCCGCTGGCGTTGGCGTAGCCGACCAGGTCGGCCCGGGTGATGGTGAAGGTCTGGGTGGCGAGGTCGCTCATGAGTCGGCTCCTCGGTGGACCAGCGTCGCGCTCGTCGTGCAGACGAGCGCGCCGTCGGCGTCGGTGACCTCGGAGGTGGTGCCGATGATGTCGGCGCCGGCGATCTGGCGCAACGTGCTGACGGTGAGCGTCGCGGTGAGCACGTCGCCGGGGCGGATCGCCCGCTCGTAGGCGAACTTCTGCTCGCCATGGATGATCCGGTGCAGCTCGATCTGCTCGGCCTCGAAGAAGGCGTTCATCGCGTCGAACGCGAGCACGATCGGGTACGTCGCGGGCGCGGGGCCGCCGGCGTACTCACCGCCGGTCGAGGCGACGAACGCGGCGACGCCCTCTCCGGTAACCGCGAAGGCGGGCGTGGGCGGGAAGCTGCGCCCGACAAGGGACTGGTCGACAGGCATGGACCGACCCTAGTACGCCGGTCAGGGCTGGTAGGGAGGGGCGACACCCCAGCCCCAGCGTGGCACCGGCGCCTGCTCGACGGGCTCGGCGCCGGGCTGCGAGTTGGACAACGCCAGACGCGTGCCCCACTCGACGTAGCCGACGAACGCGGCGCGGAACTCCGGGTCGTCGGGCAGGCCGGCGTCGTCGGCCGCCAGGGACATCGTGGTGGCGAAGCGGAGCCGCTGATCGAGCCTGATGGCGAGCCCACGGTGGTGGTCGAGCATCCGGCCGTAGCCGCCCAGCTCGTCGGTGTAGCCGGCCCGGCCGCCGAACACCTCGATCCACCATGTCGTGACGTGCGACCGGTGCTCCTGCGAGACACCCCCCGGGAAGAGCGGTGAGAGCAGGTCGTCGTGCTCGACTCGGTCGTAGAAGGCGTCGACCAGGCGCCCGAACGCGTCGTCGCCCCCGGCCCAGGCGTGGAGGCTAGGCGGCTCGCTCATCTGATGATGGTAGACGACACAGGGCGGTCACCCCGTCGGGGTGACCGCCCTGTGGCGGTGTCTGAGGGCGCTGGTGTCAGCGGGTCTCGCGGTGCGCGGTGTGTGTGCGGCAGCGCGGGCAGAACTTCTTCATCTCCATGCGGTCGGGGTCGTTCCGACGGTTCTTCTTGGTGATGTAGTTGCGCTCCTTGCAGTCCACGCACGCGAGCGTGATCTTGGGGCGAACGTCAGAGCTCTTGCTGGCCACGGGCTGTCCTTCGTCGAATACGGGTGAAGCTGTGCGCCGGGGATCCGGCTGGGTGCTGCGTCGGTCTGAGTAGCGGGGGCGGGACTCGAACCCGCGACACCACGATTATGAGCCGTGTGCTCTAACCACCTGAGCTACCCCGCCACCGGTTCGGGGCGCCTCACCGAGTATGTCACCCGATGAGACCCCAACCCAGAGCCCCTTTACGGAATCGAACCGTAGACCTTCTCCTTACCATGGAGACGCTCTACCGACTGAGCTAAAGGGGCAACGACCGAGAAGAATACACAGGCTCAACGGAGAGAAGAAATCGCCTTCCCAGGCGGTGGCGAGCGCGTCGCGATCAGCCCTGGATCCGGGCGAACCGACGTGCTTCCTCGAGCTCGTGGGCCAGCCCCAGAAGCAGTGCCTCGCGGCCCTGTCCGGGGCGCTGAATCATGCCCTGCGGGAGGCTCGCGGCCGTGGTCTGGAGGCAGCGAGATGGCCGGCCCGCCGGCGGCGTTCTGCAGCGGCGTGAAGGCCACCCAGTTGCGAGCTTCAGCCTGCGTAGGTGCCCCGGCGGTGACAGCCGACGAGGTGGTGGTCGATGATGCCGACTGCCTCCATCAGCGCGAACATCGTGGTCGGACCGACGAACGCGAAGCCCTGCTTCTTCAACCCCTTCGACAGCGCCACCGACTCGGGTGAGGTGGTCGTCATCTCCTCGGTGGTCGTGGGCGCCGGGGCCGCGTCGGGCGCGAAGGACTCGACGTACGCCGCGAGTCCACCGCTCTCGCGCAGCGCCACCGTGGCCTTGGCGTTGGTGATCGCGGCGGCGACCTTGAGGCGGTTGCGCACGATGCGCGGGTCGGCCATCAGCCGGGCCTGGTTGGCGTCGTCGTACGTCGCGACGACGTCGGCGTCGAAGCCGGCGAACACCTCGCGGAAGGCGTCGCGCTTACGCAGGATCGTCAGCCAGGACAGGCCGGACTGGAAGGCCTCGAGGGTGAGGCGTTCGAGGTAGGCGGCCTCGCCGGAGATGCGCAGCCCCCACTCGGCGTCGTGGTAGTCGCGACTCACGTCATCACCCGTGGCCCACGGGCAGCGAGTCAGGCCGTCCTCGCCCACGATCGGTCCGCTCATCCGGTCAACCTATCCGTTGAGTTGCGCCTCCCGCACCGTTGAGTTGCGCCTCCCGCACCGTTGAGTTGCGCCTCCCGCACCGTTGAGTTGCGCCTCCCGCACCGTTGAGTTGCGCCTGCCTCACCGTCGAAATCGCCTCATGCACCACGGAGGCGCAACTGAAGGGGTACGGGGGCGCGACTCAACGGGAGCGGAGACGGGCATTGGGCAGCGGCGGCGCGGGGATCGGCGGCATCTCGCTGACGACACCGAAGCGGCCGTCGACGATCCCGGAGCCGGCGATCTGGGCCTGCCACTCGTCGCGGAAGCCGACGATCTCCTCGTGCGTGCGGCCGACGAAGTTCCACCACATGACGATGGACTCGCCGAACGGCGGACCGCCGAGCACCACCACGCGCGCGTCGTCGTGGGCGGTCAGTGCGAGCGTGTCGCGGCCCGGCGCGACGTACGCCAGGTCGCCGGCCTTGACGTCCTGCTCTTCCACACCGACAACGCCGTGGTCGACGAGCACGCCGTGCTCGAAGCTTGCATCGACGTCGAATTCGAGGCGGGTGCCGGCAGCGAGGGTGAGCTCGGCGCCGAGCAGTGGTGTGTACGTCGTCATGGGCGAGGTGTGCCCGAGCAACGAGCCGAGGAACACGCGACCGGTCCAGCCGTCGGCGCCGATCTCCGGCGGGGCGTGATGAGCGAACCGCGGTCCGACGTCGCGGGCCTCGTCGGGCAGCGCCACCCAGAGCTGGACGCCGTGCAGCTCATGCGTGTCGGGCGTAGAGACCTCGGAGTGGCTGATGCCCTGGCCGGCCGTCATCAGGTTGACCTCGCCGGGCCGCACTATGCCCCGGTTGCCGGCGCTGTCGCGGTGCTCGATCTCGCCGGCGAACAGCCAGCTCACGGTCTGCAGCCCGGTGTGCGGGTGTGGAGCGACGCTCATGCCACCGGTGTCGGCGGCCGGGTCTGGTCCGTAGTGGTCGACGAAGCACCAGGCCCCGATCAGCGAGCGCTGACGCGACGGCAGCGTGCGTCGTACGTGCATGGTGCGCGGCCCACCGAGCGGCACCTCACGCGGGGCCAGCACCTCCACCCCACAGTCGGTGTCACCCGTCTCGGCCAGGATCTCGGCAGGGTCGCGCTCGGGGTTGGTCACGCGGTTGCCGACTGTTCGTCATAGCCCTGCTGGGCGCGCGCGACCTCAGCCATGTGCGCCTCGGCCCACTCCTTCATGTGGTGGATCGGCGTGAGCAGGGACTCGCCGAGCTCCGAGAGCGCGTAGTCGACGCGCACCGGCACCGAGGCCGTGACGGTGCGCGTGACCAGGCCGTCGCGCTCGAGTGTGCGCAGAGTCTGCGTGAGCATCTTCTGACTGACACCGGCGAGGTGCCGGGCCAGCTCGGAGAACCGGCGGGGACCGTCCGCGAGTGCGCAGATCACCAGGGTGACCCACTTGTCGGAGATCCGGTCGAGCAGCTTGCGGCTCGGACACTCGGCCAGGTAGGCGTCGAACGCCTCCCGCTCGAGCTGACGACGCTGGGCCGCGGACCTGGTGGGCATCGTGGACCTCCCTTGCTCTCATCGGGGTGCCTACCCCACTTCGCAGTGCCTACTTCCCAACAGAGACTAACTCTCCCAGAGTTCTCGTGTCATCAACCATCACGAAAAGAGGAGAACCCATGCGCACCCTGTCTGCCCGCTCCGACGGCCCGGCGCCGTACCTGAGCGACGTCTCGTCGCTGCTGCCCCGCCGTCACGAGGTCCTGATCGAGGTGGTCGCGGCGGCAGTCAACCCGATCGATGTCTTCGTCGCCTCCGGCGCCGCCCACCCCGTGTTCGGACTCCCCGCGCTGGTGGGCCTGGGTTGGGACGTCGCCGGGCGGGTGGCGGCCATCGGCCCTGACGTCACCGACATCGCGCCGGGCGACCTCGTGGCGGGACTTCACGACGACCTCACGCTGTCCACCCGCACCCACGCCGAGCAGGTCGTGCTTCCCGCGACGTCCGTCGCCGTCGTACCGCCCGGGGTCGACGAGCTGGCCGCGGCCTCGGTCCCGCTCAATGCGTTGACCGCGCTCCAGGCCTTGACGCCACTGGGCGACGGGGACGGACGGACCCTGCTCGTCACCGGTGCCGCAGGCGCCGTCGGTGGCTACGCCGTGGCGCTGGCAGCGGCCGCCGGCTGGCACGTCACGGGCCTCGGCCGAGCCCATGACGAGGCCTGGGTCCGCGGCGCGGGGGCCTCCGGCTTCGTCACTGCCCCCCAGCCTGGGGCGTACGACGTCGTCTTCGACACCGCTGTCCTCAACGCGCTGGCGGTGGCTGCCGTCCGCGACGGCGGCCAGTACGTCGGGGTGATCCCGCCCGCCCCGCCTGCCCCCGAGCGTGGCGTCTCGGTGAGCGCGGTGAACGTTCGGGCCGACGGATCACAGCTGGCCCGACTGCTTGCGCGGACGGCGAGCGGCGAGCTGGAGGTGCGGGTGGCCGGGACAGTCGCCCTCGACCATGCCGGTTCGGCGTACGAGAAGCTCGCCGGCGGTGGCCAGCGCGGGCGGTGGCTGCTGGTCCCGTGAGGCCGGCGCCAGGCCGTGTCTAGCTGAGGTGGTGGGGCTCGTCCGTGCGCGACGAGCCGCTGCCCTGGCCCGGCGACCCCTGGCTGCCGCCGTCCGACGCGGCGCCGGGGCGCCCGAGCCGGACGACGACCGACTTGGAGGCAGGCTGGTTGCTGCCCTTGGCCGTCGAGTCGAGAGGCACCAGCGGGTTGGTCTCGGGGTAGTAGGCGGCCGCACAGCCGCGCGGCTGGTCGTAGGACACGATGCGGAAGGACTTCGCCTCTCGCTCGGTGCCGTCGCGCCACTCGCTCACCAGGTCGACCATGTCGCCGTCCTCGAAGCCGAGCGACCTGATGTCCTCGGGGTGCACGAAGACCACGCGGCGACCGTTCTTCACGCCGCGGTAGCGGTCGTCGAGGCCGTAGATCGTGGTGTTGAACTGGTCGTGCGAGCGCAGCGTCTGCAGCAGCAGGCGGCCCTTCGGCACCTCCAGCACCTCGACGGGCGTCGACGTGATCATCGCCTTGCCGAGCTTGGTCTCGAAGACGCGGTTGTCGCGCGGCGGGTGCGGGAGCACGAAGCCGCCAGGACGGTCGACCTTCTCGTCGTACGACGCGCAACCGGGCACCACGTGGGAGATGTGCCGCCGGATCTCGGTGTAGTCGTCGCGCAGGTCGGCCCAACGCACCGGGGAGTCGGTGAGCGTCGCCAGCGCCATGGAGCAGACGATGTCGACCTCCGACTTGAGGTGCTTCGACGCCGGCTTGAGCGGCCCGTGCGAGGCGTGCACCGCCGACATGGAGTCCTCGACGGTGACCCGCTGCGCCTTGCCGCCGGTGAGGTCCTTCTCGGATCGGCCGAGTGCGGGCAGTATCAGCGCCTCGCCGCCGGTGACGACGTGGGAGCGGTTGAGCTTGGTGGACACGTGCACGGTGAGGGCCGCGCTGCGCATGGCCGCCTCCGTGACCTCGGTGTCGGGCGCCGCGCCGACGAAGTTGCCGCCCATCCCGAAGAACACGCGCACCTTGCCGTCGCGCAGAGCCCGGATGGCGTTGACGGTGTCGTAGCCGTGCTCGCGGGGCGGCTCGAAGCCGAACTCGTCGCGGAGGGCGTCGAGGAAGTGGTCGGGCACCCGCTCCCACACGCCCATCGTGCGGTCACCCTGCACGTTGGAGTGGCCGCGCACCGGGCAGAGACCCGCGCCCGGCTTGCCGATGTTGCCCTGCAGCAGGGCGACGTTGACGATCTCCTTGATCGTGGCGACCGCGTTGTGGTGCTGGGTGATGCCCATCGCCCAGCAGGTGACGGTGGCGTCGGAGTCGCGGAAGAGCTGCGCGGCCTCGGTGATCTGGGCGCGCGTCAGACCGGTGGACGCCTCGACCTTGACCCAGTCGAGGGTCTCGAGATGCTCGACGTACTCCTCGAAGCCGGCGGTGTGGGTGGCGAGGAAGTCGCGGTCGAGGGCGTCCCACCCGACGAGCAGCGACCCGATCGCCTGGAAGAGCGCCAGGTCGCCGTTGAGCCGCACCGGCAGGTGCAGGTCGGTGAGGGCGGTGCCGAGGGCCAGGCTCTTGGCCCTTTGCGGGTTCTTGAAGCGGACGAGGCCGGCCTCCTCCAACGGGTTGATCGAGATGATCTTCGCCCCGTTGTGCTTGGCCTCCTCCAGGGCGGAGAGCATGCGCGGGTGGTTGGTGCCGGGGTTCTGGCCGACCACGACGATCAGCTTCGCCCGGTGGATGTCGTCGAGGCTGACCGAGCCCTTGCCGATGCCGATGGTCTCGGTCAGTGCTGCGCCGGACGACTCGTGGCACATGTTCGAGCAGTCGGGAAGGTTGTTGGTGCCGAACGAGCGCACGAACAGCTGGTAGACGAATGCAGCCTCGTTGGAGGTCTTGCCCGACGTGTAGAACACCGCCTGGTCGGGGTCGTCGAGGCGGTTCAGGTGGCCCGCGATCATCGAGAACGCGTCGTCCCAGCCGATCGGCTCGTAGTGCGTGCCGCCCGCGCGGCGCACCATCGGCTCGGTGATGCGGCCCTGCTTGCCCAGCCAGTACTCCGTCTTGTCCTCGAGGTCGGCCAGCGAGTGCGCGGCGAAGAACTCACGGTCGAGCATGGTGCGGGTGGCCTCCTCGGCGACCGCCTTCGCGCCGTTCTCGCAGAACTCCGCGGTGTGGCGGTGGCCGGGCTCCGGATCCGGCCACGCGCAGCCCTGGCAGTCGAACCCGTCGGCCTGGTTGAGCTTGAGGAGCGTCTGCGCCGTACGACGAACGCCCATCGAGTCGACCGCGCGTTTCATCGCGACACCCACCGCCGTGATGCCGGCGGCGGTGTGCGCCTCTCCGCCGACTTCCAGGTCTGACTCGTCGATGTCGTGGACGGGGCGGTTGCGACTCATGAACCCATCTTCACCCGGAACCGGTCGCTGGGCACACACCCCCACCGAGGATTTCCCCGGTGGCGGTGTCGTTGGGACACGACGTGCCTTCTCTCTTCGAACCCCTGGCCCTCGGCGCCGTCTCCGCGCCCCATCGCGTGCTGATGACGCCACTGACCCGGCAGCGCGCGACGCAGCCCGGCGACGTCCCCAACGACCTGATGCGCGACCACTACGTCCAGCGGGCGGCAGCCGGGCTGATCGTCTCCGAGGGCACCCAGATCTCGCCGGAGGGCAAGGGGTACGCCGGCACTCCCGGCATCCACAGCGACGAGCAGGTCGCGGGCCGGCGGCGCGTCACGGACGCCCATACAGGAGGCGGGCGGGCGGATCGCGGCCCAGCTGTGGCACACCGGCCGGGTCAACCACGAGTCGCTGCACGAGGGTGAGCTGCCGGTCTCGGCCAGCGCGACGCCGTACAGGAACCGCACGACCGTCTTCGACGACCACGGCGGGCTCGTGCGTGTCGACTAGCCGACCCCGCGGGCGCTCGAGACCGACGAGCTGCCGCGGCTGGTCGAGGACTACGCGCACGCCACCCGGCAGGCGCGCACGGCCGGTTTCGACGCGGTGGTCGACGCGGTGGTCGACGCGTGGGATGCCGGGCCTACATCGCCAACCCCGACCTGTCCGAGCGGCTGCGCAACGGCTGGGAGTTCGACGAGCTCGTGAAGCCGACGATGTACGGCGGCGGCGCGGCCGGCTACATCGACAACCCGGCGTACGCCGCGGTCTGACGCGCAGGCCTTCTCGCTCGAAGACGCGCCCTGTCTTTAATGCTTCGCGCGATGTCAGTGCGGGCACCTAGGCTGGACATCCAATGCAGGACTTCCCACCACGGATCGCGACGTTCTTCACCGGCACGAACGACGCACCCACTCCGGACCCCGACACCCGGACGCCTGCGGCGTTCCTGAAGTGGATGTTGCGGCAGCAGTGGCAGGTCATCGCACTGTCGTCCTTGGCGTGCCTGCTGTGGCTGATGCCGCTGACGTTCGGCCCCTACATCTTCGGCAAGGCGGTCGACGACGGCATCCTCGGCAGCTCGACGACCGACCTGCTGAAGTGGTCGGCCGTGATGCTCGGCGTGGTCGTTGTCGGCGGCATCTTCGGCGTCGTCTTCCACACCCTGATCGTGCGCAGCTGGCTGATCAGCCTCTACGGCACGACCCAGATGGTGACTCGCAAGATCGCCCAGATGGGGCACGTGCTGCCTCGTCGTTCGCCGACCGGCGAGGTGCTCAGCGTCGCGTCGAGCGACTCCGACGAGTTCGGTGCGCTGACCGAGATCCTGGCGCGCTCCGCTGCGCAGTTCGTCTCCTACCTGACCGTCGCAGCCATCGTGCTGTCGATGTCGTGGCAGCTCGGCGTGCTCGTGCTGGTCGCCGCCCCGGTGCTCCTCGGCGCCGCCCTGCCGCTGCTCCGGCCGCTGCACCGCCGCCAGCAGATCGAGCGCAGCCGCAACTCCGAGCTGACCTCGATGGCCACCGACATCGTGGCCGGGCTGCGCATCCTGCGCGGCATCGGCGGCGAGGAGACGTTCGGCCGCAACTACGCCAACCAGTCGCAGCAGGCCCGCAAGGCCGGTGTCTCGTCCGGCATCTGGCAGGCCGCCGTCGAAGCCGTCGGCGTGCTGTTCTCCGGTGTCTTCCTGGTCAGCCTCGTCTGGCTCGGCACCCGCCAGGTCAACTCCGGCGAGCTCAGCGTCGGCCAGCTGGTGAGCTTCCTTGGCTACGGCCTCTTCATGGTCGGCCCGATCCGCACGTTCTTCGAGCTCGCCCAGAAGTCGACCCGTGCGCTGGTGAGCGCCCGCAAGGCGATCGCGATCTTCGAGCAGCGCCCGCCGTGGCGTGAGCCGGCCGAGCCGCAGCCGCTCGACGGCAACGCCGAGATCTTCGACGACCTCAGTGGCTTCGGCGCCCAACCCGGCCAGCTGACGGTGGTCGTGAGCGCGGTGCCCGAGCAGAGCTCGGCGCTGGCCGACCGGCTCGGCCGCTACCTCCCGCCCGACACCGACCCCGTCGGCGAGGACGACGGTGACGGCCTGAAGGGCCGCGCCGCCCGTCAGGCGCGGGCCGACCGCGAGCGCCGCCGCGCCCGCATCGCCGCCCGCGATGAGGAGGCCGCGACCCGTGAGTGGGGCGTGCGGCTGGGTGGCGTCGACCTGTCTGCGGCCCTCCTCGACGACGTACGACGCCAGGTGCTGGTCAGCGACACCGGCAGCGGCCTGTTCGCCGGCACCCTCCAGGACGCCATCGACCCGCACGGCCGGCTGACCCGCGAGCAGGCCGAGGCCGCACTGCGCGTCGCCAACGCCGAGGACGTGTACGACGCGCTGCCCGAGGGCTGGCAGGGCGAGCTCGACGAGCGTGGTCGCGGGCTCTCCGGTGGTCAGCGGCAGCGCGTGGTGCTGGCACGCGCGCTCGCCGTCGACGCGCCGATCCTGGTGCTGGTCGAGCCGACCTCCGCCGTCGACGCCCACACCGAGGCCCGCATCGCCGAGCGGGTGACCGACCTCCGCCGCGGCCGCACGACCGTGGTCTGCACTGTGTCGCCGCTGTGGCTGCACCACGCCGACCGCGTCGTACTCCTCCAGGACGGCCTGGTCGTCGCCGACGGCGAGCACGCCGACCTGCTCGAGAACGACGCGGCCTACCGCAGCGTGGTGGCCAGGTCCCTCGACGACATCGACGAGGGGGTCTCGCGATGACCGATCTGCTGGAGACCTCCCCCGACACCTGGCGCGACCGCCACCTGGACCCGCCGGTCATCCCGCCGGAGCTGATCCCGCCCGTCGACGCGGCCCCCATGGAGCGCAACACCGCGCTCTGGGCACGCCACGACCTGCGCCGTCAGCGGGCCGAGGACGTCTACGCGGCCTCCCGCAACCCCAAGCGCGGCTGGCCGGTGTCGGGCAACCGCGCCGTGCTGACCTTCTTCCGTGAGCTGCTGGGCAGCCGACGCGGCAGGTTCATCGCCCTGGTGGTGTTCAACGCTTCGGCTGCGGCCACCGGCCTGGTGGTGCCCCGACTCCTGGGCGAGCTGGTCAACACCACGGTCGGCGGCGGCGGCCTGCCGCTCAACGAGCTCGCGCTGGTGATCGTCGGGGTGGTGCTGTTGCAGTCGGCGTTCACCTTTGTCGCCCAGCGCACCTCGACCCTGTTCGGCCAGGACCTGCTCTCGACGGCCCGTGAATACATCGTGCGCACGATCCTGCGGCTGCCGCTCGGTGCGGTCGAGAGCGCGAGCACCGGCGACCTCGTCACCCGCGTCACGCGCGACGTCGGCACGATGAGCCGCTCGGTCCAGTACGGCCTGCCGATGGCGATCATCTCGCTGCTGACGGTGACGCTCTCGATCGGCGCGATGCTGCTCAACTCGGTGATCCTCGCGGTGCCGGCGCTCCTCACCTTCGCCACCTCGGCCTGGGCCGTGCGCGGCTACCTGCGACGCGCACCCAAGGGCTACATCACCGAGGGCGCGACCTACTCCCGCATCAACACCACGCTCACCGAGACCGTCGAGGGCGCGCGCACCCTCGAGGCGCTGGGCCTCTCCGGCGTGCGGGTCCGCGCCGGCGACGGCGACATCGAAGTGTCGGCGCAGGCCGAGCGCTACGGCATGACGCTGCGCAACCTGCTCTTCATGGCTCTCAACTTCGCCTTCCAGACACCGCGCGTCATCACCCTGCTCGTCGGTGCCTACGCCTACACCCGCGGCTGGGTCGACCTCGGCCAGATCACCGCGGCCGTCCTGTACGTCGAGGCGTTGGGCGACCCGCTCGACCGGCTGATCGGCGAGATCGACCGGCTGCAGGTCGGCGCCGCGTCGACGAGCCGGCTGCTCGGCATCGCCGAGGTGAAGCCCGACCGCGAGGCCGGCGACGACCTCCCCGACGGCATCGACCTGGTCGGCACGGACCTCCGGTTCGCCTACCGCGAGGGCCACGACGTGCTCCACGGCGTCGACCTGCGCCTCGGCGTCGGCGAGCGGCTGGCCATCGTCGGGCCGAGTGGCTCGGGCAAGTCGACGCTGGGCCGCCTGCTGTCGGGCATCAACCGGCCGCGGACGGGCTCGGCCACCATCGGCGGCGTCGAGCTGGTGGACCTGCCGCTCGAGGTGCTGCGCACCGAGGTCGCGCTCGTCACCCAGGAGCACCACGTCTTCATCGGCTCGGTGCGCGACAACATCGTGCTGGCCCGCGAGGACTCCGATGACGACGCCGTACGCCAGGCGCTGCGCGCGGTCGGGTCGCTGCTCTGGGTCGAGCGCCTGCCGCAGGGGCTCGACACGGTGATCGGCTCCGGCCGCTACGCCCTCACGCCGGCGCAGGCACAGCAGGTCGCGCTGGCACGGCTGATCATCGCCGACCCGCACACGCTGGTGCTCGACGAAGCCACCTCGCTCATCGACCCCCGCACCGCCCGCACCCTCGAGGGCTCGATGAACAACCTGCTCGAGGGCCGCACCGTCGTCGCGATCGCCCACCGGCTGCACACGGCTCACGACGCCGACCGCATCGCGGTGGTCATCGACGGCCGCATCGTCGAGCTCGGCAGCCACCACGAGCTGGTCGATCTAGATGGCGAGTACGCCGCCCTCTGGCGCGCCTGGACCTCGTAGCGCAGACCGCCTGATCCGCGGTACCAGGACCAACGGACACTGCCCGACTGCCCGCCGTCACGCCTGGCGTCGAACGTGTTGCGAGAGAGGCTCTGCGACGGCGTCGCGGTGCTGATCGACCGCAGCGTCGCCCGACCGCCGGGTCCGGTACGCCGCGGCCCGGGGTCACGCGAGCACCTCACTCCCGAGCAGGCGCGCGGCGGCCCGGCGAGCGCCGCGACCGACGTCCGGGGCATCGGAGCGACGCTGTTCGAGGCCAAGACGTCGCCCAGAGCTGAGGATCCGCCGCAACGCGACGCCCTGCGCTTCCGGGCGCTGCCGCTACGTTGCACCCATGTCGTACGAACAGCCTCCCCCGTACTCCCCGCCACCGGCCCCCGGTCCGCGCTGGGACCTGGGTGAAGCGCTCACCTATGGCTGGAACAAGCTCCAGTCCAACATCACCCAGCTCGTCCTCGCCATGCTCGTGCTGTTCGTCGGCGTCGTGGCGACGGTCGTGATGGTCGGGGTGCTCCAGTGGCTGCTGCTCGACAGCGGCGAGGCAGAGTTCAACGCCAGCACCGGAGAGGTCCGCATCGACGAGGGATCCGGGTTCCTGACCGTGCTCGTCGTCAACGCTCTCATCAGCGCCCTCGCCCTCGTCGTCCTCCAGGTGTTCGCCTCCGGCCTCATCCGGGGCGCGCTGGGCATCACCGAAGGTCGCGAGTTCAAGACCGCGGAGATGCTGAAGACCGACAAGATCTGGCCGGTATTCGTCACCAGCCTGATCGTCGGCGCCCTCACCTTCGCGGGCACACTGCTCTGCTACGTCCCCGGGCTGGTCGTCGGCTTCCTGACCAGCTACTCGCTCTACTTCGTCCTCGACAAGGGGCTGGCCCCGACCGACGCCGTCAAGGCGAGCGTCAGCCTGGTCAAGGACAACATCGGCCCCGCCCTGCTCTGGTACGTCGTCGGTGGCTTCGTCGCCCTGGCCGGGTTGCTCGCGTGCGGAGTCGGGGCGCTGCTCACCGTGCCTGTGGTGCTGATCGGCACGGCGTACACCTACAAGATGCTGACCGGCGCCCCGGTCGCACCCTGATCTCGAACGGGCTGACCGCCTCGTTGAATTGCGCCTCGCGCACCGTTCAGTTGCGCCTGCGTACCCAGCGCGTGGGGACAGGGGCGCAACTCAACGGGGACGGGGGCGCAACTCAACTAAACGTGATCAGGAGTTGCTGAACACCGCGGGGCCACCGTCGCCGGTGTCATCCGCAGCGGCCGGACCGCGGCCCGCCCAGGTCCAGGCGTACGCCGAGTCCTCGCACGCCAGTCCAGCCTCGCCGAGATCGAGCGGCGCGAAGGTGTCGACCATGACGGCCGATTCCTCGAAGTAGTCGGCGCCCAGCGACGCCTCGATCGCCGACGGCTGCGGGCCGTGGGCATAGCCGCCCGGGTGCAGCGAGATCGAGCCGATGCCGATGCCGGACCCCTTGCGGGCCTCGTAGTCACCGCCGACGTAGAACATCACCTCGTCGGAGTCGACGTTCGAGTGGTAGTAGGGCACCGGGATCGCGAGCTCGTGGTAGTCGACCTTGCGGGGCAGGAAGTTGCAGACCACGAAGTTCCAGCCCTCGAAGACCTGGTGCACCGGCGGCGGCTGGTGGATCTTGCCGGTGATCGGCATGTAGTCGTCGATGTTGAACGTGTAGGGGTAGAGGCAGCCGTCCCAGCCGACCACGTCGAACGGGTGCGTCGCGTACGTCATCGTCGTGCCGACCACGGCACCGCCCGCGCGGTGCTTGACGAGCACGTCGACGTCGCTGCCCTCGACTAGCAGCGGCTCGGTGGGTCCGTGGAGGTCGCGTTCGCAGTACGGCGCGTGCTCGAGGAACTGCCCGAAGCGCGAGAGGTAGCGTTTGGGCGGGTGGATGTGGCTGTTGGCCTCGATCGGGTAGAGCCGCGACGGCTCGCTCGGCACCCACCGGTGCGTGGTGGCGCGCGGGATCACCACGTAGTCGCCGGTGCGATAGGCCACCACGCCGAAGACGCTTTCGACGGTGCCGGCGCCGGACTCGACGTACACGCACTCGTCGCCGATGGCGTTGCGGTAGAGCGAGGAGGCATCAGTGCCCGTGACGACGTACGCGATGCGCACGTCGTTGTTGCCCAGGATCATCCGGCGGCCCGTCACCGCGTCGCCGTCAGCGAACTCGAGATCGTGCAGCTTCAGGTGCCGCGCCTTGAGCGGATGGTTGGGCGTGCGCGTCTGGTCGGGCACCTCCCACACCACGCTGTCGGTGATCGCCGACGGCACGCCGCGGTGGTAGAGCAGCGACGAGTCGGAGGAGAAGCCCTCCTCCCCCATCAGCTCCTCGCGGTAGAGGTTGCCGTCGGGATCGCGGTGCTGGGTGTGCCGCTTGGGCGGGATGTCGCCGACGGTGCGGTAGAAGGTCATGCGCACTCCTCCATGTTTCGACTATCGGACGTTTGCGTCCGCTATGCGCCTCGGGGCTAGAGTATCGACCGTGTCAACCAGCCCCGCGTCCCTGCCCCCTGCCTGGTCGGGCCTGCTCGACGACGCCGCCATCTTCCCGCCCGGCAACGCCCGGCTCGCCGATGCCGTCGAGTCGTACGCCGCCCGCAGCTCCGAGTGGTACGCCGACCTGGTCGGCTCGTTCGTCTGCAAGGACACCGACATCGGCTCCTTGGACGCAGGCATGCCGCTCTCGATCGTGGTCACCGGCGGCGCGGGCGCGATCGCCGGTGCCCTCAAGCTCGCCGGCCGGCGCGACCACCACGTCGCGGGTCTAGAGATCGCGCTGCGCGACCTCGACGACCTGGCCGGCAACGCCCGCCGAGTGGTCGCGGCCGTCGACGCGGCCCGCAGCGACGGCCTACTCGATGACGACACCGAGGTGTTCGTCGAGCTGCCCCAGACCGTTCCCGGCGCGGGCTGGCTGGGCGCCGCCGACGAGGTCGCGGCCGCCGAGCTCAGGCTGAAGTTCCGCACCGGCGGTGTCGACGCCAACCTCTTCCCCGCGGCCGGTCAGATCGCGAGTTGGATCGACGCCGCGCTCGACCGCGAGACGCCGTTCAAGTGCACGGCGGGCCTGCACAACGCCGTACGCCATCGTGACGACGCCACCGGCTTCGAGCACCACGGCTTCCTCAACGTGCTGCTGGCGACTGGTGCGCTCTTCGACGGCGCGACCGCCGACGACGCCGTTGCCCTGCTCGAGTCCCGCGAGGGCCCTGCCCTGGCCGACCGCAGCAGCGAGACCGACCTGGCCGGCGCCCGTCGGTGGTTCACTTCCTTCGGTTCCTGCTCGGTGCGCGAGCCGCTCGACGACCTGCTCACCCTCGGACTCCTCAAGGAGAGACCATGACCACCAGCTGGGTCGACGGAGCCGCGAGCTCCGGATTCGACGTCGACCACCTGCCGTACGCCGTGTTCGAGCGCGCAGGTGAGGAGCCGCGCGTCGGCGTGCGCATCGGCGACCTCGTCCTCGACCTCGCGCCGGTGGCGGCCGCCGACATGCTGGAGGTCTCCCACCTCTTCGAGGCGACGACGCTGAACCCGTTGATGGCCGCGGGTCGGCCGGTGTGGGACTCCGTGCGGCAGTGGCTGACCGGGCTGCTCACCGACGAGACCGAGCGGGACGTCGTCGAGCCGCACCTGGTGGCCGTTGCTGACGTGACACTGCGGATGCCGTTCTTGGTCGGCGACTACGTCGACTTCTACGCTTCCCTCGACCACGCCTCCAACGTCGGCCGGATCTTCCGCCCCGACCAGGAGCCGCTGTTGCCCAACTGGCGGCACCTCCCGGTCGGCTACCACGGCCGCAGCGGCACCGTCGTACCCTCCGGCACCGACATCGTCCGACCGCACGGCCAGCGCAAGGCGCCGACCGACGACGCACCGACCTTCGGGCCGTCGGCGCGACTCGACATCGAGGCCGAGCTCGGGTTCGTCGTCGGCACCGGCTCGACGCTCGGCAGCCGGATCACCACCGAGGCCTTCGCCGACCACTGCTTCGGCGTGGTCGGGCTCAACGACTGGAGCGCGCGCGACATCCAGGCCTGGGAGTACGTGCCGCTCGGGCCGTTCCTCGGCAAGAGCTTCGCCACCTCGATCTCGCCGTGGGTCACCCCGCTGGCGGCGTTCGACGCGGCCTGGGTCGAGCTGCCCGGCCAGGACCCCGAGCCGCTGCCCTACCTCTCCGCCGGCGCCACCCGCGGTCTCGACATCGAGGTGGAGGTGGTGCTGAACGACGAGGTCGTCTCGCGGCCGTCGTACTCCTCGATGTACTGGTCACCCGCCCAGATGCTCGCCCACCTCACGGTCAACGGCGCGTCCACGCGCACCGGCGACCTCTGGGGCTCGGGCACGATCAGCGGACCGGAGCCGGACCAGCGCGGGTCGTTCCTCGAGCTGTCGTGGGGCGGCAAGGAGCCGTTCACGGCGGTCGGCCGCGAGCGCACGTTCCTCGAGGACGGGGACGTCGTGGTGCTGCGCTACTCGGCCCCCGGCACGGCCGGCGGCCGCATCACGCTCGGCGAGGTCACTGGCACGATTGCTCCGGCGCTCTGAGTGGCTACGCTCTGCCCGTGATCCAGTACGGCCAGCACCCGCACCCGGGGCACGTCATCGCCCACATCTCCGACCCGCACCTCCTCGCGGGAGGCGTCAAGCAGTACGGCGCCATCGACACCGAGGACAAGCTGCGCGAAGCCCTCGGGCGACTCGCACACCTCAACCCGGCGCCAAGGGCGCTGGTGTTCACCGGCGACCTGGCCGACAAGGCCGAGCCCGCGGCGTACGCACTGCTGCGCGAGATCGTCGAGCCCGTCGCTGCCGAGCTCGGAGCCGAGGTCGTGTGGACCATGGGCAACCACGACGAGCGCGCGGAGTTCGCTGCCGGGCTGTACGACGAGGACGGCGCCGGCCCGCAGGACCGCGTGCACGACATCGGCGGTCTGCGGATCGTCGCGCTCGACACCAGCGTGCCCGGATTCCACCACGGTGAGCTCGACGGAGACCAGCTGGTCTGGCTCGCGGAGGTGCTGGCCACGCCCGCGCCGCACGGCACCCTGCTCGCCATGCACCACGCGCCTATCCCGGTGCCGATGACGCCGGCCGCGGGGATCATCGAGCTGCTCGACCAGCACCGCCTCGCCGGCGTCATCGCCGGCACCGACGTGCGCGGCATCCTCGGCGGCCACTTCCACTTCACGTCGTACTCCACGTTCGCCGGCGTGCCGGTCAGCATCGCATCGGCGACCTGCTACACCTCCGACCCGGCACCGGATGCCCGCTTCATCTCCGGGGTCGACGCCCACCAGTCCTTCACCATGCTGCACGTGTACGACGACCGGATCGTCCACTCGATCGTGCCCGTGGCCACGGCGCCAGAGGTCAGCGGCTTCCCCTCCGACGTGGCCCAGCAGGTCGAGGCGCTCACCGCTGAAGAGCGCCGCGACATCCTCTCCCGCAAGGACTCGCCGTTCTACGCGTCCGACGTCGGCCAGGTCATCGAGTAGTGACCCCAGCAGCGCGAGTCGTGACCCCACTCGGATGGCTCGCCGCTGCGTGCCTGGTCGCGACCCTCGTCCTGATCGGTTTCCACCCCCACGCCGACACCGTTACAGTCGGCCGCACCGACTGCGGCTCCTCATCTGTCTCCCTCGTTCGTCAGGGGGCACCGAACAAGGGTGGCGAGTTGCGGCCCGACGACGCAGCCTGGAGTGCGCGCTGCATCGCGAAGGCCAGGCACCGGCTGCAGCTCGCACCGATTCCGCTGGCGGTGGGCCTGGTGGCAGGGGTGGCGAGGCTCGTCGTACGTCGCCGCATCCCCGTCAGCCATCGGACCTATCGAGGGTCGTCCGCGTCGAGCTGAGCGTGGAGATCGCAGCGCCGGGAGCGATTGGTCCGTTGGTTGACGGGACCTACACGCCTTCCTCGCCGAGCCCGGGGTGCACCCATGGCGTCCCGGCACGCATCTGCTCCACCGCGCCGGGGTGGACGCGCTCTAGATGCGCGATCCCGCGTCGCCGGAAGCGCAGCACCTGGATGATGCCGAGCACCCAGAACGCGAACTGCACGGACATCGCCACCCGGAAGTCACCGAGGTCGTAGGAGTCCATGCCGCCGTCCTGGCGCAGGTCGAGCACCACGCCGATCAGTGCCATGCAGAGCAGCGACGCCATGAACCCGCCGACGTTGACGATGCCGTTGGCGCGACCGATCGCTTGCACGGGATTGAAGGAGCGTGCCAGGTCGAAGCCGACCATCGACGTGGGTCCGCCGGACGCGGTGGCGAAGGCGAGGAGCACGACCAACCAGGTCGGCGCCGGCGTCGTCCGCACCAGCACGGCCGCCCAGGCGGCCATCATCGTGACGACGACGCCGATCACGATCCAGGACCGGTAGAAGGGATAGCGCGCCACCAGCGCCCCGAGGACGAACCCGCTCACGACGACCCAGCCGATCATCGCCATCAGCAGCGTGCTGGCCGCTGACTCCGTCCAGCCCTGGCCGCGCACGAGGAACGGGAAGCCCCAGAGCAGCGAGAAGACGGTGACGCTGAACTGCGAGGCGAAGTGCGACCACATGCCGAGCCGGGTGCCGGGGTTGCCCCACACCAGTCGCACCGACTGAGCCAGCGCGCGCAGCTTGACGGTGACCACCTCGGCCCGCTGGTACGGCGAGTCCTTGACGACCATGACGACCAGAACCATCAGCACGACACCGATGCTCGAGGCGATCGCGAAGGCACGCGTCCAGCCGAGCTCGCGCAGCAGGAAGGACAACGGCGCGGCGGCCACGATCGCGCCCATCTGGCCGACGACGCCCGTGAGCTGGGTGACCATCGGCGCCTGGCGCACGAGGAACCAGACGGTCACCAGCCGGATGACGCTCACGAAGACCATCGCGTCGCCCGCGCCCAGCAACGCGCGAGACAGCACCGCCGTCGCGAACGTCGTGGAGAAGGCGAAGGCCAGCTGGCCGGCTGTCATCAGCACGAGGCCGGCGATCAGCAGCCGACGGGAGCCGTAGCGGTCGAGCAGGACTCCGACGGGCACTTGCAGGCCGGCGTAGACCAGCAGCTGCAGCACTGTGAAGAAGGCGAGCTGAGTGGCGGTGACGTCGAACCGGTCGGCGGCCAGCAGGCCGGCCACACCGAGCGAGCTGCGGTGGAACACCGCGAGCATGTAGACCGCGAGCGCGACGACCCAGATCAGCCACGCTCGGCGACGGCCGATGTCGTGGACCTGCGCACGCTCCCCTACGGCCTCCGACACGATGCCATTCTCGCATCGCAGTGGCGCATCCCAGCAACGCCGTCGGCCCGGGACCGGGTCAGTCCCCCACGCCGCGGCGCTGGGCCCACACCATGACCTGCGTGCGGTCGCCCACCCCGATGCGTGCGAACACCGACGTCATCGACCTTCCACTCAATCCCGTGGGCTCACCGCCACCAGGGCAACGGCGGCCAGGCAGGCGAGAAGGTGCATCATGCAGGGTTCCACGGAGTGGGGTCGAGACAGCCATCATCGGCTCAGGCGGCGCGCGGCACCATCGTCTGCTGGCACTACGACCTGGCCCGGTGCGAAAATGCTGACAGCCCCCGACGAATCGGAGGCTGTCACACCTGGTGGCAGGTGCAGGATTCGAACCTGCGTAGGCATAAGCCGACGGATTTACAGTCCGTTCCCATTGGCCGCTCGGGCAACCTGCCATGGTGGTGTCGCGGGGGCCGTGTGGCGCCGCCGCAAGCAGGACGAAACAATAGCGCAGGCAGTGCGCCCGAAGAAAAACGCCACTACAAGAGCCCGCAGAAGAACTGCACCCGGAGGAACACCATGGCCGACTCGTCGTTCGACATCGTCAGCAAGCTCGACCGCCAGGAGGTCGACAACGCCCTCGGGCAGGCGGCCCGTGAGGTCGCGACCCGCTTCGACTTCAAGGGCACCGGAGCCATCATCGAGTGGCAGGGCGAGCAGGCCATCGAGATCACGGCCTCCGCAGATGACCGCGCCACCGCGGTGCTCGACGTCTTCAAGGACAAGCTCATCAAGCGCCAGCAGAGCCTGAAGATCCTCGACGCGTCCGAGCCGCGGGCCTCCGGCCAGCTGTCGAAGATCTCCATCACGCTCAAGGAGGGCATCACCTCCGAGGACGCCAAGAAGATCTCCAAGCTGATCCGCGACGAGGGCCCCAAGGGCGTCAAGGCACAGGTCCAGGGTGACGAGCTCCGGGTGTCGTCGAAGAAGCGCGACGACCTCCAGGCCGTGCAGGCGCTGGTGAAGTCGCAGGACTACGAGTTCGCGGTGCAGTTCACCAACTACCGCTGAACTGACCTGTTTGCGCAGGTCAGCGCGCTGTCACTGCTCGTAAGTCCGCACAGAGTCCGCAGGGACTACGCCGACCAGCCGCATCAACTCGGGCGCGGCCGCTCGGGGGCGGTCCTCCGCGGTGGGCCACAGGTGGCTGTAGGTGTTGAGGGTGATTGAGGCACTGGCGTGGCCCAGTGCGCGCTGGACGGTGACCACGTCACAGCCCGCTGCGATGAGACGCTGACGAGCTGGCCCTGGTCGAGGCCTCGGGCTGGACGGCGTGGCCGCCGCGCCTGCCGGACCAACCGATCTTCTACCCCGTGCTCAACGAGGACTACGCCACACGAATCGCCCGCGACTGGATTGTCAAGGCAAGCGGCGTCGGGTACGTGACCCGGTTCGAGGTCGAGAAGGAGTTCCTCGACAGATACGAAGTCTGCAAGCCGGCGGCCAGACGATCCTCGAGTACTTGATCCCCGGCCGAAGATCTGGACGAGTTCAACAAGCACATCGTCGGAATCATCGAAGTCGTGTCGGAGTTCCGGTGACCACAGATGGCTGACGACTGGTTTCGTTCACCCGATTGGGGGTCGGAGGCACGGGCGGACTTTGAGGCGCGGCTTGGACGTAGTAGAGCCGGCAACCGAGCCCAGTACATGAGAATCAAGGGGCTCGCGCTTCGGGAAGCCGGACACGTCGATGCAGCCCGGGAGCTGTGGACGCGAATTATTGAGTCGGCGGACGAGCACTGGCCGCAGGTGTCGGGATCGCTTGAACACCTCGGGGATTCATATCGGCATGACGACCCGCCCCGAGCCGCGACGTACTATCGGCGTCTCATTGCCGACTACCCCACGTTGAGTGGGACGAGCGGCTGCGTCCATGTGTCCCTCGCCGAGATCCTGCTAGACCGACGCGACAAGGAGTCGGTCGAGCAGGCAGCGAGGCTTCTCGGCACCTGGATCGACGAGTTCAGCATTCCCTTCCCAAACGCCATTTCCGGTTCGACCTCGCGCTGATTCGTGCGGCGAAGGCGCTCGGCGACAAAGAGACGACCCAACGGGCCGCCCGCACCGCGCTCGACCTCGCTGCGCGGGGTCCCGTCTACCCCCGTCACGGACAAGAGATAGGCGTGGTCAGGGCCGACGCCAAGACTCTTCGTCGATTGCGGAGGCTCGCCAGGTGACGCGACGAACGGGTTCACCGCAACGGCAGACAGCACTGACGCCTACCATGGACCAATGGTCACGATCACCGTGGACGCCGAGCGTCTCCGCGAGGTGTGCGAACGCTACGGCGTCGCACGGCTTGAGGTGTTTGGCTCGGTGAGCCGTGGCGATGACGGACCCGACAGCGACGTCGACCTGCTGTATGAGTTGAAGCCCGATGCCCGTTTAGGGTTCGCTTTCTTCGACCTGGAAGACGAACTCGCCGCGTTGTTCGGTCGACCCGTCGACCTTGTCCCCCGGGACGGCATCAACAAGTATCTTCGCGAAGCGATTCTGGCGGATGCCCAAGCGTTCTACGCGGCCTGAGATCCTTTTCCTCCGGGAGATGGTCGACGCCGCCAGCAGCATCATCGAGCTCATCGGCGACCTGACACCCGAGCAACTGAACGACGATCGCAGGACCCGCGAGTCGATCCTCTGGAACTTCACCATTCTGGGCGAGGCGTCCGCCCAGCTTCCACAGGCCTTCAAGGCCACACACGCGGAGATCCCGTGGACGAAGGCCTCACTCCTGCGAAATCGAATCGTCCACGGATACTGGAACATCTCCACCAGGATCATCCGCGACACCGCCGAGGTCGACCTCCCCGGCTTGATCGAGGCATTGAAGTCGGCCATCCAGCTCCTCGAAGCAGCAGGGCAGTCCGCAGACAGTCCGCAAGAGATCGAGGAACAGCCGTGACCGACCACCTCACGACGTACGCAAAGGCCGCGGATTCACGCTCAACCGGCGCTCACCGCGTCGCACCAGCCGCCAACACCCCGTACACCAACTACCCCTGACGGGTCAGCCGACCGCCTGCATCCTCGGTACGACGATCGCCCCGGTCGCCGGCGTCAGCCACACCGTGCTGCCCTCCTCGATGCCCAGGGAACGGGCGTGGGTGCGGGTGAGCAGGACCGTCACGTCGTCGCCGTCGACAGTCAGCACGCTCACCCGCACCTCGAAGCCGATGCGCAGCAGGCGGGAGACCTCGCCCTCGACCGCGCCCGCGAGGTGCGGGGCGGTGGCGATCTCGATGTCGTGCGGCCGCAGCGTCACGCCACCGAGCGAGGTGACGTCGCCGAGGAACGACATGACGAAATCGTTGGCCGGCTCGTCGTACAGCGTGTCGGGGGTGCCGACCTGCTCGACCCGGCCCTCGTTGATCACCACGATCTCGTCGGCGACCTCGAGGGCCTCCTCCTGGTCGTGGGTGACGAAGACGGTCGTCACGTGCACCTCGTCGTGCAGTCGGCGCAGCCACTCACGCAGCTCCTTGCGGACCTTGGCGTCGAGGGCGCCGAACGGCTCGTCGAGCAGCAGCACCTTCGGCTCGACGGCGAGCGCGCGCGCCAGCGCCATCCGCTGGCGCTGCCCACCGGAGAGCTGCGACGGCAGCCGGTGCGCGAACTGCGAGAGGTGCACCAGCTTGAGCAGCTCGTCCACGCGCTCGGCCACCTCGGCCTTGGGACGCTTGCGGATCTCGAGCCCGAACGCGACGTTGCGCGCCACCGACAGGTGCTTGAAGACGGCGTAGTGCTGGAAGACGAAGCCGACGTTGCGCTTCTGCGGTGGCAGCTTCGTGGCGTCGACGCCCTCGATGGACACGCTGCCGGCGTCGGCGGTGTCGAGGCCGGCGATGATCCGCAGCAGCGTCGACTTGCCGCCGCCGGACGGCCCGAGCAGGGCGGTCAGCTGGCCGGTAGGCAGGGACACGGTGACGTCGTCGAGAGCGACGAAGTCACCGAACAGCTTGCTGACACCGTAGACGTCGATGGACATCAGTGTGACTCCTTGGGTCGGAGGAGGGAGACGACGACGATGCAGAGCACCGAGACGAAGGCGAGCAGGAAGGACGTCGCATAGGCCGACGACTGCTCGAAGTTCTGGTACTTCTGCTCGACGACCAGGGTTGCGGTCTGGGTCTGGCCGGTGAAGTTGCCCGAGACGATCTTCACCGCGCCGAACTCACCGAGCGAGCGGGCCAGGGACAGTACGACGCCGTAGACGACCGCCCACTTGATGCTGGGCAGCGTGATCCGCCGGAAGGTCTGCAGCGCGTTGGCGCCGAGCGAGCGCGCCGCCTGCTCCTGGTCATCGCCGATCTCGTTCAAGACCGGCACGACCTCGCGGATCACCAGCGGCAGGGCCACGAAACAGGTGGCCATGATCATGCCCGGCGAGTTGAAGATGACCTGGAGGCCGTTGCTCTCCAGCGTCGGACCGAACCAGCCGGTGCGGCCGTTGTAGACCAGTAGCAGGGCCAGACCGACGACGACCGGCGAGACCGACATCGGCAGGTCGACCAGCGCCGAGAGCAACCGCTTGCCCGGGAACTCGAAGCGCACCAACAGCAGCGAGATGCCGACGCCGAAGACCAGGTTGATCACGACCGCCCACAGCGCGACCTCGCCGGTGAGCGCCAGCGCGCCCTGCACCGACTCGTCGGCCAGCGTGTCGCGCATCGTGGTGAAGCCGTCCTCGAACGTGTGCCGGACGACCAGCGCCACCGGCCACGCGACGAGCAGGAACACATAGCCGATCGCGAGCACCCGCAGGGCCCACTTCACGGGGAGGGATGTCCTAACCACGACGCGCCACCCGTCGCTGGAGGATGTCGAGCACGACGATGACGAACAGCGCGACGGCGAGCATGATCGTCGCCAGCGCTGCCGCGGAGGCGTTGTTGCCGTTCTCGATGAACGTCAGCACGCGCACCGACACCACCTCGGTCCTGAACGGCAGGTTGCCGCTGAGGAGGACGAGCGAGCCGTACTCCGAGATAGCGCGGGCGAACGACAGCGCGGCGCCGGCGGCGATGGCCGGCAGCAGGCTGGGCAGGACCACCCGCCGGAACGTCGTCAGCGGCGAGGCGCCCAGGGACGCGGCAGCCTCCTCGACGTCGTGCTCGAGCTCCTCGAGCACCGGCTGCACGGTGCGTACGACGAACGGCAGGGTCACGAACGCCAGCGCCAGCCACACGGCCTTGGTGGTGTTGGCCCACTCGAGCCCGAGCGGACCACCCTTGCCGTAGAGGCCGAGCAGCACCAGGCCGGCCACGATCGTCGGCAGCGCGAAGGGGATGTCGATGACCACGTCGAGTGCGCGCTTGCCCCAGAAGCGGTCACGGACAAGCACCCAGGCGATGACGGTGCCCATGGCCACGTTCATCACGGTGACCATCAGCGCCTGGCCGACGGTCAGCCGGATCGCGGCCCAGGTCTGGGCGTTGCCGAGCGTGTCGGCGTACTGTCCCCAGCCGTTTGTGCCGGCGGTGACCACGATCGCCGACAGCGGGATGAGCACGAGCAGGCTGAACCACGTCATGGCCAGGCCGAGGCCCAGCGCCGAGCCGCGGCCCAGCGTGCTGTGGAAGGCAGACCCCCACCCCGGAGGGCTGGGCTCCCTCCGGGACGGGGTGAGGACCGCCGAGGTCATTCGGTCTTGCCCGTGTCCTGCTGCAGCTGCGGGATGATGCCGAGCGCGCCGCCGTCCTCGCCGTCGGCGAAGAACTTGCTGGCCGCGTCTGCCCAGCCACCGAAGTCACCATCGATGGTGAGCAGCTTGCCGGGAGCCGGGAACGGGTCGCTCGGGTGGTTGGCACCCTCGACGTCGGTCTCGACACCGTCGATGACCGGGCGGAAGCCGCTCTTGGCGTACTCCTCCTGCGCGACCGGGCCGAGCAGGAAGTCGAGGAACGACGCAGCGGCCGGTTTGGCGTCGGTGGTGACGGCGCCGGGGTTCTCGATCAGCAGCGTCTCGGGCGGGATGATGTAGTCCACGGCCTCGCCGTTCTGCCGGGCCAGGATGGCCTCGTTCTCGTAGGAGAGCAGTACGTCGCCGTTGCCCGAGGTGAACGCGGTGGTCGCCTCGCGGCCGGAGCCCGGCAGCGCGATCGTGTTCTCGAGCAGTTTCTTGGTGTAGGCGGTGGCCTCTTCCTCCGTGCCGCCGTTGGCGGTCACGTGACCGAAGCCGGCCAGGATGTTCCAGCGAGCGGAGCCCGACGAGCCCGGGTTGGGCGTGATGATCTCGACGCCCGGCTTGACCAGGTCGTCCCAGGTCTGGATGTTCTTGGGGTTGCCCTCGCGAACGACGAACACGACGACCGACGAGGTGACGATGCCCTTGGTGGGGCCGTCCTTCCAGTCGTCGGCGACCAGGCCGGCGTCGACCAGGCGGGTGACGTCGGTCTCGAGGGAGAAGTGGACATAGTCGGCGTCGAGGCCACCGGCCACGGCACGGGACTGGTCACCGGAGGCGCCGTACGACGTCTTGAAGGCGACGTCCTTGCCCTCGGCGGTGTCCTCGAAGTCCTCGAAGACGGGCTTGTTGGCGGCCTGGAGCACCGAGTAGCCGACCACGCTGAGCTGGTTGTCCTCTGAGGCGGCGCCGTTGCTGGCCGAGCACGCGGTGGTGGCGAGAAGGCCGGCAACTGCTGCGGCGAGGGCGAGCCGGCGACGGCCGGTCTTGAGCTGGGTCAACATGTTCATTCCTCATGTCATGGGGGCCCGTCGAGTCCGGGCCGATCTGTCCTAAGTCGCTTACTTTAGTGGGTAATGCTCGATTACTCGCCATTGCAGACCGTGCGCTGAGACGTGTCGTGCATCACGCCATGCGCTCGTCCACGTCGGGAGACGGTGGGGATCGAGTCGACAGCGGCGATATCGTGGGGTGGTCGCACCATCACGGCAGGACGAGAACAGAGAGAGGCGTCAGGTGACCCCGCGGTGACAAAGCAGGTCAAGCAACTGGACCGGGTCATCATCCGGTTCGCCGGTGACTCCGGTGACGGCATGCAGCTCACGGGCGACCGCTTCACCCAGGAGTCCGCGGCGTTCGGCAACGACCTGTCGACGCTGCCCAACTTCCCGGCCGAGATCCGCGCCCCTCAGGGCACCCTCCCGGGTGTCTCCAGCTTCCAGGTGCACTTCGCCGACCACGACATCCTCACGCCCGGCGATGCGCCGGACGTTCTGGTCGCGATGAACCCCGCGGCCCTTCGGGCCAACCTCGGCGACCTGCCCAAGGGCGCCACGATCATCGTCGACACCCATGACTTCAGCGGCCGCAACCTGAGCAAGGCCGGCTACACCGTCTCTCCACTCGACGACGACTCGCTCTCGGCGTACTCCCTGCACCCGCTAGACCTCACCGGCATGACGGTGGCGGCGGTCAAGGAGTTCGGCCTCTCCCGCAAGGACGCCGCCCGTGCGAAGAACATGTTCGCCCTCGGCCTGCTCTCGTGGATGTACGGCCGTCCGACCGAGTCGACCGTCGAGTTCCTCACCCGGCGCTTCGCCAAGGTCCCCGACATCCGCGACGCCAACATCACGGCGTTCAAGACCGGGTTCTTCTTCGGCGAGACCACCGAGGCCTTCAGCGTCAGCTACGAGATCAAGCCCGCCCCGATGGCGTCGGGCACCTACCGCAACATCACCGGCAACCTCGCGCTGTCCTACGGCCTGATCGCCGGCGGCGTGCAGTCGGGCCTGCCGATCTTCCTGGGGTCCTACCCGATCACGCCGGCCTCCGACATCCTCCACGAGCTGAGCAAGCACAAGTCGTTCGACGTCACCACGTTCCAGGCCGAGGACGAGATCGCCGGCGTGGGCGCCGCGATCGGCGCATCATTCGCCGGCACCCTGGGCGTCACCACGACCTCAGGCCCCGGCCTCGCGCTCAAGTCGGAGGCCATCGGCCTCGCGGTGATGACCGAGCTGCCGCTGATCGTCGTCGACGTGCAGCGCGGCGGGCCGTCCACCGGCCTGCCCACCAAGACCGAGCAGGCCGACCTGCTGCAGGCGATGTTCGGCCGCAACGGCGAGTCCCCGGTGCCGATCGTGGCGCCGCAGTCACCCGGCGACTGCTTCGACGCCGCCCTCGAGGCGGTCCGCATCGCCGTCACCTACCGCACGCCGGTGATGCTGCTCTCCGACGGCATGCTCGCCAACGGCTCCGAGCCGTGGCGGGTGCCCGAGCTCTCCGAGCTGCCCACCATCGACCCCGACTTCGCGACCGCGACCAACCACGCCCTCGAGGACGGCAAGTCCGACTTCTGGCCCTACCTGCGTGACGAGGAGACCCTGGCCCGACCCTGGGCCATCCCCGGCACCCCTGGTCTCGAGCACCGCATCGGCGGCCTCGAGAAGGGCGACGGGCACGGCAACATCTCCTACGACCCCTCCAATCACGACTTCATGGTCCGCACCCGCGCGGCCAAGGTGCAGCGCATCGCCGACTCGTTGCCGCCGCTCGTGGTCGACGACCCGACGGGTGACGCCAAGGTGCTCGTGCTCGGCTGGGGCTCGACCTACGGCCCGATCGGAGCCGGCGTACGACGCGTGCGCAAGGCCGGCTACCACGTCGCGCAGACGCATCTGCGCCACCTCAACCCGTTCCCCAACGATCTCGGTGAGATCCTCGAGCGCTACGACAAGGTGCTTGTGCCCGAGATGAACCTCGGCCAGCTGTCGATGCTCTTGCGCGCGACGTACCTTGTAGATGCGGTCGGCTACAACCACGTGCGAGGGCTGCCGCTCAAGGCCGCCGAGCTGGCCGAGGCCATCGGCGAGCTGGTGTCGCAGGCCGAGGGCATCGACGTAGATCTCGCCACCACTGCTCCTGAGGAGGCGCTGTCGTGACCACCACCGACCTGCCGTTCCCCGGCTTGACGTCGGGCATCGAGTCGGTTCCCACCGTCGATCCGGACGCCGCACCACAGACCGGCAAGGACTTCACGTCCGACCAGGAGGTGCGCTGGTGCCCGGGTTGCGGTGACTACGCAGTGCTCAAGGCCGTGCAGGGCTTCCTGCCCGACCTCGGCCTGCGCCGCGAGAACATCGTCTTCGTCTCCGGCATCGGCTGCTCGTCGCGGTTCCCCTACTACCTCGACACCTACGGCATGCACTCGATCCACGGCCGCGCGCCGTCGATCGCGACCGGCATCGCGACCGCGCGCGGCGACCTCTCGGTCTGGGTCGTCACCGGCGACGGCGACGCGCTGTCGATCGGCGGCAACCACCTGATCCACGCGCTGCGCCGCAACGTCAACATGACGATCCTGCTGTTCAACAACCGCATCTACGGCCTGACCAAGGGGCAGTACTCCCCCACGTCCGAGACCGGCAAGGTCACCAAGTCGACGCCGATGGGCTCGGTCGACCACCCGTTCAACCCCGTGTCGCTGGCGCTCGGGGCCGAGGGCACCTTCGTCGCGCGCACCATCGACTCCGACCGCAAGCACCTGACGTCGGTGCTGTCGGCGGCCGCGGCGCACCGCGGCACGTCGTTCGTGGAGATCTACCAGAACTGCCCGATCTTCAACGACGGCGCCTTCGACGCGATCAAGAACCCCGACACCAAGGCCGACGCGATCATCCCGCTGGTGCACGGCGAGCCGATCCGCTTCGGGGCTCTGTCTGAGTCTGGGGAGGGCTCCAAGGGCCTGATCCGCGACTCCTCGACCGGCGGCGTGAAGGTGATGGACGTGGCCGACGTCAGCGCCGACGCCCTCCTAGTGCACGACGCACACAGCCCCGACCCGACCATGGCGTTCGCGATCTCGCGGCTGACCGACTCCGGTTACCTCAACCAGTCACCGATCGGCATCTTCCGGCAGGTCGAGCGCGCGACGTACGACGACCAGGCGCGCGCGCAGCTCAGGACCGCCAGCGGCGACAACGCGGCTGACCCGACGGAGCGCCTCGGCGCGCTGATCGGTGGCGGCGACACGTGGACGGTCGTCTGAGGCCTCGACCCCGGACATGAGAGAAGGGCCCCGCCGTCGGCGGGGCCCTTCTTGCGTCCGACCAGCGTCAGCGCTTGTTGCCCTTGAAGAAGGTGGCGAAGACCGGGCTGTAGGAGGTGGCGTAGCCGCCCTGGGCCTTGACCTTGACGCGCCACTTCCACTTGCCGGTGGGAGGCGTGAAGATCTTGGTCTTGTAGTTGCCGTAGGCAGTGGTCTTGACCTTGTTGACCGTCTTGAACTTGCAGGAGCCACAGGCCTTCTTCTGCAGGTTGGCCTCCCCGTTGGGGAAGGCCTCGATGTTGCCCTTCAGGCTGAAGGCCCGGTAGGTCGTCGCCTGGCGCTCGCCGGTGATGACGCGTGTGGGCAGCGTGTCGGTGGCACCGGCCGGGACCACGGACAGGATCGAGGTGCCGAGCAGCGCGGCAATGAACATGGCAATCAGTGCGCGGACAATCCGCATGGAAACTTCCCCCTGGGAGTCGATGGTGATGTGTGGGCAGGTGCTTGTCGCCCACGGTGAAGACGGCATCATCGTAGAGGCATGACGCGGCTTATGCTCCTCGAGTGGTCGAATCGCGCCGTGGACTCGCCTACGGCGCTGGCGCCTACCTGTTGTGGGGCACGTTCCCGCTCTACTGGACGCTGCTCGAGCCTGCCGGGGCCTTCGAGATCCTGGCGCACCGGATCCTGTGGTCGGCGATCACGATGGGCGTGCTCGTGGTGGTGCTCGGTCGCCGGGCACAGTTCGTCGCTCTCGTGCGCAACCGGCGTCGGCTGGCGCTGCTGACTCTGGCGGCCGGTGTCATCAGCATCAACTGGGCGACGTACATCTGGGGCGTGAACAACGGCCGCGTCGTCGAGACGTCACTGGGCTACTTCATCAACCCGCTCGTGACCGTGCTGATGGGCGTCTTCGTGCTCGGCGAGACCCTGCGTCGGCTGCAGTGGGCAGCCCTGGGCTTCGCCACGCTCGCCGTCGTGGTGCTGACCGTCGACTACGGCCGGCCGCCGTGGATCGCGCTCGTGCTGGCGTTCAGCTTCGGCACGTACGGCTTGGCGAAGAAGAAGGCCGACGCCGGCGCGGTCGAGTCGTTGGCGCTGGAGACGGCGATCTCCGGGCCTTTCGCCGCGGCGTACATCTGCTGGCTGGTGGCAACCGGTGCGTCCAACTTCGGGTCCCACGGCACCAGTCACGCTCTGCTGCTCACCACGACCGGGATCGTGACGGCGATCCCGCTGATCCTGTTCGGCGCCGCCGCCACTCGGGTGCCGCTGGTGGCGCTCGGGCTGCTGCAGTACCTCGCCCCGATCCTCCAGTTCGCCCTCGGCGTGCTGTGGTTCCACGAGGACATGCCAGCGGGCCGCTGGGCCGGCTTCTTCCTCGTCTGGGTCGCGTTGGCGGTGTTCACGTTCGAGACGGTGCGTCACCGCCGGCGACAGATGCAGCTGGCCGTGGAGAGCGCGCCCGTGTGAGGCAGCCCAGTCGGGTTCGGTCCTCTGCAGCCGACGATCACGACAGATGGTGACTGGACCATCTCCGGAGGAGTGGCCACGGGGTCGGGTCCGGGAATCCCAGGACCCGACCCCGCTCTGCTCACATCAGGCGCGTGCTCTCGGTGGAGGAGTCACCGTAGCCAGAGTCTCCGGCGTGGCTGACTCCGGGGTCCACGTCCTGCGTTGCACCCTGAGCACGGGCCTTGGCGTAGTCCGCCTGGTCCCTGACACTGGGCGCGTTCGCAGCGTGCTCCTTGATGCGGGGAGCCTCGGCCTCAGCCTTGGTGAGGTAGCCCTCCCAGCGATGCTGCATGGGCTTGACGAGGCCGCCACCCACGCCCACCACGATCACGCCACCCACCGTGGCCAGGATCGCAATGAGGACCGGCAGGGTGACCGTGGTGGCAACGCCGACCTGGTTGAGCGCCGCAACGACGCCGAGGAAGAGGATGAAGATCGACGCCGCATTGGCGACGGCCTTCCCGTACGACAGTCCGCCGAGGGTGCCCTCAACCAGCACCTTCACGGCTGCAGCGATGGACGAGGCGATCACCAAGATGATGATGGCGACGATGAGGCTGGGCAGGAAGGTGATGACCTGAGTCAGAAGCTCGCTGATCGGATTGGGGCCGAAGACCCCGAACGCGAGCTGCAGCACGAACAGCATGAGCGTGTAGTAGACGAGCTTCGCGATGATGTCGCTGGCGTCCATCTTGGAGTTGGCCAAAGCCTTCTTCACGCCGCCGCGCTCCACGGCACGGTCGAACCCGACCCGCTCGAGCAGTGCGCTCAGTCCCTTGCCGATCAGCTTCGCGATGATCATCCCCACGATCAGGATGACCAGGAACAGCACAAACTTCGGCAGGAACTCGGCGATGGTGCTGAGGCCGTCTCTCAGGCTGTCCTGCAGGGTGTCTCGCATGAGCTTTGTCCTTCGGTGTGCGCAGGGCCAACTGATGCCGGAATCTTCATTACGTCGTAAACTAACCACACATATGCATTGAAGGCAACGTTGTAAACCGCACTTTCTTGGACACGCCAAAGTCCTCGAACGTCCCGAGGCCGCCAACTGGGCAGAGTCCTACTGGTCGGCGTCCTACTGGTCGGCGTGCTCGCTGCGGATGAGCGCAAGCCGGTCGAGGAGATCCTTGAGCGCCTCCTCGAACTCCGCACCTGAATGCTCTTCGGAAAGGCCGCGACGCAGTCGACGAACAGTCGGGAAGTCCGCGAGGCCGCCGGGGTTCTCGGCGCCATCGTCGAGCACGTCGAGCGGCCCGACATCGGCCCCGAGGGCGGAGACCTCCAGCAACAGGTGTCCGAGCAGGAAGCTGGTGAATGCACGGTAGGCGGCGACAGCGGCCTCGTCGGTGAAGCCCTCGTCTCTCAGGCCCGACAGGAATGCCTCGACCCAGTCGAGGCTGCGCAGCGGTGGCCGGAGCCACGGGGCCTCGGGGGGCCGCGATGCGACCAAGGGAAAGGCCTTCGGGTGGCGCAGCGCCACCCGGCGTACGCCGTGGGCCAGCCGCTGCAGGAAGTCCTGCCAGCCGTCGTGGGGAGCGTCCGCGACCGCGTCGTCGAGCCGCATGCCCTCCACCAACTCGTCGACGACCGCGTCCAGCAGCTCCTCCTTGCCGGACACGTAGCGGTACAGCGCCATCGCCTCGACTCCGAGCATGGCACCGAGCCGACGCATCGTGAGGCCAGGGAGTCCCTGCTCGTCGATGTACGCAATGGCCGCGGCGACGATCAGAACATGGTCGAGGGGCCGTGACTTCGACGGCGGCTCCTCGCCCTGGACCAGGGCTGCGTCGACATCCTTCACAGCATCGCTCGACGGCATGTGACTCCCCTTCTCTCCCGAGAGAATAGACCGGCGTCAGGTGGAGCGGTCGGCCACGACGTCGGCGAAGGCCTCGAGCGCCTCGCGGACCGGGCCGGCGGGCAGGATCGCGAGCAGGGCCTTGGCCTCCGCGGCGCGCTCGGCGACGTAGGCACGCGCCTGGTCCATCGCCGGGTGCTGACGCAGGAGGGCCAGCGCCTCGGCGTGCAGCGCGTCGTCGGTGAGGTCGGCGTCGAGCAGCTCGAGCAGCCGGGCGTCGGCCGAGTCGGTGGAGGCCCGGGCCATCAGCACCGGCAGCGTGGGGACGCCTTCGCGCAGGTCGGTGCCCGGGGTCTTGCCGGAGTCGGCCGACTCGGACGCGATGTCGAGGATGTCGTCACTGAGCTGGAAGGACGCGCCGACGATCTCGCCGTACTGCGTCAGGGCTTCCTCGACCTCGGGGGTCGCACCACCGAAGCGGGCGCCGTAGCGCGCGGACGTCGCGATCAGGGCGCCGGTCTTGCCCGCGACCACCTCGAGGTAGTGGGCGAGCGGGTCCTCGCCCGGGCCGGGCTGGACCGTCTCGAGGATCTGGCCCTCGACGAGCTGGGTGAAGGTCTGCGCCTGGATGCGTACGGCGTCCGCGCCGAGGTCGGCGGTCAGCTCGGATGACTTCGAGAACAGGAAGTCCCCGGTGAGGATCGCGACGTGGTTGTCCCAGCGGGCATTGGCGGAGTCGGCGCCGCGGCGTAGGTCGGCCTCGTCCATCACGTCGTCGTGGTAGAGCGAGGCCAGGTGGGTCAGCTCGACCACGCAGGCCGCGCGGATCACCTCGTCGGACTCGGCGGTGTCGCCCGCTTCGGCCGCGAGCAGCACCAGCAGCGGCCGGAACCGCTTGCCGCCGGCCGCCATCAGGTGGCTGGCTGCCTCCGTGATGAACGGCGCTCGGCTGCGGACGTGCCCGGCCAGCGCCTCCTCGACCTCGGTCATGCGGGCCGCGAGCCGCTCGGCCAGGCCTGGGTCGGTGACGGGAAGGGCGAGGCCGGGAGCGGTTTCGAGCGATGGGTCGGTGGTCACCTGATGAATTCTCCAGCACGTGCCGCGAGATCCAGCAGCGGACCCGGGAGTACGCCGAGCATCAGGGTCGCAGCAGCCCCGACCGCGATGGTCGTGGCGGTGAGAACCGAGGGGTGCGCAACCGACGGACCGTCCCCGACCGGGTCGGCGAAGTACATCAGCACGATGACGCGGACGTAGAGGTAGACGGCGATGATGCTGGACACGATCGCGGCAACCACCACCGGCCACGCCCCGGCGGCCAGGGCGACGGAGAAGACCGCCCACTTGCCGACGAAGCCCGACGTCAGGGGGATGCCGGCCATGGCGAGCAGGAAGAACGCGAAGACGCCGGCGACCACGGGTGACTCCTTGCCGAGACCGGCCCAGCGGCTCAGCGCGGTGGCCTCACCCGCGGAGTCGCGCACCAGCCCGACCACCGCGAAGGCGCCGAGGGTCGAGAGGCCGTAGGTGGCGAGGTAGAACAGCACGGCCTGAAGCGAGGTGATCTCGCCCCGGCTGATGGCGGTGCTCGCCTGCACACCGAGGACGCCGGTGAGGATGAAGCCGGTGTGCGCAACCGACGAGTAGGCCAGCAGTCGCTTGATGTCGGTCTGCGTCAGCGCCAGCACGGCACCGACGAGCATCGTGAGGATCGCGATGACCCACATCATCGGCTGCCATGACCAGCGGTCGGCGCCGAACGCGACGTAGAAGAGTCGCAGGATCGCACCGAACGCGGCGACCTTGGTGCCGGCCGCCATGAACGCGGTGACCGGTGTGGGCGCGCCCTGGTAGACGTCGGGGGTCCAGGCCTGGAAGGGCGCAGCGCCGACCTTGAAGAGCAGGCCGACGGCCAGCAGTCCGAGGCCAACGAGCAGCATCGCGCGGTTGTCGACGTCGTTGCGGACGGCCTCGCTGATCTGGCCGAACTGCATGGAGCCGGTGTAGCCGTAGATCAGCGCCGCGCCGTACAGGAAGAAGCCGGAGGAGAAGGCGCCGAGCAGGAAGTACTTGAGCGCGGCCTCCTGGCTCAGCAGCCGGCGGCGGCGCGCCAGCCCGGTGAGCAGGTAAAGCGGAAGCGACAGCACCTCGAGCGCCACGAACATCGTCAGCAGGTCGTTGGCCGCCGGGAACAGCAGCATGCCGAACACCGCGAACATCAGCAGCGGGTAGACCTCGGTGTGGTCGAGACCTCTGGTCGAGGCGGTGCGCTCGGCCTCGGTGCCGGGCAGAGCGGCTGCCTGGCCGGCGAAGGCGGAGACGCCGCCGTCGAGGTGGCGCTCGGCGAACAGCAGTCCGCCGAGGATCGCCAGCACCAGGATCAGGCCCCAGAGAAACAGCGTGGGACCGTCGAGGGCGAGCGTGCCCCCGACAGCCAGAACGCCACGGGCCGAGCCGTCGGCGTACGTCGGCACCTCACGGGCCACGAACACGACCATGACCAGCGCGGCAGCGAGACCACCGACGGCGAGCACGCTCTGGGAGACGTAGCGGTGTGCACGAGTCACGAACGCCTCGATGAGTACGCCGGCGCACGCGACACCGAAGACGATCAGCAGCGGCGTGAGCTCGAAGTAGTCGACGGTTGGCTTGACGAAGTCGTTCACGGGTGAGCTCCCTCGGCGACGTCGTCGTCAGCGGCGGGCACGGTCGGCGCCTCGTCGTTGACCCCGACGTGTGTCAGCGTCGTCTCGACGTTGGGGTTGATGATGTCGAGCAGCGGCATCGGGTAGAAGCCGAAGAGCACGAGCGCCAGCATCAGCGGCGCGAGTGTGCCCACCTCACGGCGGTCGAGGTCGGTGACGGCCTCGCCCTCGGGCAGCACCGGGCCGGTGAAGGCGCGTTGGTACAGCCACAGCACGTAGACCGCGGACAGCACGATCGCGGTGACGGCGACTGCGCCCGCCCACCAGCTGTGTCCGAACGCGGCGATGATCACCAGCATCTCGGACACGAACGGCGAGAGACCCGGCAGACCGCACGCGGCGAGACCGGCGATGAGGAACAGCCCGGCCAGGACCGGTGCCTTCTTCTCGATGCCGCCCATCTGGCTGATCAGCGAGGTGCCGCGACGACGGATCAGGTAGCCCGCCACGATGAACAGCGCCGCGGTGGCGATGCCGTGGTTGACCATGTAGAGGATCGCGCCGGTGCCGCCCTGCGTGGAGAACACGAAGATGCCGAGCACGATGAAGCCGAAGTGCGACAGCGACGTGAGACCGATCAGGCGCAGGAGGTCGTCCTGGCCGATGGCCACCAGCGCGCCGTACACGATGGAGATCAGGGCGAGCACGACGACGACCGGCGTGGCCCACCGCGACGCGTCGGGCAGCAGCCCGAGGCAGAACCGCAGCATGCCGAACGTGCCGATCTTGTCGAGGATGCAGACAAGCAGCACCGACGTGCCGGTGGTCGCCTTCTCGGTCGTGTCGGCCAGCCAGGTGTGCACCGGGAACATCGGCGCCTTGATCGCGAACGCGATGAAGAACCCGACGAACAGCCACTTCTGCGTGTCGCCGGAGATGTCGAGGGCGGCCAGGTCGGTGATCAGGTAGGACGGCGTGCCCTGGTTGGCGGAGACGACGTACAGGCCGATCACCGAACCGAGCATCACCAGTCCGCCGGCGAGCTGGTAGATCAGGAACTTCGTGGCGGCGCGGCCGCGACCCGTGCGGCCGAACCCCCCGATCAGGAAGTACGCCGGGATCAGCGTCGCCTCGAAGACGACGTAGAAGAGGAACACGTCGGTCGCGGTGAACACCGCGAGGCTCATCGCCTCGAGCGCGAGGGTCCAGGCGAAGAACGTCTTGGTGTTGCCCTCGTCGGAGTCACGCCATGACGCGAGCATCACGATCGGGATGAGTACGACGGTCAGCAGCACCATCAGCAGGCCAAGGCCGTCGACACCGACGGCGTAGTTGGCGCCGAACGCGCCGATCCACTCGTGCTGCTCCGTCGACTGGAAGCCGCCGCCGGCCGAGAAGTCGGCGGCCACGATCACGGCCGGCACCAGCGCCAGCACGGCGAAGCCGAGGCCGACCTGCTTGGCCAGCGGCTCGCGCGGGCCGCTCGGCAGGAACGCCGTGACGACAGCACCGACCAACGGGATCAGGATCAGTGTTGTCAACCAGGGAAAGTCGTTCATGCGAGGTTCACCGCCAGCAGTGCGAGTACGACGAGCAGGACGCCGCCGAGCAGGGAGAGTGCGTAGGACCGGACGTAGCCGTTCTGGACCCGGCGGAGCACGCCCGAGAGCCCGCCGAGCGTTGCGGCACCACCCTCGACGGCACCGTCGATGCCGACCCGGTCCATGGTGGTGAGCCCACTGACGAGACGTGAGCCAGGCTGCACCACGAACGCGTCATTGATCGCGTCGCCGTAGATGTCGGCGCGGGCGGCCCGGGTGGCGAAGGAGACGTCCTGCGGAGCAGTGCGCGGCACGTCGCGGCGACCGACGAGCAGCCAGGCGACGGCCACGCCGACGGCCACGACGGCGACGGCCAGCAGGGTGATGACGAGTGCGGGCAGCGGCGGCTCGTGGTGCTCGGCGACTCCGGTCACCGGGCTGAGCCAGTCGACGATCCACTCACCGAGCAGCAGCACACCGCCCAGCACGGACAGCGCGGCGAGCACCATGAGCGGGACCGTCATGACGCGCGGCGACTCGTGCGGGTGCACGCCATTCTCCCAGCGCTTCTCGCCGAAGAAGGTCATCAGCATCAACCGGGTCATGTAGAACGCGGTGATGCCGGCACCGGCCAGGGCGCACAGCCCGACGACCCAGTTGTCGGCGAGCGCGGTCTCGATGATCTTGTCCTTCGACCAGAAGCCTGAGAAGCCCGGGAAGCCGATGATGGCGAGGTAGCCCATCGAGAACGTCAGGAACGTCACCGGCATCGCCTTGCTGAGCGCGCCGTAGTGCCGCATGTCGACGTCGTCGTTCATGCCGTGCATGACCGAGCCGGCGCCGAGGAACATGTTGGCCTTGAAGAAGCCATGCGTCAGCAGGTGGAAGATCGCGAACGGGTAGCCCGCGGTGCCGAGGCCAGCGGCCAGCATCATGTAGCCGATCTGGCTCATGGTCGAGCCGGCCAGCGCCTTCTTGATGTCGTCCTTGGCACAACCGATGACCGCACCCCACAGCAGCGTGACGACACCTACGACGACGACCGCGGTCTGCGCCGTGGGCGCGAGCTCGAAGATGAAGTTGGAGCGGGTGACGAGGTAGACGCCGGCGGTGACCATCGTCGCGGCGTGGATGAGCGCCGACACCGGGGTCGGGCCCTCCATGGCGTCGAGGAGCCAGGACTGCAGCGGGACCTGGGCCGACTTGCCGCACGCGCCGAGCAGGAGCAGCAGGCCGATCGCGGTGAGGGTGCCTTCGGAGGCGCCACCCGCAGCTGCGCTGATGCCGGAGAAGTCGGTGGTGCCGAACGTCGCGAACATCAGCGCGATCGCCAGCGACAGGCCGATGTCACCGACGCGGTTGACGACGAACGCCTTCTTGGCTGCGGCAGCGGCGGAGTGCTTGTGCTGCCAGAAGCCGATCAGCAGGTACGACGCGAGGCCGACCCCCTCCCAGCCGAGGAACAGGCCGAGGAAATTGGCCGACAGCACCAGCATCAGCATGGCGGCGACGAACAGGTTGAGGTAGCCGAAGAATCGGCGACGACGCTCGTCGTGCTCCATGTAGCCGACGGAGTAGACGTGGATCAGCGAGCCCACACCGGTGATCAGCAGCAGGAACACCGCCGAGAGCGGGTCGTAGAGCAGGTCCATGCCGACGTCCAGGCCGCCCGCCTGGAACCAGGTGTAGAGGTGCTGGCCGACCTGCCGCTCCTCCTCACCCCGGCCCAGCAGCGTGACGAACAACGCCAGGCTGAGCAGGAAGGATCCGACGGCGGTGGCGGTGCCGAGCAGGTGCCCCCAGCGGTCGAGGGCGCTCTTGCCCGTCGACCGGGTGAGGGGTCCGCCGACGAGGAGGATCACGGCGCCGGCAAGCGGGAGCGCGATCACCAGCCACAGCAGGGAGAAGATCCCGTCAGCTGCGGTCGGGTCGACCACAGGGATGGTCTCTTGGAGTGCGATGGACATGTGCGCAGACCCCTCAGTACTTCAGCAGGCTGGCGTCGTCGACCGAGGCCGAGCGACGGGTCCGGAAGATGGTCATGATGATCGCGAGCCCGATGACGACCTCGGCCGCAGCGACCACCATCACGAAGAAGGCGGCGATCTGGCCGTCGAGGTTGCCGTGCTGCTTGGCGAAGGTGACGAAGGCCAGGTTGCTGGCGTTGAGCATCAGCTCGACGCACATGAACACCACGATGGCGTTGCGCCGGGTGAGCACCCCGATGCAGCCGATCGTGAACAGGATGGCCGAGAGGACGACGTACTCGTTCATCGCTCGTCCTCCTCGGTGTTGGCAGGGGCGCCGGTCTTGCCACCGGTCTCGGGCATCCTCTTCGAGTCGATGCCGAGCTGGCGCTGCACCTCGGTGATGTCGTCGACCATGGCGGGCGCCGAGCGCACCGTGCCCCGGGCCGCGAGCACGCGGGAGATCGAGATCTCCGACGCGGTGCCGTCGGGCAGCAGAGCCGGGGTGTCGACGGCGTTGTGACGCGCGTAGACACCGGGCGAGGGCAGCGGGCCAGGGTGCTTGCCGGTGGTGGCGTAGTCCTGCATCCGGCGGGCCGCCATCGAGGCCTGCGTGGCCTTCGGCTCGAGGCGCTCGCGGTGGGCGAGCACCATCGCGCCGATGGCGGCGGTGATGAGCAGCGCGCTGGTGGCCTCGAACGCGAAGACGTAGCGACCGAACAGGATGTTGGCTAGCGACTGGATGTTGCCACCCTCGTTGGCGTCGTCGAGACCGACGACCGTGCCGAGCGAGATCTGGCCCAGGCCGATGACCAGGACGAGTCCGAGCACCAGGCCGGCCACGATGGCCATCACCCGCTGGCCCCTGATCGTCTCGACCACCGAGTCGGAGGCGTCGACGCCGACGAGCATCAGCACGAAGAGGAACAGCATCAAGATGGCGCCGGTGTAGACGATGATCTGCACGGCGAAGAGGAACGGCGCGTCGAGTACGGCGTACAGGATGGCGAGGCTGATCATCACGACGGCCAGCAGCAGCGCGGCGTGCACCGCCTTGCGGACGAACAGGATGCCGAGAGCGGCGATCACCATGATCGGGGCGAGGATCCAGAAGGCCATCAGTGCGCACCTCCCACCGGGGCGCCCGGCTCGGGTGCGGACCCGGGACCGGAGAAGTTGCCGCGGTAGTAGTCGCCCTCGTCGGTGCCCAGGCGCATCGCGTGCGGAGGCTGCTCCATGCCGGGAAGCAGCGGGGCCAGTAGGTCGCTCTTCTCGTAGATCAGGTCGGCCCGGTTGTTGTCGGCCAGCTCGTACTCGTTGGTCATCGTCAGCGCACGGGTCGGGCACGCCTCGATGCACAGGCCGCAGAGGATGCAGCGCAGGTAGTTGATCTGGTAGACGGCGCCGTAGCGCTCACCGGGGCTGTACCGCTCGCCGTCGGGGGCGTCGGAGTTGGACCCGCCCTCGACGTAGATCGCGTCGGCCGGGCAGGCCCAGGCGCACAGCTCGCAGCCGATGCACTTCTCGAGGCCGTCGGGCCAGCGGTTCAGCTGGTGCCGGCCGTGGAAGCGCGGTGCCGTCGGCATCTTCTCGAAGGGGTACTGCTCGGTGACGACCTTCTTGAACATCGTCCGGAACGTCACGCCGAAACCCGCAACGGGGTCCCAGAACTGCTCCTTCAGGGTCTTCGACTCAGGCTCGGCCATCAGATCTCCTCACCATCGGCGGTCACAGAGGCCGCCGTCGTGGTCGTGCGGAAGGTGAGCGGGACGGCAGCGCCGCGAACGGGGCCGCCTTCGGGCATCGGCGGCACCGGGAAGCCACCGGCGTACGGGTCGACCGGGGCAGCCGGCTCGTCGTCGAGGTCGGCGTCCTTCCGCTTGTCGAGCACGTCGCCGACGAAGAACATCACCAGGAAGATCGCGAACAGCACGCCGATGACACCCAGCACGTAGCGCTGGTCGAGGTCCTCGGAGCCCGAGAGCACGCGGATGGTCGCGACCGCGACGATCCACAGCAGGGAGGCCGGGATGAGCACCTTCCATCCGAACGCCATGAACTGGTCGTAGCGCAGCCGCGGCAGCGAGCCACGCAGCCAGATGAAGAAGAAGATGAAGGCGAGGACCTTGCCGAAGAACCACAGCACGGGCCAGTAGCCCTCGTTGGCGCCGTCCCAGATCGAGATCGGCCACGGCGCGCGCCAGCCGCCCAGGAACAAGGTGGTGGCCAGCGCGGAGACGGTCGCCATGTTGATGTACTCGGCCAGGAAGAACAGCGCGAACTTCAGGCTGGAGTATTCAGTGTGGAAGCCGCCCACCAGCTCGCCCTCGGCCTCGGGGAGGTCGAAGGGCGCGCGGTTGGTCTCGCCCACCATCGAGATGACGTAGATGACGAACGACGGCAGCAGGACGAACGCGAACCAGCCCGGGACGGGGATGTCGAGCCCGAACACGTCGAGCGTGTTGTTGCTCGTCTGCGCCTCGACGATGCCGGACGTCGACATCGACCCGGCGTAGAGGAACACCGCGACGAGCGCGAGACCCATGGCGACCTCGTAGGAGATCATCTGGGCGCTCGAACGCAGGCCACCGAGGAGGGAGTACGTCGACCCGGAGGACCAGCCGCCGAGCACGATGCCGTAGATGCCGATGGAGGCGATCGCCATCACGAAGAGCACTGCGACCGGCATGTCGGTGAGCTGGAGAGGCGTGGTGCGGTCGGTGAACGGCAGCCCGACCTCGGGCCCGAACGGGATCACCGAGAACGTCACGAACGCGGGGATCACCGCGATCACCGGCGCGAGCAGGAAGACCACCTTGTCGGCAGCCTTGGGGATGATGTCCTCCTTCAGCGCGAGCTTCACGCCGTCGGCGAGCGACTGCAGCAGACCGAAGGGGCCGTGCACGTTGGGGCCGATGCGGTGTTGCATCCGGGCCACGACCCGGCGCTCCCACCAGATGTTGAAGAGGGTCAGCACGACCAGGACGATGAAGATGACGACGGCCTTGATGATGACCAGCCACCACGGGTCCTTGCCGAAGGCCGACAGGTCGTCGACCATCGGCAGCAGCGCCGGGACAACACTCAGTGACGAGCTCATGCGCGGACTCCCTTCACCAGGACCGTGCTGCCAGGTGAGGCCAGGTCAGCCAGCACACCGTTGCCGAACGAGTTGGCAGGCACCCAGACGACCCCGTCGGGCAGGTCGGCGACCTCGACCGGGAGGGTGACCGCGCCGCGGTCGCCGGTGAGGGTCGCCTGCGGGACGGTGCCGGGGTCGAGCATGCCGAAGAGGTCGTCGTACGCCGTCTGGCCGAGGCGCGCGACCGGCCTGCGCGCGGTGGCGCGGAGGTGCTCGTCGCCGTCCTGGAGGGAGCCGTTGTCGATCATCTGCTTCCAGGTGGCCAACTTGAGCGAGCCGGCCTTGGCGCGCGTCGTCTTCGGCGGCTTGCCCTGGTCGAACGCCGGGCTGGCGCCGTCCCACGGGCCGAAGGCGACCATCTCGTCCCAGACCTCGGCGACCGTGCGGAAGCCGAGCGGCGTGCCCAGCTCGTCGGCGATGCCGGCGAGGACGCGCAGGTCGGGCAGCGACGCGGGGTTGGCGAACACCGCGTCGAAGCCGCGGGTGAGGGCGTCCCAGGTGACGAACGTGCCGGACTTGTCGGTGACCGGTGCGACCGGGAACACCACGTCGGCGGCCCGCGTCACGTCGGTCTCGCGCAGCTCGAGGGCGACCACGAACGCGGCGTTCTCGATGGCCGCGCGGGTGGCGGCCGGGTCACGGGTGTCGTCGGGGTCGACGCCGCCGATGACGAGGCCCTGCACGTCACCGGAGGAGAGCCCGGCCACGATGGCGTCGGCGTCACGGCCGACCTTGTCGGGCAGTGAGTCGACGCCCCACGCGGCAGCCGCGTCGACGCGGGCGCCGGCATCGGCGACCGGCCGGCCACCGGGCAGCAGGTTGGGCAGGCAGCCGTTCTCGACCGCACCGCGGTCGCCGGCGCGACGCGGCACCCAGACGAGCCGGGCACCGGTGGTGGCGGCCAGGTCGAGAGCCGCGGCCAGCGCACCGGGCGAGGTGGCGAGGCGCTCGCCGACCAGGATCACGCCGCCGCCGTCGAGGGCGACTTCGCCGTCGTTGGCGAGCGCGGCCAGCGCCGCTCCTTCGTCACCGGGCGCGGTCGGCACCAGCCTGCCGTTCATCTTGCTCAGGCCGCGCGTGGTGAAGGGCGCGATGGAAACGACGCGGGTCGTCTTCTTCGACGCCTTGCGGAGCCGCAGGAAGAGCGTGCCGGCTTCGTCCTCGGGCTCGAACCCGGCGAGCACGACGACCGACGCCTTCTCGAGGTCGGCATAGGTGACACCACCCGACAGCGCGACGTGGGCGGCGAGGAACGACGTCTCCTCGACCGAAAGCGGCCGGGAGCGGAAGTCGATGTCGTTGGTGCCGAGCGCGATGCGGGCGAACTTCGAGTAGGCGTAGGCGTCCTCGGCGGTGACACGTCCACCGGTGAGTACGGCGCTCGCACCGGCCGCACGCAGGCCGCGTGCTGCAACGGCGAATGCCTCGGGCCACGACGCGGGCCGGAGCTCACCTGTCTCGTCGTCGCGCACCTGCGGGTGGGTGAGCCGGTCGGTGGCGCGGGCGTAGCCGAACGCGAAACGGTCCTTGTCGGTGATCCACTCCTCGTTGACCTCGGGGTCATTGCCCGCGAGGCGCCGCATGACCTTGCCGCGACGGTGGTCGATGCGGATCGATGCACCACACGCGTCGTGCTCCGCGATCGAGGGACTGGAGACCAGGTCGAACGGGCGCGAGCGGAATCGGTACTCGGCCGAGGTGAGCGCGCCCACCGGGCAGATCTGGATCGCGTTGCCCGAGAAGTAGGACTCGAACGGCTGCTTCTCGTAGATGCCGACCTGCTGGAGGGCACCCCGCTCGATCAGCTCGATGAACGGGTCGCCGGCGATCTCGTTGGAGAAACGGGTGCAGCGGGCACACAGCACGCACCGCTCGCGGTCGAGCAGCACCTGCGGCGAGATGTGGATCGGCTTGGGGAACGTGCGCTTCACGCCGTCGTACCGGGACTCGCCGCGGCCGTTGGACATCGCCTGGTTCTGCAGCGGGCACTCACCGCCCTTGTCGCAGACCGGGCAGTCGAGCGGGTGGTTGACCAGCAGGAACTCCATGATCCCCTGCTGGGCCTTGTCGGCACCCTCGGAGGAGAGCTGGGTCTTCACCTCCATGCCCTCGGTGGCGACCAGGGTGCAGGAGGCCTGCGGCTTCATGCGTCCGGGCGGGCCCTGCATCTGGCGAAGCGAGCCGTCGGGGCCGGGCATCGCCACCTCGACGAGGCACTGGCGGCACGCGCCGACCGGCGCGAGCAGCGGGTGGTCGCAGAACCTCGGGATCTGCACCCCGACCTGCTCGGCCGCCCGGATGACCAGAGTGCCCGGAGGAACGCTGACCGAGACGCCGTCGATCGTCAGCGAGACCAGCGTCGTCTTATCAGGCGTGGTCGTCATCAGGCGTTCGCTCCTGCCGGCGCGAAGAGGGTCGAGGCCGCGGGGTCGAACGGGCAGCCACCGTGGTTGAAGTGCTCGATGAACTCGTCGCGGAAGTATTGGATCGACGACTGGATCGGGCTGACCGCGCCATCGGCGAGCGCGCAGAACGAGCGGCCCAGGATGTTGTCGCACTGGTCGAGCATCGTGTCGAGGTCTTCCTCGGTGCCCTGGCCCTTGTCGAGCCGGGCCAGCGTCTGCACGAGCCACCACGTGCCTTCGCGGCACGGGGTGCACTTGCCGCAGGACTCGTGCTTGTAGAACTCGGTCCAGCGCAGCGTCGCGCGCACGACGCACACCGTCTCGTCGAAGATCTGCAGGGCCCGGGTGCCGAGCATCGAGCCGGCAGCGCCGACGCCTTCGAAGTCAAGGGGTACGTCGAGGTGCTCGGCCGTGAGCAGCGGGGTCGAAGAGCCGCCGGGCGTCCAGAACTTCAGCTCTCGACCGTTGCGCATGCCACCGGCCAGCTCGATCAGCTTGCGCAGGGTGATGCCCAGCGGGGCTTCGTACTGGCCGGGGTTGGTGACGTGGCCCGAAAGGCTGAAGATGCCGAAGCCCTTGGAGCGCTCGGTGCCCATCGAGGAGAACCAGGCCGCGCCGTTGTCGATGATGCTCGGCACCGAGGCGATGGACTCGACGTTGTTGATGACCGTCGGGCTGGCGTAGAGACCGGCCACGGCGGGGAACGGCGGACGCAGGCGAGGCTGGCCGCGGCGACCCTCGAGGCCCTCGAGCAGCGCGGTCTCCTCGCCACAGATGTAGGCGCCGGCACCGGCGTGCACCACGACGTCGAGGTCGAACCCCGAGCCGTGGATGTTCTTGCCGAGGTGACCGGCCAGGTAGGCCTCCTGCACCGCACGCTGCACGCGACGGATGACGTGGAGGACCTCGCCGCGGATGTAGATGAAAGCCGTGTTGGCACGGATCGCGAACGAGCTGATGATGACGCCCTCGACGAGGGTGTGTGGGGTCGCCATCATGAGCGGGATGTCCTTGCAGGTGCCCGGCTCGGACTCGTCCGCGTTGACCACGAGGTACTTGGGCTTGGGGTTGTCCTGAGGGATGAACCCCCACTTCAGGCCCGTGGGGAAGCCGGCGCCGCCGCGGCCGCGCAGACCGGAGTCCTTGACGGCGGAAATTATCGCGTCGGGCCCTCCGAATTCAGGCGAGAGCGCCTTCTTCAGCGCGCCGTAGCCGCCCTGCGCCTCGTAGGAGGCAAGGGTCCAGCTGCGGTCCTGGTCCCAGTTGTTGGTGAGGACCGGGGTGAGTACGTCGGTCACTTCGAGCCGCCTTCCTGCGCAGGTGCGGACTGGGTGGCTGCCGGTTCGGGCGCCGTCCAGCCTCGTTCGCGGGCGATGGCCAGGCCGACCAGCGAGGCCGGTCCGGCGGCTGGGCCCTCGTCAGCCAGGCCGTCGGTGTAACCGGCGAGCACCCGCTCGGCTTCGCGCCACGTGCAGAGCTTCGGGCCCCGGGTGGAGTGCACCTCGGTCCCGGCGCGCAGGTCGTCGACCAGCTGCGTCGCGGACTCCGGGGTCTGGTTGTCCATGAACTCCCAGTTGACCATCACGACCGGGGCGTAGTCGCAGGCCGCGTTGCACTCGACGTGCTCCAAAGTGATGGTCTTGCCGGCTCCGTCATCTGGGGTCGTCTCGTCGTTGCCGACGTCGAGGTGATCCTTGAGCCGCTCGAAGATGACGTCGCCACCCATGACCGCGCACAGCGTGTTGGTGCAGACGCCGACGTGGTAGTCGCCGACCGGCTTGCGCTTGTACATCGTGTAGAACGTCGCGACGCCGCTGACCTCGGCCGCGGTGATGCCGAGGATCTCGGCACAGGCCTCGATGCCCTCGGGGGTGATGCGCCCGGCTGCCGACTGCACGAGGTGCAGCATCGGCAGCAGGCCGGACCGTTTCTGCGGGTAGCGGGCCGCGATCTCCACCAGCTCGGCGTACGTCGTCTCGTCGAGACGCGCTTCGGGCAGAGCAGTCATCGGTCAACGCCTCCCATCACGGGGTCGAGGGACGCGATCGCCACGATCACGTCGGCCACCATGCCGCCTTCACTCATCACACTGGTGGCCTGCAGGTTGGTGAACGACGGGTCGCGGAAGTGCGCGCGGAACGGGCGGGTGCCGCCATCGGAGACGACGTGCGCGCCCAGCTCGCCACGCGGCGACTCGATCGGCACGTAGGCCTGACCGGCGGGCACCCGGAAGCCCTCAGTCACCAGCTTGAAGTGGTGGATCAGGGCCTCCATGGACTCGCCCATGATGTGCTTGATGTGGTCGAGGCTGTTGCCCATGCCGTCGCTGCCGATCGCGAGCTGGCTGGGCCAGGCGATCTTCTTGTCGCCGACCATGACCGGCGCACCCTCGAGGCCAGCCAGCCGTTCGACGGCCTGCTCGATGATCTTGAGCGACTCGTGCATCTCGGCCAGGCGCACCCGGAAGCGGCCGTAGGCGTCGGCGGTGTCCCACGTCTGCACGTCGAAGTCGTAGGTCTCGTAGCCGGAGTAGGGCTCGGTCTTGCGGAGGTCCCAGGCGTAGCCCGTGGCGCGCACCGGCGGGCCCGACAGGCCGAGCGCCAGGCAGCCGGCGAGGTCGAGGTGACCCACGCCGTCGAGGCGGGCCTTGAAGATCGGGTTGGCGTTGCAGAGGGCGGCGTACTCGGGCAGGCGCTTCTTCATCAACACGACGAAGTCGCGGATCTCGTCGAGCGCGCCTGGCGGGATGTCCTGGGCGACGCCGCCCGGGCGGATGAACGCGTGGTTCATGCGCAGGCCGGTGATCAGCTCGAACAGGTCGAGCACGAGCTCACGCTCGCGGAAGCCGATCGTCATCACGGTGAGGGCGCCGATCTCCATGCCACCGGTGGCGATGCAGACCAGATGGGAGGAGATCCGGTTGAGCTCCATGAGCAGGACCCGCATGACCTGAGCCTTCTCGGGGATGTCGTCCTCGATGTCGAGGAGCCGCTCCACGCCGAGCGCGTAGGTCATCTCGTTGTAGAACGGGGAGAGGTAGTCCATCCGCGTGCAGAACGTCGTGCCCTGCACCCAGGTGCGGAACTCCATGTTCTTCTCGATGCCGGTGTGGAGGTAGCCGATGCCGCACCGGGCCTCGGTGACCGTCTCACCCTCGAGCTCGAGGATCAGCCGGAGTACGCCGTGGGTCGAGGGGTGCTGCGGGCCCATGTTGACCACGACGCGCTCGTCGGCGGAGTCGCCCAGGCCCTCGGTGATGGAGTCCCAGTCCTGGCCGGTGACGGTGAACACCTTGCCCTGGCTGGTCTCCGAGGGGTCGGCGTACAAGTCTTCGTTCGTTGCCATTAGTTGTATGACCTCCGCTGGTCGGGCGGCGGGAT